>CAIKKN010000009.1 GCA_903827945.1 uncultured Actinomycetes bacterium | reverse complement strand
GGGGTTCCTTAAAAGTAATATCGATTCCGTTTGGAACTGGAATCTGGCGACCAAAAAGCCGCTCAGGTGCTGCGCTGTAGTAATTGAGTACATCACGTACGTTGCCAGCTTCCCATCGAGCATTTGAGATGGTGTGGCCAGAGTTAAGGACTTCAAGTTGGGCAAGTTCCTCATTGTGGCTATCGACTGTTGCGGCAAATTTACGCAATAACTTTGCCCGATCACCTGGGTTTACTTTGCGCCAAGTCTCAAAGGCTTTAGCGGCCTTGAGAATGATTGCATCAGTTTGTGCCACATCTGCCATTGCAATATCTGCAACAGCTTTTGTTGTGACTGGATTAATGACTGTATATGTACTCAGTTAAATCACATCCGTTCGAAGCTACGAAAACGTTCCCAATCAGTAACAGCACGCGAGTAGGCGTCAATTTCTGTATCGGCCATATGCGCATAATGCTTCTGCACATCTGCGCCAAATGTATCGCGAACCCATTGGCTATTTGCCCAAATATCGCGAGCTTCCTGGAGTGATGTTGGCACACGAGAAGTCTCAAGTGCGTAGGCATTTCCAGTGAAAATAGGTTCGAGTGCCAACTTATTCTCAATTCCATCAAGTCCTGCAGCAACCATTCCAGCAACAGCAAGATATGGATTTGCATCACCACCAGGCACGCGATTTTCTACACGAAGCCCAAGTCCTTCACCAACGAGGCGAAGCGCGCATGTGCGGTTATCACGGCCCCACTTGATTGCTGTTGGAGCGAAAGTTCCAGGTTGGTATCGCTTGTATGAATTGATGTTTGGAGCGAACAAAAGTGAAAGTTCACGCAAGTGAGCTTGAACTCCTGCCAAATAATTGCGACCCAGCTCGCTCATTCCATCGCCAGCATCGCCAGCCATAATTGCATTTCCTGCTTTGTCGCGGAATGAAAGGTGAATATGGCAAGAAGATCCTTCTTTTTCATTGAACTTGGCCATGAAAGTAAGGGAACAATCCTGTTGCGATGCAATCTCTTTTGCGCCCATCTTATAAATCGAGTGGTTATCGCAGGTTGTAAGTGCATCTGCATATCGGAATGCGATTTCGTGTTGACCGAAATTACACTCGCCTTTGACGGATTCGACAACAAGTCCTGCCCCAGCCATTCCAAGGCGTATTGCTCGTAACAATTTTTCAACACGAGCGGTACCTGTCAATGAGTAATCGACGTTGTACTGATTCGCTGGGGTTAAATCGTTATAAGACTTATTCCAGGCCTCTTCATATGTATCTTTGAAAACGATAAATTCAAGCTCGGTTCCACACATGGCAACCATTCCAGCCTTGTCCAAACGATCCAACTGCTTCTTCAAAATCTGGCGTGGGGAAACGGTGATTGGATTCTTGTGATGATCAAGTAAGTCAGCGACGACCATCGCTGTTCCTTCGTGCCAAGGAAGATAACGAAGTGTGTTGATGTCGACGGCCATAGCCATATCTGCGTATCCGGTCTCCCACGATGAGACGTCATAGCCCTGGACAGTATTCATATCTATATCTACGGCTAGAAGATAGTTGCAGCCTTCGGTTCCATGAGCGAGAGTGTCGGCAAGAAAGAAGGGCGCGTGAATGCGCTTTCCCTGCATGCGGCCCTGCATATCGGTAATACCGACTACGACCGTATCGATTCGGCCAGCTTCAATTTCACGACGAAGATCATCCAACGAGAGCACAAGGGCTCCTTTCCGGCGCATCCAAACAGGGTGTTGGAACGAGGACTTGAGGTTACCCGCTTGAGCGCAAAGCGACAATGCTTTGGGCCATTTTGACCCGATTTGGGCGCTCAACCAATAGATGAATTATTCCAAAATGTACTAGCAATTGAGAGTGACTCACTGCACAATTCTTTCACCCGTACTAACCAACTTGAAACAACCTAGAAAGGCTGGACCTTGCACAATGGTTAATTCGAATGATGCCGATGCTCGCAAACTTGCTGAGCTTGGCTACAAACAAGAGTTTGACAGAAAATGGAGCGGATTCCACAACTTTGCAATCTCGTTCTCAATTATTTCGATCCTCTCAGGTTGCTTCACAACCTTTGCCCAGGCTTGGAATAACGGCGGTCCGGTCGCTATTTCTGTAGGTTGGCCAATAATTGCCAGCTTAATCATGATCATCGGCCTCACCATGGCCGAGCTAGTCTCCGCGATGCCAACAGCAGGCGGAATTTATTATTGGGCGCTCAACTTGGGCAAGCCAATCCACGGCTGGATCACAGGTTGGCTAAACCTTCTTGGTTTGATCACTGTTACAGCTGGCGTTGACTACGGCTTCGCTAACTTCTTCACATATGCGATGAGCAAATACACAAGCGCATTTGACCCAGGTAACTTGAAGACAATTTTCCTTGTCTTCTTCGTAACCACACTGATTCATATTCTGATGAATATTTGGGGCGCTACCTTCATTCACAAGCTACAAGGAATCAACGTTTGGGTACACGTATTTGGTGTTGCTGCAATCATTGCAATTTTTGTACTTATCCCAACTCATCACCAAACCGCACATTGGGTTTTCACTCACCAGATCAATAACAGTGGATTCTCACATCGCGCATTCTGGATTTACGTTTTACCTCTTGGCTTCCTTCTTACTCAGTACACAATCACAGGCTTTGATGCTTCGGCTCACGTCTCTGAAGAAACTGGTCAAGCAGGAAAAGCTGCTGCACAAGGTCTGTGGAAGTCGATTGCATATTCAGCAGTTGCTGGATGGATTCTTCTTCTCTCATTCCTCTTTGCAGCTACAGACGAAGCAGGTATAACAAAGGGCGGCGGAAGCGTTCTTGGACTTATTGACTCTGCAGTTCCTGGTGGTTGGGCAAAGCTCATCATGATCATCACATGTCTTGGTCAGTTCTTCTGTGGAATGTCTTGCGTAACTGCTGGTTCACGTATGTTGTTCGCCTTCTCTCGCGATAAGGCAGTGCCAGGACACAAGTACTGGACAAAGCTTGATGGAAACAAGAATCCTTCACATGCAGCCTTCGGTCTCGGAGCAGCAGCGATTATTGTCACCATTCCAGCTCTCTGGTCTGCAGTGGCCTTCTTCGCTGTTACATCAATGGCAGTTATTGGCCTCTTCGGATCCTTCGCAATTCCTATTTATCTACGCTGGCGCAAGGGTGACTCCTTCGTACAAGGCGAGTGGAATCTTGGTAAGAAGTGGAAGTGGATGGCTCCCGTAGCGGTCCTTGAAATCGTATTCGTTTCAATCTACTTCATCATGCCTACAACACCAGCAGGTGTTTGGTGGGGCAAGGGCTTCGATATCAAGGCTGCTAACTACACACCTATTGGGTTCCTCGTTGTTATCGGTGGAGCACTCATCTGGTGGGCACTTGGCGCTAAGAACCACTTCAAGGGCGCAGTTCGTACCCTCGATTAATCTCAAAGAAATATAAGTTAGAGCCGCTGCGCATATTGCGTAGCGGCTCTACTATTTATACAAGGACATCTAATTTGTGAATGAGGAAAATTGATGAGAGTCGAAAATAAAGTTGCGATTGTTACAGGTGCTGGTTCGGGTATTGGTGAAGCAAGTGCGATTCGCCTTGCCGAAGAGGGCGCAAAAGTAATTTGTGCAGATATCAATGCCGCAGCTGCGCAGGCCACTGCCCAAAAGATTCGTGAAACAGGTGGGACTGCTCGTGAGGCAACAATAGACATCTCCGACTTCCAACAATGTGATGCTGTCGTTGCAGATGCAATTAAGGAATTTGGAACTGTAGATATTCTCGTTAATAACGCTGGCGTTAACTTGCCCGGAGTCTTCCATGAAGTATCAAATGAAACTATCGATCGCACGCTCTCTGTAAATATTAAAGGTGCGATGTATTTAACGCGCGCAGTTTTACCTGCAATGCTCAAACAAGGAAGTGGCTCGATTGTGAACATGTCGAGTGTAAATGGACTTGTGTCAGAACCATTCCTTAGCGTTTACTCCGCCTCTAAAGGTGCAATCGTGATGTTCACTCGCGGAATTGCGTTGGATTACGCAAAGACTGGCGTTCGCTGTAATGCTATTTGCCCTGGTTGGGTTGATACGCCAATCAATCACGCGCATGCAAAGATGCTTGGCGGTCTAGATCATGTCTATAAGACTATTGACTCGTTTCAACCGATTGGTCGCCCAGGCACCCCTCGTGAAATTGCCAACCTTGTTCTTTTCTTGGCATCTGATGAATCCTCATTTATGACTGGATCCATCGTTTCTGCAGACGGTGGGATGACTGCTCAATAAGAGTTATTGCTGAATTAGCTTTCCCCAGCCTTGTATTACTGGTTTCCAAACTCGAACAAGTTCGGCTTCTGCTCTACGCACTTCCTCTTCTACCGAGCTTTTTCCTGACTCAAGAAAAGCGTTATCGGCATCCGCCTCCCACAACTGAATAATCGAACTATCAACTTCTGGGTGGAATTGAGTTGCATATGTCTTTGAGCCGATTCGAAACACCTGATTTGGACAGAGGGCGCTTGAAGCCAGTGTTACTGCGCCGGTTGGAAGTTGGGTTACTTGATCTTCGTGCCATTGTGTAACAAGAACGTCAGTGCTCAAATTAAAGATTGGATCAGACGCTGCGGCGGAGTTTGGCGTGACTGAATAAATCCCGATTTCACCAACCTCTGCGCGGCTAACTTTGCCATCAAGTGCTTCTGCCAATAATTGCGCGCCTAAGCAAATTGCAAAAATTGGGATATCTCTTGCAACTGCATCGGCAAGAAGTTTGCGCTCATTAGGCAACCATGGCGCGATGTGATCATCGAGTGCGCCCATTGATCCACCGAGTGGAATTACCGCAGCAAACCCATCAGGAACCGTTGTCGGGACTATCTCACCATCAAATGCCTTTGTAACAACAATCTCAAAACCCTGTTCCTGCAACCATTCACCCACAAGGTGTGGTGGATCAGTAGGGTCGTTCTGGATTGCAAGGATTTTCATAGTGCCAACATTCTATTGGGAAGTGATTTCTGCCCATAGCGGCTTTTCAAGTGTCCGAGCAAAAGATGCTGTTAAGTGACCGCTGTCGACATAAATTATGTATTTTCCGGAGAGCGGGGAGCAAGGTTCAGTTGAGCAAATCCAAGGTGTTGGGTCAATCCACATGACGCCTTCCGTGGTGGCTACATGCTGCTCTTCAGCTAACCATTTTGTTGAGACCGCTTTTGCGTATGGAGTTGCACAGGCAGCGATGCTATTTCTATGAGCACGCAAACATGTAGGTGAGTCCACAGCGGAGACCGGAGTATCTGCCAAATACACAACAAGTTTTGAAGCTTTCTTTAAATCGTCAAGGGTTCGCACCATCCCGGCTTCCCATGTAGCCGTGCGCGCGTCGCCAAGAATTAAATTCATATCGCCATCTACAGTAGTAAATCCACGAGTCCCGGCCACAAAAATCATCTTTGGTTTCATTGCGAGTATGTCGTTGACTGTATCTGTCCGCCAAATTGTGCAATTTGCCATCAAGGCATTCTTCGTAGAATTCCAAGCCAGAATATCTGCTGGCCAGCAAGAAGACATTGTGAGAGAAACCAGTTTCCACTTCTTTGCAAGTGCAAGCCTTTCGATTGCAGGAAACCACGAGAGGGCGTGACTATCGCCGAAAAGAACAATCGTCGTTTTAGACTTTCGATCACCGTATACGCAGGCCGATTCTGATTTGGTCAAATCTTGTTGTGTGTGGCAACGATCCTTATATGGTGTGGGGCGATCGGCCGCTATCCCAGAAATAGTTGGAGTCACATTGGCAGGAATCGGTGCATCGACTAGCGCTGGCAGTTGAGAGTCATCACCATAAGTAGATTGAGTGGCCGAAGAAAATATGAGCAGAGAGATGAGCGCAGATGCAATCGTTCTCCGCCGCCTCACACGCAACAAAGTCGCCACAGTCACGATTCTGTCAGCATTTCCTCAATCTGACGAGATAGAAAGTGCTGTGAATTCACCTCTAGAATGAGGCCATGGAACTCCAGAAGGTCATTCTCTATTACGGATTCACCCCCGTGGCCGAT
The DNA here is from genome assembly GCA_903827945.1 of uncultured Actinomycetes bacterium. Taxonomy (GTDB): domain Bacteria; phylum Actinomycetota; class Actinomycetes; order Nanopelagicales; family Nanopelagicaceae; genus PALSA-747. Next base: position 162,234 of record CAIKKN010000009.1, on the reverse strand, counting down.
CCTGTAGCTCTCAAGATGTGGCAGAAGAATCTTTGTGAAACATTGAACCTTAAGGGCCGCATCCTGATTTCCGAGCATGGAATTAATGGAACTTTGGGCGGCAATATGTCAGACCTCAAAAAGTACATCCGTCAAACAAAAGAGTATCCAGGCTTTAAGAAAATCGACTTCAAATGGTCGCAAGGCCAGGGCGATGAATTTCCGCGTCTCAGTGTGAAAGTGAAGAAGGAACTTGTAGCTTTTTCAAGTCCCACCGAGATTCAAGTTGATATAAACGGCGTTGTTAACGGCGGAAAACATCTGCGTCCTGAAGAAGTGAATCAGTTAGTCGAAGAACGCGGAGATGAAGTGGTTTTCTTCGATGGAAGAAATGCTTTTGAAGCCAAGATCGGAAAATTTCGCGGCGCGCTGGTTCCTGATGTGCTCACCTCTCACGACTTTGTCGGAGAAGTGGAATCTGGAAAATACGATCACCTCAAAGATAAGCCAATTGTCACTTATTGCACGGGTGGCGTCCGTTGTGAAATTCTCTCGGCTGTCATGGTTAATCGGGGATTTAAAGAGGTCTACCAAGTCAAAGGTGGAATAGTTCGCTACGGCGAGAAATTTGGAAATGACGGGCTCTGGGATGGGTCACTTTATATTTTTGATAAGCGCATGGTCCAAGACTTCAGCGAGAATCCAGAAGTGATTGGCGAATGTGAAAAATGCGGCGGAAAGACAAAGAGCTTCCGAAACTGTGCCAATAAGGCTTGTTACCAACTGATTCTGCTTTGCGACGATTGCGCAAGCGTCCAGTCGAATACCGAATGTGGACACGAACCTTCCAAAATCAATCACAAAGGCATGGTCGGATAATTGAACAACTTTCGCGCAGTAAACCCACAAACGGGTGAAGAATTTGGCCCGGAGATTGCAAACGCAACAAAAGGCGAAGTTTCGGCAATAATCGAGGCGGCGCATGCGCCCGAACAAACACCTGCCCTTCGTGCCTCCCTCTTAAGAAATATTGCCGTAGCCCTTGAAGAAGCAAGGCCGCAGATCGTTCCTATCGCGCAACAAGAGTCAGGACTTCCCGAAGCTCGTATTAATGGTGAATTAACTCGAACCGTTTTTCAAGTAAATCTCTTTGCAGCGCAAATTGCGACCGGACGGCATTTAGATCCAAAAATTGATCTAGCAGATGCAAACTATCCAATGGGCGCGCGTCCAGATATCCGCAAAGAAAATCAACCACTAGGGACTGTTGCGATTTTCGCAGCAAGCAATTTCCCTCTTGCATTCTCAACGGCAGGTGGGGACTCTATTAGTGCACTTGCTGCAGGTTGCGCCGTAGTTCTAAAAGCGCATCCTTCGCACCCACAAACTTCACGCTTGGTTTTTGCCGCTATTCAAAGTGGAATTGAAGCATCCGGTCAACCAAAAGAAATCTTTTCAATGGTGGAAGGTAATGATCCACAAATTACTCATTGGGTTGCGAGCCATCCAAAGATTACGGCAATTGGTTTTACAGGTTCAGGCGGAGTTGGCAAACTTCTCATGGACCTTGCAGCAAAGCGCGAAGTTCCCATTCCAGTATTCGCAGAGATGGGCTCTATCAATCCCGTATTTGTGACCTCATCTGCAATATCGCAGCGAAACGATGCACTTGTAAAAGGAGCAGTCGACTCGGCGCTGCTTGGTTCTGGGCAGTTCTGCACGAAACCTGGCCTATTTGTTATCCCTAAATCTCACGCTGATCTCTTTCTTTCTGAAATGGAAAAGTATCTTGCAACTATCTCGGTTGGCCCCCTTCTTAATCAGGGAATTGCAGAAAGATATTCAGCTGCAATTACTTCTTTGGCAAAATTGAGTTCAGTCAAAGTAATGAGCGGAAATACTTCAGGTGCTGGCATCGTTGTGACACCAACGTTCTTCATCGCTGATTGGAGCGTTATTTCGGCACACCCGCAAGCACTGGAAGAGCACTTTGGCCCAACGACCGTCATCGCCATCGCTGAAGAGTCTCAATATGAAGTGATTGCATCTGCTCTAGAGGGGCAATTAACAGCCACAATCCATGGTTCTGATGGTGATTCAGTGGCGCCGTTACTAGCTGTTCTGGCAGAGAAAGCCGGCCGAGTTATTTGGAATGCATTCCCTACTGGAGTTTCTGTAACAGCTGCGATGCAGCATGGAGGCCAATGGCCGTCATCTTCTTCGCACACAACTTCGGTCGGAACAGATGCGATTTACCGATTTATGCGCCCAGTTTCATACCAGGGAATGCCTGACTCACTTCTCCCCGATTCTCTCAAAGATTCAAACCCATTGGGCTTGGAGCGTTTAGTAAACGGGGTTCGTACTAAACAATAAAGCCGTTAGGGAATGGATCTGAAGGATCTAGAAGCCAGGTTGCTTCTCCCATAACCCAAGCACGTCCAGTAATCATTGGAATAATCGCGTCAAAATTTCCAACTTTTGTTCGCTCCTTAAATCTTCCTTCAAAATGCGAGCCAATCCACGATTCATTAATGAGGACATCGCCTTCTTTGAATTCTCCGCGCGCAACCATTTGAGCCAGACGAGCACTTGTTCCTGTTCCACAAGGTGAACGATCAAACCATCCCGGGTGAATGGCCATTGCATTCTTCCAGTGAAGAGAGTCACCTCCCGGAGAAATGAAGTCAATGTGGTGGCAAATTGCAATGTCCGGGTTCTCAGGATGAACTGGACGATTTTGTTCATTTATTGCATCAGAAATCTGCAGTCCTAAATCAAGAAGTTTCTGACCATTCTCTCTCTTGAAATCGATGCCGACTCTTTCAATAGGAACGATGGCATAAAAGTTTCCACCGTAAGCCATGTCGTACGTAAGCTCTCCAAGCCCCGGAACAGTGACGCTTTGATCAAGTGCGTAAGAAAAAGATGGAACGTTTATAATAGTGACATTTTCTGCCTTGCCGTCTTTAACTTTTACGTCTACAACCACAAGACCTGCAGGCGTATCAAGACGGATGGTTGTGAGAGGTTCGATGACTTCAACCAACTTCTTTTCAACAAGCGCTGTGGCAACTCCGATGGTTCCATGTCCACACATTGGCAGACATCCGGAAACTTCAATGTAAACAACTCCCCAATCAGCATCGGGGCGCGTTGGCTTTTGCAGAATCGCACCGCTCATTGCGCTATGACCGCGAGGCTCAAACATCAACCATTCACGTAAGTAATCAAGATTCTTAATGAAATACAGGCGTTTTTCCGCCATAGTCTTACCTGGAATGTCACCAACGCCGGAAGTTACTACCCGCGTTGGCATGCCCTCGGTGTGAGTTTCAACCGTGGTGACAGTCCGCAAACTATCAATCATTTGCCGAAGTATTCCTTTACGGCTGCAACTTCGCGCTTGATCTTCTCTTGATCGGCAGCAGGAAGTGGCAAACGAGGCAAACGTGTTGGGCCACCGTAGCGACCAAGTAAATCCATCGCTAACTTGATTGCTTGAATAAATTCCTTTTTCGAATCCCAATGGAAGAGATCATGAAGAGCTGCGTACATAGGCGATGCGCTCTTGTAATCCCCTGCAATCGCCGCGTTGTAAAGAGCAGCAGATTCAGCAGGAAGGGCATTTGGAAATCCTGCAATCCATCCGCTAATTCCAGCAGTCGAAAGTTCGAGAAGTACATCGTCGGCTCCAACAATTACGTCAATTCGAGGCGCTGACTTCTTAATCTGCCAAATTCGGCGCACATCACCTGAGAATTCTTTAATAGCCACAACACCAGGCACTTCATCTGCAATTCGTCCTACAAGTGCCGGAGTGAGATCAACTTTTGTATCGAATGGATTGTTGTACGCAATGATTGGAATTCCAACTTTTGCAACTGCCTTGTAGTGGGCAACAACTTCATCATCATTTGCTCTGTACGCGTTTGGCGGAAGCAACATGACGGCGGCGGCGCCATTCTCTGCAGCTTGTTCTGTCCAACGAACAGACTCACCCGCTCCGTATGCACCAACACCTGGAACTACGTGAAATCCTTTTGGAGCGGCTGCAACTGCAACTTCAACCATACGAGAACGCTCTTCGGCGGTGAGCACTTGATACTCTCCGAGTGAACCATTTGGAATTACGCCATGCGTGTTATTTGCAGCAAGCCACTGAACGTGCTCCGCGTATTTATCGTAATCAATTGAAAGATCACTCTTGAATGGTGTTGCTGTGGCAGTAAGGATGCCGTTCCATGCATTGCTCATACGCAAAGAATAACTAGAACTTCTTTCCTAAGCCATCGCCAAGTTCACCTAATGAGATAGGGCCTGCAAGCGGGCGTGAAGCCGAAGCAATGCGCTCCCGATCTGGCACCTCACGTGATAAGTGACATGCAACAACTTCACTTACGTTTCGCCCACAAACACGACCCTGACAAAGGCCCATCCCAGCCCGGGTTAGGAGTTTGGCCGAGCGACCGTCTTGCGCGCCAAGTTCATCGATTGCACTTTGAATATCGGAAACTTTGACCTCTTCGCAACGGCACAGTGTTACTTCTGAATTTAAGGAGGAAAGCCATCCAGAAGATACGGGATAAACACGTTGAAGACCTTTAGCAAATACTTGTGCCCTCCATCGAGTTACACGGTTGCCTTTTCCGGCAGCAATTTCTCCTTCTGCAATTGCGAGCACAGAACCACCGATACCAGTGGACTCTCCCGCAGCAAACAACCCTTGGATGCTCGTCTCCTGATTTCGATCCACGTCAACGACAACTGTGCCATCCTTCTGAACGCTCAATTTAGCTCCAAGAATTCCTGCAAGAGAAAGTTCTGGAACAAATCCCCACCCAACCGCTACAACGTCGCACGCGATTTCCTTTTTACCAATTGTCGCAATACCTGCTTCAAATGATGTTACGGTCGATCCGTATTGAATACTTATTCCTAAACTACGAAGCTTCTTAAGATAGTAAACTCCCTCACGAATTTTTGAAGGATTCAAAAGCAATCCATGAACATTAAAGACCCATCTCCATTGCTTATTCGCTTCAAGCAGCGCAACGATTTCTGCTCCTGCACTAGCCAGACCAGTTGCAACCGGCAACAAAAAGGGCCCTGTTCCGGCAATCACTATTTTCTTTCCAACTAGGACGCCATGCGTTTTTAACATCGCCTGAGCAGCGCCAGGTGTCATTACACCAGGGCCCGTCCATCCAGGAAAGGGAAGAGAGCGATCGTATGCACCCGTTGCCAAAATAACTTTCTGCGCAGTGATAACTTCCTCAACACCATTTTTTACGACATAGAGATAAAATATTTCGTTCTTCTTTTCTGCTTGCCACACATGCGCATTTGAATACCACGTAATAAGTGGGCTCGACAAAACTTGATCAAATAACTCTTGCGCTTCTGCAAAATATGGAAGGCGCTTCTGCTTCCAGTTGCTCGGCAAGTGTCTCCAATATTGACCGCCAAGGCGCGTGGAGGAATCTATAAGTATTACCTTCTCGCCTTTTTTGGCTGCTGTTACAGCTGCAGCAAGTCCTGCGGGACCTGCGCCGATGATTGCAATCATGATTTCACAACCATTCCATCACTCACTTCGATCAGGCATGAGCGTTGATTTGAAACCCCGTTTACCGTCACGACACAATCCCAACAGATACCAATTCCACAAAAGATAGAGCGAGGCTCATCATTAAAACGCGTAGTACGCAGGGTTGTTCTTTCAGCTTGCAGCAATGCAGCAGCAATAGTTTGACCAGGAATGGCTCCAAAACTTTCTCCATTAAATGTAAACGTCAGACTCTTGTTCGGTTGGATCATGCAGCACCTGCCTGGAATCGACCTGGTGAGAACGGAGTTGGATCCATAAATGGTTCTGCCCCAATAATCTGGTCAGCGATCAAACGTGCACTACCCGGAGCTAGACCAATTCCAGCACCTTCATGCCCTGCCGAATGCCACAACCCAGAGATAAGAGAGTCTTCGCCGATGACGGGTAAATGATCTGGAGCGTATGGCCTAAAACCGCGATATGCCCGGAGTAATTGCACATCGCGAAGAATTGGAAAGAGTGAGGTCGCTTGCGCTGCAAGCCGGCGAAGTACATCGATATTCATGCTGCCATCAAATCCAATTCGCTCTCTGCTTGCTCCGATTAAGATCGTGCCAGAACGCGTCCCTTCGACAACAGTGGATGTCTGTAGATCCGCCTCGCCACTGGCTACATTGGCTACATAATCCGAGTCATAAACTTTGTGGTTAATTATTTGTGGCATAGGCGCAGTAACAAGAATAAAACCTTTTCGTGGAGCGATTGGCAGAAATGTTCCTGCCAATTTAGCGATATCTCCTGCCCAAGTACCCGTCGCATTAACAACTATTGGAGTACTGAATTTTCCGACAGAAGTTTCGATTCCAGTTACTTTGCCCATTGCGGAGAAAATGTTAGTCACATTCGCAGAAGTTCTGACTTCTCCTCCACGTTGACGCACAATTTTAAGAAATTGGGCAGCGGCAAGCATTGGTTGGCATTGTGCATCTTGAGGATAAAGAATTCCCGAATTAACGCCCCGCGTGAGATGCGGCTCCAATTCGTGTAGCTCTTCATCGCCTACCACCCTTACATCTACGCCTGCGAAACGCTGTTTGTCCGCAAATTCCTGTAACTGCCGATCATCTCCACGCGAAACAACCACCCCGCCTTTTGCTTCAAGTTCAAAACTGTCTCCAACATCCTCGCGCAATTCAAACCATAAATCTCGGGATCTAAGAGCCAGAGTTAGCTCTGGTCCTGGCTCTTTATCTGAAACAAGAATATTTCCTTCACCGGCTCCTGTCGTCCCGCTTGCTACTGCGCCTCGATCCAACACAAGGACTCTTAAACCCGCATTTGTAAGCGCAAGAGCACTCGATGCTCCGACAATCCCAGCACCAATAACTATCGCATCAAAGTTTTTATTAGCACTCATGAAAATGAAACTTCCGCTTCCAATTTCTTGGCGAGATTAAGTGATGTTGAGACGCTGATATGGGAGGAATCTCTGTATGTGTTCACGCCCATGAAACTATTCTTGCATGTGGAATCGCATAACCACGAAGAAGTATCGATGTACCTGATTCCTAACCTCTTCACAAGCTCTTCAGTCTTAAGCGTTATAGATGAACGTACTGCAGGAAAGTTCCCAAGGGCGCTCGTTGGTTTTGGTGTATCACCCAAGAAGACGACTGGTGGGGAAATTTGTGAGAGAAATTTTGAAAGTCCATCGGTCCATGCTTGATCATAACTTCCCACATTTTTCCGGAGTGGGTATTGGTACTCGGTAAAATCAGAGAGAAATACATAGAGCGGCCTATCCTGATTTATCCGTGTAATGAGTTTTACCTGAAATATTGCGCAGGATGAATCAAATTTTCCATTTCGGGATGTCTCCAAAGTTGTTGCAGGACATGATGACTTTGTAAGATTCACAAGTTTTAATTTACGGCTCTTTGCAATCTTTTCAAGAGCTGGGAACCATTGTGCCGCATGTGAATCTCCAGCAAGAATGATTTCTTTATGACTTGTTACATCACCAAAGGCGCATTCTTTCAAAGGCCAAGAAACTCCAAATTTCAAATGGCAGCCATCGCCATATGTGGCTGGCAATGTTCGGTCGATTTTGACCGTATTTGTAGCACTCGCGGCAAGGGCTCCATAACTAAGAATGCTACTTGCAAGGATCACTACGCCCCATTTCGGAAGTGAAAGGGAAAGTTTTTTCTTAAATCTAAATGGCTTCTCCACAAACTGAGTTAACGCAATTGAGAGCGCAAGTGCCAAGAGAATAATCGCCAATTTATTTTGCCCCGTTAATTTATTATTTCTATCTAGAAAGTAAACAACTATGGGCCAATGAACTAGGTATAACGAGAATGAATAGTCGCCCAGCCACGGGAGAATTAATTGTGGCTTCACTTCTATGCGGGCAAGTAGAACCACCATTGCTCCGATAGTCGCAATTATCGTGGTGGCTCCGGGGGTTGCATCATTGACGCTCACCCAAAAGACAGAGAAAGTGATAATCCCCCAGCCAACAAAAGCGGCAAACTTTCTTAGGCGAATAGGCAGAACAAAGTGGGGATTCATAGCCAAAATTATGCCGGCGAAGAACTCCCAAAATCTAGAAAATGGAAGATAGAAGGAGTTCACAGGGCTGATGGCTGTGTACCAAATTCCGAAAACTGCTGTGCCCAAAAGCGTTGGCAATAACAAATTCTTTCTCGTGCGGAAGAGTAGGAGAAATAAAACCGGCCACAGCAAATAAAACTGTTCCTCTACGCCAAGTGACCAATAGTGGAGAAAGGGTGATGGATCGAGTGATTGATTGAGGTAGTCGTTACCGACTCGGGCAAAATTTAAATTAGCTGAAAAAAGTGCGGATGAAAGTGCTTCGATCGAAAATCTGCTGTGCGAAATTGCAGGGAGAAAAAAAATGGCAAAGAGCGAGGTAAGTAGCGTGACTGTGAGACTAGCCGGCAAAATTCTCTTAGCTCTACGAAGGTAGAACTCTTTGATTTGCTTTCCAAAAGATCCTTCACCCTCCATTAATTTGGAGGTGATGACAAATCCTGAAATCACGAAGAAAATATCAACGCCTAAGAATCCGCCTTTGAGCCAACCAAACTGAGCGTGGTAAAGAAAAACGACAAGAATGGAGAATCCCCGTAAAGCCTGGATGTCCTTTCTCATCGGACTAGTAAAGCATTATTCGACAGAAATTAACCCGCGATGAAATCCATTGCGTCCGCGGCGCTCCAACCATCTGGAAATTCCTTTATCAATTCTTTACATCCGTCGACATCCGACCCGAGTGTGACGATAGGTGCCTCGTCATAACCATCCCGGCGATGTTGGCCCAATCCAATATTTGAAAAGAGACCATTGCAAAGGCACTTTCGTCCTTGCGTCTCTTCCATAGTTCCATCCTTCTTGAGGTATGGAATCTCGGGTTCACTTGGGCAGCGATAATCAACTCTTCCGCTCTTAAGCATGATCGGCTCTCGTAGATACCCCATATCGCACAATTTTGGACGAGCAGCAAATACTTCAGGCAGAGCAGTGGTGCCAGGAAGGCTAACAATTTTGATAGGAAAACCAGTTGGTGAAGCCTTCATATCAGTATGAATTTCAAAAGTGCCATCGACGAGGGTGCCCAGAATTTGATCGCGAATATCATCAGTAAATCCAGATTCATTTGAAAGCGCGAAAAGAGTTCCGACTTGTACTCCGACGGCGCCTAGCGCGAGAGCATCTTTCAACTTACCTCTCGCTCCAAAGCCTCCTGCTAACCAGAACGGATATCCGTACTTCACCATCTTTTCAAGATTTGCTAAATCACGCGGTCCGTAAACAGGTTCATTATCGGCATCAAATTCAATTTTTCCACGGGGTGGAGCATTGTGACCACCAGCCGATGGACCTTCAATGATGAAACCATCTGGGCGACTTGATTCATCTCTCGCTAAGTACGCAGCAAGTACATCGTTAATAATAATTGCCAAGAACATTGGGCGTACAAATTCAATTTTGGAAATATCAACAAATTCCGCGGGATCAATTGTTATGCGCTGAGATTCGCCATTGATTATGTCCACAGTGATATAACTTGTTTTCTTCTGCGAGATTTCAGTTATGAAGCGAGGAATTTCACGAGGAATTCCAGCACCCATAATTACATAATCAACATTTGCGAGCATGGCACCTAGAATTCCCGCAGCCGTACCCATCTGGATCTTTTCAAGAAAATTGATTCCAACCTGGCCTTGATGACCTTCTTTAGCGAGCCAAACTTCTACGAAGGCGCCAAGGATGAGAAGGTCATTTGAGTGGCGACTTGCATTAATGAGAAGCTTTGGGGCATTTGAGTAAGAATCGCTCTTTGATTTTCCGCCTTCGATAAAATATTTATCAAGAATATGTTTTGCAGTTTCCTGATTTGGGAAGGCAGCAAGCGCCCGACGTACATCACCATTCGCATCACCGCTCTCCAGGCGACGGATGAGGACGGCATCAATGGCGGTTCCTGAGACGACGCCCATGCCACCATGCGTTGATACAGCTTTAGCCAATTTCCAATTTGAAACTGCGACGCCCATGCCACCTTGAATGATCTTCGGCAGCGGCTTTGTCATGAGCGCAATTCTGACTCAGAATTGTCCTACCCACGAGTATTTTGGGGTTATTTACTAGGAGCGCTCCGGAACCATGTCGATTGCGCCACATGGGCACTCACTGGCACAAATTCCGCAGCCTTTACAGTAGTCAAGATTAATCTCGTATTTGCCATCCGCTAGTTTTATGACCGCATTATCTGGACAAACTCCAAAGCAGTTGTCGCAACCAAAGCAGTTGCCACAAGAGAGACAACGCCTGGCTTCAAATAAAGCCGTTTCCTCATCCAAGCCCTGTACAACTTCGGCGAAACTTTCTGCTCGACGTGCTGCATCTAGTTTTGGGCGAACTTTCTTTGGTGCATCCGAGTAGTACCAAGTATTGAGGCGATCAAATGTTGCTAAATCTGGACGAGGCGCATGAACAAATGTTTGTCCCTCTAACCAAGAGTTGATTGCTCTAGCTGCATGCTTTCCATGTCCTATTGCGTTTGTTGCTGTTCGCTCTCCGGGAACTGCATCGCCTCCAGCAAAGATTCCATCTCGACCAGTCATCAAGAAATCATTAACCTCAATTACACCATCATTAATTGAAATTCCTTCAACGCCCTCGACAATACTTAAATCAACTTCTTGGCCCAGCGCCAAGATGACGGAATCAGCTTGAAGTGATTCAAACTCACCAGTTGGTTGTGGCATTCCAGCTTCATCAAGTTCCATTCGCTCAATAGTCACTGCGCCAGAGTTGACCCATGCAATGGTTGAAAGCCAGCGCATGACAATTCCTTCTTCAAGAGCCTCTTTGAGTTCACTTTCATGTGCGGGCATTTTCTCTTTTGTTCTACGATAAACAACAATAGCTTCGTATGCACCTAGGCGTTTTGCAGTTCGCGCAGCATCAAGTGCCGTGTTACCACCACCATAAACAACTACTCGACGACCGAGCAGAGGCGGTTCGCCATCAGCAGTCATATGTAGTACTGAAACTGCGTCAAGAATTCGAACAGTATCTCCTGCAGGAATGTATGCGCGCTTTCCAAGGTGCGCACCAATTGCCAGAAAGATCGCATCAAAGCCGCTTTCAAGGGCGCTCTCTGGATTTTCAACTTTTGTATTGCACTCAATTCGAACACCTAAATTAACTAACCTGGAAATCTCTGCATCGAGAACTTCGCGCGGAAGGCGATAAGCAGGTATTCCATAGCGCATCATTCCACCAGGTTCTGCAGCACTCTCGCGAATAATTACTTCGTGGCCTTTCATAGCCAAGTGATAAGCAGCCGACAGCCCTGATGGTCCTGAACCAACAACTAGAATTCGGCGGCCACTTTTTACCGTTGGCGGTACAAATTGCCAACCTTTATCAATTGCTTGGTCCCCAAGAAATCGTTCAACTGAGTTAATGCCCACAGCTTCATCAACATCTGCTCTGTTGCATGCGCTTTGGCATGGGTGGTAACAAATACGACCCATAATTGCAGGGAATGGATTATCTCGAACTAAATTCCTCCACGCTTGTTCATAATTTCCAGATTCACCTTCATAAAGCCAACCTTGGACATCTTCTCCGGCAGGACATGCGTTATTACAAGGCGGCATCCGATTTACATAAACAGGCCTTTCACTCCGCCATGATCCCGTGTGGTTCGCAAGTGATGAACCTATATTTAAAGTTATTGCAAATGGCTTACTCATTCCGCATCTCCTAATAATCCAAACTCAGCAATATTCCGATCTGCAATTGCTTGTATAGCATTTAAATATTCGCGATTTCCTTTTGGACCGAATAAATGTGCAAATCGTTTTTGAATTTGTAGATATTCATCAACAGGGACTTGCTTTCGAATCTTCTTTCTTTCTGTAATGGTTCCGTACTCTGCTTCGTAAATAGGGAAAAGACCTGACTCGGTTGCTAATCGTGCGAGCTTGATGGTTTCCTCACTTCGCGTTCCCCAACCAAGAGGACAAGGAACAAGAACGTGAAGATAGCGAGCTCCGCGAATACTCATCGCTTTCGTAACCTTCGCTTCAAGGTCATGTAAATCTGAGACCGAGGCCGTTGCAACATATGGAATGCCGTGTGCCATCGCGATCTTGGGCAAATTCTTTCCTTGAGTAAATGATGCCCCAGGATTAGCGCCCACTGCATGCGTTGTGTTTGTTCGAGCAGCAGGTGGAGTTGCGCCTGACCGCTGAACTCCAGTATTCATATAAGCCTCATTGTCATAGCAGACGTAGAGAACATCATCATTTCTCTCAAACATGCCAGAAAGCGGACCGAATCCGATATCAACTGTTCCACCGTCGCCGCCTTGCGCTACAACGCGAATATCGGATCTGCCTTGTGCCTTCAACGCAAATGCAACGCCCGTTGCAACCGGGGCGGCATTTCCAAATAATGAATGCATCCACGGCAAGCGCCAAGATGTTTCTGGGTAGGGAGTTGAGAAGACCTCGAGGCAACCAGTTGCGTTAACGGCGATAACTTTGCCATCAGTCGCAGCCATCGCAGCATCCATTACATATCTAGCTCCAAGGGCTTCCCCGCATCCCTGGCAGGCGCGGTGGCCAGAAGTAAGTGAATTCGTCCGGTCTGAGCGAGATTGCACAGAAAGTTGATCATCTCCCAGCAATCGATTTCCAACTGCAAATGAGCCAACCTGATAGAACTTCAGTGGAGTGCTCATCGGGATCCCAAATCTTTCAATAGATTTTCCGCCATCGGGCCTGACCGTCTTGTCAGCAAGTTACGTTCCAACTCTCGTTCAACAAGTTCGACATCTAAATCCATAAATGAAAATTCGGGAAGTGATCCGTAAAGAGCCTTATCCACGAGTTCGCTAATTGATTTCAGCGTGATTGGACGACCACCTAAACCAGCAACCACCGTGCTCATCTTGATATCAATTCCACTGAGAGCGGTTCGAATATTGGAGGAGACAATTCCGCCCACACCAGGAGCAAATGCGCGCTCAACGACCACTATCTTTTGTGCATGTTTCAACGACTTGCGCACTTCATCAAGTGGGAATGGCCGAAATGATGTTATGCCCATGGCGCCAGCTTTCACACCATTCTTACGGTGTTCATCGACCGCATCCTTAATCGTTCCAAGTACAGAACCAAGCGCGACAAGAACCACTTCAGCATCTTCAAGGTGATACTTTGTAACTAGTCCTTTGTAATCATCTGGACCTCCTGCCGATCTTGCGAACACTTTCTCGAATTCCTGCGAAAGTTCCGGAATAATTTCAAGTGCCTTCAGTTGCTTGAAATGTCCTAAATACTTTACTTCGGTAAATGCTTCTGGGCCCACCATTGCTCCTATAGAAACTGGATCTTGTGGATCAAGTACTTGGCGAGGCGTAAATTTTGGTAAGAACTTTTGAACTAATTCTGGCTCTGCAACATCAATCTCTTCCATGGCATGCGTCAAGATAAAACCATCCATACAGACCATTACGGGCAAGGAAAGTTCTTCTGCTAAACGAAAGGCGAGAATGTGAAGGTCTGCTGCTGACTGATTATCTTGGGCGTACAACTGAATCCAACCAGAGTCACGCTGGCTCATTGAGTCACTTTGGTCGTTCCAGATATTAATGGGAGATCCAATTGCGCGATTGGCAACGGTCATAACTATTGGCAGACCAAGTCCAGAAGCGTTGTACACCGGCTCAACCATAAAGAGCAGGCCTTGGCTTGCAGTAGCTGTATATGTTCGAGCACCTGTCGCTGAAGAACCAATTGCAACAGACATCGCAGAGAATTCAGATTCAACGTTTATAAATTGGCAGTTTCCAATCTTTCCTAGGCGAGTGAGTTCATCCAAAGCTTCGACAATATGAGTTTGTGGCGATATTGGGTAAGCGCAAACAACATCCGGCATGCATGCTGCAACTGTTTCAGCAACGGCTTTTGAACCTTCAATTTGCTGCAACATGATTTACCTCTTCAAGTTCCTGGATTACAAATTCGTAGGCTTCGGTTGCAGCAGCAACGTTGCCTGCAGCAATTTTTGTTGGGAATCTATCTTCAATGGCAGCGACGACGCTGGCAAGAGTTACTTTTTTCGTTGCTGCAGCGAATCCGCCAAGTAGCGCAGCATTCGGCATTGGTCTTCCAACATGTTTGAAAGCGATATCAGATGCAGGCACGATGAAATTTCTATTTTGAGGTCTGGAAGCTACGAACTCATCTATCCCAAGTTCGGCAAACGACTTTGTTGTATTAATAATCATGTAACCATCGCTCTTTGCGCCAGCGAAGACATCAATCGAGTGAAGCAGTGTTGGATCCTGAATTAAGATCGCATCAGGTTCGAGAACCGGTTCTCGAAGCCGAATTGGGTTTTCACTTATACGGCAGAAAGAAACTACTGGTGCGCCAGTTCGTTCAGATCCAAAACTTGGAAATGCTTGCGCATGTTGTTTATCTAGGAAAGCGGCAACGCTCAATAACTCGGCGGCGGTAACTACACCCTGCCCACCTCGTCCGTGGATTCGGATTTGAAACACAGTTCATACTATTCCTGACTCGCAAAGTGAAAAGTTGAAAGTGCGCCAAACTAGGAGTGCTACTCAGCACATTGAGGGTATATAAGTGGTAGCCCTCGAGGTGGTTGCAAATTAGAATAGCCTCATGTTTAAGAAGCCAAGATTTCTTGCAGAGGTGTCAACAAACTCAAATAAATATAGCCGAGGTGTTGTCGGAGTATGCGCCGGAAGTGAAAAATATTCGGGAGCAGCAATCTTATGTGTTGGCGGAGCCCGACGAGGTGGCGCCGGATATGTAAAGTATTTGGCAGAGATAAAGTCAATCGCAAAACTGGTCACAAATAATTATCCAGACGTTGTGAACATTTCTCATTTAGATGGAGAGAAATTAGATGCGTTTGTGGTGGGGCCAGGTAGCCCAAAAATTTCAAACATTCCGCGTGACATACCTTTGGTTTTAGACAGTGCGGCAATTTCCTTTGTTGATGCAAAAAGAAATCCAATCACGGTGCTCACGCCTCATGAAGGAGAATTGAAATATCTTGGTTATTCTCTTGATAATCGCCTTGAAACAGCCCAACGCATTTCAAATGATCTGAACGCAATTTTGGTACTCAAAGGTTCTAGAACTATTGTCGCGGCGCCTCATCTCACTCCCTTACTTGATGACATTGGAGGGCCCGAACTTTCCACCGCAGGCTCGGGGGATATCCTGGCTGGCCTTATTGGATCAATGCTCGCAAGTTGGAAACCAAAGAATATTGCCGAGGCTCAAATAATTGTCTTTAAAGCTATTCAAATGCACTCGATGGCAGGAAGGCTGGCAAGGCGCAGAATTAATCCTGTCGTTGCAACCGACATTCTCCAAGCTTTAGGTGAAGTAAACCTGTAAAATATCTCTATGAGCATACAAGTTGAAACAAATATAGAAGTAAGCCTTACAAATCGGAACCGTCAGACTGTTTTTTTCCGCTGGATATTGGTGGCACCCGTGGTTGTATTTGTTGCTCTCTTTGCGCAAATGTCACACTGGGGTTTTACAACAGTCGTTGTGTGTGCTCCCGTAACACTCACCTTGCTTTTCAGAGGTGTCTACCCAAGTTATGCGCTCACTTTTAATCATGCAATGATGGAGTTATCAACTCGTGTTGCTGCATACGCTCTACTGCTCACCGATGAATTCCCTTCCATCGAGCGCAATCCAAACATCTCAGTAATTTTTCCTGATGTGGAAGGCGGGAAGAAATTAAGCCGCGGTCTACCTCTGATCAAATGGATATTTGCAATCCCTCTTTACATTGTGGGAGCGATTTATCTTCTACTCTCTTTAGTTCTTACGCTCTTTGCTTGGATTTCAACGTCAATCAGCGGAACCTATCCAGAGTGGGCAGCTAACATCGTTCTTGGCACTCTTGAATATTGGAACCGTGTTTACGGCTACTCCATTGCGCTCGTAACCGACGATTACCCGCCCTTTACGTTATAAAGAGTCTCTACGTGCAGGGAATGTAAGAATCGCTTGAGTTTCGCCACCAATTCTTGAGAGCTTTATATTTCCCTTTAGCTCGTTCTCGGTCAAAGTTCTCACAATTTGTAATCCAAGGTTGGCAGAATCCTTAAAGCTAAAACCACTTGGTAGCCCGACACCATTATCGATAACTCTTACAACGACGTTATCACCTTGAATACTGACATCTACATGCAGAAGATCGCCAGTCTCAGCAAGGCCATGTTCCAGTGAATTATGAATCAATTCAGTAATCACTAGTGCGAGTGGCGTTGCTTGCTGTGCGCCAAAAACTCCAAACTCCCCCGTCTTCATAAGGCGAACAGGGCGCTCGGTTAACTCAATCGCATTATGGATAATGCGATCATAAACTTCATCAAAGAGAACTGTTTCGGCCGAACTCGTCGAAAGAGTTTCATGAACAATTGCAATCGACGCAACGCGACGTACGGCTTCAGCAAGAGCTTGAGAAGCTTCAGGATCTTCCACGCGACGCGATTGGAGGCGCAAGAGAGCTGAAACTGTTTGTAAGTTGTTCTTCACACGGTGGTGAATCTCTCGAATCGTGGCATCTTTTGTTAAAAGCGCACGATCTCGGCGTCGAAGTTCAGTTACATCACGAACAAGGACGATTGCTCCAATTCGATCTCCGCCTTCGATGAGCGGAATTATCAATAAATCAAGAATGGCGCGACCATTATCTAAATCTGTTCGTCGCAAATTCTTTCCACTGAAGATAGCTGACCACGTTTCATCAGTTGCTTCCCCATCGCTAGAAGCGATTGTTTCTAGAACCGTTCCAAAAATTTGGTTATCAATCTCGGCATCCCAACCTGCTCGACTCAATGCAGAACGGGCGTTTGGGCTTGTGTAAGTAATGAGGCCGCTGGGGTCAAGGCGAATCAATCCGTCTCCAACTCGCGGAGCAGATTCAGCGCGATAAATACTGTTTTGAATTGGAAAGGTGCCCTCAGAAATCATTCGATAAATCTTATGCGCAATTTCGCGATAGTTTATTTCAAGCCTTGAGGCTGATCGCATCTGAACAGCATCTCGATGTCTAGAGATCACAGCGATGACATGTCCGTCATAGAGGACAGGGACTGTTTCCTCTTTAATGAGGAGATCACCAACTTGCTCGGGCTCAGAATCTCGAACGATCTCCCCTTGAGAAAGTGCTTGATCTAATCGAGGGTTGTCTCCCCAATTGAGTTCATCTCCGATGACATCATGAGCAAAAACGGTTGCCGCAGTTGTGGGACGAATATGCCCAATTGCAATGAAGCCCTCTGGCCAACTTTGATAGTCCTTGCGTTTAGGTACCCACAAAATAAGATCGGCAAAGGAAAGATCAGATAGCAACTGCCACTCAGCGATGAGTTCGGAAAGGCGCTCTTTATCTGCGGATGTAAGAGCTGTTTGTGAATACGCCGCTTCGATGCGTGGGGATGACATCCGTTCAACCTTTCCTACTAAATGCGTTTTAGTCTATAAGAATCTATAACAGTGAGGCAGCGATAGTAGCAATCTCTTTCCGCTTATTCGACGTAAGCAAATTATCAAGTAGGCCTGAATTCCCCGGCCTTAATTGCGCTTGGCTCAGAATGAAACTGCGCTCTCCTGTGACCAAATTCGTGAAGGCCGCCTGTGCTTTACGAAGTTCCTGTGCCTGTCCCACAGATACGCATATGTAGGTTATTGGAATTTTCTTCGTCAAGCTCGAAATTTCCCTCATAAATTGATCGAGCTGCATCAAACTCTGCTTTGTCGTTTGGGCGACATAAACAAGATGAGTTGATGAGTCGAACAAACTATTAAGAAGTACTGCAAACCACCGTCTATCTTCAACTACTTCATGAATCGGAGGCAGGACTCCGATATCTACCACCACGATCTCTTGCTTCTCAATCGGCGGAATTTCTTTAGGTTTATCGACAGGACTGAGCGAGAGAATTGTGTAGTTATCCGCTGAGTAATACTCCTTAAGTGGAATCGACCGAAAATCTATATCCAGCAAGGTCACTCTCCTACTTACGCTAATCGAATCGGCTATACCAATAGCCATCGATGTTTTACCCGGAGCGCCAGAACTTCCGGTTACAAGAATTATCTTTCTTGGACTTTCTTGGATTTGGGGTGAATCTTTTCCAGAATTCTTGATTTGAACTATTGAATGTACCAAGGGAAGACGTAGCTGTCCTCTGATCTTCTGCATAATCTCATGTGCTGTTCTTGGAACGTCATCCAAAGATATAAAGGTAGTGAGTCCGCTTCCGAATGTAAGAATAGAGTCTGAAACAAATCCAGTCGTGTCTGAGGTATAGACAATTACAGTTCGGAGTTCATTGGACCGCTCCTTCATGTAATCGACAAGTGCGTTCCAATCAAAAGCTCGAAAAATTATGCTCCACCCTTGGGTGAAGAGAAGTTGGGCGACGTAATCTTCAAGGTCGGCATCTCCGATGCCAGTAATCACCTGTATTTGAGGAATTTCAGAGCGCATTTCGAACCACCAAAATTCTTCCTGCAGCAATTGCATCAGTGATGGATAGAAGCTCTTTAGCATCGACCCGGAAGAGAACATCTATTGATCCACCCATATTCTGCGTTTTCATATCTATGGCGGTAATTGAGATTCGTGAAATGATGAGGGAACTTATTGCTTGAGGCACCTTTGTTGGAATTGAATAAAGATCGACTATGTCCCCGACTTTAATATTGCTTGGTAAGTCACTCTTTGCGATTCCAACGGGTACCTCTTTAACTGGACTTCGAATGGAAAATTTTGTGATTCCACTTACGGGGATAAGCTCTCCTTGCCCGATCGCCTTTGTTAGGTAATTTCCAACTAATACAGCCTTCTTTGAGAAATATTTTGGGGATTGATTTCCAAGTGCGACTTTCACAACCTCTAAGTCACCTGGCTTGATCATGTCTCCGGAGGAAAGTGAGTATTTAGCTCCCCACATAGAAACGGACTTATCTGCCTGAGAAGCCAATACGACTGCAGCCAGAAGTGCGATTGCAATAATCCCGATTGCAAGGAAACGGCGAGAGTACCTCTGAAAAAGAGCTTGAAGATCATTCATGAGAGATGAGTAACGTAACTTCTGTTGGAATGAATTCATCTATCCACAACGCTTGAAGAATATCCACTCTTGGTGGCGCAAGAGAAATCTCATCCTTTTAGCTGATGAGTAACAAATCGCCAAACCTAAAGACTGCGTCTATGAATGAAGATACCGCCTATAAAAAATTTGTAGCTAGACCAGTTACCTTTGAAGATGGAAGTGAATCTGCGCCTCGATTTTACGATGGGTGGCATGAACCGCTCTTGAATCTCTATTCAAGACCCGTCACTTTCCCGCCCACCGTTCCTCAGATCCCAAAGTTGTATTTAGTTCCGACTCCCGACCCGTTGGATGGTGAAGAACTAGAACTTGATTCTGGGCGGAAAGCATCCCATTTATGGGATCTTCCCAATCTAGAGGATTGGGTAGGAATTTATGTTGTCAGCGTTGTGGAGGTTTGTGGAGGCAAGCGACCGGTCCAACAACTAGCAAGGTGGAGTCATAGAATTATTTATAGCTCCTTAGTTCGGGATGCGGGTAAGTGGAAACCGCTTCCTAAGATTCGAAAGCTATACATCAACCAACCGCTCGATGGCATCGCCGAAGTAATCGCAACTCTAAAATTTGATCAGAGAGTACGCTCACTTGTCCTGCGATTTGAAGGCGTCGATAAGCGTTGGTTGTGCACAAAACTCGAACTCTTGTAGGAGTTTAAGCAGCGCCGTGGCAACGCTTAAATTTACGGCCCGAACCACATGGACATGGTGCATTACGCGAAGTTCCACCAGATTCAACTGATGAACCATCCACATCCGCCGCCGTGTAACGAAGTTGTTGCTCTTGCTTTGGCGGAGTTGCCAAACCTTTGGCTTCAATTTCATCATTTTCAATATTTACTTCTACGTGGAACAAGAATCCAATCATTTCTTCAGCAATTGAATCCATCATTGCTGCAAAGAGATCAAATCCTTCACGTTGATACTCAACAAGTGGATCTCTTTGCGCCATAGCGCGAAGACCAATGCCTTCTTGTAAGTAATCCATCTCATAAAGATGCTCACGCCATTTACGGTCAAGAACCTGAAGCAAGACTTTACGTTCAAGCTCACGCATAACTTCTGAACCAAGGGACTCTTCACGAGCCACATAAGCGCCTTGGGCATCTTCAATCACTCGAGTGAGCAAGAAATCATGATCTAGTCCGGATTTGCCATTAACTTCTGCAATCAACTGATCCATGGTGAAGGAGATTGGATAGAGAGCCTTGAGAGCCGTATACAAAGTATCCAGGTCCCAATCTTCTGCATAACCTTCACTTGTTGCACCAGTGACATATGCACTAAGGGTCTCAACCATAAATTCTTGTACTTGATCCTTGATGTCGCGGCCTTCAAGAACTTCACGACGTTCGCTATAAATAATCTCGCGTTGACGGTTCATTACATCGTCATACTTCAAGACATTCTTACGCATTTCAAAGTTCAACGACTCAACCTGTGTTTGCGCAGAACGAATCGCATTGGAAACCATCTTTGATTCAATCGGCATATCATCAGGAAGTCCCGCAGCACTTAAGAAGCGCTCGACCAGTCCAGAATTAAATCGACGCATGAGATCATCTTGAAGCGACAAATAGAAACGTGACTCACCGGGATCACCTTGACGACCAGATCGACCGCGAAGCTGATTATCAATACGACGTGACTCATGACGTTCTGTACCCAAAACGTAAAGTCCACCAAGTGCAATCACATCTTCATGTTGCTTCTTCACAGCTTCTTTTTGTTTTGCAAGTTCCGGCGCCCACGCTGCTTCGTACTCGGCTGGATTATCTACTGGGCTATAGCCACGCTTTTGAATTTCAAAATCCGCCATAAACTCTGGGTTTCCACCAAGCATAATGTCAGTACCGCGACCAGCCATGTTTGTTGAAACCGTGACTGCGCCAAGCGTTCCTGCTCGTGCAATGATTGAAGCTTCACGTTCGTGATGCTTTGCATTCAAAACCTCATGCGGGATACCGCGGCGTTTGAGAACTGCTGAGAGTTCTTCAGACTTCTCAACGGAAACAGTTCCGATCAGAACTGGTTGGCCTTTTCTATGCCGTTCTACGATGTCGTTAGCAACGGCTTCAAACTTACCAAGTTCAGTCTTATAAATAAGATCAGATTGGTCAGAACGCGCAGACTCCTTATTTGTAGGAATCGGAATAACGCCAAGCTTGTAAATTTGCATAAATTCAGCTGCTTCAGTCATAGCTGTACCCGTCATGCCGCCAAGTTTCTTATAGAGACGGAAGTAGTTCTGCAATGTAATGGTTGCGAGAGTCTGATTCTCGTCCTTGATTTCAATGCGCTCTTTGGCTTCCAGGGCTTGATGGAGACCTTCTGAATAGCGGCGTCCTGAGAGAACACGGCCTGTGTGCTCATCCACAATCAGGAGCTCACCACTCATCACTACATAATCTTTATCTTTCTTAAATAGCTCTTTGGCACGAACCGAATTATTGAGAAATCCAATCATCGGAGTATTGACCGCTTCATAGAGATTTTCGATTCCAAGAAGTTGTTCGACTTTTGTAACGCCTTCTTCGTGAATTCCGATTGTGCGTTTCTTTTCGTCAATTTCATAGTGAACATCACGATCTAACTTCTCAGCGATGATTGCAAACTCTTCATACCACTTCGTTGCCTTGTCGGCTGGTCCGCTGATAATTAAAGGCGTACGAGCCTCATCAATCAAAATTGAGTCAACTTCATCGACAATGGCAAAATTGTGTACGCGCTGAACGCAGTCTTCCAAACTCCAAGCCATATTATCGCGAAGATAATCAAAACCGAATTCATTGTTTGTTCCGTAGGTGATGTCAGCTGCGTATTGCTCACGACGCTCTGCTGGTGACATGTTAGAAAGAATCACACCAACCTTGAGACCCAAGAAACGGTGAATACGACCCATCCATTCGCTGTCGCGCTCTGCAAGATAATCGTTAGTTGTAACAATATGTACGCCAAGCCCAGTAAGTGCATTTAGATAAGCAGGAAGAGTGGAAACAAGAGTTTTTCCTTCACCAGTCCGCATTTCGGCAATATTGCCTTTATGGAGCGCTGCTCCACCCATAAGCTGAACGTCGTAATGACGTTGACCAAGCGTGCGCTTCGCTGCCTCGCGAACAGTGGCAAATGCTTCAGGAAGGATGTCATCTAATTCTTCGCCATTTGCAAGACGAGCACGAAAGCGCTCAGTCTGCCCCTTGAGTTCCTCATCGCTCATTGCAGAAAGCTTTTGTTCAAAATTGTTTACTTCTGCTGCAACCTTCTCAAGAGCCTTTATGGCACGACCTTCGCCTGCGCGAAGAATCTTGTCTAGAACTGACACTGTTCCTCTTTCTTATTTCTGAACTGACCTACTAGTCGCTCGTGGACTAAAAGTAACGGACTCAAAGTTAGGTGCTTATCGTATTGGGTAAGTGATGGGTGGCTATACAGGCTGAAATAGCCCGATTAAGCGCTAATTCTGCCCCTTCCAGCACTTTTATGGCCTGCGCGATTGAGGCCCCCGTCGTTACCAGGTCATCGACAAGTACCAACTTATTAAAGGGAACAATCCCACCAGCAGAGTAATTCCCGGGGATAAATGAATAAGCGCCTGCAAGATTTGTGAATCTGTCCTGGTGGTTGAGTTTTGTTTGGTCGGCCACCCTGCGATTGACTCGAAGGGCTTGCCAAACCGAACCGTTGGTAAGTTTCGATACTTCCTGCGCCAAGAGGGCCGAATGATCGTAACCTCGTCTGCGATTTGCTGCCGCGCTCGACGGAATCGGAATAAGAATGCACGGTTCTTCAATGTGGAGCGCAATAGCCCGAGCAAGCACCATTCTGGCACGTGAATCATTATTCTCTTTCGCCCGCAGAATCACTTTTAAATTGCTCGTTGAATAATATGAGGAAGAAAACAATGGAGTTCCGCAAATGGAGTTTTTGATTCTTTTCGACCAATCCAATGAAACATTTGTGGATTGCTGCGGAAATAAAAGTGAAGAAATCTCTCCCATGGTAGGAGAGTGGCAAAATTAAATGTCGTCTGTATCTATTTCGAAGAGAGATGTGGATGGAGCATCTTGCGGAATAACAGAGATTGGTTCAGAACTCAGCGGAATTCCCGGAGACTTTGGAAGTGTGAGAACAAAATGCGCGCCAAGTCCTGGGCGACCCCATGCTTTGAGCGTTCCTTCGTGAAGTTGTGCATCTTCTAAAGCAATTGCGAGCCCCAGCCCGGTTCCACCACGTAAACGTGATCGAGAAGGATCAGCACGCCAGAATCTGTCAAAGAGTCGCTCGCCCTCACGTTCACTGAATCCAATTCCATAATCTCTGACTCCGACGCTAACTTCATGGTCGGATTCAGCAACTCGAATCACAACGCCTCTTCCCTCGCTATGATCAATTGCATTTGAAATCAGATTTCGAAGAATTCGCTCAATTCTCCGCGGATCAACATGGGAATTCACCGGTGACGCCGGAGCATCGACTCTCAAGTCACCAGGAGCATGTAATTGATCTGCAACCTGCCGGACAAGGTTTGAAATATCAACTTCGTGCATCTCCAAGATGGCGGCTCTTGCATCAAATCTGCTCACTTCCAAGAGGTCGGTAAGCAGAGTTTCGAATCGTTCTATTTGCGCAATCAGAAGCTCTGAGCTGCGAGCAGATGCAGGATCCAAATTGTGTCTCGCATCAAAGAGAACTTGTGACGCCATTCGAATTGTTGTTAATGGTGTGCGAAGTTCGTGGGAAACATCGGAAACGAAACGTTGTTGGAGGCGTGAGAGGTTTTCCAGTCTCGAAATCTGCTGTTGAAGTGAAACCGCCATTTCATTGAAGGCAATGGCCAAGCGGCCCAATTCATCTTCTCCACGCACAGCAAGGCGGCGTCCAAGATCTCCGGCTGTGAGTTCTTCGGCAATTTCAGCAGCTTCTCGAACTGGTCTAACAATGCCACCAGTTACATACCAAGTGATTAAAGCAATCAAGAAAATTAGAACTGCACCTGATATCCAAAGAAGGGCGTCAATAAGGCCAATAAGTTGCTGTTGCTGTGTGAGCGGAAATAGATAATAAATTTCATAAACCATGTCTTTAGGAATCGTGATGGTGGATCCAACAACAATTCCATTTACATGAAGACCATTGAGGTACTTGATTGTTAAGTACTGGTATTGAGGTATCGCATGCGCTCGAACTTTTTCTCTAAATTTTGTATCAATTATTGAGAAATCTAAAAAGTTTGAACTTCCTTGATACATATTTGACTTCAAGGACGCTTTCGGTGTGGGAAGGAGAATGACTTCACGCTGAATGACATTTGCGTTGACATCTTCAACGTGAAAAATATTATCGATCACTGTTTGCAATTTTAAATCAGATCGATAGGTCGTGGCATCCAATTGACCCTGAGAATAGTTTGAGAGGGAGTCAGCTTCTGATATTGAAGCGCTCATTTTTTCGCGAAAAACACCACTACTAATTTGTGATGAAAGCAGCGAGCCGACAACAAGAATCAGAATGGCCGAGAGAATAATTGTTATCGCAGTCACGCGAACTAGAATTGATGTTCGCCAGCTACGAAGCAATCTATTCATTTTTCAGATGTTCCGGCAGACCCTGCTTTGTAGCCAACGCCACGCACAGTAAGGATGAGCTCAGGATTATCAGCATCTCGCTCAATCTTGGAGCGAAGACGTTGAATGTGAACATTTACCAAGCGCGTGTCAGTTGCGTGCTGGTAACCCCACACCTCACTCAATAGCGCTTCGCGAGTGAAGACGCGACCAGGCTCTTTTGCTAATGCAACGAGCAAATCAAACTCGAGGCGGGTCAACGGAATTGACTTACCATCCCGTGCGATTGTGTGAGCAACTTGGTCAACTGCAAGATCACCGATGCGAAGTGAGGTGATGTTTTCAGAAGCGGTTCTGCGTAATCGCACTTTTAGACGGGCAACTAACTCTGATGGATTAAATGGTTTAACCATGTAATCATCGGCGCCGGCTTCCAAACCTAGAACTACATCGTGCGTATCGCCCTTCGCAGTCAGCATCACGATTGGAACCATGGACTCTTGTCGAATAAGGCGACAAACTTCAATGCCATCGATTCCTGGCAACATAACATCTAACAAAACCAAATCAGGAACATTCGCTCGGAATATTTCCATTACCCCATCGCCACTGTTGACCAGATCCACTTCAAACCCAGATCCATTGAGAACAATTCCCAACATCTCCGCTAGATCTTGGTCGTCATCAACGACCATAATGAGAGGCATTAGGAGCCGTGTTCCCAAGAGTTTAGATAAAGCTCTTGTGCGGGCGTGAGTACGTCAATATCGACACCCATACTTGCAAGCTTTAGGCGCGCTACTTCTTTATCAATTTCAGTAGGAACTTCATGCAAGCCAGGTGCAAGATCTTTCGCAGCCTTAAGTAGATATTCGGCAGTGAGAGCTTGGTCTGAGAATGACATATCCATTACGGCTGCCGGATGGCCTTCAGCCGCGCCAAGGTTAACAAGGCGACCTTCAGCAATAAGGAGGAGGCGGTTTCCATTTTGCATGACATATTCATCTGTCTGATGGCGAATCTTTGAGTTCTTTTGCTTTGCATTTTGCTCAAGCCATGCAACGTCAATTTCAATATCAAAGTGGCCTGAGTTGGCCATAATTGCGCCATCCTTCATCACTTTAAAGTGCTCATCACGTAGCACATCACGATTTCCCGTAACTGTAATAAAGACATCGCCAATCTTTGCCGCATCAATCGCTGGAAGAACGCGATAGCCCTGCATCAGAGCATCTAGCGCCTTTGTTGGGTCAATCTCGGTCACTACAACATCTGCGCCCATACCCTTTGCGCGTTCAGCAACTCCCTTGCCGCAGTATCCAAATCCAGCAACTACAAAAACTTTTCCTGCAATCAACTGATTTGTCGCGCGGAAAATTGCATCTAATGTGGACTGGCCAGTGCCAAAACGATTGTCAAACATATGCTTCGTATCTGTGTCATTAACAGCAATCATCGGGAACTTAAGCGCCCCATCTTTTGACATCTGGCGAAGTCGGATTACTCCTGTTGTGGTTTCCTCACAACCGCCCTGAACTCCAGGAATCAACTCTGTTCGTGTTGTATGAAGAGTGTTCACCAAATCGCATCCATCATCAAAAACAAAATCTGGCTTGATATCAAGCGCGGAATTTAGGTGCGCGTAATAACCGTCGCGATCTACTCCATTGCGAGCAAAAACTGAAAGACCGTATTCATGAACGAGCGCTGCTGCTGTGTCATCTTGAGTTGAAAGTGGGTTGGATGCACAGAGTGCAAGATCAGCACCGCCAGCTTTCAGCGCCAACATCAAATTCGCGGTCTCGGTTGTGACATGCATACATGCAGCAATTCGAATGCCAACAAAAGGCTTTTCCTTTTCAAAACGTTCTTTAATTTGTTGCAAGACGGGCATGTTACGTCCTGCCCATTCAATGCGCTTCTTGCCTTCGGCGGCTAGTGCAGAATTTGCGATGTCGTGTGAAACGGCTGCTTGTACAGACACGGGTGCTCCTAAAAAATATCCGAGGCTTCGGGTGATTATCTGGGAAAGTTTACCCGATGAGTTCGAGGACCTTCTCCGTTACTTTCTTCAAAGTAGCCTCGTTGTTGGCCTCAACATTTAAGCGTAGAAGAGGCTCCGTATTCGATGGGCGCACGTTGAACCACCATTCATCGGCAGTGACCGTCACCCCATCCAGCTCATCAATTTCATAATCTTGCTTAAAAGATTCACGGATAAAATTAAGCGAAGCTTGCGAGTCTGCGACGCGAGTATTTATCTCGCCACTCACAACATAACGGTTGTACGGTTGTAATAATTCAGATAAAGATTTCTCACTTCCAGAGAGTTCTGAAAGTGCAAAAAGCGCAGCAAGCATTCCTGAATCCGCGCGCCAAAAATCTGAAAAGTAAAAATGTCCGGAATGTTCCCCGCCAAATACTGCTCCAGTTTCGGCCATCATTGCCTTGATATATGAGTGGCCAACTCGTGATCGAATTGGCTTTCCGCCATTTTCGGTAATAACTTCCTTAACAGCTTTAGATGAAATGAGATTGTAAATCACAGCTGATCCCGGTTTGCGTTTCAATTCTCGAACTGCAATCAGGGAAGTAAGCGTGGAAGGTGTGACAATCCCACCCTTCTCGTCAATCAGAAAGCACCGATCCGCATCCCCATCGAATGCAAGTCCTATATCTGCTTTATGTTTCTTGACTGCCTTTTGCAAATCCACAACATTTGCAGGATCAATTGGATTGGCTTCGTGATTTGGGAATGTCCCATCTAACTCGAAGTACATGGGAATGAGTTCAACATTCAAACGTTCCATCACGGCAGGGGCAGTATGTCCTGCCATGCCATTTCCCGCATCGATGACGACTTTTAGTCGTCGCTTCGCTGAAGTTAATTCAGTACCAAATAGTGAGAGAAGGAATTCAACATAATCATTTAACATATCTTGCTCGGTAACTTTTCCCATTCCGCGCATCGACAGTGGAACTCCCTCAACAATGAGATCGCGAATTCTTCGAAGACCGGTTTCTTGTCCAATGGGGCGCGCTGCGCTCTTGCACAATTTGATTCCGTTATATTCGGCAGGATTGTGGCTTGCTGTAAACATTGCACCTGGAAGATTGAGTTTTCCTGAAGCGAAGTAGGCCATATCCGTGGAAGCTAAACCAATTCGAATGGCATCAAAGCCTTGCGATGTTACGCCATCTGCGAAAGCCTCCGCGAGGAGCGGTGAGGATGGGCGCATATCTTCGCCAATGATGACCGTTGCTGGTTCGCGTTCTTCAATCAAGAATTGAGCAAATGCGGCGCCCAGCGCGAAGGTAAAGTCAGGAGTAATTTCCTCATCGACCAAACCACGCACGTCATAAGCCTTCATGATTGTGTCAAGAAATTCGCGTGTGAACATATTCCAAACCTACAGGAATTTAGTTAGAAGGAAGAGCTCGCAGGTGGCCCCTACGACCGATCTCCTGCTGTAAATCAGCCTGCGGAAGATTCTCTTGGGAAGAGGACTGGGCAATTTCTCGCACAGCATCGGCAATAGCCATCAAATCATCGTCGCTCGGTCCAGCACTTTCACCTTCTGGTTCGTGCTTAATAACATTCCATCCATTTGGCACTGTGAGGGTCAGGCTATGTTGCAGACACAAATCGTATGAGTGAGGTTCTGCAAATGTCGCAAGAGGACCCAGCACTGCAGTGGAATCTGCATAAACATAGGTCAGTGTTTTGCTCGCCGCGGATCTGCAACTGGCGCGTGAACAAATGCGGCCAGTTCGTTGAGCACTTCTCATATTGAGAGGTTATCGTGCCAAGTAGGAAAAACGGTGGATTTCATCGAGAAAGACTTCGAACGTCGACGACTGGGAGGGATGACTTCTCCAAAGTCGCACCTGCTGTGAGTGGTAGATAGGCAATTTGCCAACCAGATGCCGTGCGAATAATGACTCCCCCGTAAACAGGTTGTTTTGATTGGTTTGCAGAGTTTGAGAAGGTGACAGCGCGAATTCCACCATTTCCTGGATTCCAAAAGGCGATATCAGACCCTGTTACCCGAGCGCTCTGACTCTTTCCATTTGCGTTCTTCCATTTAATCTTCACATTTATTTGAGAGCCCGTGAAGACTACTTTTGGTGAAATTCCAGTGAAGTTGAGTGCAATATCTTTAAAACTTGCAACAGGGGTTGCCCACGCAAAATCATTATTCACAAATTGGGTAAGAACCGAGGCGACAATGGGTTCGTCTGAGTCAATCGCCATCGACATCGGTGTAGATGAAGTCAGTGAAGTGAGTGGAATATCAAGGACTTTGCCGTGAGGAATTACTTTTCCATCTAATCCAACTGGCGTAAATGAACCGTCCCCAGAATTTATTGTTACCTTAATATTTGCGTCAAGGTTTCCTGGAACAAGAACCCTTAGCGTCGAAGAAACTTTTCCACTTGAAGATTGGAGTATCGCAGGTATGAGCAAACGCTTGGAAGGTGGCGCTTGCGAATTTACATAATCGGAGCCCAACGATTTAAGCCCTTTTTTCCGTTGATCAAAAAGAAAACTAGTTACTCTTCCGCTTCGTGTAACAACATGCAAAACTACAGATTCATCTCCGGGAGCAATTGCATCCACCGGAATGGAATGATCTGAATTTGCAGGAATTGATACTGCAATCGGCGGGCGTGCCTGCTTCGAGGAATACGCGGTTATCTCGACAAGAGCCGGACTTAGTCCGCTGTTCACGATATCTAAACGAGCTTTACTCGTAACTCCTCCCGACGCTCCAACAAACCATTGGTCGGCATTTCCAGATTCACATATGACAGTTCCGATGCCGTTACCTGAATTATTGAAAGCAAATGATGTGGCCGGATTGCTATCAACCAAAAGTGCTTTTGAGGTTAAATTCTCGCTCGCTGTTCTGGATTTGTAGAAAGTAATGGACTTCGTTACTACGTGGCGTACGCGCGTTTTATAAGCAGGCAAGAAAACCGTCGTGGCACCGTCGCCTAATTTTGCAGGGCAGACGGTGGCGGGGAAATTAGCTTTCGCACCGCCCCCACCAACTCGTGCAAGTTCGGCAGGGGCAGCGTATGAAATTGCGAATGCGACAATCAAGATTGCAGCGATTCCAAGGAGTCGCTCGTCAAATAAATTACGTGAATTTCGCAAGAATGAATGTGTTTTCATGGTTTCTAGACCAACTCTTCCAACGGAACTTCGCGCCTACGTCTTCCAGAAGGTAGGGCAAGTACAACAACCAATAATACGAATAAAAGCTGGAATGAAAGAAGTGTCCGGTGCAAGGTGCCGTCATGTATGACGGTGATATGCCCAGCATGAGTAATAGTGAAAAATGGAAGTCCGTTTTCTGCATGTTGGAGAGGGACGCGCAATCCGTCCAACAATAGGCGCCAATTTTGATCATACTTTTCAGCTACGACTACTAGCCCCGACTGCGCAACATCCGCTTCGGCACCAAAATCCGCCGACGGAATAATCTGCACAGATTTATTTGCGCCAACGAAAAGAACGCGTGGGGATGCACCACTCACTTTCCATACAATTCCATTTGTGGTTGAAGACATTCGGATAAATCCACCACTTCCATCAATGATTCTTATAAGTGAAGCATTGCCGGTGGCCTTCAAGAAGATATATTGAATTCCGAATTGTCCAAGAGTCTTTGCTGATGAAATTCCAGATCCTGTCACTAAGTCATTCATAGCTTGCACGACTTCGCGAGGAGGAGCGATTGAAACATCTGCCTCTCCAAGTTGTATGTCGCTACCCCGGGAAATGTCATACACAACTTCACCGTCAATACTATTAATGACAATCGTCTTTGGTCTTGATGGCGTATCTGCCAGTGCGGTAACAAAGGCTGGGACAACTTGGCTTTGATTTGCTCGAATTAACGATTGAGAACCACCAGATATCGCCCAGATTGGTGTTCCAATGAGTGCAAACGCAGTTACAAGTGCAATGGCAGAAGTTACAAAATGTCTCTTTCCAAGTGGAATCTCTCGAAGGGTGGGAATAAATTCTTGGGCATAAAGAAGAACTCCAGGAATGAGGAGCGCTGAAGCGATTGCAATGACGGGGCCCGTCCAGATATTTGCTGAACTTCCATGCCCCTGAATTGTGAAAGAACTGAGGGCGATGGCAGCTGCAATTACAGAAGTCGCCATCAAACTCGCTGTACGCAATTTATCAATTGTGAATGCCGCGAGTGCAAAAAGGAGAACTGGTGAAATTAACCAGAGAGGAGGTGAACCAGCGCCGCCCGGGTTAGCCAAAAACTCTGACCAGCGAACTCCAGAAGATACGGGAATTCCAGGCTCCAAAAAGAATTGAGTGGGGTGCAGTGTCATTGCGAGTGACCAGGGCATTGTTATGAGCCAGGGGGTTACAAGTAAAACAAATCGTCTCTTTAGCGGCTCAATCTCGGGTGAAAATATTAATTTTTGAAATCCTAATTCACTGTATTGATGGCGAAGTTCATAAAGGTTTACAAAGAATCTAAATCCTTGGAGAACTAACCAGCCTGCCAAAATAATTGGATTGAAGGCGCAAAGGACTCCGATCAGCAAACAGATTGCCGAGATACGGCGCCAAGAAGCGCGCTCGT
Organism: uncultured Actinomycetes bacterium; assembly: GCA_903827945.1. Taxonomy (GTDB): domain Bacteria; phylum Actinomycetota; class Actinomycetes; order Nanopelagicales; family Nanopelagicaceae; genus PALSA-747. The sequence goes on along the minus strand of CAIKKN010000009.1, from coordinate 130,795 downwards.
TATCCCGAGTGAAAGGAGAAATAAAATAGAGAGAGGGAGCTATCAAGATAATAATGACAGTTCCCAGGCGTCCCTGATTAATGGAAGCCCACAAAACAGGTGAAAATGCATAAATACCAGCACCGATAAGCGCATAAAGTCGCGCCGAACCTAATCGCGTTAAGACCCTATAGAAAATGTAAAAAGCGAGGATGGGGGCAAGGAGAAAAATTAACGTAACAAAAAGTGGCAAGTTAAAGCCCGTAACAACGCTAGCCATTCCAATTATTGGAACCCACGGCGGTGTTATCGCAGCAGAACCTAAACCGACTGTGTGCCAGGATTCCGCGTACTGACCAAGCAGAGTTAATCCGCTTCTTGGAGCAGAGGCAAGAGCTCCTCCAGATAAATCTCCTAGACGATTTCTAGCTGCAAGGAATGAGACGACTGTTATCGCAAAGAAGAGGATAAATTGTGGATTTTTCGCCACGGACTTCCACAGCGGATCCTCTGTTGCAACGACTAATTCAGGATCATCAAAACTTTCAGATATCACTCCAATATCGGAGTACGACTGCGCGATATCAGATTCATCGCTCTCTTTGCTGGGACGAATTGAATGAGAGATTGAGGAAGCCACTCGCTCCATAGACATTCGGAGTTGAGCGGTTCTTGGAGGAATAAATTTCTTGATTATGCGCGGTGAAATTAAACGCTTCTTCTTGCGATAGCGCCTAGCTTGGAAAATTTCTTTTGGATTTATTAGCAACAGGGCAACGGCTGCGATTTCATCTCCGGCATAACCAGGCAATTTTGCTAAGAGATTTACCACGGCTCGCGCAATACCCGAGCTAAGAAGTTGAAGGGAGATCCACGGTAGCGCCCACCATGTGGAATTCACCAAGAGCACATATGCAGCATTTCGTCGATCAAGAAGTAAGGGTCTGTGTAGAAATGCTTCCGAGACATCAACTGCTCGACGCTCTGATGATGAAGCCTCGGCGTGATAAGCAATTGCTTGCGGAACTGCAATTACTGAGTGGCCTGCAACATAGGCGCGCCATCCAAGATCAACGTCGTCACGAAAAAGTGCAAGGTTTGTGTCGAGGCCACCCAGTTCTTCATAAACACTTCTGCGAATTATCGAAGCAGCGGTACTTACTGCAAGAACTTCTCGAACTCCATCATGCTGTCCTTGATCTTGTTCGCGGCGTTCAAGTCCAGTCCATCGTGCACCGTTTGAAGCAATGGATACTCCAATTTCAAGAAGATGGTCTCTGTCATACCAGCCTCGAAGTTTTGGACCTGCAATTGCCACCTGAGGACGATCTTCGACAGCTGCAAGAAGTTGCGCGAGCGCATCTTTATCGGGAGCAGAGTCGTCATGGATTAACCAGATCCATTCGTTTGCATCAACTACAGGAGTAAGTTCTAGTGCGTGCTCAACAGCATCGCCGTAACCCATTTCGCGATCTTCTTCAAAGCAAGGGATGCCAGAAGACTTGAGAAGTTTTACTGAATTGTCTAAGGAGCCAGTGTCGACTGCAATGATTCGCTCAATTTTTCGAGTTTGCGAACCAAGTGAGGCGATAACTTGAGGCAGCCATGTTGCGCCATCGTGAGTCACGATGACTGCCGTTACGAAAAACTTATCTGCCACTTTACGAGCCTATAGAAAGAGCCATCACGGCTCCAGTTATTACGCTGATCGACGCTTTAAGCGGCGACGCTCACGCTCAGATAGACCGCCCCAGATTCCAAAGCGCTCATCGTGGGCTAAAGCGTATTCAAGGCATTCCCCGCGGACATCACAAGAAAGGCAGACTCTTTTTGCCTCACGAGTTGATCCACCTTTTTCTGGAAAGAATGCTTCTGGATCAGTTTGTGCACATAGTGCGCGTTCCTGCCAAGAAAGTTCTACTCCGCCATCGGTAGCTGATGGGAAAGGTGATGGGAAAGGTGATGGTGTTGCAACTGAGGAAAGGTCGCTCTTGCGTTCTGTCATAAAAAACTCCTAGTTATTGGCTAGTTTGGCTTTCACGCTAGCGGCCCCGCAGGTTACCCCCGGGCTTCTTAAGGAGAATTACACGCGTGTAACCCCCTCCGCGTCAAGTCCTGAGGGCTCTTATTTCCTTAAGAAAAATTAAAAGAATTTCTACTTTGTCGCTAAATGTTTAGTCATTTTCAGCGTGAAAATCCAAGAAAAGCGTTCTCTGCAAGAGTCGCTGCGGGTATCGAAAATCCAGGAGCGACAAAAGTATTGATTAATACTGCTTTTTCGCCAATTTTCGCACCTTCTCCGATAACACAACGAGAGAGCGTCGATTGCAAACCAACTATCGCACCACTTCCGATATAGCAACCTGAATCTTGTGTTGAGGGTTCCTCAAAAGTCACATTTTCCCCCTGCAAAACAGCTGAGCCTCTTCGAGAAATTCGCCCTGACTCAAGTGCAGCGTCCAGGGCGCTTGAAGTAGCAGCGCCAGAAATTAGATCAGTAGTGGCTTTTAACAATGCGCCCGGATTTCCAATATCCAACCAATAATTTAAATCTACAAACCCGAAGAGGCGACCGTTATTTTGCAAGAGCCCAGGAAAAGTTTCTCTTTCAACGGAGACGACTCTGTCAGCCGGGATCGAATCGATAACATTTCGATTGAATATATAGCAGCCTGCGTTAATCATGTTTGTTGGAGGGTTCTCCATCTTTTCATTAAACGAGCTAATCCTCTTATCTTCGTCAAATTCAACGACCCCAAAAGCACGAGCATCAGCGACTTGCGTTAAGTACAAAGTCACGTCAGCGTTGTTGTTTAAATGAAAATTCATTTGCTCCACAAGATTGTGACTGCTCAAGACATCCCCATTAAAAATCACCACAGGGCCAGTGCCAGTAAGTTTCTTTGATGCGTTTCGAATAGCGCCACCAGTGCCAAGCGCACTCTCTTCTACAGCATAAGAAATTTTCAAGCCAAATTTTTCACCATTTCCGAAATATGGTTCAAAGATTTCTGCCATGAAACTTGTTGCGAGAACGATCTCAGTAATTCCGGCTTCTTTTGCTTTCACAATCTGATGTTCTGTAAATGGAATCCCTGCAACCTTCAGCATTGGCTTTGGAGTTGTAAAGGTAAGTGGCTGCATACGTGTGCCCATTCCTCCAACAAGAAGGATGGCAGAGGTGATTTTTGTGGACATACTAAGCTGAAATTCTTCTGGCGGCATCAGCAATATGAGCGTCTGTTGAGGTCAATGCGACTCGAATATGTTGTGAGCCATTTTCTCCGTAGAACCGGCCTGGTGTAGCAAGAACTCCTCGATTGGCAAGCCACGTGATTGAATCCCAATCACTCTCGTTTCGCGTACACCAAATATAAAGACCTGCCTGTGTAAATTCGATTGTGAAGCCAGCCTTCTCAAGTGCTGGTCTCAATACGTCTCTGCGAGCTGCGTAACGAGCGGCTTGCTCCTTGACATGTACTTCATCGCCGAGGGCGAGGGTCATTGCGCGCTGCACGGGTGTTGGAACGAGCATCCCTGCATGCTTTCGAATTTCCCTAATTTTAGAGATTAATTCAGGATCGCCAACGATTAAACCGGCACGGTATCCCGCCAAGTTGCTTCGTTTTGAGAGTGAAATGACTGAGACCAGACCTTTATTTTTTCCGGCCGCAACTTTAAGAATCGATGTTGGTTGATCCGCGCCTGTCGCTGGGAAATTTAAATAACATTCATCAGAGGCGACCACGGCGTTATGAGTCCGACTAAATTCTATAACCGCCTGTAATTCTTCAATCGTGTGAACGCGACCGCTCGGATTTGAGGGAGTATTTATCCACGTTAAATCTGCGTTTTTCCAGGTGTCCGGAGAAATTCCAACTGTGGTTGCCTTCGCTCCTGCGATCATCGCTCCGACTAAATATGTTGGATAGGCAATTTCTGGATAATTAACACTCTTAGATTCTAAGAAAGTTGGCAGCCAGGCAACTAGTTCTTTTGATCCAATGGTTGGCAATACATCAAAATCACCTGATGCTCCAAGAATGTTTTCTGCCCAACTTCGCATGGCTGTTCGTAAATCCGGTGATCCAATAGTTAATGGATACCCGGGCGAATTTGATGCGCGAGTTAATTCATCTTGAATGAATGTAGGTGTTTCATCAACTGGCGTGCCAACTGAAAGATCAATGATTCCCTCAGGGTGTTGTCGCGCTATTTCACCGTATGGAGCGAGAGTGTCCCAAGGAAAATCTGGAAGTTTCAGTTCAATGCCTTAGCGACTAGTTGGACTTTGGTGGCGCAGCAACAACAATCGCGTGGTCTGAATTGGTTAGGCCAACTTTGCTTGCTCCGCCTGGTGAACCGATTTCTACGAAGAACTCTGAGTTAGCAGGTTTAAATTCTTTCCACTGAGCAGGAACATCATCTTCGTAGTAGATAGCTTCTACTGGACAGACGGGTTCGCATGCTCCGCAGTCCACGCACTCATCAGGTTGGATGTACAGCATTCGATTGCCTTCATAGATGCAGTCAACCGGGCACTCTTCAATGCACGACTTGTCCTTCACATCGATGCAAGGCTCCGCGATTATGTAGGTCATCTCATCTCCCAAATATGCTGTGTAAGGGCTAAATTCTAAACTCATCTGTGGCATTTTGAGTACAACATTTAACGCTCGCCCTCTGAAATAGGCTTAAATGCCCATATGGACCTTCCTGGCTCGGATGCGATTGGCTCAAAAGTCTCGGTGCGCCTATTCGCCCAGGATGGTGGCTTCAAAGACATATTGGGGATCCTTGAAACCCAGACTTCGGTGCGAAAGAAGTCGGGTGAGCTGATTGCCTTTGACCCTTCTCACGTGGCCTTATGGAAATTGATTCCCCCAACTCAAGATGGGACTGGGCTTTTCTTGTACAACACTCAGTCACGGGAAATTGAAGAAATTTGTGCGCGGGTAGGAAAGCGTGTTCATATCTATTGCTGTGGTCCAACTGTTTATAGAAGCGCCCACGTTGGAAACTTAAGGACCTTTCTCTTGCCCGATCTCGTCTCTCGAATCTTAAAATTTGATGGTTGGCACCCAGTTCTTGTCCAAAATATTACCGATGTTGGACATATGTCAGAAAATTTTGAAGACAAACTTCTTGAAGAAGCGAGTCGTGAAAAGAGAAATCCTCTGGATATAGCCAGGGAATTTGAGAACCAGTTCTTTGACGATTTAACTCGACTCAACATAACCCACGCCGATCGTTCACCAAGGGCTAGTGAATCCATCCCGCTTATGCAAGAGATGATCACAACGCTGATTGAAAAAGAATTCGCGTATATCGGCGATGATGGATCCGTATATTTCGCAGCCGAAAAATTCGAAAGCTACGGGGCAATAAGCGGAAATCGTCTTGACTCCCTCAAGCCTGGACACCGATATGAATACACCGACGATGGTGAGAAGCGCTTCCATGCCGATTGGGCGCTTTGGAAAGCTGCCGGTGAGCGCAGTGAGATGGTGTGGGATTCTCCTTGGGGCAGCGGGTTTCCTGGTTGGCATATCGAATGTTCTGCAATGTCGATGAAATTTCTAGACGCGAGAGTTGATTTACACATTGGAGGAATTGACTTGCGATTCCCCCACCACGAAAACGAAAGAGCTCAATCGAATTCGGTAGCGCATCGAGAAGTTGTAGCGCATTGGCTGCACGGTGAGCACTTGCTTTTTGAAGGTAGAAAAATGTCAAAAAGTGCTGAAAACGTTGTGCTTGTCGAAGACATAATCGCTAAGGGTTTTGATCCTTTAGCGCTACGGCTTACATTCTTGGAAAGCAAATACCGCAACCAATTAGATCTCTCTTGGGAAGCGCTTCGAGCAGCAGATAAGACTATTAAGCGATGGAGGCTCAGAATTTCAGAGTGGGGTGCTCCGGCGCAGGATGTAGATGTTGAAGAGTTCATGGCTCTCATTCGAAATGACTTCGACTTTCCTCGGGCACTTGTAAAATTGAGAGCTCTGGAAAAAGATTCATCCGTTGATGCGTCAGTAAAAAGTGCGGTCTTTCTTAAGCTTGATGAGATCTTGGGACTAAAACTTAACTCCATTAAATAAATCGCTCTCGCGTCCGTGCACATCAAATGGTGCAGCTTTTTCGCCTTTAACAAGTGTGTAGTACTCGTCTCCAAGTACTTCTACACCCAAGTTATTGGAAAGCGCAAAAAATGGCCCATCTAAAGTTATTTGTGTTGGATGGGCTTTCATCGCTTCGATTTTTTTCGAAGCAAATTCGGGAGCGTTAATCAGGGTTGTCACGAATGCATCATCTTTCGCAAACGGGAGATCATCAACACTCTCAACTCCAAAGAAATCAGATCCGATTTCTTTCATTTTGTCGATACCCATTTGAATTACAGATTTTGGCATTGTGTTCCAGTAAATCTTAGAAATTACCCAATCTGGTTCTGCAAGTTGCGCCGCTCTCATTGCAACTCTGTGCGCTTGAATATGATCAGGATGACCGTAACCACCAATTTCATCGTAGGTCACTAAGACTTGAGGTTTTACTTCCAGAATAACTTTTACAAGGTCTCTCGCAGCAGAATCTAAATCGGCTTGCCAGAAAACATCAGGACGATTATTTGGTTCGGTTCCCATCATGCCGCTGTCGCGATATTTTTTATTTGGCTCTCCTAGGAATCGATGGTCGTGCACGCCAAGTGCGGACATCGCGTTTGCCAATTCAACTTCTCGATGAGCTCCAAGTTCATCATTTTCGTGGCTTGCCAAGTGAGAAAGGTCAGGAACTAAAACCTCGCCCTCTTCCCCGCGCGTGCATGTCACCAACGTGACCCCAACTCCCTCGGCGACATATTTGGCCATCGTCGCCCCATTATTGATCGTCTCATCATCTGGGTGGGCGTGAACTAGCAAGAGGCGGCGTTCAGGACTCGTCATGGGGCTAGTTTGCTGCTTTGCCGCGTTCAGGTGCAATTTAAGGCGTATGACCATACGATTCCACCAATGACTACCGACTCCAAGAATCGTCTACCTCGAGACGAGCGACGTGCCCAGCTGCTCAATGCAGCGCTAGAAGTCTTCACCCAAGCGGGATATCACTCCGCCCCCATGGATGAGATTGCCGACAGGGCCAGCGTCAGCAAGCCGGTTTTGTACCAACATTTTCCTTCTAAGTTGGATCTCTATCTTGCAGTTCTTGATTTACATATTGATTCGCTGCTCTTTGATATTCAAAAAGCAGTTGCTTCAAAAACTGATAATGGCGATCGTGTGGCTGCAACCGTTGCCGCATATTTTGATTTCATTAATCACGAAGGTGAAGCATTCCGACTTTTGTTTGAAAGCGACATGGCTCTTGAGCCTAAAGTTCGTGAGCGCCTATCTAGAATGACATATGACTGCGCCGCTGCATTTTCTGCTGTAATTTCTCTTGAAACCGGAATGAGTAAAGAAGTTTCGATGATGCTTGCAACAGGATTGATCGGTAACGTCCAGTCTGCTGCGCGTCACTGGTTGGAAAGAGACCAAAAGATTTCTCGTGAGGAAGCTGTGAAACTTGTTTCAGGGCAAATTTGGCGAGGCATTTCTGGTTTCCCGCGCCACGATTAACCACTAAACTTAAATTATGGCCACAAAGAAATCTGAGAATCAACATACTGACGTTCGCATCGGAATCAGCGATTCACATCATGAGCTCCGCATCGAAACTGCACTCACTTCAGAGCAGGTACTTGCACTAGTTCAAGATGCTCTCAAGAATGAAACTCCACTCGTAATAACAGATATCAAGAACCAAAGCACAATCATTCCTGCAAAGAAGATTGCCTTTGTTGAACTTGGAGATGCCCCCGAGCGTCGAGTTGGTTTCACAACTCTCTAAAGGTCTTTAAGAGGCCCTTACAACCCTTCGAGCAGTGGCTTTTGCTTCCAGCGCTGCCCACTGATCTGCTTCCGTTGTATTTTCACCTAACTCGTTAAGTTTTCCATTGCCATGGTAATCACTTGACCCAGTTCGCAGAACTCCTAAGTCTTCAGCAATTTTCGTAAGCAAAATCTTTTGATCCATTGTGTGATCGCGGTGAGACACTTCAATTCCATCCATGCCTGCAGCAACATATGAGGCAAAACTTTCCACTGAAACCGTACGGCCCCTCAACGAAGCCATTGGATGGGCTATTACAGCCACGCCCCCTGCAGCTTTTATTAACGCAATTGCCCTTTCGGGAGTTGGCGAATAATGAGCAACATAATAAGGCGAACTATTGTGTAGCCACTTTTCGAATATTTCATCTCTACTTTTTGCAAGGCCTTTTGCCACCATCGCATCGGCTAGATGTGGGCGACCAAGTGTTGCCCCCTCAGAAAGTTGTAACAAAACTTCTTCCATAGAAATTTCAATTCCAGCCGAATTCATTCTGCCAATGATTTTTTCCATACGGCCGTGACGATTTTCTCGCGTTTGAGCCAAGACTTCTTGAAGTTCTTGATGCGCCGAATCAAAAAGCAGCCCAAGCATATGAACGCTCATGCCATCTTCTGTTTGGCAAGAAATTTCTGCGCCTAAGACTAAATCTAACCCAGGCCGTAAATGCAAAGTTGCTTCATTCCATCCAGCAATGCTGTCGTGGTCAGTCAGCGCGAGTACGTTAATTCCAGAAGCTAATGCTTTGTTAATAAGTTGTGCTGGGGTATCTGTACCGTCACTTATATTTGTATGGGTATGCAAATCAATCAACGTTTTCCCCCAACCACAAAGATTGTGCAGCCGATTAATATGCCGACAATTCCAACATATAGACCTGGAGATGGTGACTGGTGCAACCAAGCCCAAGCTAATAGCGCTGCAACTGGAACTTCAAGAAAGACTATGAGCGAAACAACTACCGGTGATACGCGTTGGAGAACCGTATTGATAAGCGTGTGGCCCAAGAATTGAGCTCCAAGAATTAAAAGAGCCAAAATTAACCATTCCCCTTTAGAGAAGTGCAGAAATTGAGCCCCGCTTAAAACCATAACTGGCATGACTGTTATGGCACATGCCGCGTAACAAAAGGTTGTGTAAGTAGCTGTTGTGAGTTCCTTTTGGACGCGTGAGCCTATTGACACATATGTTGCGGCAAGTGCTGCGCAAACCAAACCAAAGAGATCTCCTACAAATGCTCGCATCGAAATAGAAAAGTCAACGCCGGTAATGATAAAGACTGCGCCGAACGCAATAAACATTCCAATAAATGAAAGTCTTGAAATATGTTCACCTTTCAAGCGAACATAAATTGCCGCAAATATTGGTTGTAGCGAAGCCAGGGCAGTTCCTGCGGCAACAGATGTGTATCTCATCGCGATAAAGAAGGCGAGGAAATGTAGGGCTAGGAAGCCTCCGGCGAACAATGAGGATTTAATTAATCCACGCTTTGCAGGGTCTTTCCACTCGCCATTTCGAAAGGCAAATGGAGAGAGAATGACTGCGCCAATGAAATTTCTCCAAAAAACGAGAGTAGGCACAGGCATGGTGCTTTTTGCGATTAGAGGTCCGGAAGTACCAATTCCTACAATTGCAAGGAGCAAATATGGAATATCTCGACCTTTAGGGAGAGTCGAATGGCTATGTTGCTTCATTAAGGGTGAACTGTAAACCAGAGAAGAGCGATAACGCAGGCAGCGACCAAAGCGATAATGGCTCCGTAAACGACTCGCATCCGTTTTGTTGAAGCAAACTCACCCATCAATCGAGTATCTCGTGAAATTCCGTACATGAAAAAGAGCAGCGGCAACAAGAGAATTGCATTAAGAATTTGAGTTAAAACCAAGACTCGAATCAGGGGAACACCCGGCAAAAGAATTAATCCGGCTGCAAAGAAAGTCATCGCTCCAAATGTTGCGTAAAAGAGTGGGGCATCCTTTGGCCCGTCATCAAGTGCCGCTGGCTGGCCAGTCAGATCTCCTACTGAATATGCAGTAGATAACGGCAGAATCGATGCGGCCAGAAGTGCAGCACCTACAAGGCCAATTGCAAAGAGCGCCTTAGCAAGAGTTCCCGCAAGAGGTTCTAGGGCTCTAGCTGCTTGAGCCGCGTCAGTGATATTGAAAGCACCTTCTTTATTTAACGTCGCGGCGCAAGTTACGATTACAAAGAAGCCGATAACTCCGGTAAGAAGTGAACCAGTCCATACATCCACGCGCAACAATTTAAGATCATCGCGAGTTAAGCGCTTATCGACAGCGTAGGACTGAATGAATGCAAGGCCCCAAGGAGCAAGTGTTGTTCCCAAAGTAGCTGTTGCAATGTAAATCGCGTCATGAGTGAATGGCATTGTTGGCACGACGACACCATGGAGTGCTTTACCCCAATTTGGATGTGCCATAAACCCAGCTACGACGTAGGAAATAAATACCGCAGAGAGCAGAAAAAATACTTTTTCGACGCGAGCGAAGGAGCCACGAAGAACTAGGAATGAGACCACAAGAGCGGCTGCAGGAACAGTGATGAAGCGTGAATAACCAAAGAGTTGACCCGCAGCTGCAATTCCAGCAAATTCCGCTGTTAGTGTTCCAAAGTTAGCCACCAAGAGTGCTACTGCACTTAGCGTTCCTGATCGCGCGCCATATTTTTGGCGAACTAAACCAATCAATCCTTGACGAGTCACAACTCCAATTCGCGCTCCAAGATCTTGAAATAAAATTAATGCGATGGTCGAAATAACCAATACCCACAACATTTGATAGCCAAACTTTGCTCCCAGTTGCGAATACGTCGTGATACCGGCGGGATCATCATCTGAAAGCCCTGCGATAACACCGGGTCCCATTACCGAAAGAAGCGCCGCAAGGCGGATTTTGCGTTGAGTTGTCATTGAAGAGCACCTGTACCTTTAGTAAATCCATGTTGCTCTTCAGGTTTTAATGCGTCAACCAAGTCATCGGCAAGGATGCGTCCAACAGGTTTTCCCTTTTCATCAATAACGACAATTGATGCACCACGGTTATTTGAGAATTCTTCAATCACTTCCTCGAGAGGCGAGTCAATATTTACTGCAGTTGGATATGGGGGGCCAATCAAAGTACTTAACGCATCACCAGGCTTAGCTGCAACGAGTTCAATAATTTGAATGTGGTCTATCAGTTTTCCTTTTGCATCCACCATAACTACACCATCTGAAATATCTCTGTCGCGGCTCTCTACAAGCATCTTCAGTGCTTCACCCACGGTGTCACTTTCCTTCGCGATGACCATGTGGGTAGTCATAATTCCACCAGCGAGCGTTTCATCAAAGGAGATCAACTGACGCAACTGCTTCGCCATTTTGGTGTCCATGGCTTTCAAAATATCCTCGCGGTGTTCTTCGCTGAGGTCACGCAAAACTTCTGCAGATTCGTCGGGTTCCATGCGGCTCAAGAGTTCTGCAGCACGCTCTTCAGGCAAACCACGAAGTAAACCTTGCAATTCATCATCTTCCATCTCTTCAAGTGCGTCTGCTGCAAGTTCTGGATCAAGAAGTTCAATGAGGGCGGTTTGTTCGCGTCCCGCCAAATCTTCAATTAAATCGGCAAGGTCAGCTGGGCGAAGTTGTGAAAGCGCCGTTTTAGATCCGGAGGTTTTAACAACACCAGATGAATCTGCCAACGATGCAACAGTTGCCCAATCTAGAACATGTTGGGGTGTAGCGCGGCGGCCCAGGGCCCCAGGAAAAATTCGGCGCAAGAAGGTCACAAATGAAATATCCACTCCGACAACTCGAATTTCCTTATCGAGTGGAGCTAAATACAAATCTGATGACCGAACAACTCGCAGTCCGTTAACGTCGACGATTTGATGGTCAAGTACATCGCCATCCAAAAGGGATTCGCCTTCTCTGCGTTTGTAATCGGTAAGATTAATTGTCGTTGAAGAAAGTCGAATTTCATTGTGAGTTAATTTTGCAATGCGGGCGCCATCAATAAATGACTTTCGTTGACCCACTTTGACGATTAATCCAGAAACTGGAGGATAAGCGTCCTCGCCATGTCGAACCACGACATCAACTAATCGGCCAATGTCACGTCCATCTTCATTGCGCACGGGACAACCGATTAAACCCGCGAGGGAAACCAACGAATCCCGAATGCTCTTTCTAGCTAAAACTAAATCGCGCCTGCCCACTACTTGCTCGACCTTGGTTGCCACCTTCTTGATCGGGAGCTTGGATGGCGTCTTCATGACCAAATTCTAAGTGCAAGATCAGGTATGAAGCGAAAGAGGCACCCCAACTAATGACTTGCGTTGCTTCATGAGTTGATCCACAACTGAATAAATAGCAACGGCAGAGTGACTTTCAGGCTTTGAGAGCACAATCGGCAGTCCATCATCACCACCAATGCGCAATGCTGGGTCAAATGGAACAGCGGCCAACAAGGGCACATCGGCACCGACAAGCGTTGAAAGCCTCTTAGCGGTTTCTAGGCCGCCTCCACTTCCAAAAAGAGAAATTGCTTCACCGCAGTGAGGGCATTCAATGTCAGACATGTTTTCTACAACTCCAACAATATGTTGCTTAAGTTGATGAGCGATTCGTCCAGCTCGCTCTGCAATTTCCGCTGCCGCTACTTGAGGGGTTGTTACGACCAAGATTTCTGATGCTGGAATCAATTGCCCCAAACTAATTGCGATATCACCTGTTCCAGGAGGAAGGTCAAGCAGAAGAAGATCTAAGTCGCCCCAATACGCATCGCTTAATAATTGTTCTAAGACTTTATGTAGCATCGGTCCGCGGTAAGCAACCGGGTCTGCGCGATCAGGTTTGAACATCTCCATCGAGACAACCTTCACGCCATAACTTTCAAGCGGAATAAAAGTTTGGTCAATTGCAGTTGGGCGCTGTCCTACTAAATTCATCAGTCTTGGAATTGAGTGACCGTATACATCTGCATCCAAAATTCCAACTTTAAGTCCCCGTGCAACCGCCGCAACAGCAAGATTTACCGTGAGAGAGGATTTACCAACTCCGCCCTTACCTGATGCGATTCCTATAACTCGAGTTAATGAATCGGGCTGTGCGAATGGGATAAATTTTTCTACTCCCCCATGCAAGATTTTCTTTACATTATTTCTCTGTTCTTCATTCATGACACCAAAGTTCAAAGTAATCTCTTTAACACCATCGACTTTTGAGATGGCCGCATGTACATCGCTCTTCAAGCGATCTCGCATAGGACAGCCAGATATCGTGAGCAAAATTGTGACGACAGCCGCACCTTTTTCGAAAGTCACACTTTCAATCATTCCTAAATCTGGAAGTGGGCGGTGAAGTTCTGGATCAGAAACTGTGGCAAGGGCCGCGTGAATATTTTCAATTATTTGTTGTGTCATAGGATGTCAGGATCAATCTGCGCTTTCTTTTTCTCGGTTTTATCAAGACTGAAGCCAGAATTGATCTCTGAAGAAATTCCATCGAGGGAATTTCCTAAGGTTTTCCGTATGAGCTTTTTGGGATGTAAATCTGCGACTTCTAGATCTTCAAACCCAGGCCCCAAATTTTCTCGAAGTTCGGCAGTTGCAGCATTAGCGATCTCTCTCAAACGTTTCACAAGCTTTGCTGCATCTGTTGCAACGTGAGGGAGGCGATCTGGGCCAATCAAAATAACAGCCAAGATGAGAAGAGTTAAGAATTCACCCCCGCCGATACCAAACATGGTGAAAGCCTACCCCTAGGAATGATCCATTCAAGACTTTCAAGATTTAGTAGCTAGGAGCACTCCTTGACCGACCGGCAACAGCGTTGAAGTCCAATGAGAATCTTCTTTCACAAAACGGATTCCGTCCCTACGGGAAATACTTTCAAAATCGCGCTGAGTTGGGTCCGCAACTTTTCCACCACTCAAGGCATGGTCGATAAATAAAGTGCCACCAGGACGCAGCAATCGATGTGCTTCTTGCACAAGATCCATGACATCTTCGGCAGGTCTAATAACAACCAAGTCATAATTTCCATCTGCGAGCTTGCCCACTACCTCAAGTATTGTGCCTGTGATTAATCGATAGCGCGCAGCAGGAATTCCAGACTCATCGAAACTTTCTTTCGCACTCGCTGAATGTTCCCGCTCAGTATCAATCGAAGTGAGCACGCCATCCTTTGGCATTCCCTGAAAAAGCCAGAGTCCGCTTACGCCAGAACCCGTACCGATTTCTACAACCGACTTTGCACTCAGTGACTTTGCAACATATTGCAATAGACCACCAACTGCAGGAGTCGGATCTACAGCGCCCATCTCAACTCCATTTGCTCTGGCTTGCTGCAAATGAATTTCTTCTCTTGCAAAGGTTTCAGAATATGCGGTCATGTCGCCACGATTTTGAAGTGTCATAGTGAAGCTATCCATTCGATGAGTAGGCGTGGTCCGAATCCGGTTCCGCCTTTTACAAATTCTCCAGAATCCACATCAGATCGCCCGGTTCCGGCGATATCTAAATGAACCCAGTTTCTTTTTCCAACAAACTCTTCTAGAAATAGTGCTGCCGTAATTGAGCCTCCGCCAAAGTGTTTCTTCGCAGCAGTGTTATTCAAATCTGCGATATCACTTTCAAGACTGACCGCATAATCATCCACTAACGGCATACGCCAAACTCTGTCTCCAATTTCAACTCCAATTTTTTCTAACGATGTTGATAGCCGATCATTTCGGGTATACATCGCTGCATATTGACGGCCAAGTCCGAGTGTTGCCGCTCCTGTGAGTGTTGCAATATCAACGAGATAATCAGGTTTCAATTCTAAATCCGCATAGGCCAAACCATCAGCCAAGACGAGTCGTCCTTCTGCATCTGTATCCAATACTTCAACTGTTTTGCCGCCGTATTGCGTGATTACATCTGAGGGTCTCTGCGAGCTCCCCGATAACGCATTTTCCGCGCACATCATCAAAGCAGTTACTCGAACCTTTGGCTTCAGTTCCGGCATCGCCATAACGGTCGCCATAACTGCTGCGGCCCCTGCCATATCGCTCTTCATGCCAATCATGATGTCGTATGGACGCTTGAGTGAAACTCCTCCGGTATCAAATGTAATTCCCTTTCCAACGAGAACCACATGTGGCCATTTGCTTGAACCAGCCGGGGCGTAAGTTATTTCAATCATTCGCGGACCTGGATTTGGTGATGATCCGCCAACTGCTCGCAATCCACCAAACTTCGCGAGTTCGCGGCCCGCCCGAACGAGGACGTTAATATCTTTCTTTTTCGATGCAAGAGTTTTTGCTTGTGTCGCAAGCCAAGCAGGAGTTTTAATATTTGAAGGGGTATGTATCAAATCGCGAGCGGTATAAATAGCTTCAACTAATAAGTTGGCGTGCTCGATTTCTCCAGAAAGTGATTCAAGAAAGAGAAAATTGCTTACTTTCTTTTGCTCGGTCTTATTTGATAATTTCCATTCATACTGGGAGAGAGCGAGCGCAACAGCGTGCACAACCGTATGACTCTTTTCGGTAACAATTCCATTTAGTATTGCAAAACCGTTTCCCTTTACTTTGCGGCCAAGTTGAGATCCAGCTTTTCGTATCTCCTCATGAGTTCCCGCCCCTACGCCAACTAAATAAAGTCGCTTAATTCCATCTACTTCAGAGACTGGCAATTCAATAATCTCGCCAGCTTTTCCATCAAATGAGGGCCATTGTGAAATCTCGAGGCTAAGGTCAATTTCTAATTTCTCCACGAGGGACTTGCTTACAAAATTTTGCAGCGCGACTGGACCAGTTTGCGTCGACTTCACTCCAAGGGCAATTGCGTCGAGCCCCTCCCAGGATGAAAGGGTTCTAGAATCGACTCCTGATGTGAGAAGTGGTCTGACTGCTTTTTTCACATCTCCGAACTTAACGAACTATGGAGGTGAATGTGAACTGGATGGACCCCGTGTGGCGAGATTGGTTGCTCACTTGGCCCCTCCTGCTCTTCTTCTTCTCCATTGGGCAAGAGTTGCGGATTGAGATATCACGCCACACAGACAGAAGGCATTTGATCGCACCTGTTCTTGCGGCTGCTGGAGGCATGGCAGTTCCAGCCCTTATCTACCTGGGTCTTTCACTTTTTACAGCCGCACCTAAATCAGGGTGGGGCATTCCAATGGCAACGGATCTTCCCTTCGTTCTTATTGCTTTGGCAATTTTCCCTTCACGCATACAGAAAAAACTTAGAATTTTCTTACTCGCACTGGCAATTGCAGACGACATTGGTTCGATTATTGTGTTGGGCATAGTCACATCTTCACAAGGTGGTATTCACCCGACCATCATTGGCGCAGCGCTGGGGTTGTTATGGGGATCGCGCGGATTTCAACTGATGAAAAAGGTTGGATATTACGTTGCACTCCCAATATTTCTCTTGGCTTCAGTCTCGACAACCTTTGATTTCAGTTGGAGGGCCATTAAGAACCCCCTAGTTTGGGAACTCATAGTCTCAAGAATTGTAGGAAAACCAATCGGAATCATTCTTGGCGCTGTGGCTGGTTATGCAATTCTACGGATGACGCACGAGCACACAATGCGGCTAAAAGCCCGCGAACTTGCGATGGCTGGATTTATTGCAACTTTTGGATTAGATGTTGCTTTGATATTTGCAAATGTTGCACTTCAAAATTCAAGCGATAAATCTCTTGCCATAATGGGAATCTTTATAACAATTCCCGTTTCAATTGTTGGGGTTATATTTGCGCGTTATTTCTTAACAAGCGCAACTGCTGCTTGAAGAACGTTCCCGAGGTTTGTCGCTTCTTCAAGGTTTAATTCAACTACCAAACGGCCGCCACCTTCAAGAGGGATGCGCATTACGTAAGAGCGAGCTTCCTTGGTCACTTCCATGGGTCCATCACCAGTGCGTGGTTTCATGGCTGCCATGTAGAACTCCCTTATTAATAAATCGAAAACTAGAGGAGAAGTATCTCAAAGAGTTGCCCTACAAGTGAAATCGGGGCTTTGCCTCCTTATTTCACGCGTGAATTTTCTTCTATTCAAGGGCCTTCAGGAGTTGAGCCTTGCCAATCGCAATAATGTTTTCTACTGACTTTTGTGGTACGCCTAGCGTCCCCGCAATATCCGCTGCGCTCTTTCCACGAAGATAATGGGCGGTAAGAATTATGCGTTGTTCCTCGGGAAGGCTGTCGAGCAGCTGCGCGAGGGTAGACATATGAGAAGGCTACTAGCGAGCGCAGGCGTCAAGCGCGTCCTGCACCTGCGTGGTCCATGTGACCAGGTGGCTCTGACCACTCTTCATGAAGTTTAAAGTCGCCAGATGCTCAAGCGCCGTTTGAAGTGGACCGTATGCGCCTGTTGGATCGCAGACCGCAATGGGCTTTTCATGGAATCCTAAATATCGCCCTACCCAAATTTCAAAGAACTCTTCAAGAGTTCCAATGCCACCAGGAAGAGCTATGAACGCGTCGCTCAACTCTTCAATCTTTGCCTTACGAGATCTCATGGAATCAACTTCAATTATTTCGGTTGACTCTTTATCTTCAATTTCAAGTTGTAATAATTTTGTTGGGATAACACCAAATGTTTTCCCTCCAGCTTCGCGCGTTCCACGTGCAACGGCTCCCATCATGGAAATTGCTCCGCCGCCCCATACAAGATCCCAGCCTCGCTCTCCGATTCCTTTTCCAATTTCATAGGCCAGGTCCAGGTGTGCTGGGTCAATATCTGGAGCGGATGAGCAGTAAACGGAGATACGCATGCGGTGAAGTGTACGGAGATATGAGTAACTTGATAAGTTTGGCTCATGAGCAAAGCATTCGGATTTGGCGTAGCAACCATCGCAGCAAATGGCGATGTGCTTGATACTTGGTATATATCCCTTGGCTTGGGCCAACCGACGGGGAAACCTGACCGCTCTGAGTTTTTAAAGGCTGACCCACTTCGCGGAATTACAAAGCTCGAGGTTGATCTTGAGATTGATATCGATGCGGCTCCAAAAAGCGCCTCCGATGCATACCTGCGACTTCACTTGCTCTCTCATCGATTTGTAAAACCTCACGGTATTAATCTTGAAGGAATTTTTGGTCTATTAACAAATGTTGCGTGGACTTCAGCTGGTCCATGTTCATTAGAAGATTTCAGCCTCACTCAACAAAGACTTCGTGCAGCGCTTGGAAACCTCACCGTATTTAGCGTAGACAAATTCCCACGGATGGTTGATTACGTAATCCCTGAAGGAGTTCGAATCGCAGATGCTGATCGCGTACGTCTTGGCGCGCATCTCGCATCTGGAACGACAGTGATGCATGAAGGTTTCGTTAACTTTAATGCAGGAACTCTTGGCAAGTCGATGGTTGAAGGTCGAATAAGCGCCGGAGTGGTTGTTGGAGATGGAAGTGATATTGGCGGCGGCGCGTCAATCATGGGCACTCTCAGCGGAGGCGGCAAAGCCGTAATTTCAATTGGTGAACGCTCGCTGCTTGGTGCGAATGCTGGACTTGGGATTTCACTTGGAGATGAATGTGTAGTCGAATCGGGCTTGTACATAACGGCAGGATCAAAAGTAAATCTTCCTGATGGAAGCACAGTTAAAGCGCGCGAACTATCCGGAGCCAACAATCTTCTCTTCCGCCGCAACTCACAAACAGGTGCGATTGAAGCGACTCCTAAGACTGGAGTATGGGAAGGTTTGAATTCAATCCTTCATGCTAATTAGTAATATCAAACCACGAAGCAGGTATTAGTAGCTTTGTTTTAAATGTTCCCACTTGAAGTTGAGAAGTCTTACCAGAACTTGAAGTGGCAGTGACTGAAAGTGCACTATTTGAAGTACTTCGGGCATCTACTTTTAACGTTGCAACATCACTCAATCCGAATGCTTTTGCCGCATCGGCTTGGCTAATGACTCTGAGCCAATGTGCATATTGCGGATTCAAAACAATATCTAAACTCCAAGGATCAGGAACATTGGTGAGGTAAGGGAAATCCGTACCCCAAACATCCGATGCTTTCTGCGTTACTCCTCCAGAAGATGAAGAAAAGTAAACGTTTATAGGATTTCCTTGATAAGTAATGATTTGGCCAGAGGTCGCGTCTACTGCGGCTTTCCACATGGCGCCATATTTTGCTTCCGATTCCTTAGAGAATCCAACAAAGTTTTGATCATATTTTGAATTGTAAATATTGCAATCACATTCTTTTCGAAGCGATCCCATACGAGAAAGTCCATAGGTTCTTGATGCAATCACTTGAGAGGCAAGAGCTGCGTCTGGCCACGATGAAGACATTTCACTTATGCCATATATGTATTGGTCATTGAGACGCAGAGTCGTCGTTAATTCAATCTTGTTTAGAACATCCTTGAGGTTGACCTCGCCATAGCCAAGTTTTGTTGTTGTGCCACCATTGTTGACGGTGATGATTGTTCCTGCATCCCACCTGACGTTCCAGCTAGTAGCAGCCGGAATCACGATCGCTTTTTGTTTAGGGGCAGAGATAGTTGGAGAAATAACCTTTGTGACAACTGCAAATTTGAGCGTACTTCCGATAGGAATTGTGGCGACTGGGGTTCCATCGCTTTTGTTCAACGTAATTGCACCGCTCGAATTTGTAATGGTGATGTAAGTAGCTAAGTGGGCGATATTTACTCTGATATTTCCCAAATCGGGATTTGCCGTAATAGTTGTGCCTGGAAAGAAGTAATTAATAATGTCACTTGAGCTCTTTCCTTCAAGCGCTAATCCTTTTGCGCCGATCTGGCTGAGGCCAACGCCATGACCAAATCCACTTCCATTCACATAAAAACGCTCTGGGACCTCGGCGGCTTGCGCAGAAGTAGAAGTTGCGAATAGAAGCAGAATGACTAATAACTTTTTCATGAGATTAATTTTCGAGGAGAGGTGAGGTAACCAGCGCCCCAAGAAATATGCATCGTTGCAAGGACAGCCGGAAGTGTTAGCTTTTCAGAGAAAGTTTTCCCGATAACAAATGCGCCGGCTAGTACGGCCGTTGCGTACGAAAGAGCTGGTAATAAATAATATGGATGAATGAATATGCCAGCAAGCAATGAAAGAGCGATAATAATTGTTGCCAAAGGCGGAGCTATATATCGATAATTGGCCGTTCCTTTATGTGTTCGCACGACTGCGTGGCGCCAGCGACCATATTCAAAATATTGTTTTGCTAAAGCCTGAAGAGACGGACGAGGGCGATAAGTAACCACAAGGCGCGGATCAAACCAGATGACTCCACCACCTTGTCTGAGTCGATAATTTAACTCCCAATCTTGAGCGCGCGTAAATCTCTCGTCATACAAACCAACTTCAAGCAAAGCCCGCTTTTTGAAAACACCTAAGTAGACAGTGTCAGCCGGTCCGGCTTTGCCACCGATATGAAATCGCGCACCGCCAACCCCAAGTGGAGATCGCATCGCGGTTGCAACTGCACTTTCAAAAGCACTCTTGCCAACTGCCGCCATGATTCCGCCAACATTTACTGCGCCGGTTTCTTCCATAATTTCAACTGCGTCTTGTATATATGTCTCTGAAATCTCAGCATGTCCATCAATTCGACAGATGATTTCAAATTTCGCCTCTTTAATGGCCAAATTAAGACCGGCTGCCGTGCGACCAGTTGGGCTATCCACTAAGACAACTCGTGAATCCTTCTGACGAAGGCCTTGAGCAATCTCATTTGTCCTATCTCTTGATGGTCCAAGAGCGAGAATGACTTCCAAATCTCCAGGATACTTTTGCTCAAGAATTGCCTCAATTGCGTGCTCAAGAAAGCGCTCCTCGTTAAGGATTGGGAGAACGACACTCACGCCAGGAAATTTCACGCTCCCAAGGTACCGTTTAGGAGCACTACAATTTGTTTAATGGCACTCAAAATCTCTGTGATTGGCACCGGATATCTCGGCGCGACTCATGCTGCCTGCATGTCGAGTCTTGGCTTTGAGGTCATCGGCATCGACGTGGATCCCTCCAAGATTGCCACTCTTTCACATGGAGAGATTCCATTTTATGAACCGGGTCTAGATACTCTTCTTAAGGAGCAAGTTACCTCCGGAAGACTGAAATTTTCATCTAACTTTAACGATGCCGCTGATTGTGATGTTCATTTTATTTGCGTAGGTACCCCACAGGTAAAAGATGGCCTCGCTGCGGATATGACTTTTGTAAACGCCTCACTGGAAGCAGTTGGAGCAATTGTAAAAAATGGAGCGCTAGTAGTTGGAAAATCTACAGTTCCTGTTGGAACAGCTGCCAGATTGCGCGCTCGCTTACTTGAGATTAATCCCCAGGCAGATTTAGCTTGGAATCCAGAATTCCTGCGAGAAGGTTTTGCTGTTGAAGATACTTTGCGCCCCAATCGCCTCGTCGTTGGAGTCACTAACGACCGCGCTGAATCAATTCTTAAAGAAGTTTATGCATCCAACTTGGCCGATAACACGCCTTGGGTAAGGGCAGATTTACCAACAGCAGAGTTGGTAAAAGTTGCAGCAAATTCATTCTTGGCAACAAAAATTTCATTTATTAATGCAATGGCTGAAATATGTGAAGCAGCAGGCGGAGATGTGACTGTCCTTGCGAAAGCAATCGGATACGACCCTCGAATAGGAAGCCGCTTTCTACAAGCTGGTATCGGTTTTGGCGGTGGATGTTTACCGAAAGACATCCGCGCATTTATGGCTCGCGCTGAAGAACTTGGCGCCGAACAAGCAGTCGAATTCTTGCGTGAAATTGATGCAATCAATCTACGTGCTCGCCAGCGCGTTATCGAATTGGTGCGAAAAGATTTATCTGAAGACCTTCGCGGAAAGAAAATTGCGGTTCTAGGAGCTGCATTTAAGCCTGATAGTGATGACGTTCGTGATTCACCAGCCCTTGATATTGCAGTACAAATTCAAGCAGCAGGCGCGCTTGTAACGGTTCATGATCCAAAAGCAATGGCGAATGCCCAGAAGCGCTTCCCCGTACTTAATTTTGCCTCAACCATTGAGGAATGCGTCGCCGGAGCGCAAATCGTTCTGCATTTAACCGAGTGGAAGATTTACAGAGAAATAGATCCCACAACACTCAAGAATTTAGTCAGCCAAGCAATCATGATTGATGGGCGAAATGCTTTGGACCGTGAAAAATGGTTGGCTGCAGGTTGGAAATTTAGGGCTTTGGGACGCTCTTAGAAAGAGATTCTGTTTTCGCAATTTCCATAAGTTCAGCAACTTTTGCCGACACCGCAGCATCAGTGCTTCCAATTATTCTGGCGGCAAGCAAGCCAGCATTCTTAGCGTTTCCAATGCCTACTGTTGCAACTGGAATTCCTGCCGGCATTTGAACAATGGAAAGAAGTGAATCCATTCCATCTAAGTACTTAAGCGGAACAGGGACTCCAATGACTGGAAGTGTTGTTGCCGCAGCAACCATTCCTGGAAGATGCGCAGCGCCACCGGCACCTGCAATGATTACTTTGAAGCCGGATGATGCTGCGCCTTTTGCGAAGATCATCATTTCTTCTGGAGTGCGATGCGCACTTAGAACACTTGCTTCATAAGAAATTCCGCACTCATCAAGAACTTTTGCGGCAGCTTCCATGACCGGCCAATCAGAATCAGAACCCATAATGATTGCAACGTGCTTACTCATCGACCGCTCCGCTCAGGTAGTCAAGTGCATGCTGCACTTCATGCCGTAATTCTACGAGGTCACTTCCCAATAAAGTGACATGGCCAATCTTGCGACCAGGGCGAACTTCTTTTCTGTAATGATGGAATTTCAAGCCAGGCGTGCGTGCCATTAAGTGGAGATATGGGCGATACATATCAGTCTTTTCCCCTCCGAGGATATTTCCCATTACAGCCCATGGTGAAGTGAGAGCGGTATCCCCGAGCGGCAGATCCAAAACCGCACGGATGTGTTGTTCAAATTGAGAAGTAACTGAACCTTCAATAGTCCAGTGCCCAGAATTGTGTGGTCTCATCGCCAATTCGTTGATGATTAAGCGATCTCCAACTCTGAAGAGTTCCACAGCCATGACTCCGACGAGTGAAATTCCCTGTGCAATTGTGAGAGCGATTGATGCTGCGGCGCTGGACAGTTCATCTGTAAGTTCTGGGACCGGAGTTACCGTTGTTGTGCAAATTCCATCTTCTTGAATCGTCCATGTTGCGGCCCATGTTGCTGCCTGTCCATGAGGTGAACGTGCGACCATAATGGCAATTTCGCAATCAAACTCAAGCATCTCCTCGAGCAAGAGAGTCTTTCCAATTTCCTTATGAATTGACGAAAGTTCTTCTGGAGTTTTTACAACAAATACTCCGCGTCCGTCATAGCCGCCAGTGATTGTCTTTGCGATCAGCGGAAACTTTATTGAAGTATCGCCACCTGAATATTCCTGCCATTTCGGATTAGGAAGGTTTAGCTCATCCATTTTCTTTCGCATCTCCACTTTATTTTGGGAGTAAATAAAGGAATCTGAACGCGGATAAACCTTGATTCCATTCTGTTCCAAGTTTTTGATCACAGATTGCGGAACTTGTTCATGTTCAAAAGTTACGACATCGCACGTTCGTGCGAAATCTAGAACCGCTTGGGCGTCATTTGGATTTCCGACTACGTGTTCGCAAATTTGCGCGGCGCTGTCGGTTGAGTCTTGAGCCAGAAGGCGGAGATTGATTCCCATGTGCGTTGCGGGCGCTGCCATCATGCGAGCAAGTTGCCCTGCACCGATTACGCCTAAACGAGGAAAAGTCACTTGCGAAGTTTACTAGCCGATTTGTTCATCGTAGCCACGCAAAGTTGCAAGATGGCGATTGTACTCGGCCAATTCGTCATCTTCGCCCATGGCATCAGCTCGATCTGCTGCCCTATCAATCCTGTTTGCCTCACGCGAGTCATCTCTCACCCATTGAATGAATGTGGCAACGAGAGCAATGAGAATTGGGATCTCGCCCATCGCCCATCCAATAGATCCGCCAAGGTGTTGATCAATCAACAGATCCGTATTCCAACTTCGGTGGAAAGAGGCGAAATAACCACCATCTAAGAGCGATGACGTTGAGAGCAGGGCGATTGAGAAGAAAGCATGGATGCTCATTGCTGCAAAAAGAATGATTATGCGAACGATGTGCGGCACTTTTCGAGGATTTGGATCAACGCCAATTATCACATGGAAGAACAGGTATCCAGCAAGCAAAAAGTGAATATCCATAATCAGGTGACCTGTGTGACTTCGCATCATTGAGCCAAAAAGTGGAGTCATGTATAACAAGAAAAGAGAACCATCAAATATTGCCAGAGCTACGACAGGATTTGTATAGAAGCCCATCACCTTGGAATGTATTAACGTTATGACAGAACCACGTATTCCTCGTTCATCATGAGTGCGACCAATCGGCAGCGTTCGAAGAGCCAGAGTGATTGGCGCACTCAGCACAAATCCAATTGGCGCAATCATTCCAAGAATCATGTGAGCAATCATGTGATAAGAAAATGCATACTGGGCATAAATTCCAATGCCACCACTTGTTGCGTAATCTGCAAACCCAACTCCGCAGAAGAATGCAATTGTGCGGCCAACCGGCCATTTATCTCCGCGGCGGGCAAGCAAGACAAGACCCCGGATATAAAGTGCGCTCACAATTAATAGGATTCCAAGAAAGAGAACATCCGGAGAATACGACCAGAATAAACGGCTCAAATTTGGCGGTTGTATGGGAAGCGTCTTAACTTCGCGAGAAGGGGGTTGCAACGTTGAAAGCCATCCACCTACTGCAATCGTTGAAACCATAACAACAATTTCCATACCGAGCAGTGAGTATGTTGCATTCGCCTTCTTTGCAATGATGTAATCACGGTGCCGTGAACCAAAAGCTATTAGTAGGACCGTCAATACAAACTTCAAAAGCACAAGAGAGGCATATGGCGAGTTCCACGCAGCAAGAAAATTCAATCTGCTGTAAGCATTCAACGCACCACTTATAGAGACAATGATTGCTGCCCAAAGAGCAAAAACGCTAAAGCGAGAAAGTGAATTAGCCCGTTCTTCTGGAGAGATAATAAAGAGGCCAAGTACTCCTCCTGCCCAAAGAGTCATAAAAATAACGTGGAAGACAAGTGATCCAATTGCTATTGAATGGTTGCTTAAGCCGCTGGAATGGCTTTGAAACACAGGCAGAATTGTGACCAGAAGCGAGAAGCCAAGAGCCCAATAAGTTGCTCCCACCTTTTTCGCACGCTTCAAGAGTAGAAGTACGAAAAGCGCGATTACGAATTGAGCAAGGAATGTGCGGCCAATAACCGTGTGAAGTACGAAGTATCTCAAAAGCGCTTCGCTAAACGCTTCTGTGAAGCTGCCCCCTAAGACCACCGCCAATTCCGTAAAGACAGAACCGACAATTGTGACTAGCCAGATAAGCAGAGCAAGCTCGGCTAACTTCTTAACTCGCAGCCCCTCAACTTGAAGGAACCCCTTTTTCTCTTCAATAAAAAATGAAACGGCGAATAACAATCCGATTGTGCAGGTGGCAGCCAGGAGGTTGAAATCTTTAATGATCGGAGAGAGGATTGCTACAAAACTATTAGAAGTTGAGTGTGCATGCGACAACGCTTGAATAAACAATATCTACTCTTACCTATTCTTTACGTGTGCTCGGCGTGGATTTCTTCTTGGTGGATTTACGCTTCCTCTTCTGGCCTTGGCGCCAAAGTGCGCGTGCATACCAAATAAGGAAAAGAAGAACTGCCCAGCCAAGTAAGAAAATTACAACAACAAAGATTGCCGCCCCGTGACTTGAAGCCGTCTTGCCAGCAGTATGAGAAGAAGTCGGGCTTGGCGTAGGAGTTGCTGATGAAATTGCTGCTGGTGCGTTATATACAAAAGTAAAGGAACCTTGAAGCGGATCTTCGCCCGAAGCGAGCAATGTGTAAGAAACTGTGTAGACGCCTGCAGTCGTTAACGGTTTGAGCCCGACGACCAAAGAAGTGTCGGCAACTGTTACTGACCCATCATCAATTGCATTTCCTTTTGGATCTACAACCGAAAGTTGATTTCCATCTGCCTGAAGGGTTGATGTGCCCACAACCGAAACAGCATTCGGGGCAGCCACTAGAACGGAGCCCGAGGTAGGTGATGTTGAGACCAAAGTGTTTGCGTGAGCTGGGGTCGAGATAGACAGCGCTAGAGCGAATGTCGCTGCAATTACACGCAGTTTCATGGTCTTCCCTTCACCGATTAGGGGCAATCTTCTCACTTCCTTACAATACGGGGTATGCCTACGTACGAATACGCTTGCAACGCTTGCGAGCACGCTTTTGAGCTCCTGCAGTCATTTAACGATGCCCCAATAACGATATGTCCAAAATGCGGAGGCGAAGTTCGTAAGGTTTATGCAAATGTGGGAGTCGTTTTTAAGGGTTCAGGTTTTTATAAGACTGATTCGCGGGCTAAACCAGCCGCCGAATAATTCCTAGTAATGCGGCGGGCGATCTCGCTTAATCTCTTCATCTCTTGAGTTTTCAGATGCAACTTCAGAGGCTTCCTTCTGTTCTTCATCTGCAGTCTTTGCAGGAATCAAAGGTTTAATTATCTTTTCACTCACAGTTTAAGTGTACTCCGGTCAATGCGGGCAATTATGGATGGGAGAATAGTCCCATGTTTATAAGCCTCGGAAAGTTCATTGTGCGCCGGAAGAAGTCAGTCTTTGTACTCTTCATCATCGCGATAATCGCAGCAGGTGGAATTGGATCCCTTGCCTTTGCAAAGCTTGATAGCGGTGGATATTCAGATCCCAAGAGTGACTCAGCTAAAGCCGCTACTTACATCAGCGACACCTTTCATGTGAAGGATCCTGCCGCCATTTTGGTTGTGCGCTCAAATAATGACGTGACAGACCCAGTTGCCGTTTCAGATGCAGCTTCACTCGAGAGCGCAATCAAAGCCGAAAAGGGCGTTGCAAAAACTCTCTCTTATTGGAGCGCCGGTGGAGCGCTAACACTTGTGAGTCAAGACAAGAAGGCTGCATATTTTTTCATCTACTCAACAGAAGTTGATCCTCTGAAGGCAAAGGATCTAGGAAAAATAATCGAGACCAAATATGAAGGAACTTACAAGAGTTTCCGTGTTTATGCAGGCGGCATGTCAGTTTTTAATTATGCAATAAGTACAAAGATTTCAAAAGACTTAGCCGTAGCAGAATCACTATCGATTCCTCTTACTTTCATTCTGCTCGCTTTTGTATTCGGAAGTTTGATTGCTTCGGCAATGCCGCTGGTTGTTGGTCTTAGCGCGATTCTCGGAGCCTTCTTCTTTATCTATCTCATCACGTTATTTACTGGAGTATCCATTTTTGCCCTCAATCTCATTACAGGAATGGGACTTGGGCTTGGAATTGATTACGCACTTCTGATTGTGAATCGCTTCCGTGAAGAAATACATCACGGAAAAACTGTTGAAGATGCAATTGTTAAAACGGTCGCAACCGCTGGTAAAACAGTTTTCTATTCAGGAATCACTGTAATCATCACTCTTGCATCTCTGTTGTTCTTCCCGCAAATGTTCTTGAAGTCGTTTGGATATGCCGGAGTAACCGTTGTTGCGATGGCAATACTTGGAGCCTTAATACCTCTCCCTGCCATCCTTGCGATGCTTGGCAACCGCGTCGACAAGCTTGTTGTTCGCAAGAGCGCAATTACTCCTAAAGAAGATGGCCGTTGGGCGCAGACTGCAAGATTTGTGATGCGCCGCCCAGTAACCGTTGTGGTGCTCTCCCTCATTGTCTTGGGCATTATTGCTGCGCCTGTTAAGAGCGTTGTTTTCTCTCAAGTCGATAGCCGCGTCATGCCAGCTAGTGCACCAGTTGCTCAAACAGCAGAAATAATGGCCAAGTACTTCCCTGGTCAAGAAGGTAACCCGATCGAATTCATTATTCCTAAAGGCGCAAGCATGGGAACTCAAATACTCGATTTCGCAAATCAAGTAGCGAAAGTTCCAGGTGTGGTCCGAGTTAACCCGAGTGAAGTTGCAGGTGACACGGTGAGATTTACTGCCATTCATTCCATGGGAGCAAGAACTCCGGCTGCCGAAAAAATGATCAATGAAATACGAGCACTTCCCCATCCGCAAGGAACACTTGTTGGTGGAGTAGCGGCGGATTATTCTGATAGTCAAAATGGAATTTCTCGCACTTTGCCTTTTGCTCTTGGTTGGATTGTTCTCGGAGTTTTAATACTTCTCTTTTTGTTTACAGGTTCAGTCATTTTGCCGATCAAGGCTGTTCTCCTAAACGTGCTCTCCCTCTCGGCAATGATGGGCGCCATGACATGGATTTTTGTTGAAGGCCATCTCATGTGGTTAGTTGGAAAGTTCACCGTAACTGGAACTATTGATACATCAATGGTGATTCTGGTAGCGGTCGTGACATTCGGACTTTCAATGGACTATGAGGTCTTCTTACTTTCAAGAATTAAAGAAGAGCATGACGCAGGCAAGAGCAATATAGAAGCTGTCGCAACCGGACTTCAACGCTCGGCTCGCATTATCACCGCAGCTGCAATGTTGCTTGCAATCGTCTTCGCTGCATTCCTGACAAGTGGAGTTACATCCATTAAGACCCTTGGCTTCGGAGTTGCTTTCGCCATCTTGGTTGATGCATCAATTGTTCGTGGGCTACTCGTTCCTGCCTTGATGCGCCTCTTCGGCGAACGCAACTGGTGGGCACCACAGTGGATGAAGCGGTTCACCATCACTCACTAAATCCCTTAGGCTTCCCCAATGGATTAAGTAATTCATAAGGGTCCTAGTAGCTCAGTGGATAGAGCAACCGCCTCCTAAGCGGTAGGTCGCAGGTTCAACTCCCGCCTAGGACACAATTTCTAAATTAAGGAACGATTCCTTCAACGCTTTCCTCGCGAAGATTCCATGTTGTGCCATAGGACTCTAAAGAATCTAAGAATGGCTTTGCATCAAACCATTCAGGCCCAGCAACACCTTCGGGCTTCCACGTTCCATTGTGGATTAATTCCATTGCAATGACTGGATTAATTGCTGTCTGCCAAACAACTGCTTGATCGCCATATTCCTTCATCGACCATTCATTATCAACAACGTTATATAAGTAGCATGCATAAGGTTTGCCAGCTTTATCCAACCCTTTGATAAGGGCTCCGGCACAAGTCTTGCCCTTCATGCGAGAACCTAAAGTTGCTGGATCTGGAAGGGACGCAGCAAGCAAATCTCTTGGTGAAACAGATATGCCTTGAACGTCGACGTGATCCTTGCGATCAAATCCAAGCATATGAATAGTCTTGAGCGTTGTGATGAATTGCGCGCCTAGTCCGTATTTGAAATTGACTTTCTTTGCATCAACTTTTTGAGGAATAAGGATTACTTCCTCGTGCTCGACGTTCACGCATTCAACGGGGCCAATTCCCTCGGGGAAATCAAAAATCTCGAGTTCGCTAAATGGCTCAGTTGTGTACCAACCGCGACCATCTTCCCAAACGATGGGAGGATTGAGACATTCTTCGATGGTGGTCCAAATCGAAAATGACGGCGCAAATTCGTAACCTTCAACTGTGAGATTTGATCCATCTAGAATCATGACTGAATCAAGTCGAGAGAAAAGATGATCAGAGGCGTAGCGAGCAAAAACATCGCTCATTCCAGGTTCAATTCCCATTCCGACTAATGCAAAAATATCGCGTTCCTTCCAATTCCAATCGCGAGCGAATTGTTCATCGCCAAGTTTTACGCCAGTTTCAGAATTTGGGTAATGAGGATGCGGGCGCGAAAGAGACATAGCCATATCTATGTAATTAGTGCTTTCAATTTCACACGCTAAAAAGATTGGCATTACAAAACGTGGATCCACGGCGTTGATGACGATATCCGGCTTTACTTTGCGAATGAGATCGCGAAGATCTTCAAGTTCGGCCGCATTGACTTCTGCTGCTGAAAAGCGTGGGTCCTTGAGGCGCGTCACGGCGCCTTCAGCCCGAGAGAGCTCGCGATCGGCAACGACCATAGATGTGATGAATTTCTTGCGCGAGGCGATATTGGCGATAGCTCTGCCAACTCCGCCCGCGCCAATTACTAGCGCCTTCATTGTTGGCCCCTCATGAGGATTAACTTCGCTTTCTGTAGATTTTTCAGTCTAGACCCGTCTATTTGCCCTGACAAGGAACTTTTAAGGAACTATTCACAGGAAATTCTCGCCTTGTACGGCGGCAATCTCCAGAGCAGAGCCGAGGCCCTGCCTTAGACTTCGACCCATAATCTATGGAGGTTAATGTGTTTAATAAGGTAACCAAGAAAATTGCCCCAATCGGTCTCATGGCCGTCGTGCTCATTGCCGGCGTTGCCGCTCCTGTTCACGCTGCAGCCGTTAAGCAAGGCGCTGCGTGTGCAAAGTCAGGCCTGAAAGCAAAGTCAGGCAAGAACTCCTACGTTTGCCAAGTTAACCCCGCGACAACCAGCAAGAAGTTGGTTTGGGTCACTACAGATTGCGTAACCGCAGCAAAGACTTATCTTGCAACCAAGAAAGATAGCGATAGCTTCACATCACAACAAGCAGCTGCAATCACAAAGATGACAGCAAGCGTTGCATCGTGGAAGAACGTAGTTGTCCTTCTTGATCAAAAGAAAGCAGCACTCGAAACAAACCTTTATCCGCTGTGGACTGACCCAACAACAAAGACCATGCATAAAGCAACTGGTATCACGGCTGCAATCACAGAGTTGACTGCAAAAATCGCCGAAATCACAGTAAAGCGCGACAACGCGCTTAAGCAAGCAGCGGTTACAACCGTCTCTGCAACAGATAAGGCAAACTGGACCAAAGCCGCAGCTGGTTATTCAACAAGCTTGACCACATACGGACGCCAGCTCGACAATTATTCAAAGATTAGTCCAAAAATAGATTCAGATCGTGCTCGCGCAGTTTCGCAGATTGCAACAATGCAAACTCAGCTCGATGCAAGTAACGCTTCACAAGCGACTGTTTCTACTCAAATTGCAGAAGGTGCAACACAAGCTTTAAACCTTCGCACCCTTGCATGTAAAGCTGGAATTTAAACTTTACAAAGTAAAACAAATTAACCGATAGTTACGGTTTTCGCGGTCGCTGCGACTGGGTACGCAAATAGTGCCTGGTTGGCAGGGCCGCGAACTACTTTTCCAGTAGAACTAAATGCCGAACCATGCGCAGGGCAGACCCACGTAGAGCCTTGTTGCTCAACAGTTACTCCTTGGTGAGTACAAGACAAATTCAGAGCGGTAAATCCTTTAACGCCAGCGCTGGTGCGCACTATTGCAACTGAGGATCCATTAGAAAGATCAATTGTCACCGCGCCGCCAACTTTCGCAAGCGCTTTATTCTTTGCAAGATCTAATTGAATTTTCTTTCCAATTTGTTTGATTCCAACAGCCGGGACGGATGCACTCGCTAGATCTGTAGAAATCCCAAGAGCAATCGCGACCGCTCCACATAAGACGGCGCGGCGGCCGATGTGAGCACTCTTTGCGCCTTCAATATTCAATTCGCTCATCCTAGAAATCTCCCTCTGACTCTTCTTTAGCAATACTTTTAGTTATGAGCCCCAGCGATTTCCCAAGAGCACGGGCAGGAACATACCGTTTTCTACGAATCGGCGCAGTCCTTGTAGTGCTCGCTCAACTGGGAATTCGCTTTGTATTTTCACCCCCCTCCCCCCTCCCTGATTTATATCTCTTTAATGGAGCAGTTTTTCTTGCTGCCGCCTCCTCATACTTTTCGCCATTGTTCAATGACAGGTGGGCGGCGATTGGAATTTCTGGCGCACTTTCGATTTGGGCGGTAGGTTCGACAATTTCCACCGCAGAGTCATTTTATGATTTTCATGTTTGGCGAGGTTTTTCAGATATCTGCTACTCACTTTTTTACCCATTTGCCTTACTTGGAATTCTTCGAGCACTTTCGTCCAAGAAGAAAGTTCGAGCGACCGAATTGCTGGACATGGCAATCATTAGCCTCGGAGCAACAAGCGTTCTTGCCTCCATCTTGCTGAAACCAGCGATGTTGCATTTAGATGGATCGGCACCGGCAGTCTTCTTGGCAATTCTTTATCCTATTGGTGACATTATTCTGCTCGTAATTGTTTTGCTAGCGATGTCGATGCAGAAGCCATCTCTAAGAACATTTCTATTGCTTTTGGGAGTTGGTCTATTCGCAGCCACTGATTTATATTTTATTTGGAAATCTGCAACATCAGGTTACTCGTTTGCCTCACTTGTAGATGATGGATGGGTAATCGGCTTAATCCTCATATCTGAATCACTGTGGCATCATGGCGGTGAACGTGAGCTCAACAAGAAAGTTATTCCAATTGCAACGCTTCTTTCACTTGTTATAAGCAGCGCTCTTCTCATGCTCGCCGTGGTGCGGCCAAGTGAATTACCCGTATTTATATTAATTCCAGCATTTGCAACTCTTGCTCTCTCCTTCATCCGAATGTCCATAGCACTGCGAGAGGCACGTGAAATAAAGGACGAGCGCGCACTTGCACGGACAGATGAACTCACTGGTTTGCCAAATCGACGTCGCTTTATTACGGCACTCGACGCACTTAAAGAGAGAAATGCGATCCTTTTGCTCTTAGATCTGGATGGGTTCAAGAAAGTAAATGACACTTTGGGACACGATGCTGGAGATGAATTGCTTCGCCAGATTTCAGTTCGCTTCGCTAGGCAAATTCCTAAGGGAGATTTACTCGCCAGACTCGGTGGCGATGAATTCGGGGCCATAATTTATGGAGATACACGACATGGGATAGAAGTAGCCCACTCACTTCGTGCATCTCTGGCTTATCCAGCTGAAATTGGAAGCCATTCGGTAACCCTCGGAGTGAGCATCGGAGCGATTAGCAATGACAGCAAGCCCGAGTTAATGCGACGAGCAGATGAAGCGATGTATGAAGCTAAGCGTTCGGGTCTGGGTATTCAACTTTTTGAACTTTAATTTCTTGAAGCCTGGCCAACGATTCAAGTCGCTCAGTCGCATGGTTCACGATTTGCGCTGGATAATCGTGGAGGTATCCATCTAAGACAGACCAAGGCTCGTGAATGTCAGGAGCATTGAGGTGAGCTAATTCTGGAACGTATTTGCGAATGTAATCACCGTCGGGATCAAATCTCTTTCCCTGTTCGATTGGATTAAAGATTCGATAATACGGTGAGGCATCCGTCCCACATCCAGCCGTCCACTGCCACCCGTGAATATTGGATGCTAAGTCAAAATCAACCAAATGCTCGCGGAAGAATTTCTCACCTAACTGCCATTCCAAATGGAGATCTTTCACCAAGAACGATGCGACAACCATTCGCGTTCGATTATGCATCCAACCCTCTGTCAACAATTGCCTCATTGCTGCATCAACAAAAGGAAAACCAGTCTTTCCTTCACACCATGCTTTGTATTTTTTTCCGGGTTTGTCGTAATGCATATTTGCAAATTGTGGTGCGTAATACTCGTATTCTGTGCGCGGATTATTAAATAGCACATCTGCATAAAATTCACGCCATGCAATTTCTTTACGGAAGACATCGTGCGCCTTGCTACTCCCTAGGGGTTGTAACAATGTGCGCGGATGAATCTCACCCCATTTGAGATGAGCGCTCATTCTGCTTGTGCCATCAACACCAGCAAAGTTTCGAGATTCATCGTAGTTATCTAACAAATTTTCTTGGAAATATTTAAATCTCTTTAGCGCCGCTTTCTCTCCGGCTTCAGAAATTTCACACCCCGAAGGCACTTCCCATTGTGGAAAATTGCGATCTCCGGCGTCAGGCTTTAAAAGTGGAATCTCCGAGGTGGCAGGACTTATCGCTGGGTTTCTCCAACCGTGCTCCCGCCAATTCTTGTAGAAAGGCGTATAGACCTTGTAAGGAGTCCCATCACTGGGTTTCACTACACGCCCAGGAGCAACAGCGTAAGGACTGCCGGTCCGAATAAGTTTTATGCCAGCGCTCTCGACTCGTGCATCGCGTTCAACACCATAACGTTCAAATTCTGCTGAAATATGGATGGAAGTGATGGAGTGTTTTTCAATTATCGCCTTCAGCACATCGACTTGATCGCCAACCATTACATGCAGATTCCCTAAAAGAGATTCATCTAAAGCACGTAAGGAATCAGAGAGGTAAGCCAAACGTTTTGATCCGGCCCCACCAATTAAGGCTGGGTCTAAAATAAAAAGCGGAAGGACTGCTCCGCCATTTTCTCGAGCTTCTTCGATGGCTGCAAGAAGTGCCGGGTTGTCTCCAATTCTTAGGTCGCGCCTGAACCACATGACCGTATTTGTGGTGCCCATTTCCATCATGCTTTATCCTCTCATCATGGCGGCCGATTTCCAGAGAGTTAAGCAATTTCAGGTCCGCGGTGTTCCAGGAAATGTGACGAGAGCGAACTTCGATGGAAGATTCGTTGATTTCTGGGGCCCGGAAAATCCAACACATGTTCTAGTGACACACGATGGTCAAAATATCTTTGATAAAAATACAGCGACGAGGCGTAAGACTTGGCAGCTTGCCCAACACGCAGTTCGCCTTTCAGATGAATTGGGCATCAATCCTCCGCTCATCATCAGTGTCTTTCACTCACGAACAAAATCTGATCCCCATGGCCGCTACAAAGATTTGACTCCACAACAGCCATTCTTGAATGGCCTCAAAGTCAATGTTCAACCACCTCTTTTTGAGTTAGAAGAAATTAGATCAGACGCTTATCTACGCAAAATAAATGAGGAGATTCTCCCGTCGATTGCGAATCTCTTTGGATTGAAACCAGAAGCTAGAAACACTGCGATGCTCGGATCTAGCATGGGTGGGTTGATGACTTTGTACGGCGTTGGCCGGCGGCCCGATATTTACGGAAGCGCACTTTCGCTAAGCCCACATTGGGTTATTTCAGATAACGCCTTTGTGGACGTACTTATAGATGCTCTGCCTAAACCAGGAACTCACAAATTGTGGATGAGCCGCGGAACAAAAGGGCTCGATGCAACATATGAAACTCAACAGAATTACGCAGATCAAAGAGCTCTAGAAAATGGTTGGAGGGCAAATCATGATTTCATTTCAAAGGTTTACCCTCGCACTGGCCACAACGAAAAATCGTGGTCAAAATACGTCTCCAGTGCGCTTAAATTCTGGCTTGAATAAATCCTTTTTAGAAAGAGTGAAGCGACTCTACTGAGTCATCCCAACCTTTAACGTCTTGAACCTTACGTGGTCCAGGTCCGATATATCGAGCAGATGGGCGAACAAGACGACCTGTGCGCTTCTGTTCAAGAATATGAGCCGACCAGCCAGCAGTACGCGCAGCTGTAAACATTGAGGTAAACATATGCGATGGGACTTCAGCAAAATCAAGAATGATGGCTGCCCAAAATTCAACGTTTGTTTCGAGAACGCGATCTGGTTGACGCTCACGAAGTTCGGCAAGTGCAGCTTGTTCAAGAGCTTCGGCAACTTGATAACGAGGAGCATTTAATTCTTTTGCAGTACGGCGCAATGTACGAGCACGAGGATCTTCAGCACGATACACGCGGTGACCAAATCCCATCAAACGCTCTTTACGATCCATCAAATCCTTAACGTACTTTCGTGCATCGCCTGATTTTTCAACTTCTTCAATCATATGAAGAACACGAGAAGGCGCTCCTCCGTGAAGTGGACCAGACATCGCTCCGATTGCTCCAGAAAGTGAAGCAGCAACATCTGCTCCTGTTGAGGCAATTACACGAGCGGTAAAGGTCGAAGCGTTCATTCCGTGTTCTGCAGCAGAAACAAAGTACGCGTCAATTGCACGAACGTGCTTTGGATCTGGCTCTCCGCGCCAACGACGCATCATGCGCTCTACGACCGTATGTGCTTTATCAATTTCAGCTTCTGGAACTGCTGGCTCGATTCCGCGAGCAGCTTGTGCGACATATGAAAGAACCATTACAGATGCACGTGCAAGATTGTCGCGAGCTTCTGCATCATCAATATCAAGAAGTGGTTTGAATCCCCAGGCAGGTGCAAGCATTGCAATCGCAGATTGCACATCTACGCGAATATCACCTGAGTGCACAGGAAGTGGGAATCTCTCGGCAGGTGGAAGGCCGGGATTAAATTCATCATCAACTAGAAGTCCCCATACATTTCCAAATGTCACCCGACCTACGAGGTCTTCAATATCAACACCGCGGTAACGAAGAGCGCTTCCCTCTTTATCCGGTTCTGCAATTGTTGATTCAAAGGCAATAACGCCTTCTAGACCAGGTTTGAAAGCTTCTGACTCTGGTGACACGGGAGACCTTCTTTCGGTTACATATTTCAGCCTTGGTGCGTATTCTGCTCCTTAAGCCCAGCCGTTCACAAACGCAAAATCTGGGGATGCACTCATATCGAAAGTGACATAAGCAACAAAATGGACGAGAAACTTGAGCGAGAAGCAATTCGAGAGTTAAGGCGCTCCTACGGGGACGCTGGGCTGGCGGAAATTCCTTCAGACCCTTTCGATCTTTTCCATGCCTGGTTCAAAGATGGCATTGCTAATCCCCTCATCGTTGAAGCAAATGCAATGGTCCTCTCGACTGTGGATGGCGAGCAGCCAGTCAGTCGCACTGTTCTTCTTAAAGACGCCACAAATACTTTTACATTTTTCACTAATTACAACTCTCGCAAAGCAAGTGAAATCTCGAAGAATCATCACGTCAGTCTTCTCTTTCCTTGGTATGCAATGGAGCGTCAAGTAATAGTTCTAGGAAGAGCGAGCAAAGTTTCAGCCGAGGCAAGTGATGAATATTTTCAAACACGTCCCTGGGGAAGCCAGATTGGGGCTTGGTCAAGTGAACAGTCACAAGATCTCGCTTCCAGAGAAGATTTAGAAATTCGCTTCAAGGAGTATGCAGAGAAATATCCGGAGGGCTCAAAAGTCCCGACGCCGCCGCACTGGGGTGGTTATGAAGTTGTACCGAGCAGTATCGAATTCTGGCAGGGTCGTTACTCCCGCCTACACGACCGTGTGCGATACACGGCACATTCAACTGGCTGGAATGTGAAACGAGTCAACCCTTAATTGCTTTAATCTACGTGCATGAGCGATATTCAAATTCCAGCAGATCTCAAGCCAGTCGACGGTCGTTTCGGTAGCGGTCCATCAAAAATTCGTCCAGAAGCGATTACTGCTTTGGCAACGAAATACGGAAACGTACTTGGAACTTCGCATCGCCAGAAGCCAGTGAAGAATGTTGTAAATCGTGTTCGCACTGGATTAACGTCGCTATTTAGCCTTCCAGAAGGTTACGAAGTTGTACTTGGAAATGGCGGATCAACTGCGTTTTGGGATATTGCAACCTTCAATCTGATTGAAAAGAAATCACAACATTTAGTCTTTGGTGAATTTTCATCAAAGTTTGCTGCAGCGGCCAAAGAAGCACCTTTCTTGGATGAACCATCTGTTATCAAATCAGAACCGGGTACTCATCCAGTTGCGATAGCCGAAGCCGGTGTAGATGTTTACGCACTCACTCATAATGAAACTTCAACAGGCGTAGCGGCGCCAATTACACGTCCTGCAGGAAGCGGCGGCGCACTTGTCCTTGTGGACGCGACTTCAGGCGCAGGTGGACTTGATGTCGACATTAGCCAAACAGATGTTTATTACTTTGCGCCACAAAAATCTTTCGCATCCGATGGCGGTCTTTGGATAGCAATCATGAGCCCTGCAGCAATTGCTCGTGTTGAAAAAATCAAAGCAAGTGGTCGCTGGATTCCAGCATTCTTTGATCTCACCATTGCAATCGAAAATTCGCGCCTCGATCAGACATACAACACTCCGGCGCTTGCAACTCTTATTTTGCTCGCAGAGCAGATCGAGTGGATGAATGCACATGGTGGTCTTAAATTCTCTGCAGGGCGTTCTGCAGAATCTTCAGGAATTCTTTATGACTGGGCCGAGAAGACCAGCTACACAACACCATTTGTTGAAAACCCTGCGCAACGTTCAAAAGTCGTCGCAACCATCAATTTTGATGACTCAATTGACGCAACTGAAATAGCAAAAGTACTTCGCGCCAATGGAATTGTTGATACAGATCCATACCGAAAGCTTGGTAAGAATCAATTGCGTGTGGCAGTTTTCCCAGCTACTGATCCAGCAGATGTTGCAAAGTTAACGTCTTGCATTGAATTCGTAGTCGAAGCTCTTAAAAAGTAATTTCAATGAGCTACAAAGTGCGCCGATTAGTTACTGCTGCGGTGCTTGTTGGATTGACTTTGCTTGTTGTGATTTCAGCACTAAAGAAATAACAAGCGCTGCTCCAGCAGCAATAGCGCCACAAGCTGAAATCGTTTCGCGGACGCCTATTTTTTGGCACATCCACCCGATAAGGGGAGAGCCAAAAGGCGTTCCTCCCATAAAGGATAAGAGATACAAGCCCATTACTCGTCCTTTGATATGGGCATCCGTCGAATTTTGAACAAATGAATTTGCATTAATCATTGTCGTCAAAGCAAAGAATCCTGCTATCGGTAGGGTTACTAAATAGAGCAAGAAAGTTGGCATCCAGGCAACAACTGCAAGCCACGAGCCAAAAATCATTGCCCCGGCCATTATGAATCGTGGTCCACGCTTTCGATCCATTCGCGCTGAAGCTATTCCAGCCGTGAGTGAACCAATGGCTATTACAGATCCCAGTAGGCCATAAATTGCGGGACCACGATGGAAAATTTGTGTGGCCATCAGCGCATTAAATATTTGAAAATTTAGCCCGAAGGTTCCCATAAAGAAGACTGTGGCCATAACGGCCATAATTTGCGGTCTCGCTCTGACATAGCGGAGCGCGTCCATCGATTTAACTTCAAATTCTTGCTTCTTTTCAAGAAAAAGAGCGGACTCATCGACGGCTACAAGTGCGCCCAACACCACAATGTATGAGGCGGCATTGAAGATGAAGGAAGGTCCAGTACCAAACCAAGCAATCAATAAACCTGACAAGCCAGGGCCGACAAGGCGACCAGCGTTGAAGTTTGCCGAATTCAAACTCACTGCATTAGCCACATCACTCTTGCCAACCATCTCGCTCGTAAACGCCTGACGTGTAGGAGCATCGAGTGCGCCAAAAGTTCCTAGCAAGACTGCGATGACATAAACGTGCCAGAGCTGAACGGAATGAGACATCACTAATACTCCGAGAAGAAGAGCACAAAGAGCGGAGCCCGCATTTGTAATCATTAATAGTTTTCGTTTATTCAATCGATCGGCAAGTGATCCACCATAAACACTGAATAAGAGCGAGGGTGCAAATTGAAGTCCTGTGACTATTCCAAGTTCGCGGCCAGAATGAGTTAATTGAAGAACGAGCCAATCCTGG
Source organism: uncultured Actinomycetes bacterium (assembly GCA_903827945.1). Lineage (GTDB taxonomy): Bacteria > Actinomycetota > Actinomycetes > Nanopelagicales > Nanopelagicaceae > PALSA-747. The sequence goes on along the minus strand of CAIKKN010000009.1, from coordinate 91,485 downwards.
GCGACTCGTTGCGCCCATCCCCCAACATTGGAGAGAAAATTTGAGATGAAGAAGAGTTTGAAATTTCTATGCTGGAAGGAGCGCATTGATTTGCTTCTTCCTGCCCTATTAGCCACCATCGCATTGTAGGCTTACTTACATGGGAGAAGCTGTGAAAGTGATTATCGCAGGCACGTTGCTGTGGCTCATCGCACTCGTAATTGAGATTGCTCGTTCGGCACCATCTAACCAGATTTGGATATGCCTTACAGGAGCGCTACTCGGGCTTGTTGGGTTGCGCTATACAATCCGAAGAAGAAAACGTGAAAGAGCTAGTTATTGATTTGTCCTGCAATACCAATCAAGACCTTTGACAAACGTTCTGCTTCAACTCCTGATGGATGGCGTCCGTGACGAAGGCCATTTCCAACTTTATCGAGCATCTTGATCGTGTCTTCGATAATTGTTGCTAAATCATCAGCGTTAATTCGAGTATTCGCAACTACTGATGCTGGCTCTTCAATAATATGAACTGACATCGCTTGAGGGCCTTTTCGTCCTTCAGCAACACTGAACTCCAACTTAGTCCCAGGCTTTACAGATGGAACTCCTGTTGGGAGAGCTGATGAAGCAAGATACACATCTTCGCCTTCTTCATTAGAGATAAAACCAAAACCCTTCTCAACGCTGTACCATTTCACGCGACCAATTGGCATGGGAATCTCCTTTTCTTAAAATCTTTACTAGCTGGTGGGCTAGGTAGAGGATTAGTTTATCGGATTACTCAACAACGACGAGTGCCTCAGAGTGAGCACCGCATCCGTGGTCGACAGAAACTACGCGTGCATCGTCTGGGGCTAAGGCATTGGCACACACGCCGAAAGCAGAGCGGAGTGAGCCCGCTATAGGCAAGAAGAAGCCACACGATCCACAGGCCTTGGAGGCGTGTTGCGTGATTGGGGTATTTGGCCCACGGTCACCTTCATACCAACGCTTGCTTGCTTGGTCTCGGCCTTCAATCGAAAGAACGCGCGCACGACCTAAACCAAATTCAAAGAGTTGTGCTGGATCAAGTTCTTCATCGTCAGGAAGTGATGCGAATCCTGGAACCAGACGAACGTCGTCGGCAGAAGTTGGGACGATATCGCCCACTCCTACATCGCCAGGTAATAAGCGATCCTTGTAAGGAATCCATTCAGGAGCGAGAAGAGAATCTACCCCTGGAAGTAGAACAACATCTGAAATTGTTGCAGCAGATTCATCGTCAACTTTGATTACAGTTACGGCCCAACGCCACCCTGTATATCCAGCAACGAAACTTTCAAAAAGATATGTAGCAATTCGGTCATCAGTGTCGACGGAAACAAATTTGCCCACAAGGCTCTCTTTGCCCGCGTCCTCGAGCGCAGCCGAACGTGCCAGGTCTACTGCATTAAATGGATCGTTCATGCTCATCTCCTAACTGTAAATTAAAAAGGCCTGCAGACCAAAGTCCGCAGGCCTTTCACGCTTATGTAGACTCTTTAGAAGTCCATATCCCCGCCGCCAGGCATTGGTGCCGCCGACTTTGGTTCTGGCTTATCTGCAATGACAGCTTCAGTTGTGAGGAATAGAGCTGCAATTGATGCTGCGTTCTGCAATGCAGAGCGAGTTACCTTTGCAGGATCGATGATTCCTGACTTAATCATGTCAACGTATTCACCAGTTGCTGCATTCAAACCGAAACCAGGTTCAAGGTGGCGCACTTTCTCTACAACTACTCCGCCTTCAAGGCCAGCATTGATAGAGATTTGCTTGAGTGGAGCCTCAATTGCTAATTCAACAATTCGAGCACCGACTGCTTCTTCACCTTCGAGTTTCAAAGTTTTGAACGCTGCTGTTGCTGCTTGAAGAAGTGCTACGCCACCACCGGCGACGATTCCTTCTTCGACGGCAGCTTTTGCATTTCGCACTGCATCTTCAATGCGGTGCTTGCGCTCTTTCAATTCAACTTCAGTTGCTGCGCCAGCCTTGATGACAGCAACGCCGCCAGCTAACTTTGCAAGACGCTCTTGAAGCTTTTCGCGGTCATAGTCAGAATCGCTCTTCTCAATTTCAGAACGAATTTGAGCAACGCGGCCCTTAATCTGATCTTCATCGCCAAGTCCCTCAACGATTGTTGTTTCTTCCTTAGCAACAACAACTTTGCGAGCACGGCCGAGTAGATCAAGAGTGGCTGCATCAAGCTTTAGACCAACTTCTTCAGAGATGACGGTTCCGCCTGTAAGGATTGCAATATCTTGCAACATTGCCTTACGGCGATCACCAAATCCAGGAGCCTTAACAGCTACTGACTTAAATGTGCCTCGAATCTTGTTTACGACGAGAGTTGCAAGTGCTTCGCCTTCAACGTCTTCTGCAAGAATCAAAAGTGGCTTACCTGATTGCATTACCTTCTCAAGAACTGGAACAAGATCCTTGATATTTGTGATCTTGCTATTTGCAATCAAAATGTATGGATCTTCAAGAACTGCTTCCATGCGATCGGTATCTGTTGTGAAGTAAGGGGAGATATAACCCTTATCAAAGCGCATACCTTCGGTGAGCTCGAGCTCAAGACCAAATGTATTGCTCTCTTCAACAGTAATAACGCCTTCCTTACCGACCTTATCCATTGCTTCAGCAATCATTTCGCCGATTGTTGAATCAGCAGCAGAAATAGATGCTGTTGCAGCAATCTGCTCTTTTGTCTCAACAGGCTTTGCCATTTTAAGAAGTTCAGCAGAGATAGCTTCAACAGCCTTCTCAATGCCTTTCTTCAAGACCATTGGATTGGATCCAGCGGCAACATTCTTCAGTCCTTCGCGAACGAGAGCCTGAGCAAGGACGGTTGCAGTGGTTGTTCCATCGCCAGCGACATCATCAGTCTTCTTAGCAACTTCTTTTACAAGCTCTGCGCCAATCTTTTCCCAAGGATCATCGAGTTCGATTTCCTTTGCAATGGAGACACCATCGTTTGTGATGGTTGGAGCTCCCCATTTCTTTTCCAATACAACGTTGCGACCACGGGGTCCAAGGGTTACCTTGACCGCATCAGCGAGCGCATTCATGCCACGTTCTAAGCCGCGACGAGCTTCTTCATTAAAGGCAATCATTTTTGCCATGAGATATTCCCCCACAATTTTTAACTGGTTGTCACTCCGGTTGTCACTCGGAGGTGCCGAGTGCTAACGCCAAATTTACCCACTTGGGCGTTCGGAGCCAAATCGGGTTCTGGGCTTGCTGGGATTAGAGCTTGAAAGAGGCTGAGCGTGAGGTTGTGCGTGCCTCGCGTAAGCGGCGAAGGCGCTTTACGAGCATTGGCTGGGCCAGGAGGGCATCGTCACGGTCAATCAAGTTGTTCAGCGCTTGGTAGTAAGCAGGAGGAGTAAGGTCAAAGAGTTCCTTGATTGCCGACTCTTTTGCGCCCGCATAACGCCACCAATTGCGCTCGAATTCCAAGATACGAAGCTCCAGGTCGGTCAGTGTTGAAACGGCCGCGTGGGTCAGTACTTCGTTCTCCATATACAGATAGTAAGGGCAAGCACAGACAAATACTGGTGATTTGGCTTTAAAGCGTGGCGAGAATCTGTGTGAGTTCTTTCTCAGAGGTCCAAGGGTTCACAATCGCAAATCGAAGGATGGGTTTTCCTTGATGTGCCGAAGGTGTAACAAAAGCAATTTGATCATCCAGGAGTTTGTCGCTCCATTCTTGATATTCAGCGGCGCTCCACCCTTTCCGAGTAAATGCCACAATGGAAAGTTGGGGATCCATCAAGAGTTCCAAATTCGGGTGCTCATTAATTAAGCGAACAGCGATGCGAGCAGTATTCATTGTGTCCTCGACGGCATCTGAATATGCCTTGCTGCCATTTGATGCAAGTGAATACCAGAAGGGCAATCCGCGTGGGCGACGAGTTAAATGAATTGCGTAATCTGATGGATTAAATTCATTTTCATCTTCCAACGTATCTAAATAAGAAGCGTGTTGGGTATGCGCCGCTTTACCCAATGCAGGATTGCGGTATATGAGCGCGCAAGCATCAAATGGAGCGAACAACCACTTGTGCGGATCCACAATCATGGAATCGCATTTTTCAATTCCGTTAAATAGCGCTCTGACACTTGGTGCGCAAAGAGCGGCGGCGCCATATGCCCCATCGACATGGAACCAAATATTATTCTTGTTTGCATAATCTCCGAGCGAATCAAGGTCATCGATAATTCCAAGATTTGTTGAACCGGCAGTCCCGACAAGTGCAAATATTTCATGGTTGGGATTTTCAGAAATATATTTAGAAATTGCGCTACCTACTGCCGATGCTCGAAGGACTAAATCTTCATCGGCATTAGCAAACAAGACTTCGCAATCCATTACTTCTGCTGCTGACTTAATTGAGGAATGAGCTTGATTGCTAGCAACTATTACCCAGCGCTCGATCTTTCTGCCAGATGCTTTAGCCTTATCGCGCGCCGTATGCCGCGCAGCAACTAACGCCGAGAGATTCCCAATCGTTCCGCCTTGTACAAACACTCCACCGGCGCTTTCTGGAAGGCCAGCCAAATCACTTATCCAGCGAAGCGCTTGATTCTCGGCAAAAACAGCCCCAGCGCCTTCTAACCATGAGCCACCATAAATTGCACTTGCTCCAACAACTAAATCAAAAAGCGTTGCGTGCTCACTCGGTGCTGATGGAATAAATGCTAGATAAGAAGGGTGATCTGTTGAGAGACAAGATGGCGCCAATACATCAGTAAAGATTCGAAGAGCCTCTTTTCCTCCAAGGCCTTTTTCAGTAATTGTGTTGCCTGCGGCTTTCAGTAATTCATCAGGCGTTTTTGCATGATCCAGAGGTGGCTCTTGACGTAAACGCAAGAGCGAATATTTTAAAATATCGTCAGCAAGAGCTTCGACTTCGGGATTAAATTCATGCACAGCGGAAGTCTGCCATTAATCAGATTTTTCAGAAAGACGTGCAGCAGATATCAGGTTGCGAAGCATCGTCGGAAAGACAAGAAAATGAAGAGGGGCAATTGCAAACCAATAAAGTTGCCCGCCCAGACCTCTTGGTTGGAATGTTGCCTTTTGAATAACTTTGCGAGTTCCATCCCCAAGTTCTTCGATTCGAAAAGATAGCCAAGCCTTACCCGGAAGAATCATTTCGGCATACAGGGTGAGCTCGCTGCCTCTCGAAATTTTTTCAACTCTCCAAAAATCAACACTATCTCCCACTTCAAGGTGAAGAGGATCTCTACGCCCTCTTCGCAATCCGACACCACCTACAAGTCGGTCAAGTAATCCTCTGAGCCACCACAAGAAATCTGATCCATACCAGCCTGTTTTGCCGCCAATAGTTTCGATTGCTTTCCATAACTCAGATGCGGAGACCGCTGTAACTTTTTCGCGAAGATCAAAATACTCCGTGGCACCAGCCCATGTTGGATCGCTTTGCGCTTTTTGCCAAGGGGCTGTTGGGCCGGTTGCATCTGACCATCGCGTTTCAACATCATTGCCAGATGTTTTTGAAAGAGCGAATTCGATTGCGTTTTGAATAGTAGTAAGTCCTTCTTTTGGTGCTGGAATAATTGAATTCACACTTTTGTTGGGATCTACAACAACTTCACTGATCAGTGAGCCAACAAGCGGTCTGGCCAATGTGGTGGGTACGGGTGTGACTAAACCAATCCACAAACTAGAAAGTTTTGGAGAGAGCACTGGAACTTTAATAATAAATCTACGGCGAAGGCCTGAGACCTTTGCAAAGAGTTGCATCATCTCTTCATAAGAAACGACCTCAGGGCCGCCGATATCAAATATTCCAGAAAGTGGATTCTCTAAGAGTGCAGCCTTAGTTAAGTAATACAAGACATCGCGAATAGCAATTGGCTGTGTGCGATTTGTAACCCACTTCGGAGTAGTCATGATTGGAAGGCGATGTGTTAAATGGCGCAACATTTCAAAGGAAGCAGATCCAGAGCCGATGATAATTCCGGCTCGCAATTCAAGAACCGGCACCGAACCAGATGCAAGAATCTTTCCCGTATTTGCTCGAGACTCCAAGTGCTTGCTTCGCTTTTTGTCATTGGCAATACCGCCTAAGTAAATAATCTGTCGAACACCGGCCGCTTGCGCCGCCGTAGCAAACGTCTTTGCCATCGCTGCTTCAATTTCATCGTATTGCGTTGAAATGTTTATTGAATGGAGCAAATAGAAGGCAGTATCAACACCATCAAGAGCGGCTCTTGTTGCGTCAAAATCATTGGCGTTACCAATTGCGACTTCAACCTGCGAGGCCCAAGTTTGACGAAGCATTTTCTTCTGATCTCGAACATAAACGCGGACCGGAAGCCCTTTTTCCAAAAGCGAGCGGACCAGCCTGCCTCCGACATAACCAGAGGCGCCAGTGACAAGAATTCGACGATTTAGCTGGGACATAGGAGAAACAGTAGACTGAGACTGGATTCAATGGTGACCAATAGAGCTCCCCTGTAACGGAGAAAATAGATGACAAGCGCTACAAAGCCTCGTGTAGTAATTCTAGGAGCTGGGTTTGCGGGCTTAACTGCAGCCAAGGCAATCGGTCATGATGCTGATGTCACAGTCATTGATCGCCACAACTACCAAACTTTCCTTCCTCTTCTCTATCAGGTAGCAACGGCCTCTCTTGCCGCCGACCATGTCGCATACCCAATTAGAGGTGCGCTACGTAAGACTGGCGCAAAATTTCGAATGGGTTCGCCAATCGCTATCGACCACAAGAATAAAACTGTAAAACTTGATAGCAGCGAAGTCATTGCTTTTGATCATCTCATCGTTGCCCTCGGTTCTGCCACTGCTGATTTTGGAGTTCCTGGCGTTGTCGAACACGCTCTTGGTATGAAAAATATTCATGAGGCACTCGAGATTCGATCAGAATTAATGCGCCGTTTTGAGGACCTATGCCGTTTTGAAGATAACACTCGACTTTCTGTTGTTCTAGTTGGCGGCGGACCCACAGGTGTTGAAATGTCAGGTGCGTTAGGTGAATTAGTTAAGGGACCTTTGAAGAGTGATAACTTCAATGCAGCAAAACATATAGACATCTACCTTGTAGAAGCTGGGCCTCGTTTACTTCCTATGTTTGATCAAGATCTTTCAGATCGCACAAAAAAGGACTTGGAATCTCTTGGAGTAACAGTTCTTCTTAATACCCAGGTAAAAGAGGTCTCCCATCGCAAGCTTGAGTTTGCAGATGGAACTTCCATTCCTTCTGAAATAACAGTTTGGGCGGCTGGGGTTAAAGGCGTTGAGGAATTAGGCGCCCTCAATCTTCCACTCGCAGGAAATCGAATTAAAACAGATGCCACTTTACAAGTCGCGAACTATCCACACATTTGGGCCATTGGAGATAACTCGGGTGTCATTGGAGCAAATGGACGTCCATTGCCCATGGTGGCTCCCACTGCTATGCAACAGGGTCGATTTGTTGCTGATCAAATCCGACGTGTTAAAAAAGGTGTCCCGCTCAAAGAATTTAAATACTTAGACAAGGGCTCCATGGCAACTATTGGCCGACACAAGGCAGTTGTGCAAGTAAAACGATTAAAGCTTAAAGGACCGATTGCATGGTTTGCTTGGCTCTTCTTGCACGTGGTCTATCTATTAGGTGGGCGTAATCGCATTGGCACGATTGCGGACTGGATGTGGAATTACTTCACATTCGACCGCGGCAATCGCCACATCATGGATTCTCTCTAGAGCAAAGCTAAATCTCGCCCGCGGCTAACAGCCTCGTCTCGAGACTCTACATTCATTTTTCGGTAAACATTCTTGAGGTGCGTCTTAATAGTGTTATTTGAAATGTGAAGAGCGGCGGCAATTTGCGTGATAGGAAGTCCCGTTGCCAGACGTCTTAAAATATCTAATTCGCGCTTGGTAAGTGAGGATTTATTGTCAATGGTCTGAACATTTTTCATCTGATTTCTAATACTTCGTGCCAAATTTTCGTTAAATACAGTTGGATGCACATTTGCGTAATTCAAAATAAGATTCTTCGACACGGGACTTAAGTTAAGGAAGGATCTAAAATAACCGTTCTCGCGTCCTATCTGTAGAGCGGTTTCTAAAAGAGGAAGCGCAGTTTTCGGATCAGTTGTTGCTTCTAATAATAAAACACTCTTAATGAATTTTTGATGAGGCGTGCTTTCAGGAAGGCCTCCTAGAAGCTTCAGGGCATCTTTTGAATTCTGTCTTGCTTCAAGAACGGTACGAAGTGTCAAAGTCGCTGGGGTTTCTATTCCGCGATCAAGCAATTCATAAATTCTACCAACGTCACCCAATTGGGCACGAGCAAGAATTTCAATAAAATCTGAAAGAATGTTGATTTGTGAATTAAATTGCGAGCTAGACGTCCATTCGCGAGATTCTTGAATTAGGGAAATCGCAACGTTTGTTTCACCTTGATAAATTTTGGCTAGGGCCATTCTAGAATAGAAAGCGACTACCCAAGGCCACTGTTGCGCCTTGATTGCAAGTTGTAAGTATTTCTCTGACATCTCAACAGATTTATTATCTTCGCCATATTCAAGCAGTACATCTGCCGCTACGTAAGCAGCGGAATAAGGTATGTAGATGCCTTTTACATTTAGACTCTCGAAAGAGCCGAGCGCCAAATTGGCATGATCTAACGCCTCTCTAAATCTACCATCAAGAAATGCATCCATGGCACGCATTTGTGGAAGCACCAACTTCTGATGATGCGGGGTTACGTCGCTCGAGATTGCCATTACATTTTGGAATATTTCATCAAAAACTTTCCTATCTTGCAAAATAAACGCAGATTCGAGGGCTGGCAACATTCCTCGAGCAACAGCTCCTGGCAATCCATCGCGTTGAATGACCCTTAAAACTTTATTCTTCGTTGAAAGACGTATGCACTCCTTAAAGTTTCCGACCCAAAATTCATATCTTGCTCGCACAAGTCCAATTTCATCTTCAAATTTTTGTACTTCCGCTGACATTGACAAATCATTTTCAAGTTCATTCAATAGTGCTCGACCAGAATCAACATCAAATGAAATTAACTTTATATAGATCTTTAAAAGTGCGATGAGAAAGATGTCATCTTTATCATCAACCTTCTTCCTTTCAACCCACATGCTCAGAAATTCTGCATCTCCCGACATCATTATCTGGTAAACATTTTGCCAGGCAAGCGCTTCTGCGCGCTTTTCTTCACCAAGAGCGGCAAGTAAGGAAATCGCTTTAAGGGGCTTGCCTGCATTAATTGCAACGTCAATTGATGGATACCCAATATCCGCAAGCTTCTTACTGTCAGAATAAACTCGCGCCGCTAATTGTTCGCGGATAAGTGGATTAATGGAAAAACGTGAAGGATTTATAGATTTTTGAGAGATGAAAGTACCGCTTTCACGCAATTTGTTTAATCTCATCCCAGTGTCAGGAAACTTAGTGATTTGAAAAGCCTCATCGGCCGAAACTGCATCTAAAAGAGAAATTTTCTCTAAGAAATCACGATCATCGCAATCTAAGAGATCAATTGCATGAGAAATCAAAGTTTTATCCTCGAAACTCGCAATTGTCGTATCTGCATTTTCTCTTGCGAGTGAAGAGGCGATAATTTTTACACCCAAAGGCCAACTGTGCACCTTCTGGAATACAGAAGAAATTTCTTTATTTGAATAATCTAAACCATTCTGTTTTGCAATCTCTGCAGTATCTTCTGAGCAGAATTGTAAGTCCTTTGCAGTAAGATAAGTAAAGTTTCCTTGACTTGCAATTTTTGCATACGATGCTCTGGGCGGAATGTTTCTCAAAGTCAAAATTCGGACATTGTTCGGCATCAAGTTGATAAAACTCTGAAGCATTCCAGAATGGGCTTCACTGTAATTTTGTGCGCCATCCCATATAAAAAAGAAAGTCTTGGAGCTTCTGGATATGTCATTGCATATTCGCACTACCCAATCGACGCCATGAAAATCTCCTGCGAAAAATTCTTCTGCCCACGGCGCAAAATTTGGGACCTGCAACCTCAGCGCCGAAGTGACATTCCTACACGTATCAAGGACGGTGTCTAATTCTTCAACTGTGTAAAAGACAACATATTCACCTGATGCTTCGGCAGCCTCAGCGGCTTGAGTTGCAAGTGTTGTTTTCCCAAACCCACTTGGAGCAACAATGAGAGTTGCATGAGGAGCGGGTTGCAAGATTTTTTCAATAAGGTAGCTTCGATAGATCGCGTTTGGTAACGCCATCGGTCTTGTGATTCGAGCTAGTGGAACCCCATCGAGGACAGGCAGGAAAATATCTGCTTTAACGCTCTTCTTTGATGTCCCCATACCTTCAGTTTCGCAGGGGTGAGAGGCTTTTTTCTATAACCCTTTTTTATCACCCCTAGGTGGGGTTAGAAAGGGCGCCCTGAGCGTGAAGCGGGACTGCTGGAGTCTGGGGAAAGATCGATTTGCAGCGCTTGTACTCATCACCTTGCCGGGGGCGAGCGTCGGCCTCCCCCTTGTTTGGCCAGAGGCTCATTGCGCGCTCTGCTTGCGCCGTGATGGTGAGAGAAGGATTCACCCCTAAATTGGCAGTAACACTTGAGCCATCAACGATGTGCAAGGTCGGGTAATTCCAAACGCGGTGATACGGATCAATCACTCCGGTCTTCTCGGAGTCTCCGATAACGCAACCTCCGACAAAGTGAGCAGTAAATGGGGCATTCACTAAATCTCCAATGTTGCCGCCAGGAATTCCACCGCGATTTTTTGCAATGCGCCGGACTACATCGTTAGCCGCTGGAATATAAGTAGCATTTGGATGCTCTGAATCATTTTCAGAGGTTAACTTCCACGGTCTCAATAATCCCTTTTTACCCTTTACGGAGATTGAGGAATCAACGTTTTGCATGACCAGCGCGATAACCGTGCGCTCGCTCCATGACTTCACATTTAAAATTCGATAAAGCATTTTGGGATTCTTTAAAACTGTTACCCACCATTGCTTGTGTCGCGAGGATAGTTTGGTTCCATCAGTCATGATGGTCTGCAACAGCCCCATTGAGTTACTGCCTTTTCCATATCGCACAGGTTCTACATGGGTGTGCTCATCAGGATGAAATGAGGAGGTGATTGCAGCCCCCACTGAATAATCTATATCTGACTTTGACATAAGCGCGCCGGTAAGCGCTTCACTATTTGTACGGGACAACTTTCCTAAAAAGTCTGAAAGTCTTGGAAGGGTCTCATTGTCTTTCATTCGATGGAGTAACTTTTGAGTGTTGTATGTTCCACCAGCGACTACAACCTGACTTGCCCTAAATCTCTTTTTTCTTCCTAGCCACGAACTACTTTTTCGGGCTTCGACAATCCACGAACCATTTACCTCTTTGATTGCAGTGACTGTGGTTTCGGGAATTACGGTTGCTCCGATTTGTTCAGCTAGCCCAAGATAATTTTTCGGCAATGTGTTCTTCGCATTGAAACGACATCCAGTCATGCAGCCACCGCATTGATGACAGCCTTCGCGTAATGGTCCCACACCACCAAAAAACGGGTCATCCTTCTTGATTCCAAATCCTTCACCAAAATAGATTCCGAGCGGCGCCAATGTAAATGTGTGCCCCACTCCCATTTCATCCGCAACTTCCTTCATTGCCACATCTGATGGGGTCATGTGAGGATTCTTCACAACTCCCAGCATTCGATGTGCTTGGTCATACCAAGGAGCGAGTTCAGCTTTCCAATCCGTTATGTGACGCCATTGGAGATCGTTGAAGTAAGTATCCGGAGGGGTGTACAAAGTGTTTGCATAGACAAGTGAACCGCCACCAACTCCGGCGCCTGCCAACACAAGTACATTGGGAAGAGCGTGAATGCGTTGGATGCCGTTGAGGCCAAGGCGAGGTGCAAAAAGAAAGCTCCTCAGCCGCCATGATGTTTTAGGAAAATCAGTATCTGCAAAGCGCCGGCCCGCTTCGATGACGGCGACTTTGTAGCCTTTTTCACTAAGCCGGAGGGCTGCCACTGATCCACCGAATCCTGAGCCAATGATGACAACATCAAAATCTAGGTCTTTTCCCACAACCTAGTTGTAGCACTAACTACAACCAGAGGAAACGATTTCGGTCAGATTTTTCACCAGCTAAATTCTCGATATCGAATTCCCCGCTACGGCGCTGCCAATCATTGGCTGCAAGCACTCGAGACAGTCCGGCAAGATTGACTGGGCTATCGATATTGCTTGTCGCATCGTCAAGAGATACGGGACTTTGGTGATCAAAGACTGATGTCGCAATAACAACTTTCTCTCCATCCTTGAGAATTTCAACTAGCCGTCCTTGTTGAGGCCAATCGATGTTTGAAGCGGTTTGAATATGCCAAAATCCTGAAAACTCATCGCCATAGCGTTCAATCTTGTGTTCATGATTATGCCCCGCAAGCCAGAGAATGACTCGAGGTTCATTCATCAGCAATTCAACAACCTCTGTTTCGCCCACTCTGTTGTCGCTACCTTCGGGCTGGTACAGATTGAAAAGTGTCGAAGAGGGATGGTGCGAGAGAATTACAAAATATTTGGGTTCTTTATCTGTCAATACTTTTTTCAGCCACTCAAATTGTGATTGATCCAGAGAGCCTTGCCAACCTCCATGATGATTCACGGTATCCAAGGAAACTAGCCTGACCCCATTTATATCCCTGTACCAGTACTTGGTAGCGCGCAAAGAGTTCTCTTCATTTAGTCCATGGTCGTGATTACACACCTGATGAACTTTTGCCCACGAGTCAGGCTCATTAATCCGTCGACGAGGATCTGGTGTAATTTCTCTAAACACTGCTCCGTGTGGATCTGGGTATGTCACTGGACCAACCTGGTTAAAGTTTGCAAAGAGTTCGGATAGGTCTGTATCTGGTGCAAGGGCAATCTGTTTCTCAGAACCTACAGCGTGATTGCGAACAGCTTCATCTCCCGGAAGCGTGCCTTGAATCAGCGCGTCATGGTTTCCGTGAGTGGCAAACCACTTATGCCGCAATCCTGTTGCAGCAAAACTTTTTCTGACCGCATCATGCAACCCTGGGACGACGGGAAATCCGTATAGAGACCTTGGAAAATCATCTTCGCAGCCTTCGGGAGTCCCATCCGGATTCCAATATGAAGTGTCATACCTTTCAGGATCGTTCGAAGAAAGTCCCTCCCACCTGGACGCATCACCGCTGTCTGGAAGAAGTTCCCCTCCATCCATCAGTGTGAAATACCAATCCAATTCATTTCCTTGTGCATTGTCCGTCACATCACCCGTGACAACGACAGCATCAATTGGCCGATTTGTTACTACTCCGTGATCAATTCTGTTGATCGTTTGGACCATTGCCTCAAGCGTTTGAGTCGTCAACATTTCATTAGGACGATATGTACCGACTAACTTCACAATCTCTGACATCGGATTATGAGGATCTGCTAGGCGATCAAGTAACTCTAAACGAGCAGGTGATTGCGCATCACAAATATGTAAATCTGAAATATGAACAAGGCTTAAGAGTGATTCGGCATTGGACGAAGGTGAAACCCCCTCAATGGCTTCACCTTCACCCAATTCCAGGTTGCGCCAACCTTTGTCGTTCGCTGTCCCACGAACGATTTTTGTGACGCGAGAATCAAAATTAGACATTTCTTGCCATGATTTCATCAGCAACAATTTTGAATGAAATCCGGTCGCCAATTTCTAGGCTTTTAACATCTTTACTTTGTGAGTTGATATGCACGATTGGTAAGCCTTCGACTGCGATACCCAACTTGGTCAGTGGGCCAAGGAATGACTTAGAAATAAGCAAGCCGTTAGTTGCATCCTCATCCTGCTCGGAGGTTAAAGTGATCGACTCCGGGCGAATAAGCGCCTCTACCGGTAATCCGTCACGAAGATCGGAAGAATGCCTTGAAAGTGAAATCTTTTGGTGAAGTACTTTCACATTACCTTTACCGGTGATAGTCGCAGGAAGTCGGTTTGCTTGCCCAACAAATGATGCAACAAAAGGAGTTGCTGGTTCGTTGTAGAGAATTGTTGGCTTATCAATTTGTTCTAATTTTCCTTTATTCATCACACCGACGCGATCAGCGATTGCCATTGCTTCTTCTTGGTCGTGGGTTACAAACAAAGTTGTGATTCCTAGCTCCAACTGAATCGCGCGAATTTCCTCACGAATTTGTGAACGTACTTGAGCATCAAGAGCGGAAAGTGGTTCATCGAGTAATAGAACAGTCGGTTCGATAGCAAGTGCTCGGGCAAGTGCAACGCGTTGCTGTTGACCACCCGATAATTGGTGGGGGTAGCGAGTGCTCTTCTCTTCAAGATCAACTAGTTGAAGCATCTTACGCACTTGCTTCATCCGCTTCGCAAGATCCATCTTTCGAGCGCGAAGGCCGTAGTCAATATTTTCTGCAACAGTCATATTTGGGAAGAGTGAATACGCCTGAAAGACCATTCCCATATCTCGTTCATTTACCGGAGTTTCGTTATACCGAACCCCGTTTACGAGAAGTGAACCACTGTCAGCGGTTTCAAGACCTGCAACAATTCGAAGCGCAGTCGTCTTTCCGCACCCAGATGGTCCGAGAAGAGCTACAAGCTCGCCAGGTTCAACCGTTAGGTCTAAGCCATCTAAGGCAAGGGTGGTTCCAAAAGCGCGACTAACACCTTCGAGCTTGAGAGTGCTACTAGATCGTTGCTTTGCCATTTTTATTCCACCTCTTCTGTTTCTATTACTAAATTCAAACTCTTCTTTCGCGCGGACAATATTCCGACTGATGTCAGGACAAAGATTGCGAGTGCAAAAGAAAAGACAGAAATCGCAATCGCTCCCAGAATATTTTGCTGCGCTGCGACGACTGTCCAAGTAGGAAATGTGTCCCAGTGAAGAAGTGAAGTCAAAGTAAATTCTCCAACTGCCAAGGCGAATGAGAGAAATAGGGAGCCGATGATTCCTGTACGTATCGCAGGAATTATTACCTTCATGATTGTCGAGAACCAGCTAGCTCCAAGGCTTCTAGATGCCTCAACTAAGACTTTAATATCTACAGCGCTAATTGCAGAATCGAGTGCTCGGTAAGTGTAAGGAAGAGCAACAATCACAAAAAAGAAGACAAGTTCGTAATCTGTATTTTGTAGGAATTCTGGCATCGAAACCTGTGCGCCAATTGCAAGAGATACGACTGGAATAATGAGTGGAAGAATGCAAATGAAATCTACAATTGACTTGAAACGCTTCGCTTTCAGATTCAGCACAACCATTGTGGGAACCATCAAAATCAGATTGAGCGCTCCAGATAGAACTGCTAAGCGGAACGAAGCACCTAGAGCCGGCCAGAAACCATCCTGTTGAAGGAGCCAGGTGTAGTTAACAAAAGAGTGACCTTTGCCTCCCGGCTTTCTAAAACTAAATTCTGCTGCAGCGACCAACGGGAGGAAAAAGATTGTTCCCGCCAAGAAGAGTGAAAATGCATTGACCGAATATTTTCCAATTTTCATGACTGCCGCCATTTCGCTGCGGAACGTTGTGCCCATATATATCCAATCATGGCAATGCCCGCAACAAAGATCATTCCTACAGCAAGGGCATCTCCAAGATTTGCTTGATCAGAAATGACATTTCCGTCAACAAGAGTTCCAATGATGATTGGTACCAGTGGCACTGTTCCCACTGTTAACGCACGAGCGGTGGCATAAGCGGAGAATGCTCCGGCAAAAAGTAAGAAAAAGGACCCGATGAATGACGGGGTCAGAATTGGTATTGCAACTCGCCGCCAATATGTCAGATTCGTTGCGCCAAGATTGAGGCTTGCCTCAGACCATTCCTTTCGCAATCCTAAGATCGCGGGTCTAAAGACAATAATCATGAGTGGAGTCATAAAGAATGTATAAACCAGCACAACGCCAGTAAATGAAAATAAGGTGAAGTGGCCGGCATAAATATCCCAGCCGAAAAATTTAAGAATCTTGGTAAACATACCTTCGGCGCCAAATGCCGCAATATACATAAATGCGAGTGGCACACCACCTGAGTTTGCAAATACTGCAGCAACGCTCTCAATGATTGATGTAAGTCTTGAACTAGCGTTCTTAACAATTACTAATGTGAAAAAAGCACCAAGGAGAGAACTAATAACCGATGTTATGACGCTGAGACGAATGCTTGTAACAAATGCGTGGCGGTAAGCGCCGGATAAAAGTGGGGTGTAGTTACTGAGAGACCAATTTCCATGATTATCATGCAGAGATCTAAGAGTCACTCCCAAAATCGGCCAGAGTAAGAAATATCCAGTAAACAGAAAAAAAGGAAGAAGTGGAAGCCATGAGTATTTCTTAAATCTCATGTCTCCCACTTCTCCCCTATCTAGATCTAACGAACTAGAGGTTTGGCCATTGTGTCTTTAGAAGTTCCTTAGCAGCTGTTTGCTGATCTGGTGTTGGGAGAACAACCGTTGCGCCTGCTGGAGTTTCAAATCCTGCTGGTGGGTTAATTGCCAAGCCCTTTGTCTTCATAGCTGCTTCTGTGATTGGGTGAGCTGCACCTGAAATCCAGATGTTCTGTCCACCTTGAATTGAAGCGAAAATCTTGCTTCCTGAAAGGCCCTTTACAGATCCAAGAGTTGCTGATGTCTTGCCCTTGTTCTGTGAGTATAGGAATTCAGACCACAAGCGAGCTGCTGCTGGGTGTGGAGCATTGAATGGAATCGCCATAATGTATGGAGTTCCCTTGATGACAGCATCAGTAGGAATTACATACTTGATGGTCTTACCGATCTTTGCTGCAGAAGCAATTGCTCCTGGGCCATTGAAGTCCCATGAGAATGAAACTTTGTAGGCACCAGCTGCGAGGTTCTGTCCGTTTGCAAGAACTGAAACGAAGTTACCTGAAGCCTTGAGGCCCTTGAAGTAATCAATGCCAGGTTGGATATTTGCAGGTGTTCCACCTGAAGCAAGATTCGCTGCGAATACTGACATCAAAGCTTCCTGTGCGCCGGTTGGATCTCCACCAATAGCAACTTGACCCTTGAATGCAGGATCTTTCAGATCAGCAAATGACTTAGGAGCTTTTGTAACTGAGGTGTCATAAGCAAGTGCGATCTGGCCGTAGTAATCGCCAGCCCAACGTCCTGAAGCTTCTTTCCACTGTGCAGGAATATCTTTCCATGTTGCAACCTTGTAAGGAGCAAAAAGGTTTACGTTATCTGCGCCGTATGTGATACCTACGTCAACTGCATCTGGAGCCTTTGACTTAGGAGCTGTCTTTACTGTTTGAATTTCGTATGCTGAAGATCCATCTGGATTGTCATCAGCGATTTTGATTCCGAAAGCCTTTGTGAAGAGGTCAAGTGCTTCTCCGTAATTTGCCCAGTCGCGAGGAATGGTAATGACATTGAGCTTGCCTTCTTTTTGTGCTGCCTTTACTAGAGCATCCATTCCGCCACATGACTTAAGGTCTGTGCACTTGGAATAATCAATCGATGCTGCCTGTGAGCTAGATACTGCTACTAAAGAAGTTACGGCCACGGTGGCTGCGATAACTCCTGTAAGTAAACGCTTGCGCATAAATCCCCCTTATGAGATTGGTAGTTGCATCAAAGACCTGCAAGTTAAAGCGGGGGTAATAAGCAAGGTTGATTTGGACGACTAGTCGGTTAACTCTTGGGTTCTAGGTAAATTAATCGTTAACAAGAGATAACAACTGAGCCGCTCCGGTAAACACATGGGTTGCACCGGCCGCCTTTAGCTGTAGCTCGTTGTGAGCCCCTGAAGTTACGCCGACGACAAAGCGTGCACCTGCGCTCACTCCACTTTCCATATCTGATTGCGTATCACCAACAACTATTACGTTGCTTGGTTCAATTTCCTGATTTGAAAGATTGCGATACAAGTCAATGGAACGGAAAATCATGTCAGGAGCTGGACGTCCCGCGGCGACTTCATCCGACGCCACACTGAGATCAATGCGATCGCGCCAATCGAGATCGTTCAAGATTGCAGTCAATAACTCACGAGGAAATCCTGTCGTGATGGCCACTCCAATGTTGCTCGCGCGCAAAGTTGCAAAGAGTTGAGAAATGCCTTCAAACTCTTCTAATTCACCGTTAGCCACCAGGTTGTTGTATTGCTCAATAAATATCTCGTGAGTGGCTTGGGCCGCAATCGCGTCGCCCTCACATAAGTGCATAAAAACATCCATTTTTCGTTGACCCATAGTGTCAATCACATATTTCTCCATGGCTGCCAAGTCTGCGGATCCACGCTCAATTCCTTGCTCAATCATTGATTCACGAAAAGCCTTCACAACAAGGCCGTCATCCTTTGCGGTCGTGCCTGCTACATCAAAAACAACGAGTTTTATAGCGCCCATGATTTGATTGTCTCCTCTGCGATAGCTGGTGAAAGAGTATTTCCTCGGCCGCCTGCGCCAGTCACGATGACCGCTCTAGGTGCAACTTCGCGGCGAAAATAGATTTCTGAGCTTGTTGATTGACTGTAAACCCCACTCCAACGTTTGCCAATCTTGAATTCACGGCCAAAAATATTTGCGATGACTTTACTCAAGTGTTCGTATGGTTCTTCGATAATTTCATGTGAAAACGGTTCTTTGTAGAGATGCGTATCACCGATTGTAAATGAACCATCGAATCGCGGAGCCAACAACAATTGCATGTGATGCTCGTGAGCAAGCTCTGACTGTGGAGGAAGACGATCTAACGACAGATCCTTAAAGCCAGGGTAATAACGCATGGAGTCCGCATCTGCTACTGAGTGTCCAAGTTTTTCAGCAACTGGAACCGTGGCACCCATTTGCAAAAATACTTTTCGGATTTGCGCATCTTTGAAGTACTCTGAAAGAAAGCCAGAATGCGCCGCGCCAGGACAAAGAACCAAGAAATCACCGGAAATAGTTTTCCCAGTTACATCCGAAATATGGTTTCCGCTTTCGTTATGTGTAAAGCTATCTACATCAAAATTTGGAATCCACGTATAGCGCTCACTTCTTTTCATGAAATCTCTTAATCCTGTAAGCAAAAGGAGTGGCTCAACGGCAGCATCGGTTGTGCACCGAAGAGCGCCGATGTAATTTCCCGCAAGCATTGGTTCTAAAGCTTGAACTTCACGCTTGTGAAGAATTTCAAAACCTCGCTGATCAGCATCAGGCATGGCGGCAGCTTCTTGCATGAGAGAAAATTCAACATCACTTTGGGCCACTGTTAGCGAACCGTTAGCACGAAATCCAATGGAAGCTTCTAAACCAATTTCGCCCCAAAGTTCTCTTGCTCGAAGTGCAAGCTCAAGCTCTGCACCTTTTTCACGACCGCTCACCCAGACAAGGCCAAAATTTCGAACCGAGGCTGAGCTAGGGACCTCGTCGCGTTCTACCTGAATTACTTCATGTCCGGCTTTCAGCGCCAGGTAGGCATGCATAGAACCGATAATCCCCCCGCCAACTACGAGAATCCGCTTCATGGTGAGAGATTTAACGCTCATTTTGTGAAGTACTGATGCGCTGAGGCTGCTTTTTAGGTGATGATTAGGTGAACACTTTATAACAAGAGACTGGGACACCGTGGAACCGCTGCTTACCGATGAATCAATCGACAAAACTGCTACAACTTCTGTGGAGCGCGCTCGTGAATTGATTGAAACTTCGGAAAAGCTTCGCAATCGCAGAGAGAAAGCGAATCGCAAGCGCTTTGGTCGACTTTTTAAGGATCCTAAAGCTATTGAAGTGACTATTACTTTGACTGACGAAGTTATGCGTATTCACTCGATGCGCGAGGCCATCACAATTTTTAATCATGCAGCGAAGAAAGCATCAGTAAAGGGATTCGGGCCGTTCAATGCTTTTGGGTTGAAATTTATTCGCATTGTCGCCATAGCGCTTCCTGGATTAGTTGTTCGTCTGGTTCATCAGCGCGTGCGGGCGCTATCTAAAGATTTGATTCTTCCCGCAGAACAAGACCGACTCTCCAAGCACCTCGGAAAGCGAAAAGAAGAAGGAATTCGTCTGAATATAAATGTTCTTGGCGAAGCCGTACTTGGACAACGAGAAGCAGATGAAAGATTTGAAAGACTTCTCGAAATGATCACTCGCCCAGAAGTTGATTACATATCGGTAAAACTTTCAGCTGTTGTCGCCCAGATGATTACAATCGATCACAGCGGTTCGCTCGAGAAAGTTTGTGCGAAACTTCGAACCATATACACGGCCGCCGACGAACATGGAACTTTCATCAATCTAGATATGGAAGAGTTCCGCGATTTGGCACTGACAGTTGATGCGTTCAAGCGTGTTTTATCTGAACAAAACTTTCTCCACATTCATGCTGGAATTGTTTTGCAGGCATATCTTCCTGAATCACATGCTGCATTCGCTGATCTTGTGGCATTCGCTGTGGAACGTCACAAAGATCAAGGCGGCACGATCAAGGTTCGTCTTGTTAAAGGTGCAAACTTGGCGATGGAGAAGGCCGAGGGAGAGTTGCACGGATACATTCCAGCCCCTTATGGCTCAAAGTCAGATGTGGACGCTAGTTATTCGCGTTTAGTGGATGTGGCACTTCGCCCAGAACATGCCCATGCTGTTCGAATAGGAATCGCCTCTCACAATCTATTTCACTTAACGTGGGCGATTGAAGTCGCTAGGTCACGTGGTGTTTTACACCAGCTTGATATCGAAATGCTCGAAGGAATGGCGAATGCTGAAGCATTGGCTGTAACCCGTTCTGGTCACCATGTTCTTTTTT
This sequence comes from uncultured Actinomycetes bacterium, assembly GCA_903827945.1. Taxonomy (GTDB): domain Bacteria; phylum Actinomycetota; class Actinomycetes; order Nanopelagicales; family Nanopelagicaceae; genus PALSA-747. Next base: position 70,721 of record CAIKKN010000009.1, on the reverse strand, counting down.
ACACTCCCGTCACAAACAAAGATGATTTTGCGTCTGCGGTTGCCTACCTTGTTCGCCGTTTGGATGAGAACACATCAGATGAAAATTATCTCAAGGCTGCATTTGAAATTGGAAGCAACCCGAAGAAGTTTGCAGAACAGAAACTTCGGTTTGAGAATTCTGTTCGCGAACGCCACGCGATTTCAACTAAATCGCGAAGGCACCAACCAGATCCAGTTGATTATTCAACATTCCATAATCAATCCTCTGGCGATCCAACAGAACCTACATACATAAAGGCTATTACAGAGGAAATTGCTCGCGTTCGCAAACATGACATGACAATTCCAATTGTCATAAATGGCGATGAAGTAACGACTAATCAGTGTGAGGACGGAACTGATCCTGGAGACAATGGCACTGTTTGGTATTCGTACTGCGTAGCAAACGAGAAGATCATTGACAAGGCAGTTTCAGTTGCTGCAAAAGGTTTGGCATCTTGGGGCGCAAAGAGTGTTGCAGAGCGCCAGGAGATTCTTTTCAACGTTGCCAGCGTTATGCATGCCCAACGTGCACGCACAATTGCGGTTATGTCTAGAGATGCCGGGAAGACTGTCTCAGAAGCTGACCCTGAAGTAAGTGAAGCAATTGATTTTGCACGTTATTACGCATCTACTGGAGTCGAAAACAATGACTCAAAACCTATGGGTGTTGTACTTGTTGTTCCGCCTTGGAACTTCCCATACGCAATTCCAGCCGGTGGTGTTTGCGCAGCCCTTGCAGCTGGAAATACAGTGATTTTGAAGCCAGCCCCAGAAACTGTCGCAACGGCTTGGCTATTGGCCCAGCAGCTTTGGGAAGGTGGAGTTCCACATGACGCCCTTCAATTTGTTCCCACCCGAGACGATGATTCAGGAAAACACCTTGTAACCCATGATGGCGTTCAAGCTCTTATTTTGACCGGAGCTTTTGAAACAGCAAATATGTTTGTAGGTTGGAAATCTGATTTGAATCTTCTCGCAGAGACAAGTGGTAAGAACTCTCTCGTAGTTTCAGCGTGTGCTGATATCGATGCGGCAGTGAAAGACCTGGTGCAATCAGCCTTTGGGCACGCAGGACAAAAATGTAGCGCCGCTTCTCTTGGAATTATTGTGGAGAGCATTTACAAGGATCCATCATTTATTCGACAACTCATTGATGACGTTACTACTCTGAAAGTTGGAGCAGGATGGGACTTCGGGACAACAGTCGGCGCGGTCATCCGCAAGCCAGAAGGTGCTCTTTTGCGTGCACTGACAACACTTGATGACGGTGAGTCATGGTTGGTTGAACCAAAGCAGCTAGATGATGCAGGAACGCTTTGGAGCCCTGGCGTCAAAGTTGGAATTAAAGCTGGCTCATGGAGCCATCAAAATGAATGGTTCGGACCAGTGCTTGGATTGATGGTTGCTCCAAACCTGAAGACTGCAATCGAATGGCAGAACGCTACGAATTTCGGATTGACTGCAGGCATTCATTCACTTGATGCAGATGAATGTGCACTTTGGATGGATTCTGTTGAAGCGGGAAATCTATATATCAACCGGGGAATTACTGGCGCCATCGTGCAACGCCAACCATTTGGCGGATGGAAGCGATCAAGTGTGGGCGCGAACGCAAAAGCAGGTGGCCCAAATTATGTGCATGCACTTCGCAATTGGTCTCCATTGCAAGATTCACGTGCCGCGAAATGGTCGGTAGACGAATGGTGGAAGAAGGTTGGAAGCAAGGCAATTGACGCTACCGGGCTGTCTGTCGAGAAGAATTACCAGCGCTATCGCAAGCCATTGGCGCCGATTATCGTTCGAGTAGATGACTCGACTTCAAATGAAGATATTTCACTTATCAACTACATCGCGCAAATTACCGGTACAGAAGTATTGTGGAGCACGGCAAGTGCCGAGAGCTTTGATGAACTTATCTCGCGATCTCAATTTAAAGTTCGCTGGCTTTCCAGTGAAACAGCACCGGGCGCGGAGTTGATGGCAAAAGGCGTGTCACTCGATACTCGACCTGTGGCACAACGCGGTGATATCGAAGCTCCGCGTTGGTTGCTAGAACAATCCGTTGCAATTACTTATCATCGCTACGGAAACGTTAATGGAGGACCAAAGCCCATCTGCAGTGGGTTGGATCACTAGTTAGAGTCTATAAGTCTTAATAATTCGTTCACCTACGACCTACTGATTGTTCACTTAACTGAACTTGTCATACTCCAAGATTCCTCTACCCGGTGCTTTATCCGACCAATTACATCACGGAGGAATACTTTGTTTAAGATGACAACCAAGAAGGCTGTTGCAGTTTCTGCAGCAATCGCTCTTGCACTTGGAGTAAGCACTTCTGCTTCTCATGCTGCAATGGCAAAAGTTCAGACAGTTCAGGTTTACATTTCTGCTGACACAAATATTCAAGATCTTTGGGTTAAGACCCTCGTTCCCGCTTTTAAAGCTGCAAATCCTGGTTACGACGTAAACGTAACTTTTGACCTTCACGGCGACCACGACGCGCAAGAGACAGCAAAATTGACTGCTGCTGCAACACTTGGTAAAGATGCAGGCGTAGATCTCATTGACGGTGGTTTTGTAACAACACTTGGCGCTGCTGGTCTCCTCTTTAAGCCAACAGTTGGAATTGTTCCAAATCTAATTGATGTCAACAAGACTGTTCTAAAAGCTGGCAAGGGTGGAATTCCATACCGCGGCTCATCAGTTCTTCTTGCATACAACACAAAGAACGTTCCAACTCCTCCAAAGACTCTTGATGAATTATTGACTTGGATTAAGAAGAATCCAGGCAAGTTCACATACAACGCTCCAAGCGGTGGCGGAAGTGGATATGCATTCGTACAGACTGTTGTTGATAAGTATCTTTCAGATGCAGATCGCAAGACTTTAGTTTCAAGCGCTGCTCCAGAGCTTGAAACAAAGTGGGCGACAGGACTTGAAACTCTTCGCCAACTTAACAAGTACACATACGGACAGAATGGTACTTACCCAGCAAACAACGCCGAAACTTTGAAGGATCTTGCAACCGGCCTTGTTGATATGGGAACCGTTTGGTCAGATCAATTTGCATCAGCAGTCAAAGCTGGAACAATGCCTTCAAATATCAAGGTTGCACAAATTTTGAACCCAACTTTGACAGGTGGAGCTTCATACCTTGGAATTCCAGCAACTTCTGCAAACCGTAATAAGGGTGCTCGCGTTCTCGCTAACTGGGTTCTTTCACCAGCTGCACAGAACTTGATTGTCAGCGGAACACTAAATGGCTTCCCAGTCATTCCTTTGGCGAAGCTTGATCCAACTGCAACCGCTGCATTTACTGGTGTAGATATTCAAAACTTACGCGCTGGATACCTCAGTGCAAATGCCAACGACTTGAAGAGCAAGTGGGCTTCAACCGTTCCAGGTAAGTAAGGGCTGTTTTCAGCATCTAAGTGAGATCACTTCTCCGTAGAACTGGCAAGGAGGGTTCGCTAGCCAACAATGGCAGCGGGTCCTCCTTGTTCGGCTTTGCGCTTTCACTTCCTCCACTTTTACTTGTTCTTGGTTTTGTCGGAATTCCAATTCTTATCGGATTTACTTTTAGTTTGGGATTTACAAAAGGTCCAAATCGCGTCATAGCGATTATTGGTCAACAAATTCACCCGAAGACACATTGGTGGGGAACTTTTGCTGCGTACTCGGATGTCTTTCATGATTCACGATTCGTTGGCGACTTGGTACTTACGCTGGCTGTTACCGCAATCTCCACTGTGCTGGTCATTGTTATTGCACTAGCCATTGCTCTGCACCAACGGTTAGTCGGTGGCCGCACCGCTTCAGTTCTTGCCACACTTTCAATCGTTCCGCTCTTTGTCCCAGTAGTAATCTCTGCATGGGCAATTCACACCTTTTATGGTGGTGACGGCTTTATGCGCAGTTTCTTCGCCAACATTGGGATCAACTTTCCCACTCTTACCTCCACCTCAACGGCTATCGTTATTGGGTCAGTCTGGACCTCGCTACCGTTTTCAATTTTGATGATCAGCTCGGGCGTACAGGCGGTTCCTGATGCCCTCATCGAGTCCGCAAAAGACTGTGGAGCTTCGACTTTAAAGGTCATATCCACAGTGGTTGTTCCTCTTGCCCAAACACCAATCATCATTGCTGGATCATTTACGGCTATTGGAATAATGGGATCATTCACCATTCCGCTTTTCCTAGGACCAAATCAGCCGACAATGCTTGGGGTAGAAATCTCAAACTTCTTCGGCTCCTACAACAGACCGCAACAATCCCTCGTAATGGCATTTATTGTCTTCTTGGCCGCTTCTGGCATTGCCGTCCTCTACATCTGGTCTAACGTCAAGAGCGCCAAAGAGAATGGGCGAATCTGATGCGCCGATATTTCAACCCTTCAAAGGTCGCTTTAAACCTCTCCGTTTTTTTGTTAGCTCTTTTTATTCTTGGACCAATCTTGTGGTTGGGCGTCCACGCCTTTGTAACAGATTGGAAATACCCCCACCTCTATCCTTCAGGGTTAACTTTGAATTGGTGGTCCAAGGTATTTCTCGATTCAGCTCTTAAAACTGCAATCAGGAACTCGCTCATTATTAGTCCGATTGTGGTTGTTCTGTCGATGGTTATCTGTCTGCCTGCAGCGTACGCAGCTGGACGAATGAACTATTGGGGACGCAAGACATTCATGATCACCTTATTTTCGGCCAACTCGTTTCCAAAAATCGGACTCTTCGCAGCTATCGCGACTCTTTATTACACATTGAATTTGATGGGAACTTTCCTAGGAGTCGTCATTATTCAGCTACTTGGAACAATTATTTATATGACTTGGATTCCTGCTGCTGCATTTGCATCGGTTCCGAGATATCTGGAAGAAGCCGCGCGAGATGCCGGAGCTAGTAAATTCACCGTATTTAGAACAATTACGCTGCGCATGGCAATGCCAGGAATTCTTGTAGCGATTGTTATGTCTTTCCTTGCTTCATTTGATGAGGCTCAGGGTTCTTACTTGGTCGGCGCGCCAACGATCTACACAATGCCAACTGAAATGTATTCGCTGGTTCAAAACTATCCAATTCAGGTTGCAGCCGTCTTTTCAATTTTGTTAGCAATTCCATCAGTCTTACTTCTTGGTCTTGCGCGTAAACACATCATGGGCGGCCAGCTTGCGGAAGGATTCCAAATAAAATGAAGAATGTTGAGGCAAACATGGGACTAGAACTACGTGGCTTAAAGAAGATTCTTGGCGGTCGCGTCATTATCGAAAATCTTGATTTGTCGATGGCAAAAGGTGAAATGATTTCGTTGCTCGGACCATCGGGATGTGGAAAGACGACGACTCTTCGAATGATTGCGGGATTTCTCATTCCAGATGCTGGCACTGTAAAAGTTGCTGGTAAAGATGTAACAAACCTTGGCCCAGAGAAGCGACCGAGTGCAATGGTCTTTCAAAATTATGCCTTATGGCCTCATATGACGGTTTCTAGAAATGTTGCTTATCCGCTCAAAATCAAAGGTCTTGGCAAGATAGAAACTGCGGAAAAAGTGGAAGCTGCGTTGGGATTGGTAAATCTCTTGCATCATCAAGATTCGCGTCCGGGTCGCATCTCCGGCGGTGAGCAACAACGCGTTGCCCTTGCTAGAGCCCTTGTTCAAGAGCCAGATGTACTTCTGCTTGATGAACCTCTTTCTAACCTTGACGCCAAACTACGCGAGAAAGTTCGCGAGGATATACGCGAGCTACAACGCAGACTTGGCATCACTACAGTTATTGTCACTCACGATCAGGAAGAGGCGCTTTCCATTTCAGACAGAGTTGCCGTAATGAATGCGGGGAAAATTGAACAGTTCTCGAATCCACAAGATCTATATCGTCATCCCGCCACCGAATACGTGGCAACATTTATCGGTGCGCTCAATCGTTTTGAAGGCAACCTTGTTGAGGGCCGCATAGTTTCAGGAAGTGACGTAATTGGCATTCGCCCTGAGGATTTAATTTTGAGTAGCCAGCAAAATGATGATGCCTTGCCGGGAACTGTTGAACTCGTAATTCCAAGAGGCCACTTCTTCGAAGTTGTGATTCGGCGAGAAGATGGCATTTTCAAAGCCTTTACAAACGAATTCATCCCTGCGGTTGGGGAAAATGTATTTGTGAAAATCAAGAAGTCTCTCCGTTACCAGAATGGGAAACTCGTCGGTTAATGAAACATCCACCCTTGTTTGCAACAGCTCACCGTGGAGATTCATCAAGTTTTAGGGAAAATACAATCGCCTCGATTCAATCTGCCATCAATTTAGGCGCAGAAATAGTCGAAATTGATATCCGACAGTCAAGAGACGGCCACATTATTGTTCTCCACGATTCCAGCTTGGAGCGTTTATGGGGATTCCCGGCTGAAGCTTCCTCACTTAACCTTGATGAAATTTCACAAATTGGTTTCGCCCAATTTCGCATTCCAACTCTTGAAACTGTTCTAGAACTTTTTCAGAGCACCAAGTGTTCAATAATGATTGACATGGATACGCCAATTCATGCAATCAATGCTCTCAAACTCGTAGAGGGTTCAGGGCTAGATCCAACCAGAGTGATTTGGTGCGGCAACCTTGAGGCAATGCTCTTGATACGCCAGAACTCATCAACCTCGCGAATCTGGGCGCCCTGGAATGAAAATAAGTCAGTAGACCAAGAATTGATCAAGGAACTTTCGCCAGAATTCATAAATTCTCACTACTCATTTTGGACAACCAGCAGAATCGCTGAAGTGCACGCTCTTGGTTTGAAGGCATCTGCCTGGACTATCGATGACGCCCCAACGATGCGATGGGCTAAATCCATAGGAATTGATTCTATTACGACTAACAATTTGGAACTCCTTCAGAAAGTCATTGCGGATGATTCTGACGCAGATCCTCTGGACATCGACCGCGCCATCGAATTGGCACAAAGTATTGGGACCTGGGCAATTCAAGTTTGTAATTGGATGGTTCCGGGAGATATTCAAACCAAGGCCAATCCCGCTGACCTCGTCACTGAAGTAGACCTCTTTATTGAACGTCACGCACGTGAAATGATCAAAGCTACCTTCCCGACACACAACATTGTTGGCGAAGAGTTTGGTGGAGAGTTCGATCCACTTACACCCACTTGGTATATCGACCCGGTCGATGGCACAACTAATTTTGCAAACAGAACGCCCTGGAGTTCGCTCTCACTCTCACTTGCAGTAGGAACAGACCCACTCGTTGGGGTCACTATCGATCCGTGGAGAAACAAACTTTTTCAAGCGGCTAAAGGTCGTGGTGCGACCGTGAATGGCTTGCCACTAGTTGTACCAAAGCCAATCGATGCTTCGACGAAAACGCCACTTGCAGGCAGAGTTGTACTCACAGAACTAGCGGGATCAGAACCTTGGCCTGGTTTTCAAAACTTTCTAGAAGGACTTCATGAAAGTTATTGCACTATGCGAGTTATGGGAGCGGGGACCCTAACTTTGACAGCAGCTGCAGCCAATTACGGAATTGGATCTGTTGTCCATCGCTTTAGCCCGATTGATCACTTGGCTGCTGCTTTGATTGCTAAAGAAGCAGGATGCATAGTCCTAAACGAGCAAGGCGAAGAAGATCTTTTCCCAACAAATGGCGGGATGTTAATTGTCCACCCCGTTGCTTCAACAGCTCTCTTTGATATTTGGGTTGCAGCTCTTAAATAAAAAACCCCGGCCAATGTCGACCGGGGCTTTTATTAACTATCTTGTATTAAGGAAGCACTTTCCGTCCCCAAATTTCGTTAATCAACGATTTTGCAGTCAGGTAAAGTGCAAGAGCGGCTGTAACCATCCCGGTCCATCCGCCATCTTTAACCATGCTCGCATGTCCAGCGCCCCAATTGCCATAAGCCAATAGAACGAGGGTAATTGTTAGAAGCAAGAACAAGACATTGAGTTGCATGCCGAGTTTGATTGCACAGATCCACATTACAAATGATGCAAGCGAGAAAACCATAAGGAAGACGCCAAGAGAGCCTGGTGCTTGAACTGCAGCATGTGTTAGCCAGTACCAAACTGACATCCAGAATGCTCCGAAGGAGCTAAAGACTGTTGCTGTGAATGCATTGCCTCGCATAAACTCGAGAAGACCAACAAGTGCGAGAGTTATGCCGCCATAAAAGAGGGCTGTTCCAACTACTGCGCCCCCACCGGCACCGCCCCAAAGTCCAGCATTTGCAGAGCTAAGCATCATGAGTGTTACGCCAAAAGCGGCCAGTCCTAGTGGGACAGGATCGGCAATTTTATTTTCAGCCATATGAACTTCCCCTAACCTCAACGGGCCGTCGTCATTGGCGGTCCTTCATTAAGTATCCGCTCGAAAATAGACGACGTGGCTTACAACACAGTTGAATTTGCGAGTATGGCGAGAAGCCCGAGCGTGCACTGAATAATTTGGGGGTTACCACTCACGGTTGCAGGGAGCGTTAATTCCCATCCCATTGCGCCATCTCGCGGCGAAGTGGATCAAGGCCCATAGGTCCGATTGCAAGCGCGTAACTGTGGAACTTCTTGATATCAAAATTTGCACCTAAACGCTTCTTAGCATCTTCGCGAATTTCCATCCAAACGCGCTCTCCAACTTTGTAAGAGATTGCTTGGCCTGGCCATCCGAGGTAGCGCTCGATTTCACTCTTAGCAAAATCAGGAGCCATCAGCGCACGTTCAACGAGCAAGTTATATGCCGAATCTGCATTCCACACATTTCCGTCAAAGTCTTTGTAGCCAAGATGCATGCCAATATCTACAACAACGCGAGCTGCGCGAAGTGCTTGTCCGGCCAAATAACCCAGCTCTAGCGACGGTTCATCAAAAGCACCAAGTTCATCCATAAAGCGTTCGGCATAAAGAGCCCAACCTTCACCGTAACCACTGATCCATGCATCTGTGCGTTGGAAGCGACTTAAGCGATCCTTCTCTAAGTTTGCGGTTGCAAATTGCAAGTGATGTCCAGGGACTGCTTCGTGATACCAAGTCGATGCAATATGCCAGAAGTTAAATGTTGTGTGCCCAAGGGTTGGGTACCAAGTAGTACCAGGCCTTGATAAATCTTCACTTGGAGGCATGTAATAAGGAGCCGCCGCGGATCCTTCTGGAGCAAGACGAGCATCGCAGAATGCAATCGATGGGTCGATATCAAAGTACTTTCCATCTAATGCAGCCACGGCTTCTTGAGTGAAGTCTTTAAGCTTTTGTAGCAATGCATCTGTTCCGTCGATACGGTGAAGTTGCGCGTTCTCGCAATAATCAGCAACTTCAGCAAGGGTTTTACCCTTTAAGCCAAGCTTTTCAGCGGCGGCATACATGCGATCGTTGATTCGTTGTAAGTCGTCCATGCCCCATTCATACGTTGCACGCAAATCTAAATTTGCGCCGGTGAAGTATCTTGCCCAAGGTGCGTAACGAGCCTCGCCCACTGCATCCACTTCTGTAGAACGAGGTGCGTGAACATCGCCCATCCATTGCGACATCTTGAGACAAGCAGCTTCCGCGTTTTTCGCCGCTTCGTGCAAATCTGGGTATTTTCCATCCGGATCAATTTCTTTAGCAAATCCTTGATAATTTCCAGTGCCGTGAGTCTTTAGTTGTTCTGCTATTACTTGTACTTGTCGACGCGCTGTTCCAAGACCTTTCGCATGCATTTCTTCAATAGTTGATTTCCATGACTCAAGGGAAGCACCAACAGCATTTAAGCGAGAAGTAATGTTCTTGACTGCTTCTTCGCCCTTTGTTGGCATAATCGTAAAGATTGAGCGGATGTTGGAAGCTGGGTTCACAATTGGGCTATACGCAATAAATCTTTCATTTGAATCGTGGACAATCAATCCCGATTCGAGTCGCTCGATAAGAACATCTTTAGCAATTCGATCAATTTCATCAATAGGCTCAAGTGCTTTCGCTCTCGCAAGAACATCACGAGAATAGGCCGCCTCTTTTGCGGCATGCGCCGTCGAGTAATCATCAAGCAGATGGTCATAGCCTGGAATACCGAGGCTGGTCGCCGCACTTGGGCTCATCCGAGCCGCGGTATCGATGTATTCATCAGAAAGGGCGAATATGGCTGAACGGTGATTAGTCATACCTAATCCAACCAGACTGTCGCAGAGTTTCGCTACAACTTTGCTTTTTCTCATAGGCTTCGCTTTAAAAGTCAGGTCTCATGAGCATTGGAGCAGTGAACAAATGAAGGCAGCAATCATCACGGGCATCAATCAGATTTCAGTTGAGACAGTCCCGGACCCAACCTGCGGAGAAAACGAGGTTGTTGTTCAAGTTGCTGCATCCGGAATTTGCGGCACAGATCTTCATATTCTTGAAGGTGAATTTGCACCAACTCTGCCTATTATTCCAGGACATGAATTCAGTGGAACAATTGTCGAAGTTGGATCAAAAGTAAGCGATTACAAAGTGGGTCAGAAAGTTGCTGTAGATCCTTCCCTGCATTGTGGTTATTGCTTCTACTGCAAACGCGCTCGTGGAAACTTGTGCGAAAACTGGGGCGGAATTGGTATCTCGATTCCTGGGGGCGCTGCGGAATTCAGCGCTGTACCAGCAAAAAATCTTTACCTTCTTCCAGATGAGATTGATGTACGTAACGCAAGCCTCATTGAGCCTCTCTCTTGCGCGGTAAGAGGATATGACGTTTTACCTCGTATGCCAGGATCGCATTACTTGATTTACGGTTCAGGAACGATGGGTTTGATGATGATGGAACTTGCTCGACGTAATGGAGCTGCTTCAGTTTCGATGGTGGACATTAATGAAAAGCGTCTTGAAACAGCCCGCACCCTCGGAATCACAAAGCTTGCAACATCAGCTGATGAATTCGAATCAGAGCGTGGTTGGGATGTTGTCATTGATTGCACCGGAAACGAAAAAGCTATTCAAGATGCGATTCCTCGCACAATGCCTGGTGGAACCTTTCTTCAATTCGGTGTTGCAAATACCCACGCAAAGGTTGAAATCAATCCATTCTGGGTCTACAACAAGGAAATCACGATTGCAGGTTCAATGGCTGTACTTCACAGCTTTGAACGCGCAGGTGACCTTCTTGCTGCGGGCGTGCTCAACCCTGACGTAATGATCAGCCATCGTTTTGGATTAGATGATTTTCCAAAGGCTGTTCAGATGTTTAAGGATGGCATCGGACGCAAGATGACAATCGAGCCTGGTCTTAAGTAAAGCTTAGGGAACTGGAGCCCCCCGTCAGGATTGAACTGACGACCTTCCGCTTACAAGGCGGATGCTCTACCACTGAGCTAGGGAGGCCTACTGAGGTCCATACAACGCGACCAGCGGCTTATTATGCCACGAGACAAGTGATGCTTCTAACCCGCTGGAAAGAGGCCTGAACTAGTAAGTTCGCCTCGTGCGATTGGGAGTTCTTGATGTCGGTTCAAATACCGTCCACCTTCAGGTGGTCGATACCCATGTCGGGGCTCGTCCAAATCCAACTTTCAACTACAAAGAAGAACTTCGATTAACTGAGTATCTGCAATCCGATAACACAATTTCAGCACAAGGAATTGGCGCGCTTGAAGCCACACTTCGTAGAGCCATCGTCGAAGCAAAATCTGTTCACGTTGAAGAACTGCTGCCGTTCGCAACTTCAGCACTTCGTGAAGCAGCAAATGGTGAAGAAATTATTAAGACTTTAAATAAAGATTTGGAAATCGATCTCCAAGTTCTAAGTGGTGAAGAAGAAGCAAAGCTTACTTTTCTAGCCGCTCGGCGATGGTTTGGATGGTCAAGTGGACGCCTACTTGTCATCGATATTGGCGGTGGATCACTTGAAATTGCAGTGGGAAATGATGAAGCTCCTGAAGTTGCAGTCTCTCTACCACTAGGTGCCGGACGCCTTACAAAGAACCACTTAGTTGGAGATCCTTATACTGAAAAGAGTGTTCGTAATCTTCGCGATCATATCGAGAATCAATTGGAGTCAATTCTTCCAGCACTCGTTCATCATCAAGACACAGACCGCGCAATTGCAACAAGCAAGACCTTGCGCACTCTTGCAAGACTTGGTGGCGATTGGTTTGATGGAAACGGCAAGACCATCAAAATTGATCACATACGAAAGATTTGCTCAAGACTTTCAGAGATGAGTCATTCTGAGAGAACGCGACTTCCAGGAGTTTCAGGAAACCGTGCCCGGCAAATCGTTGCAGGAGCATTTGTGACTGAAAGTGTGATGCGCAATCTTGATTTGCGCGAACTGGAAATTTGCCCGTGGGCGCTTCGCGAAGGTGTAGTACTTAAGTGGATGGACTGGACCGAAAAGTAGGCTTAAGTATTCGGCGCTTCTAGCCGATCAATCTGAAGAACTTCCTTCTTCTTATGATGAATAACCCAGGCTTCTCCAGGAAGTAGCTTGTTATCCGGATAGTCAAAATCAATCTTTTTCGTCAATTTTTCTAGCATCCGTGGCAAAACTGGATTATGGCTACAGACAAGAACTGTCTTCTCTTCCTTAATAATGTCCTTAGCGAACTCAATCGCTTTTTCCTTATCTTTCTTCCACGTATCTTCACTAATATCTTTCTCCACTTTGAGCTTAATGTCTAAGGCGTTGGAAAGAGGATCGACCGTGTCATAACAACGAATGGCATCAGATGTGATGATCTTTTGGATATTAAAAGCTTGATATATAGAGATCATTCGCTTTGCTTGGAGTGAACCTTTTTGTTCTAGAGGGCGATCTTCATCTCCCCCAAGCCATTCTTCACGGGCAAGTGCTTTTCCATGTCGAAGAATAATTATCGTTTGAGCATCAAATGGAGATTTAAAAAAGACTGAAAGAACTTCTTTATCACTTTCACCTGTAGCGAGTTCAATTGCGTTTTCTATTGTCAGCCATCGACCTTCATCGGCTTCCGAATTAGCTATAAAAATGTCATTGGGGTCGTAAGCATGAGCAGCCCAGTAAGAAACGCGCTTAAGACCATCGGCTACGTAGTATTCAGTTTCGGTTATAAAAGGACCAAAAGAAACCTTCAGATGAGTCTCTTCAATAACTTCACGGTAAGCGCACGAAATTAATTGCTCACCTTCTTCTAACTTGCCTTTTGGTATCGACCAATCATCATATCGAGGGCGGTGAATGAGAAGTACAAGTACTTGTCCATCGCCATCATATTTCCAGACGACTCCGCCGCCCGCAAGAACTACGGGGTTCATTCGCGGTTCCGATACCACTCGATAGCCTTCATTTGGAAATCATCCAATCGCTCGCCGTCTTGTGAACGAGTAACTCGCTCCCAATGTCCATCTTGATGCATGTGCCAACTCGATGTGCCATCTGAAAGATAACCATCTAGAGCGCGATTCAATCTGCGCTTGTGATCAGGTTGAACAATCTTCACTAAGCTCTCAACGCGACGATCAAGGTTTCGGTGCATCAAATCTGCGCTACCGATCCAGTGCTCATCTTCTCCGCCGTTAGCGAAATGGAATATGCGTGAGTGCTCCAGGAAACGGCCCAAAATTGAACGAGCCTGGATATTTTCCGACAACCCTGGGACACCACAGCGAATTGCACAAATACCACGGACAACTAAATCAACTTTTACACCGTGTTGCGAAGCTTTGTAGAGCGCTTCAATAAACTCTTCATCGAGCAACGAGTTGAGTTTTAGTCGGATAAAGGCTGGCTTTCCATCCTTTTGATTCTGAATTTCTCTTTCGATTTTTTCCAATAAGCCACTGCGTAAAGTTCTGGGAGCTACCAGAATTCGAGAGAAAAGTGTTTGAGGAGCAAAACCGCTCAATTGGTTGAATAATTTGTTGACGTCATCGCCCAGAACGGGGTCCGCACTTAGGATTCCAAAATCCTCATAGAGACGCGCAGTCTTTGGGTGGTAATTTCCAGTACCCATGTGAACATAGCGGCGAATCGCACCACTCTCTTGCCGCACAACCATGGAGAGTTTTGCGTGAGTTTTGAGACCAACAACGCCATAAACGACGTGCACGCCAGCATCTTCAAGTTTGCGAGCCCAGCGAACGTTTGCCTGCTCATCAAATCGTGCGCGGATTTCAACAACGGCGAGAACTTGCTTACCTGCTTCTGCCGCTTCGATAAGAGCCTGAACAATCGGGGAATCTCCAGATGTTCTATATAGAGTCTGCTTTATCGCCAATACTTGAGGATCGCGCGCTGCTGTTTCTAGAAAGCGCACAACAGATGAATTAAATGATTCGTATGGGTGATGCAGCAAAATCTCTTTTCGAGCTATTACTTCGTAGAATCCTTCATCATCATCAGCATCGACTGCGCGCAAATCCATTGCAACTTGATTGCTCCAACTTGGAAATTTGAGTGCTGGGATATCCAAATCAGCGATTTGATTAAGACCCGTCAAATCAAGTGGAGACTTATAGCGGCTGATGTCTTGGACGTTGATATCTAGTTCATCCATGAGAGTGCTCAGTAGTTCTGTATCCATATCACGGTCGACCTCAAGACGAACTGGTGGACCAAATTTTCTACGAAGAAGTTCTTGTTCCATCGAAGCGAGTAAATCATCGGATTCATCTTCTTCGATTTCAAGATCTGCGTTTCTAGTCAACCTAAACATGTAGTTGTTCACAACTTCCATGCCATGGAAGAGCTGGTGTAAATTGGCAATAATTACGTGTTCGGTGGCAATGAGGCGCTTTGTATCACCAGATGTTTGGATAAAGCGTGGGAGATTTGAAGGAACTTTTACACGGGCGAAGAGTTCGGCTTCTGAATCAGGGTTTTTAAGAATTACCGCAATATTGAGTGAGAGACCCGAGATGTATGGAAATGGGTGCGCTGGGTCAATCGCGAGTGGAGTCAGAACTGGAAAAACCTTTGTGGAAAATATTGAATTTACGTGTTCTCTTTCGCCATCACTCAGTTGATCCCAAAATACCAAATCAATTCCCTGCTCGCGTAATCCTGGCAAAACAGAATTATGAAAACAATTAGTCTGTCGCTCGACAAGCTCTTGGATGCGCTGCGAGAGCGTTGACATAAGTTCCAAAGGTGCAAGCCCAGCAGTATTAGTTTTAGAAATTCCGTTTTCAATTTTGCGTTTTAAAGTTGCAACGCGAATCATGACAAAGTCATCTAAGTTAGATGAGAAAATTGCTAAGAACCGACAACGCTCTAGAAGTGGTGTTGACTCATCCTCGGCCAGTTCAAGCACGCGCTCATTGAAGGCAAGCCAACTAAGCTCGCGATCTATCAGGCGGTCGCGAGGACTTTCGGCAATTGAGTACGAATGCATACCCTTATTTGAGTACGAATGCATACCCTTATTCTCCCTTAAAGAGGTGAATAGGCGGTAACGCGAAAACAAATTACTAGTGCTGGCCCCACTGTACGGGGTAAGAATGCTTGGATTTTCGACCATCTCCTGATGATTTACCCCGCACTCTGCGCCAAATCCAAGGAATGACAAAAGTGGCAATCCAGTGGAGGTCTGATGCAAATTTTTTGACTCGTGGAATAGCAACTGGTGGAGGAAGAGCAACTTTCCACTTCGAATCAAATGGAAGCTCTAATTTTTCCAGAACCCCTTGGGCCACTCGATAATGCCCCTCGGAATTTAAATGCAATCGATCAGTTGCAAGAAATCTCAAATCAGAAAGAAACGGTGCGACGTTCCAATCAATGAGAATTGCGCCAGTTATCTCTGCTGTGTGGCGAACGATTTTATTGAATTCGTGGAAACGCGCTTCCCAAATCTGACCAGTTTTTCCATCACTCGATGGTTTTTCCATCACAGTAAACAACATCAAAGTGCAACCAGTCGCCGCAACTTTCTTGGCGGCATCGATATAAAGCGGCAAGGTAATAGCTGGATTGTAATTAGGGCGAATCACATCGTTTGCTCCAGCATGAAAACTAACAAGAGTTTCTCTGCCCGTCACATACTTTTGAATCTGCGGTAATTGATCATCGATTACTTGCTGGATGAGTTTTCCGCGAACAGCTAAATTCATATAGGTAAAATCTGGATTCTGTTGCGCCATTACATCTGCAATGCGATCAGCCCACCCGCGGTAATGTCCATTCACAACTTCATCAGTCATGCCCTCGGTCATCGAATCGCCAAGTGCAATGTAACGAGTGAAGTTCATTTTATTGCGCTCTTTCCGCCGCAATCCAATGCATAACAATTGCTGTTGCAACGCTTGCATTGAGTGATTCCATCTCAGAATTCATTGGAATTGAAAGGATGACGTCGCACTTTTCGCGAACGAGACGAGAGAGTCCCTTGCCTTCACTTCCCACAATTACATAAATTGAATCTTTAGCCAGCGAAAACTGTGGCAAGGATTCTTGGCCATCGGCATCAAGACCAACTACGAATAGGCCCGCTTTTTTTGCATCTTCGATCGAACGAACAAGATTAGTTACTTGTGAGATTGGCATACGTGCGGCTGCGCCGGCCGAAGATTTCCACGCACTTCCTGTCATAGATGCATTGCGGCGTTCAGGAATTACAACTCCGTCAGCTCCAAATGCCGATGCACTTCTCACAATTGCACCTAGGTTATGTGGATCTGTTACTCCATCCATTCCAACTATCAGGGCTGGATTCTTTGCTTTATTGAGCAAGTCATCAAAATTTGTGTACTGAAATTCCTTGATAACAAGGCCGATTCCTTGGTGATTCGTTGTTCCGGTCATAATATCCAAAACGCCGCGGGCAACTTCCTTGATCGCCAAATTTGCATTCTTTGCAAGACGTAGCGCTTCCATCATGCGCTCATCCATCTCTGCGCGTGAAGCAATAATTAACTCTGTTGCAGGAACTCCGGCACGAAGTGCTTCTACAACGGGATTGCGACCAGCGACTGCATCTTGAGTTGGCTTTCCACTTGAACGAGATGGTCGGGCTGCGCGAGGCGCAGATGTGCGAGCTGGCGCATCATCCTTTTGGGGACGTCTGGCGGCGCGCTTCTCTTGTTTAGTCGCTTGTTGCTTTCGCGCTGGCTTAGCAGCCTGCTTTGGCTTCATGCGATCTGGATTACGTAATTGCTTTGTCATTTATCTACCGTCCACTAGAAATCTGCCATCGGGGTCCTTGCGGTGTATCTTCAATGACAATTCCAAGCGCAGCGATTTGATCGCGAATGGCGTCGGAAGCGGCAAAGTCTTTTCGTGCACGTGCGGCTTCGCGTTGTTGCAAAGCAAGTGAAATTAAACCGTCAATAGCATCAGTATTGCTCGTAGAGCCTCCTGCAAAGGCAGCATCAAGTGGATCGCAACCAAGAACGTTTAGCATGCCACGTACTTCTGCCACAGCAATCGTGAGCGCAGCAATGTCATTAGATGAAAAGGCGGTATTTCCGTTCTTCACAGTTTCAGATAGAAAAGCAAGCGCAGCCGGAACTGCAAGGTCATCATTCATTGCATCAGCAAAACCAGAAGCAATAACACCTTCAGGAGTGAAACCAAGTGCGCCTATCGCACGATCTAAAAATGCTTCGATGCGGCGGAATGCGACAGCGGATTCTTCAAGTGCTTCAAATGAGAATTCCAACATTGAACGGTAGTGAGCGCTTCCCAAATACCAGCGCAATTCAATTCCACGAAAATTCTTGATGATCTCTTGAACTTGAAGTGAATTACCTAATGACTTTGACATCTTTTCACCGGCGGTAGTAACCCAAGCGTTATGCATCCACACGTTTGCAAAGCCATATCCAGCCGCTTCAGACTGTGCGATTTCATTCTCGTGATGCGGGAAAATCAGATCTAGGCCGCCACCATGAATATCAAAACTTTCCCCCAGATAGGCAAGTGCCATCGCAGAACATTCAAGGTGCCAACCCGGGCGCCCATCTCCCCAAGGTGTTGGCCACGAGGGCTCTCCTGGCTTTGAAGCCTTCCAAAGCGCGAAATCACGCGGATCTTTCTTCAGGCGATCTTCGGCATCTCCGGCTGGAAGTAAGTCATCCAATTTTTGATTCGAAAGGGTGAGGTACGAAGTCAAAGTGCGGACTTCCAAATACACATCGCCATTACCGGGGGCATATGCATGGCCTTTTTCAATCAAGGTTTGCATTAACTCAATCATCTGTGTGATGTGACCAGTTGCGCGTGGTTCATAGGTTGGAGGAAGAACATTCAAAGCTTTGTATGCATCGGTGAATGCACGTTCATACTTCATTGCTACAGCCCACCATGGAAATTCTTCATGAGCTGCTTTATGCAAAATCTTGTCATCAATATCTGTGACGTTGCGAATAAAAGTTACATCAAAACCTGACGCAGCCAACCAACGGCGAAGAATGTCGAAATTTACTCCGCTACGAATGTGGCCGATATGTGGAGGTGCTTGAACTGTTGCGCCACAAAGATAAATACCAACTTTGCCCGGAACCAGAGGTCGAAATTCACTGACTGTCCGAGTTGCGGTGTTATATAACGAAAGCGCCATTAGGAGATTCTACCGGTCACTCTGAGCAAGACTGACGCGATAGCCGAGATGCCTTTTCCTTCACCTGTGAAACCAAGTCCATCTGTTGTAGTTGCACTAAGGGAAACAAGAGCGCCATCCAGCGCTAAGGAGAGTGAGTTGATTGCTTCTGCGCGTCGTGGGCCAATCTTGGGACGATTGCCAACTATTTGTACGCTGACGTTATTAATTTCATATCCTGCTGCTTTTACTCGTTTCAACGTTTCTTGCAAAAGCTTTGCACCAGATGCGCCGGCCCACTCAGGTTCTGCAACACCGAAATTAGAACCTAGATCACCAAGTTGGGCAGCAGAGAGAAGAGCATCGCAAATTGCGTGGGCTGCAACATCTCCATCAGAGTGGCCATCTACGCCTATTTCATCACTCCACAACAATCCTGCAAGCCACATTGGTCGATTAACATCGGCGCTAAATGCATGTGCATCGGTACCTACTCCAACGCGAATATTCTTTGTATCTTCACCGAGCAGCGCTCTTTGCGCGCGAGCCAGATCCTCAGGAACAGTAATTTTAAATGCGCGGTCTTCACCCTCAACAACTTTGACTGGAATATTGAGAGCTTCAACAAGTCCTGCATCGTCTGTCGCATCATCTGAAGTTGCATGTGCTGCTCGTAGCGTTTGCGCCTCAAATCCTTGAGGAGTTTGCACTGCGCGCAGAGCGTTACGGTCGTGTGTAGTAATCACAAAATTGTTGTGGTCAACGTTTTTGATTGTGTCGATGACTGGCAAAACTGGAATGACCGCTTTTTCTCCGGAAGCGAGCGCATCAATTACGCGACCTGCTAATTGCGTTGAAGCGAGTGACCGCGCAGCATCGTGAACAAGAATGTAATCTGAAGTGGCGCGAGAAAGGGCTGCGCGAACAGAGTCAGTGCGAGTTATTCCACCTGTTACAACAAGAATGTCATCGCCCAAAAGTGAGCGAAATTTTTCTTCATACCCTGCAGGGGCTGCGACAATAATCTGATTTGCAATGGGAGCAATACGGGAAACACAATGTTCAATAAGTGTGCGGTCAGCCAATTGAACTAACGCTTTTGGAATTGAAGCACCCAAACGTTCGCCACTTCCCCCTGCAGGGATAATGACGGTTACAGAGTGATTAGGAAGCAAGGACCTCATCAAGAATTACGCCGGCCTTCTCTTCATCTGTGCGCTCTGCAAGTGCGAGCTCGGAAATCAAAATCTGCTTTGCCTTTGCAAGCATGCGCTTCTCACCAGCTGATAGACCGCGGTCAAGATCGCGGCGGTAAAGATCGCGAACAACTTCTGCAACCTTGATGACATCACCTGATGCAAGCTTTTCGACATTTGCCTTGTAGCGACGCGACCAATTTGTTGGCTCTTCTGTATATGGCTGGCGTAGGACGTTGAATACGCGATCAAGACCTGCTGAATCCACTACGTCACGGACACCCACTAGGTCTACGTTTTCTGCTGGAACTCGGACTGTCAGGTCGCCTTGGGCAACCTTGAGAACGAGGTAAATCTTCTCTTCGCCTTTAATGGTTCGGGTTTCTATCGCCTCAATGAGAGCCGCTCCGTGATGTGGGTAAACAACGGTTTCGCCGACCTTAAATGTCATTGAGAATGGCCTTTCGGTTAGTCAACTAATCGAGCTGGTCTAGTTGGGCATTGTCTGTAACAACAAGAGGGCAAGTCTACCAGCAAGTTGGGACATCTCTCCAGCCCGGATTGAGGGTTGAAGGCGGCGGTGACAGGGCAGGGGCCTTGAAAAGATACGATTGCGCCCATGATTTCTAAGAAACTCGCGATTGCCACAGTTGCCCTCTTGTCAGCCGGACTTCTCTCTGGTTGCACGGCCGCCGGCAAAGATGCTCCTACGTCAAAGATCCGCCAAGTAACAGATGGTGTTGAAAAAGATACGGGCACGCTCAAGCTTCGCGATTTCGTTCTGGTGGCGCAACCCGATGGTTCAGCAGTTCTAGTTGGAACAGTTGTCAACGAAGATATGACCCCAGATGCAATCTCTTCAATTTCTGCAAATGGAATTGCTGGAGCAATCACAGGAACTCTCGCGCTCGAACAAAATGCGCCAGTTATTTTCTCCGGTGATAGTGCCAATGCACATGCGACATTTCCTGGATTGAATTTCACACCAGGAGCACGCGCAGATGTCACAGTTACTTTTGGAAAAACTCCAGGAATTAAGTTCAGCGTTCTTGTTCGCGAGAAGTCAGATATTTTCGCAAACGTTGCTTAAATTCTAGTTTTCGAACTTGTAACCTAATCCGCGCACAGTCTGAATAAAGACTGGATTTGCCGGGTCAACTTCAACCTTGGCGCGAAGACGCTTCACATGAACGTCTAGAGTTTTTGTATCGCCAAAATAATCATTTCCCCACACGCGATCAATCAGTTGTGCGCGAGTAAGAACTCGACCAGAGTTGCGAATCAAATATTCAAGCAATTCAAATTCTTTAAGTGGAAGTGGAACAGTTTCACCATTCACCGTAACAATGTGGCGATCGACATCCATCTTGACGGGGCCTGCAACAAGTTGTGCATCTTCGCCGTAATTGTCATCGAGTCCACCTTGACGGCGTAAAACTGCACGAATTCGCGCAACGAGTTCGCGAGCTGAATAAGGCTTTGTTACATAATCATCTGCTCCAAGTTCGAGGCCAACAACTTTATCTACCTCGGTATCTTTGGCAGTCAACATAATGATCGGGACTGCAGATGTTGCACGGATTTGGCGACAGACTTCTGTGCCTGAAATTCCAGGCAACATGAGGTCAAGCAGAATCAGGTCGGCACCGCTTCGTGTGAACATTTCAACAGCGGCAGTACCGGTGTCGGCGACAACCACTTCAAAGCCTTCTTTACCAAGCAAATAGGCCAATGGCTCTGAAAGTGAAGCCTCATCCTCGACGAGAAGAATCTTGATTCTCATGGTCATATCTCTGTCCCTCCAACTTGTAGGCGTTCTTGCGCATTCACTTGAGGGAAGCGAATTGTGAAGGTACTTCCTGCACCTTCAACGCTCCATACGGAAACATCCCCACCATGGTTGGTGGCTACATGTTTCACGATGGAAAGTCCTAGGCCGGTACCGCCGGTCTCTCGGCTTCGAGCTGCGTCCACTCGATAAAAACGTTCAAAAATTCGTTCCAGGTCTTTATCGGGAATTCCAATTCCTTGATCAGAAATAGAAACTTCGACGAGTCCCTCATTTTCTTTCAACGTCACTGCAACGCGCGTTGATTCAGGGCTGTAATTGACCGCGTTCTCGACAAGATTATGAATAGCCATTACAACTTGATCTCTGTCTCCCAGAATCTGAGGTTGATCAATCGGTGAGAAAGTTACTGAAATCTTCTTCGCTTCATATGACATTCTGGTCTGCTCTATAGACTCTTTAATCGCTTCCGACAGATTAAATACTTTTCCATTTGATAATGGATCGTTATCTTGAAGTCGAGAGAGGTCGATAATCTCTTGAACTAATTCACTTAGTCTCTTTGCTTCAATCTGCATGCGTCCAGCAAAACGTGTGATTGCTTCTGGATCATCAGCGGCGCCAAGGACGGCTTCGCTCAAAATGGAAAGTGCACCAATTGGAGTTTTGAGTTCATGAGAAATATTTGCGACAAAATCTCGTCGAATAGAATCAAGTCTGCGCATTTCTGAATCATCAAAAATCAATATTGCTATTAATCCATTTTCACCAAGAGGGGTTACTCGAACAAAGAGTGAATGTTTGCCGCCGCCAACAGGACCGCGAGGAAGTTCCATAGTTGTTTCTTGTGGCTGCCCAGATCGGCGGGTTGCGCGTACAAGTCTTAATAGGTGTTCGTGAAGAAGAGTTCTCTCACGCACAATGTTGAAAGTTGATATTCCAAGTGATGATTGGATGACCCGCTCTGAGCTATCAAGCAATATATATTCAGCGTCAATCGAATCCATCATGTCAATTAATTCATCTGGAATTCCCGTGACATCAACCAGTTCGTTGAAGGGCCCGGTAGATGTCTGGCGCCTACGATTCCAAATCACAGTGCAATCCTAGGAGAGAATGCAGTGGACTCCACCCGCCTTGACTCTCTCATGGGTAAAAAAGCCTAAATTTAACTGATAGTTCAGGCGCTGTTAACAATAATGCCTGACTAGGACCTGCGCGAAAGGTACCCTTACCCAATGCGCGATATGTTTCATGAAGAACTCGAAGGAATCAACACCAGCCTCCTTGGCATGGCAGCAATGGTTAAGGAAGCTCTAGACCAAGCCTGCGTCTCTTTGACCACGGCAAACCTTGGAGTGGCTGAGCAAGTAATCGCTGCGGATGAAAATATCGACGATACCCAACATGACCTTGATGCCCGAATTATTAATTTGATGGCACGCCAACAACCTGTCGCATCTGATTTGCGCGCCGTAGTGACTGCCCTTCGTATTAGCGCAGACCTTGAACGCATGGGTGATCTTGCGCATCACATCGCAAAGCTAGCTCGCATGCGCTACCCAAATAAAGCTGTTCCAGCTGAGCTTGAAACCATTATCCAAGATATGAGCAAATCAAATGAACGCATCATGGAGAAGATGGTGACAGTTCTGCAATATCGCGATTTAACTCGCGCACTTGAAATTGAACAAGATGACGATGAAATGGATCGCCTACACCGTTTGCTTATTTCAACGCTGCTCGGCGATGACTGGGCCTACGGAATTGAAACTGCAATTGATATGACGTTGCTCGGTCGATACTTTGAGCGATTTGCAGATCACGCTGTATCCATCAGCCACCGAGTTTATTTCTTGGTGACTGGCGAATACGCAAAAAAGGGCTAAATTACTTCTTGCCCTGATTTGCAACGGCTTCGATTGCAGCTTTTGCAGCCTCTGGATCTAGATACTCTCCGCCATTCTTCACTGGCATAAAATTATCGTTTAACTCATAAAGCAATGGGATTCCGGTTGGAATATTTAATCCGGCAATATCGGCGTCGCTAATTCCATCTAAGTGTTTTACCAGCGCGCGCAAAGAGTTTCCGTGCGCCGTAACCAAAACAGTTTTGTGAGTCTTTAAGTCAGGAATAATCGATTCAGTCCAGTACGGAATCATGCGTTCGATTACATCTTTCAAGCACTCTGTTTTTGGCAGCGCAGCGCCAAGGTCGGCATAGCGAAGATCATTTTTCTGGCTAAATTCATCGTTGTCATCGATGGGTGGTGGTGGAACATCGAAAGATCGACGCCACAACATGAACTGCTCTTCACCATATGCATCCAGGGTCTGCTTCTTATCCTTACCTTGAAGAGCCCCATAATGACGCTCGTTAAGGCGCCAAGAACGACGTACTGGGATCCAATCGCGTTGCGCAGCAGCCAAAGCAATTTGTGAAGTGTGGATTGCGCGGCGAAGCAATGACGTGTGGAGCACATTTGGAAGAAGGTTTCGTGCAACTAATAATTCGCCTCCGCGCTTTGCTTCGGCTTCACCTTTTTCAGATAGGCGAACATCTACCCAGCCGGTGAATAGATTTTTAGCGTTCCATTCACTCTCACCGTGGCGGAGCAGGATTAAATTAGTTGTCATGCTGCAATCATAATCTAGGAGATGAGATGTTCAAAAAGCGCAAGATTGGCAAGAGATTCTCCGCGCGAAACTCGCCAAGCCCACTCTCGGCGAATGGCGTCGGCAAAACCAAGTTCAAGCAAGACATTGAAAGAACTATCTGAATATTGCAAAACAGCGCCCAGGACTCGATCAATCTCTTGTTCGGTCACCGCAGAGAGAGGCAGGCGTCCCACCAGATAGATATCTCCAAATTCATTAATTGCAAAAGCAACCGAATACATCGATGAATTCTTTTGAAGCAACCATTCATGAACACCTGCGATATTTTCATCTGGCTTTCGGATTACAAAAGCGCTAATGGTGAGTGAGTGATCACCGAGAATGAGTGCGCAATGGGTTTCAAGCTTTTTCTCACCCGGCAATGTAATGAAGAATTTATTTTGTGTTGGTGAATCAAAATCTAAATCGTGTGAAGCCAAAAACTCTTCGATGACTTCTTTTGCAATCACTGCACGGCCTTCAAAGTCGCCTCATGAGGTTTTGAAAGAACCCAGTCATACACATCCAAAGTCTTTCTAGCCGTAGCTTCCCAACCAAAGTGCGATGCATGTTCGAGAGCTCCAACCGACAAACCAATTCGATGTGCGGGCTCCATTAACAAACGCGCAATAACAGATGACCAAGCGCGTGGATCGTGGCCATCTACAAGAGCGCCAGAAATTCCATCAGATACAGCCGTGCGCAATCCACCAACTGCGGTTGCGACAACGGGTGTTCCACATGCTTGTGCTTCCAGCGCCACCAAGCCAAAACTCTCGGTGTAGCTTGGAACGCAGACTAAATCCGATGCTCGATACCAATCAGGGAGATCTTCTCGCTTACAGGGAGCGACAAAGTGAACGATGTCTTCGACACCAAGAAACTTGGAGAGAGCTTGAAGACGTTCAGGCTCGTGTGAACCAGTGCCTGAAGCCCCACCCATAATGACTAGGGCTAGTTTTGAACGAAGATGTGGCGAGTGGACAACCATTTCGGCGATTGCTCGTACCAATACTTCTGGACCTTTGTGAGGTTGAATTCGCCCCACAAATGTAAACATCAACGCATCCGCCGCAATTTTGAGTTTCTTACGAGCCATTGCCTGGCCGCTTCCCGGAGTAAAACGTTGTAAATCAACACCTGGTGCGACTGTAAAGACTTTATCTGGGCAAGCGCTATAAAGAGAAACTAGCTGGGCTGCCTCTGCATCCGTATTTGCGACTAGCGCATCAGCATTTCGAACAATTTGCTCTTCACCGTATGCGCGAACATTTGGTTCTGGGCTTTCACCTTCCGCAAGAGCTTGGTTCTTTACAAGCGCCATCGTGTGCATGGTGTGAACGAGTGGTAAGTGCGCGGCGTCACGAACATTCCAACCAAGTTGTCCGCTAATCCAATAATGAGAGTGAATGAGTTTGTAATAATTATCAGGAAGCGCTCGGATTTGTCGCATGAAATCATGCGTTAGAGCGCTTACTTGCGTGGGCAATTCCTCTTTTGTAAGTGGTGCGTGAGGGCCAGCTTCAAGAAAGCGAACATTGACTCCGTCAGAAATATTTACGACTTCTGGAAAATCATCAGATGTTCTGCGCGTGTAGATATCAACCTCGACACCGTGCGCCGCAATCTTTTGAGCACTCTCAACTACATAAACATTCATTCCACCAGCATCACCGGTTCCGGCCTGCTCCAATGGAGATGTATGCACCATAAATGTTGCGATGCGGCCTTTCATTGTGCGACCACTTGTCCAACTACTTTTCCGCCACCGTAAACATAAACATTTTCATCAGGTGCTTCAACGCCCCAACGTTTGAAGGTTGCAGTGATGATTGGACCCATTGGGCGCCACGATCCATCTGCACATTTGATAACCAAGGTACGACCATCTGGCATCGAGAGGACCTCAACGCCTTCTGCTCCTTCTTTCATAAAAAGACCAGGTACGGCTCTCATCAACCGAGTCGTCAAACGACCTTCACCTGCAATCATCAATGGATTAGCGCGACAAGCGTTTACAACTTCTTGATGCACCGGATCAGTTGAAATAGTGATTGTATGAATGGCTTGGGCTAAACCAGCCAAACTGAGCGCAAATAAAGGCGCTCCGCACCCATCTGCTGTTAAATACTGAACTTTCTCCCGTGCCAACGTTTCAAATTCTGAAATGATCAATTGCTGCAATGGATGGTTCGGGTCGGTGTAAGTGTTTGTATCCCAACCATTCACAACACATGTTGCAAGCATGCCTGCATGTTTTCCGCTGCAATTTTGTGCCAGCTGAGTTGGCGCTTTATCTCCCCAAGTGCGACGCTCTTTCTCACCTAGAGGAGTATCTGTAGCGTTTCGAAAAGCGGACTCATCTAATTTGTGATCGGCAAGAATGGAGCGAATGACTTTGAAATGTTCTTCTGATCCACTGTGTGATGCGCACACAACAGCGAGTTGTTCTGGCTTTAATTTCAACCCTGCACGAACCATTGCAGAAGCCTGTAAGGACTTTACAGAAGAACGCAGATAAATAGGAACATGGATAGAGCCAAGGGATTTTATGATTTGACCAGATTCATTTAATTCAACAAGGTGTCCTGAGTGAACCGATTCGACAAGTCCGGCGCGAACAACTTCAGCGATTGTGTCGCCGCGAAAAACAGATGCGTCCACTTACTCTTCTTTTCTCGCAAGTGAAGACCACATGTATGCCTGCAACTCGTGGCCATTCATCGCCATGTCATAAGCGTAGAAAAGTTCGCCTTCAACATGTCCGTATAAGCGTTGACCTTCAT
Organism: uncultured Actinomycetes bacterium; assembly: GCA_903827945.1. GTDB lineage: Bacteria > Actinomycetota > Actinomycetes > Nanopelagicales > Nanopelagicaceae > PALSA-747. The sequence continues at coordinate 43,824 of CAIKKN010000009.1, read as the reverse complement.
CGACAATGTTGGCAGATGGAGTTGAATAACCGCGGTCCATCGCCATTTGGATCTTTGCGCCTTCAACGACTCCGACCCAACCTTCAGAGATTCCTTGGCTTTGTGCAATTACAACTTCAAGGATCTTCTTCTCGCGAACTCTCCAGAATCCAGTTTCAGATTCAAATGGCGCGGTAATGTCTTTGTTGTCATCGATCAACCACGTACGTGAGTAATAATTAAGGAAATTGCGGCCATCGTGATTGAATGTAACTTCTTGTGCAAATTGGAATGGCTCGATACCTGGGTATTCACCTCGACCAGTCCCGGTCCAGGTGCCAATCATCCAGGCCAATGGATAAAGATCTTCGTGTAAGTTTTCAGGGATGATAAATACCATTGTTACCTTTTTATCTCCTTTAAGACTCTTAGCGTTCCTCGAACGCCCCAGCGAATTAAATAGAAGCCCAGCCCTGCGCAAGCGACAACCAAAGCTGCGCTTGTAAACGATGCCAGATTCATAAATCTAAGCGTACCGTCACTGCGAGGCGAGGACTCCACCGGCAGTTAGTACCGCATCTAACGGGGTGCTCCGTTTGATGACAGCGAGGGCTATTGGGCCCAATTCAAAGTGGCGAGCAACTGTCCCGATGAATCCCACTTGATTATCTTCAAGCATGACTGGATCACCGTGCTTTGGTAATTCGATTTCGGTTCCATCTAAATGAAGCATTGCTAGGCGCCTTGGAGGTTGGCCCAAGTTAAATACTTTGGCAACTGTTTCTTGTCCTGGATAACAACCCTTGCGCATATGTACGGAGGTGTTTAGAAAACCTAATTCATTCGGTATTGATTTATGGTCTGTTTCGAAAAGAAGCCTTGCTCGAACTTGTGCAACACGTTCTGCTTCAAGTGCCCATGTTCCAATCTGCATTCCATCTTGAGCAGGATTGGCGCTGCGCGCCATGATTTCATAGGGTCCACCAAATGCATCTGATTTCCCGACCGTCTTAATAACTTTGAAATCAGCAGAAACAGATTTGGGTTCCACGCGAAGCATAAAGACCATCTTCTGCAAGAAAGCAAGCAATTCTGCTTCCTTTTCTTTGTCCGTGAAGATCCATGTTGTTGTTCCATCGTCCATCAAAAAAAGCTGGTGATTAATGTGTCCTTGCGCATCAAGAATAAGCGCCGAAGTCCAAGAATTAGTCGACCAATTCACAAGCTCTTGTGTTGTTAAGTCATTGAGCCACTTCAAGCGGTCTTCCCCAGAAACAGTTAAGACAGCCTTGTATGAAAGATCAGACCAAGCGGTTCCCTCAGCCAGTGCGCGCTGCTCTTTGTTTGGCTCACCAAAATGCCAAATGGCACCCTTGTCGGGACCATCTTCAAGGAATACAGCTGTCATGTTTTTTACGCTTGATTAAAGCAAGCTTCGCAGCGACCTGCAATTGCAAGGTGCGATAAATCTGTGTGAAAACCATAATCATCAATAAGCGACTGTGTGAAATGTGATGTAGCCTCGATAGGAACTTCAATTAGCAGGCCACACTTTTCGCACTTTAGATGCGCGTGAATTTCCTCTTCTGCAGCGTGATAAGTGACGCCGCCGTGTCCAAGGTGGGCATGTTGCACAAGGCCAACATTCTCGAGAGTTTCAAGATTGCGATAAACAGTTGAAAGATTAATTCCAGGGTGTGATTCGCGTACCTTCTCGGCAACTTCTTCAGGAGTCGCATGGCCCAATTCACGAACTGCCTGCAATACAAGCTCTCGTTGTGGGGTCAGGCGAAGTCCTTTGTCACGTAATTCATGCTGTTCGGCCATGTTCTAATCCTATTGCAGAGCAGTAGTAGGCTCCTCCAATGGCAAGAGTCCTCCTCCTCACCAATACCCTCGGCGCGAGCGCTGAAGTATTACCGAGCCTTGGACTACTTCAGCATCAAGTGAAAATCCTTCCAGCCGAAGCGTCAATTCTCATCGATATCCCTGAAATTGAATGTCTCTTCGTTGATGCACGACGCGATCTTCCAGCCGCAAAGGCTCTGACTCGTGTCATCACTGCAACCGGAATTGATTGCCCACTGATTGCCATCACAACAGAAGGTGGCCTCTCTGCCATCAACAGCGACTGGGGAGTAAGCGATGTCATTCTCGATACCGCAGGTCCTGCAGAAGTTGATGCCCGTATTCGTATCGCAATTGGTCGCGTACGCAACGAATTAATTGCATCAGATCCATCTGCTCGTGAAATTCGCACAGGTGATGTAATCATCGATGAAAATTCTTACACTGCAAAGATTAAAGGCCGCTCACTCGATCTGACATTTAAAGAGTTTGAACTTCTTAAATACCTAGCCCAACACCCAGGCCGCGTTTTTACTCGCGCACAGTTGTTGCACGAAATCTGGGGATACGACTACTTCGGTGGAACTCGCACAGTTGACGTTCACATTCGTCGCCTGCGCGCCAAGTTAGGCCCAGAGTTTGAAGCAATCATCGGAACCGTCCGTAACGTCGGTTACCGTTTCACCTTGCCGAACGCTGGCAAGGATGCATTTATTGATGCTTAACTAAATCCGAACACATCGCACGAAACGCCTCAGTGTGCCTATCGACATCCTCGATCGTTGTATCGGGTGACATCAGCGCCATGTTGTGGAAGGGCGTAATCAAGAATCCATCATTGAGCAAGCGCAAGTGAACGTATTGCTCTAGCTCGAAATCTCCTGCATCCGATGCCTCCTTGCCCGTCTTTGGAGCGGTTGGCTGGAAAAGATATTCACCGCGTGCCCCAAGTCTTGAGCAATGCCAAGGAAGATTAAATTCCTTGATGGCAGCATCGACACCATCAGACCATCGATCGCCGAGTTCAATCATGTGACCAAAGTTCTTTGCGCTCAATACCTCTGAAAGTGTCGCACGCATCGCAGCAAACGAGAGAGCATTTCCTGCAAGGGTGGATCCAATTCCTCCGGTATCAACGATTTCGCGAATCACCTTTGCCTTGATTCGATCTGCAACGCCCTTCGTCATTCCAAATGTTCCAGTCGGAATACCGCCGCCAATGGATTTACCAATCGTCAACATATCTGGCTTCAATCCAAGTTGGTGTGTCATTCCACCAGCGCCCGCAGAAATCGTATGGGTCTCATCGATAATCCAAACGGTGCCATGCTTCTTTGCAAGTTCGCCAACTGCGTGTAAATAGCCATCTTCCGGAAGCACAATGCCAATATTGGTCATTGCTGGCTCCATCAAGATTGCTGCAACATCCCCATGAGCAAGGGCAGCTTCCATCGCGGCAAGATTGTTAAATTCAACGACACGGGTCGTCACATCCAGAGCAACTGGCGCACCAAGATTTCCTGGACGCATCACTGTATTGCCAGAGCCATCTAGCGTTCCGAATGTTTCATCAACGCTGCCGTGATAACACTTATCAATCACAATAATCTTTGATCGGCCCGTAATAAGTCTGGCGTAGCGAATTGAATGGCGATTCGCATCGGTGGCAGAAACAGTAAATTGCCAGAGAGGTAAACCAAATCGCTTTGTAAGGTCTTGGGAAACAAGCACTGCGTTCTCTGTTGGAAGCATCGCTGTTATTCCGCGCTTCATCTGCGCGGTCACCGCATCTGTTGTTGCTTTCGGTGAGTGGCCTGTCATCGACCCTGTATCGCCCAAACAAAAATCAATATAGTCATGGCCATCAACGTCGGTGAAATGTGCACCTTGCGCGCTATCAACAAAGAGTGGATAAGCACCTGGCCATTTAGCCATCCACGACATTGGCACGCCACCAGGCATTACCTCTTGAGCTTGCTTGAATAGGTGCCCTGACTTTGGATGCAAAACTAAGAAACGATCTTCTTCTTTTGCCATTAACTTCTTTAAGTGATCGCGATTTATTTCCATTTCGCGATTATCGCAGATTCCTTAGAAATCCTCACTGAATGTAAAAAGCGCTTCAATATAGTTCTCGCCTGTAATTCCCAGATTTGCCGCATCCGGTGGCGCCGTTTGAGGTTCCACCGCAATTCCTTCGGTGTCTTCGTTGTAGACGACCCAATATTCAGCGTCACTTTCAATCTTCACGCGCGCTGCTCCAGGCCAGATGATCTCTGGGACTCCGCGAATATCAATAAAACAGTCGTCCCAATTTTCGTTGTATGGGGTAATCAGTTCTCCGGTAGGAATTCCATCTTCGTCGCGCTTAAACATTTTCCCGGCGCTAAATTGAAGTTCAGCATCCCCGCCTCGACCAAGTTCGCGAGGAAACCATGGATGCATTCCCATCCAAGCAGGAAGATCACAACCATTTGGTTCATATTCCAGAGTCCAACGAACCGCATCATCTAAAATTTCAAAGTGTTGATCGACAAATGCACCTTTGTAAGGTTCTGGAAGTTCTAGTCGTGCGCGGCCCTTACCTGTTTCTTGCCACGATCCCATGAGACCAAGTCCATGAATCGCATGTGGAGGATCAAGATCGGTAGGAAGCGCATGTTCATTGCCGTGCTTGTCGACCATAATTCCATTAGCAACCCGTCCTGCCCATGGAGCCATCGCATACCAACCCCAGTTAATAACGGTGCCGCGATGTGGAAGTACGAATTCCAAATCACGCCATTGGAGTGAAACTAAGCGGCCACCTTGATCAAGATCGATAGCAATTGAAATTTCCTGTCCATCAATGTTTAACATTCGTCGAGTTCTGCTTTCATGGGTGGTTTCGCACCTGCACGGCTGCAAGTAATCGCGGCAGCTTGCGCAGCACGCTTGAGAGTCTTTTCTAGAATTTCACCCTGCAAATTATCAATTCCATAAGCAACAATCGCTTCAACCAAAATCGCACCAACAGTGTCTCCCGCGCCGACCGTATCGACAACCGTCACTTTCACTCCTGGAACTTTTACTGAGCTGTGCGATGTGTAAGCAACGATGCCGTGTTCTCCGAGTGTCAGCGCAACAAGGCGAACACCCATAGCAAGAAATAGTTTGGCGACATCTTCAATTTCTTGGTCAGGAAATAACCATTTTGCATCATCGTCAGAGAGCTTCACAACAGATGCAAGCGCCGCCCACTTAATGACATTCGCTCTATAAAGATCTCGGTTTCTTTCAACCGATGGTCGAATATTTGGGTCATAGACAATTGGCGCATCAACCTTTTGGGCCCATTCATAAAGAATGCTCGCACTTGGCTCGATCAGCGTTCCAAGTGTTCCAACGTGGAGAACCGCTGGTGGATTACTTGGATCTGGCAACCAATTATCTAGTTCAGAAAAAGTTGCAGTGCCTTGGAATGTAAAAATGTAAGTTGCGCCGCCATTTTCATCGAGAGTGACTTGAGCCGTTGCCGATGGTCGATGAAGGATTGGTGACAGATCCAATTTCACATTATCTGCAATAAACTCTGCGCGCTCTTGATCGCCATACGCATCGTCAGATAAACCGCAGAGAAAATAGGAATCAAAACCAAGGCGGGCAAGTGCCTTCGCGGTATTTGCAGGACCTCCACCGACTACAGGATCGCGAATTAAATCAGGGTTATTTCCTCGTTCGCGAGGAATCAAATCAATTAAAACTTCACCGGCCGTCCAAATTGTTGTCATCAATTTTCTCCCGCACGTGCTAGAAACTCCGTCATAATTTCAACGCCAAGTAAATGATCTTCAACTTGTGGCAAGCCGCTAATGAGCAAAATTCCTTCCAGCCCGCCTCCGGCAATGTTGATAGGAAGTCCGCCTCCGTGAATCGCGTGCATCTCTTCAGGGCGGTTGTAATGGGTGTACCAATCAACGCCTTCTTCTTCCGCCTTCACTCGCTCATACATTGTTGAGTGACCTGTCGCCAGAACAACACGAGCCTTGCGAGCAATCCATCGGTCGTTATCCATTGTCGATCCAGGAAGTGAGGCGTGAAAAACAATCCATTCACCCATGCGAACTTCAATTGCAATTGGCAACGATCGATCTAATCCCATCTCCATTGCAATCTCGCCAAGTTCTACGGCGTCCAGCGCATCAAATTGTGGAAAGACCAGAATCGACTCTTCTAATTCAAGCTGTTCACTTGTGAAGTTGCCCGTTGTCATTAGGCAACTCTACTAACTCTCGAAGTGTTGAAATTATGGCGTTGGGGCGCCGCTAGGTCGGGCCCCAAAACCCCCGCCAACCGCTGAAAAACAGGTCTGCAATGCTGCTGCAACCTTTGGATCACTTCGATCAAGGCGTTGACCAGGCGCGATGCTCACGCCAGCCTTCGCAAGACAAGAATCAAGTGCCGGGTTATTCTCTAATCCACCACCACGGCCACCAGGTTGCCCAGCTCCAGTAATAGATGGCGCAGGCGTTGCACCAGAAGTTGATTGTGGTGTGGAAGCACCCCGCGTTGACGTTCTGGTTGTTGTGGGTGTTGTAGGTGTTGTTGCCGCAGCCCCACCAAATGACTGTCCACCTGAACTGTTGCGAACAGAAACTGTAGCGCCGGCTTTAAGTGGTGTTGTTGGATCTGTATCTAAAGTTATTGTGACTGTTTTTCCTTTAACAGTTGTCACTGTTCCTGGAGTTCCACGGCCACCGCCAAAACCACCAGCCGCAGCACCACCAAATCCACCCGCACTCGCACTTGCGCTTCCAGAAGCGAACGCTGATGCCGATGCACCAATACCCCCAAAACCTGCACGACCAGAACGACCAAATGCAGCAGCAATATTATTTGTGGAAGAAGATGCGGCGGAACGATGTCCATACCAAATTCCTGCAGAAGCACTCGTTACGACGACGAGTGCAATTGCGAAGACGGCGGTGTACTTATTGGTCCACTTGTAGCTTCCCTTAGCCAAGACTTCCTGAAGGTTGTCTTCAACATTCGGCGCGAAGAGATCAAACTCTTCAGATGAATTATTTTGATTACTCATAACGAAGTGCCTCAATTGGTCGTAGGGATGCCGCGCGTGATGCTGGATAGCCGCCGAAGAAGAGTCCGATAAGAACACTCACTCCGAAAGCTAGGAAAACAGAACTTGGAATAATGATTGGCTGCACGCCGACGATTTTGAAATGACTTCCAATCAATCCACCGATGACACCCAAGAATCCACCAACAAGGCTCAATATCGTGGCCTCAATCAAGAACTGGGTCATGATCGCGCGCTTTGGTGCCCCGATTGCTTTACGGATACCAATCTCGCGAGTGCGCTCGATAACGGTCACCAACATAATGTTTGTGATTCCAATGCCGCCGACCAGCAAGGAAATGCCTGCAATCATGCCCAAAAGCACCGTTAATACAGAGCTGCTGGAGGATGTTGTCGCCAAGAGCGATGCCTGATTGAGAGTCCGGTAATCGCGATTGCTGACGTTCTTCACCTTGTGTTGGGCATCCATAATCGTGTTGATTTCAGTCTGCGCAAGATCTTGAACCTTTGCCGACTTTGCTTGTACAACAATTGATTGAAGGTTGTTGTAGCCAGTAAGTGAGCGTTGCACCGCAGTCAGTGGAGCAACAACGAGTGAATCTCCATCTTGGAATCCGTTCGAACCCTTTTTCTCTGTAACTCCAATAATCGTAAATGGAATTCCACCACATCGCATCACTTGACCAATCGGATTCACTCCTGTGAACAAATCAGTCACGATCGTATTTCCAATTACCGCGACACGACGGCCTTCAGTCACATCCTCATTTGTGAAGTATGTTCCCTTTGCCACCGTTGTGTTTGAAGCTTCAAACCAAGCCGGCCATGTTCCATTAAATGATCCAGGTGTTGAAGAATTGGTACCGAAAGTACAGGTTGTATTCGCCCCCGCCACAGGAGCGGCTTGCTTAATATCTGGAGCCTTAATCGGGTCAGATAATGCGACTGCGTCTCCGACCGTCAGTGGTTTGGATGACGCTGAACGTGAAGCGGAAGCGCGACCACCACCGAATCCCCCTCTATTGGATTGGATGGTGATCGTGTTCGTCCCTAACTTTTCGATTCCAGCTTGCACCGCTTTGCTAGAACCGTTACCAAAAGCAAGCAAAATAATTACAGATGAGACGCCGATGGCAATTCCCATAGTCGTCAAAGTTGTACGAAGTTTATTTGAATTCAAGCCACGGATGGCAAAGCGAATGATTTCAAAGAAACTCATTTGCTCACCGACTTATTCACAGTATCGGAAATAATCTTTCCATCTCTCATTCGCACCACACGTTTTGCTCGGGCTGCTACATCATCTTCGTGGGTAATCACCACGACAGTGCGGCCAGCAGCATTAATTTGGTCGAAAAGATCAAGAAGATCGTGCGTCGATTTCGAATCTAGAGCGCCTGTTGGTTCATCGGCTAATAGCAGTGAAGGACGCGTGCAAAGAGCCCTAGCCACGGCCACTCGTTGTTGTTGTCCACCAGAGAGTTCAGTTGGTTCGTGGTTGATGCGATCTTCCAACCCCACGACCTTGAGGGCCGCCATTGCGCGAGAACGGCGTTCTTTACCTTTAATGCCTTGGTAAGCCAGAGGAAGTTCCACATTTGCAAGCGCTGTCGTGCGCGCGATCAAATTAAAGGATTGAAAAATAAATCCAATCTTTCGTCCTCGAACAAGTGCAAGAGCGTTTTCATCGAGAGTATCGATTTCCAAACCATCTAGAAAATACTTTCCAGCAGTCAAGTTATCCAGAGCGCCCATGATGTTCATCAAAGTTGATTTTCCAGATCCTGATGGACCCATGATGGCAACATATTCGCCCTGATTTATCTGCAAATCAACACCGTCGAGAGCAAAAATTGCCGCATCTCCAACTCCGTATTGTTTTACAGCACCTTGTACATCAATAACTGGATGCATTAGCCGTTACCGCGGCCAAATCCACCGCCGCCGCCAACACCACCAGCGCCTGCCAGTGCAGTGACTCCGCCAGGCACACCGCCAACAGCAAATCCATTACTTGAAGTTGTTCGAGTCACGGTTGGAAGTGAAACTTTCTCACCTTCTTTAAGTCCTGATTGAATCTCATCGGCGCTATCACCCTTGAGACCGACAATCACCGGCGTAGGTGTCGTTATTTGAACACCGGCCTTTGTTGTCACAACATTAACGAAACTATTTCCGCCACGAGTTGTTACGGCTTGTGCCGAAACTTGAATGACTCCGGTCGCATAACCAGTGATCACTGTTGCTGTTGCAGTCATTCCAACTTTTAGTCCAGCAACTTTCCCATCAACTGAGAAGGTTGCAGAGTATGAAGTAACTCCGCCACTTGTCGTTGGCAAGAGATCAACTTGAAGCACTTTTCCTGTTGCATTTTCATTTGGAAGAGCATCAAAAGTAAAAGAGGCATCTTGGCCGGCCATGATCTTTGCAGCATCAGCCTCAGAGAAGCTGGCCGTTACGCGAAGAGCCGTTGTGTTTGTGAGGACAATAAAGCCCGTCGCTGTTGTGGAATTCGTTGCCTGCGTGAAAGCAGTACCAACATTGCCTCCCACCGCTGTTGAAATCGATGCGACATCACCCGAAACTGGAGCAATAACAGAAGCCCCGGCCACATTTTTCACGGCCTGATCGTAATTAGCTTGAGCAATCTGTTGCTGTAATTGAGCCAGGGTTGGCTCTGAAGAACCTATGTTCTGAGTAACCTTCAAATTATCAAGGTTTGTCTGAGCCGTCGTGATTGCATTTTTGAAGGTCGTCAGGGAATCTTGGTCTTTCGCAATATTAATCTTTTGGTTTGACAAAGCAGTGCTGTAAGCAGTCTGTAGGGACTGAAGAGACTGCTGATCTTTTACTAGAGATGTTTTTTGATTCTGCTTTGCAACGTCCAACGCTATTTGCGCATTCGTCAAAGCATTTGTGTCTGCAATTAGCGGTGAACAGTTGGAGTTAAAAGTAGTTACCGAAGATGAATTTACAAATTGGTATGAGTCCATAAAATTTATACAAAAGTTTGCCGTTAAGAAAGCGCCAGTTATGTCCCGCACGCCTGTCTGCTCGTATGTCCACTCCAAGTTCTTAAGTGTTAATTTCGCTGAATCAAGATTTCGCTGAGCTGCGTCAACACTCTGCTGATAAGTGGCAGCTGCCGGAATTTGATTTGTATTTGCATCATCTAAAGCTTTCTTAGCCGCGTCAACTGTCGCTTGGTAAGTAATAATATTTTGCGAAATTGTGTCTTGTTGGGTTCCAAAATTTTGGTTTGCTGTGTCGACTGCAAGTTGGGCCTGTGTGATTTGCGATGCAGCAGATGCGACTGATGCTTTCGCTGAAATCAAAGCTGAAAGCGCTTGTGTCTCTGCTGTCTTAAGAGCGGAGGTATCTAGCACCGCTAGAGTCTGCCCGGCAGAAACGTGATCGCCGACTTTTACATTCAACGTCTTGAGCGTTCCAGCAACAAGTGGTGCCGATCCAATATCTCCAGGGCTAATTACTTTTCCTGATGCGGAAACTGTTGATTGAACATCACCGCGAGAAACAGTCGTCGTTGAAAGCGCGACTGGCGCAGCTTTTGGATGAAGTGTCGTCCATCCCCAATACCCGCCACCTCCAATTGCAAGAACTAAGACTGCATTGATGGCCAGGACTCGGGTTGGAACTTTTCGCATGGAGCAAACTTAAAAGGAGAAGATGCGATTAGTGACGAGTAAAGGCTGGGTAATTCCTGTGAATTATGGCTGCTTTATTTGGGCGACCAGGCCTGATCGCCATGGCGATCGATGACCCAACAGTTGTATTCAGCAAGTTCAGGCTTCATAAATAGATACGCCCCATCACGCCCCGCCACGACCAAAGCAGTGGCCAAAGCATCCGCCAACCCTCCATCTGGGCCATAAACGGTCGCAGAACGAGCTCCCAGAGCGATCAAACCTGTGTGGGGGTCTCGAATATGGGCCCCACGTTCATACGTCCCCGAAGTGGCAATGGCGCCATCCATAATGTCGAAAACCTTCACAATCGTATGTTTCTCTTCTGGATGGCGAATTCCGATGTTCCATGGCTTTCCATTTTCAAAGCCGCCAGCCAGCGATAAATCCCCCGCGCAATTAATTTGGATGTTCTGGGCGCCATGGGATTTCAAAATAGCGATCGCCTTATCGGCCGCCCATCCTTTTACATATCCCGATGGATCAAATCCACCTTCAACGCACCATGGATCAAAAAAACCATCGCTAATTGCTTTGGCGTATTCACACGCAGCCCACACTTCACGAAGGTCGGCATGACAATCGGAAAGATTTAATTTGCCTGCGCGCAACCTTGAAACTTCAGATTCTGGCTTGTAGGTACTAAGGACTTCATCAATAAAATAGAAATATTGGCGGCATTCTTCAATGCCAATATTTAATTCAGATTCTCCAACATTTTCAGATGCAACATCGAGATAAAGAATTGTTCCCCATGTTTCAATCTCGGCCCGAACTCGTGCCCGTTTTGAGGGCAGATCCGTCATTTCATTCCGGCCTTTGCAAGTGCGGAGACGAGTGAGTCATACCAACCCTGAGAAGTATAAGAAGCACCACCAACACCTTGAATGTTAGAACTGGATGCCGCAAGTGTTTCTTGAACTAAATATGGAATTGCTTGTGAGGAAATAGATTGAGAACGAAAATCTCGATTTGGAAATTGCAGCGCCTTCGCTGCGGTAATTTTTCCATTCGAAACTGTAATTTGAACTTGAACCGGACCGAATTGAGTATTTGATGTCGCGCCAGTAAATGTTCCAGAGGCGCCACTCGCAGCAGGCGCAGTTGCCGGCGCAGCCGCTTTCTTTGTTGCAGCTGGTTTAGCTTTCTTGGTTTTCGCAGGAGTCGCAGGAGTCGGAGCCGCAGATTGTGTAGGCGCGGCCGTCGGAGTCGTAGCGGTAGGAGTCGTCGGAGAAGTGGACCCACTGGTCTTGATGCCGCCAGCGATACCGGTGCTTGATCCAAAGTGAGGAGGAGTGATTGAAAGGACTGCTCCCAGTCCGCCGATGGTTCCACCGGCGATCAATAGTGCGCGTTTCATTTTTTACCCCTTTGCCCTTTTCCTTCTTTAAACACTATGGAACTCGAATGCTTCATCGTGAATTCTATCTTTTGGAATGCCGCAAGAAACAGCAGCTTCGTGGACAGCGTCCACCAATGGTGTTGGTCCACAGACGTAAACATCTGAATCTCTAAAAGAAGGAACAAATTTCATGATGTATTTGGCAGTCATGGGATGCTCTTTTCGAGAACCCACCAAGTAATGAACCCTGGCGCCGCGCGCATCTGCCAGCGCATCTAGCTCTTTTCGCAGAACCAAGTCTTCATCGCGAGAAGCCCGGAAAATAACATCCACAACCTTTGTCGGATCTAACTCCTCCATCAGCGCTCGAAGAGGTGTAATGCCAACCCCGCCACCAATCAAAACAACATGGCCACGAGTTGAAGTATTTGCAACGAAGGTTCCATACGGACCTTCAAAGAAGACGCGCGTACCTGGGCGAAGATTTCTAACATCTTTTGAATGATCGCCAAGATCTTTAATCGTCACGCGCATGTAATTAGAAGTCGGCGCAGCAGACAGAGAATAGGGATGCGCCATCCACCAATGTCCCTTTGTCATAAAGCGCCAGCTAAAGAATTGGCCACCTTGCGCGCCAAGCTTGTCGAGATTTCGACCCTTCATGATCACAGAGACAACTCCTGGACCTTCCACAACAACTTGCTCGATATGCAAGCCATGAGTAAATGATCGAACTGTAGGAATTGCCAAACGCCACAAAATAATTGCAAGGCCCGCGCCAATATAAAGGAACTGCCAATACAACTTGTTGAGAGGATGTCCGATAAACATTGGGCCAGTCAAGACTTGGTGCATGAAGGAGAGCACGATTGCCAAGTATGTGTAGAGGTGAACAGTCCACCATGTCTCATACGACATCTTTGCTCGAGCCTTCTTGTAAGAAGTAATTCCAGCGGCGGCAAAAAATACAAAACCAACAAAAGCAGGAAGCATCCATGGGTATCTGCGAATCATGCGCCACAATTCGACACCCAATTTCGCGCGGTCATTTCCCGCATACCCAACGACAACAAGCAGTACATGGAGCGTAATTAGGTACATCGACCATGGTCCAAGTTTGCGGTGCCAAATAACTAGACGATCATGTCCGACCGAACGTTCAACCCAAGAGATTCTGGAAACTAGAACAAGACCCACAATGGCAAGAAATGAACCTAACAAGGCCGAGATACGACTAAAGGAAATTACCGTCGAATACACGGAGGACCAATCCGAAGTGGTGGTTGTTTCAATGTAAAGCGCCGCAGTCAATCCAACACCGATGCCGAGAACTATCGCGGCCCAATCAGCGTTGTAACGCTTTCCCAAAGACATGTGTGAATCGAACCTTTCTTTCCTGAGAGGTTAGTGAGAACCTTCCGGATGCCAGGTCTGAATCCTTTCACACCCTACTTACTAAAACCTTACTTAAGGAGCCCCTCATAGAGCGCGCGATGCTTATCGAGCATTGCTGGCACTCCAAATTCAACCGCTGCGCGAATTTGAGCAGATTTTCCAAAAGATTTCCGCAATTCGGATGAAGTTATCAATTTCTCCAAAGCCAAAACCAACGCCCCGACTTCTTTCTCCACAACAAATCCTGTCGAACCCGATTCAATCACTTCACCATTTGATCCCACATCTGTGCAAACGACAGGAACTGCAGCCAATTGAGCTTCAATCAAAGCAACTGGCATTCCTTCATTATCGGAAGTCGAAAGCGCCACATCCACACCGCTCCAAAAAACAGATGCATCTGCCCATCCAATAACAGAAACATTTGAAGGGGCTAAAGCTTTCACTTCTTCCAACAAATCTCCGCCGCCTGCCACAACAAAAGAGACGGAAGGCATCTTCTTTGCAACTTCAATCATCAACATCGGATTCTTCACAGAAGTAACACGAGCCATCCAACCAACTAAAACTCGATCATCTTTTACACCTAAGGTGCTTCGCGCAATTGGCCGTTCAATTTGAGGCAGAGCATCCACGCCTGGCGCAATCGAAACCCATGTACCCGAGGCGCCAACGCCAGCGGCACGAAGTTCAACCCCAACTTTCTTGCCCACAGATACCAAGACATCGGTTCGACCAGCAAGAAACTTTTCAGCGAGTGTAATCACGCTCTTTTGCAACCCCGAAAAAGATGCGTCGTCAAAGAGGTGCCCATGGAATGTATGAACCCGCTTAAAAGAACCGCCGACCAATCGAGAAAGCAGGCCCGCTTTAAATGTATGCGAGTGAACAATGTCTGGTTTCACTGAACGAATAATTTTTCGCAGCGAAAGAAATGCCAAGAAATCTTGCACAGGATTAATCGCGCGACCCATATGTGAAACCCGCACAACCGGCAGACTAAGGACACAATCATCTTCCGCCTCAGCGCCTTGAACAAACCCAGTCGCAAGCAACGCCTGCGGATCACTCTCGACCAAACGACCCACATACCGAGCCGTCCCGCCCACATTCATTCGGGCAATTACATGGAGAACTTTCATGGTTACCTGTGAAGGTCTGCTAAATATTGCTCAATTACTTCTTCCGGCTTTCCTGAAGCTTTTGGTGCACCGTGATCCAAGTAAATTGCCCTAGTCGCCATAGTCCGAACAGTATTCAAATCATGCGTAACAAGAAGGACTGCGCAACCGCTATTCATCAAAGTCTCGGTCCTTGCCTTTGACCGCTCTTGAAAATCTTCATCACCAACGGATAAAACTTCATCAATAAGCAATAAATCCGGCACGTTATCCGTCGCGGTAGCAAAGGCCAATCGCGCCACCATTCCTGATGAATATGCACGAACTGGAATATCAAGATGTTCGGTTAGTCCAGCCCATTCTGCAATAGCTTCGATCCGACCGCGCATCTCCTTGGGAGTGCGTCCCAGCAAAGTTCCGTACAACACCATATTTTCAGCGCCGGTCAGTTCTGGATTAAATCCAGCACCTAATTCGATCATTGGCGCAACCGCTCCGCGCACAATGACGCGACCGGTTGTCGGAGGCAGAACACGTGCAACGACTTTTAGCAGCGTTGATTTACCCGCACCATTTCGACCTATTACTGCAACTGTTTCACCGCGCTTGATTTCCATCGATACGCCTTTAAGTGCAAAGAATTCTTCATAAGCCATACGCTTTTTGATAGTGTCAATCGCAGTCTGCTTTAACGAAGAGACACGATGGCGCGTTCGACGATACGCAAGTGAAGCGTCTTTTACTTCAACAATTATTTCACTCATCAGATTTTCGCCACCACTCGAGGCCATGCCCGCTGGAAGACATAGAAACCTAAACAGAACATTGCAATCGAAGAGAAGCCCATCATCAACCAATTATTTAACGATGCGACATAGTTATTCCCAAAGACATCTCGGAAAACGGAAAGATAAGAAGTCAGCGGATTTAGTTCGATTACTCGCTTTGTATGCGGTCCCAACACGGAAATCGGATAAAAAACCGGGGTCATGTATTGCAAAGCCAAAAGGAAGATCTGAATCAAGCTTCGTGAATCATCAAAATTCACATAGGCAATCGCAAGCATCAGACCTAAGCCGGTCGTAAACAAAGTCATGCATCCCACAACAATGATTGCCAGAGGGAAACTCCATCCGGGCCACTTTCGAGAAATCGCAAGAACAAGGGTCAAAGGGATTAGCCCAAAGAAGAAGTTAATTGCCGCAGAGATTGTCGCTGAAAAAGCAAAGATTTCAGGACGCACATAAACCTTCGTTAAAACGCCCGCTCCAGTAGCAATCGCATCGGCGGCCATCGTCAATCCTTGATTGAACAAAGTCATGAGAAGAACGCCAGAAAGTAAGTACGGCAAGAACGAAGTGCCGTCAGGCATGCGTGCTTTGAAGACTGTATTGAATACCCAGAACATCACAAATGTCGTAAAGAGTGGATTGAGAAGGGACCACCAAATCCCAATTACAGATCGCTTATAACGAACAGTTAGGTCACGCGAAACAAGCAACTTCAACAAGCCACGTTTCTCCCAGACGCCCTGCACCTGAGAAATTATTGGCGACTGCTTTACATCGCTGTCATAGACCTGCATGGCACTAGTATCCAAGGATTATTTAACAGTCACAAGTTTGCTGTAGAGCAGAACTGTGCCATTTTGAATCTGGACGACGTGCTTTCCAGCTTTCACCACGTTCTTACCAACAACTCCCTTGCGTCCATCAATCATCACCTTTACGGTCTTGGAAGTACTCACGACGGTAATCAACTTGGCCGCAAGTTTCACCGAAACAACAGGTTGCTTCGCAACAGGAGCCTTGGTTGGTGCCACAATAGGCGCAGGAGTCGGTGTTGGTTTCACTACCGGCGCGGTGACCGTCACCGTTGTTTGCAAAGTATTTGACAAGCCATAAATGCCAGAAGGGTGTTGGGTTGCAGTGATTGTCGCTGTGCCAACAGAGACGCCTGTAATTGCTTGTCCCGCAACTGATGCGACAGCAGGGTTGGAAGATGTAAACGCCCATACACCCTTGGAATTTGAAGTTGGCGAAGTTATAGAAATAGCTTTATCAGCGGTCGTGATTGCAATAGGTGCAAACGCACCCAATGTTGGAAGGGTGCCCAACACTTGTATCGAGAATGTTGTTGAACCGCTCAACCAATAATCCTTAGCAGGCAATGTTGCCGTTATCGTGGCGCTGCCTGCACCAACGATTTTCGCCGTTGAACCTGTCACAGAAACGACCGTCGGATCAGAAGAGGTGTACTGGAAGGCACTTGGTGAGTTAGTCGTGGGCACTGGAAGAGTGAAATCTTGATCTCCCACAACCTTTTGAAGCGATGCCACAGTACCAACTGTAGGCATCTGCGTAATGGTTAGTTTGGCAGTTAATGGCCCAACTGCGTTATATGTGCCTGTTGCCGCTTGGTTCGCAGTTAAAGTGACAATTCCTGGCTTCACAAAATAAACAATGCCGCCACTTACGCGGGCAATAGTCGGATCAGAAGATAGATAGTCCCAGGCGCCTGGCGAAGTTGAAGTCGGTGCAACTATTTGGAGAAGATTTGGCCCGGTTGCACTAAAGCTGCCTGTCAAATCATTAAACCCACCAGCAGTTGGAGCAGTTCCCAAAACGGTCAAGACCATTGTTTCACTCGCTGCGCCGTACGGTTTCAATTTTGCTTGCGTTGCAGTGATTGTTGTCTTGCCGATTGCAAGCGGCGTTAAAGTTGATCCAGAAATAGATGCGATAGAAGTATCTGAGGAAGTAAAACTCCACATTCCAGTTGAATTTGAAGTTGGTGGAATTAGTGTCAAACTCGAGATACTTGCACGGTTCAAGGTAACGTCGCCATAAGTGCCGAGAGTGGGCGGAATCAACTTCACGGTCAAAGTTGTGTACGCGTTTGCAGCATTGTATGCAGGAGTCGAAGCTTGATACGCATTAATGTAAACAGTCCCGCCATCTAGAAATGTTAAGACATTTCCATTTTGGCTTACGACTCCTCCGCCATTTACTTGATAACTCCAAGCTCCGGGTGAAGTAGATGTAGGAGGCGTAATGGTGAATGTCTTATTCGCAAATGGAACTTCTTGCGGAGCCCAAGTTCCAACTGTTGGAGTTCCTTTGGTTACCAACAACTGTGTTACGCGAGTGACGGAATTGTAGGCACCACTTGCAGCCTGCGTCGCAGAAATGCGCGTATACCCGGATGAAAGAAGTGTTACCTTCAAACCAGAGATTGTGGCAACCAATGGATTCTCTGACACAAACGTCCACGCGCCTGGAGAATTGGAAGTCGGTGGGGTAATGGTAAAAGATCCAACCGCGGCTGAATAATTCATGCTTGGGAAGGTGCCAACGATTGTCTGAGTTGCCTGCGCCGGAGAAATCACAAAAACGAGGATCCCAGCAACAATCAATCGAGAAAGTTTCATAGTTCTCATGTCTCAATTATGAGCCACTTTGCAAGCAAGAACTGGGAGGTACCGCCGTAATACGACTGTGAAATTACTTAATGGTTGTGTCGCAAGGAAGCGGCAATGGCAGAAATAATCGCATCCAAATCACGTGTAGGAGCCCACCCAATAAGTGATTTTATCTTTGAAATATCGGGCACACGGCGTTGCATATCTTCAAAACCTGGCGCATAAGCATCTTTATAAGGAATCATCTCAATTGACGATTTTGACCTCAATGAGTGAACAACTTTCTTTGCCAATTCACCAATCGTGATTTCAAAGTCATTTCCCACATTAAAGACTTGCCCCACCGCAGCTTCACTATCAATCAATTGGAGAACTGCGGCTACAGCATCTGCAACGTGGCAGAAACAACGCGATTGATTACCGGTTCCATAAACAGCAAGTGGAGTTCCAGCCAGCGCTGCCTCAACAAACCGTGGAACAACCATTCCATAGCTCCCGACCTGGCGAGGTCCAACGGTGTTAAAGAAACGTACCAAACGGACTGGCAAGCCTTTTTCCATATGATAAAAAATCG
The DNA here is from genome assembly GCA_903827945.1 of uncultured Actinomycetes bacterium. Classification (GTDB taxonomy): domain Bacteria; phylum Actinomycetota; class Actinomycetes; order Nanopelagicales; family Nanopelagicaceae; genus PALSA-747. The sequence continues at coordinate 25,363 of CAIKKN010000009.1, read as the reverse complement.
CAAGTGATTCATCGATTGCTTTTGCTTCGCTGTAACTCCAGCGGCTCTTTAAGGGCGATCCCACCACACGATCACTCTCTTCATGAAGAGGAACGCCATCAGATCCTGCAGAGCCATAAATCTCAGAGGAAGATGCAACCAATACTGGCTTCTTATGAACGGAGGCCGCGTCAAGAATGTTTTCAGTTCCACGCAAATTGGTTGTCAATGATTCCAAGGGCTTATCAACAATAGTAAAAACGCCAACAGCCGCCGCAAAGTGAAGAACGTGATCGACAGAACCAACAAGACGGTTCACCAGTTCAACGTCCAGGATTGACCCCGAAATGAAGTCGAAGGAGGGGTGTCCGACCAATTGATCCAAGTTATGGCTGACACCCGTAGAAAGATTATCTAAAACAACAACAGAGTCTCCGCGAGCGACCAATGCATCACAGACATGTGAGCCAATAAAACCAGCCCCGCCCGTCACTAAGTACTTCATCAAATTCCACCGCGGGTATTGAGAACTGGAACCCCATCCAATACAGATAAATCAACTGAACTATGTGGATTCACAAGAACAACCAAGTCATAATCACTAGCAAGTGGGACAGAACTTTCACCATTCCACTCCAGCACCAAATGATCGTGCCACGAAACAACAGCCCCCGCAGAGCGAAGTACTTTGATTAATCCAGATGCAGGTGTCTCGCGCACATCTGAAACATCTGGCTTGTAAGCAACCCCCACCACCAAAATCTTCTTCCCAGACAAAGAACCAAGCATTCCTTCGGCCTTACCTGCGAAGAACGATGGCATAGACAGATTCACTTCATTCGCTAAATCAATAAATCGAGTTGGCGCGCCCACTTCGCGTGCCTTGGCCACCAAATACGCCGGATCCACTGGGATGCAATGTCCCCCAACGCCCGCACTTGGATAGAAGGGCATAAATCCATATGGCTTAGTCGCCGCCGCATCAATCACTTCGCGTACATCAATACCCATCTTCGAGCAAAAAACCGCAAGCTCATTAATAAATGAAATATTTACAAATCTAAAAGAATTCTCTAGAAGCTTGGCCGTCTCAATCACCTCAACAGAAGAAGCAGAGGTCACCGTCTCCACAAAAGAAGAATAGAAATGCACAGCACGCGCAGTTCCTTCCTCCGTTAGCCCCGCCACCAACTTGGGAGTGTTCTTCACATTCCACTTCTTGTTTGCAGGATCAATTCGTTCTGGTGAATAAACCAACTCAAAATCAGAGTGACGAGAGACAGCAGACAATATTGAGGAAGCCAAACCTCGAGTAGTCCCTGGAGAGATCGTTGATTCAAGAATCACTAGCGCAGAAGACCCAAGATTCGCGCCAACACCTTCGAGTGCCGCTTCAAGGGCAGATAAATCAGGCGCTCCGGCCGCATCAAGTGGAGTGGGCACGCAAATACAAACCACATCGGCTGTGGAAACAGCTGCAAAAGAATTCGAAGCTTGATAATTGCCGGAGGCAATCACTGCGGTCAGCGATGAATCAGAAATATCTGAAACCGGTGATGTGCCGTGATTAAGAAGTGCAACCCTCTTTGTATCGACATCAATTCCTACAACGGTATGCCCGGCTTCGGCAGCAGCCACTGCCAAAGGAAGACCCACATACCCTTGACCAATGATTGCGACGCGCATGGGGAAAGGTTATCGGTTACTTACCCGATGCCTTCAAGTCCTGGTTCAACTTCTCGACAATCTTTGGATTAAAGGGGTCTAAAGTAACGGCCTTCTTTCGCAGCGGCACCGCTTGAGCAGGCCTATTTGTTTGCTCATAAATATTTGCCAAAGTATCTACAGCCGCAAAGTTTTGAGGGTCTGTGGCAATGAGATCTTTCAACATTGCAATGCCTTCATCCACTCTTCCAGCCTCCGCCAAGAGTGTTGCAACCATAAATTTATTTGCTGGATCTTGGAAACCATACGTCAGAGGTTTCTTCACGGCATCTACATAAGCGTTCATTTGTTGAGCAGTTGGTTTTGCATAAGAGCGCGCCATGCGCGCGGAAGAATCTGCCAAAAACAAAGGAATGACGATTGCAAGAGCGATGGTTGCTGCAAGTCCGGAAACCAGAGGCTGCACGGCGCTTTCCTTTTTTTGAGATCCAACGGCAACTCGTTTTTTCATCTTTGCTGGCGAAGCCGAAGGCTCTTGCGTTTCCACCACCGAGATTCCAACGATTAACCCTCCAAGAATCCATCCCCAAATCGCAATACCGACGTTATCAATAGAAATGAAGGATTGGGCTTCATAAGTAATCCACGCCCCGACGAAAGAAGCCACAACCAATTGCTGGACGCCTGAAGTTCGGCGAATAACAACAAAACCGCGCCAGGCAACAAAAACAAAGAGAGCAATAACGACAAGTAAAACAAGGATTCCACCGGTAGCCGCCAACTGAATTGGGACATCGTGAGCCGTATTTGAAATTTCACCAGGTCCACGACGCAGAGATTGCGTTGCATCACGATACTGACGGAAGTAAGCCCCATATCGATCTAAGCCAACACCAAATAATAAATGATGCTTAAACATATTTATTCCAGCACGCCAATAATCACCGCGATAGGTAATAGAAACTTTGTACAAATATTTTGATGCGGGGCCGGTATTCAACATACCCAGAACACCGACGACAAACCCGACTAAGCCAAGTCCAAGTGTCCCGTACCCGGCCACTTTGTTCTTTTGGAACAAATACACAACCACGACGATCCCAATACCAATTAGCGCAGCAAGCAAACCTTGACGCGCACCAGAGAAGAGGATTGTGATGGTAAGAATTGCGGAAGAGAAAAGCCCCCACAACCTAATCCACATTGCCAAGCCTCTATTTAGAATCACACCAACTGTAAGTACAAGGAATATCCCCATTACAGCGGAAGCAAAATCCGGATTGCCCAAAGTGCTAATAACAGAGTTGTAAGGGTTATTCCACTTAAAAGCATCAATTTTGTAATGTTGGCTAAAACCATAAAGACCAACAATCGGTCCAACAATCAAAGTAACGAAATCAAACTTTTGAAGATTGGATAATCGGAATAGAAGAGCAGCTGAGAGGAAGAAGACTGTCAGACAAAAATAGGTCAGAAATCCATTGCGACGCCCGTTCTCTCCAAAGAACCCTACGAACTTCTCATTAGTGAAAAGAAAAGCCAGAAATAAAACAATGAGATATGCGCCAGATAAGATCAGAGCAATTCTAAGCACTGGATCTCTAAATGCATCCTTGAGTTGAAACCCAGCCCACCCAGCAAGGTAGGCGCCGGCGACAAACATCACCCAAGACTTAGGCGCATTGAAAGGGTCATTCAAGTTTGCCCAAATAAATAGCGTGACAAGCGACCCGCCAACCAATAACCAGTTCAGAGCTTGCGACTGCGAAGATCTAACTCCTTTTGCCATGTTCTGAGGATACCTTTGCTGACCAGACAAGTGAAAGTACAAAGGAAGGCAAAAACAGAAAGGCCCCCACCGAAGTGGGGGCCTTTCCTTCAATCTCTTAAAGAGATTGGCAGTTAATTACTTAACGCCAAGCTTCTTCTTGATTGCAGCAAGTGCTGTTGCGATTGCTGTTACTGATGAAACCAACTTAGCAACAGTTGCTGACAAGCTTGTTACAGCTGCAAGAGCTGCTGAAGCGTTGTCTGAAGCATCCTGAGCAGCTGCTGTTGCAGCGTCTGCAGAATCCATTGCGTTGTTAGCAGCATCGTATGCAGCGTTAGCAGCATCTGTTGCCTCTTGAGCAGCATCTGTAGCAGCTTGTGAAGCAGCTGTTGTTGCGCTACCCACGGTAACTGTTGCATTTACAGCTGCGCCTTGGCCAGCAGAAGTGAAACCTGTTCCGGTTGTAGCAGTTACAGTCCAGTCGCCATCACTAACAGGCGCGTAGAAGTAATCCTTCACAACGCCGTTAACAAAATACTGGGTTGTTGAGAGGACTGATGCTGAGCTTGAAGCAGTAAGTACTGTTCCTGTGATTGTTCCTGAAATTGTTGTTCCAAGGAACTGGAATGCGCCGCTTACCTTTGGTGCAGCAGCAAAGAACGCAGCAAAGCCTTGATCATCTGCAACTGGATTTCCAGATGCATCTGTAGCTGCGAGTGTGAAGTAACCCTTTGCTCCTGGAAGATAAGTTGTTGAATCAGGAGTCAAGGTAGCCTTATCTGGCTTGCCACCAGCTGTGAGGCTGATTGCTGGAGCCACGATGATTGTTCCATCAGAGTTTGTGTAAGAGATTGTGATTGTTCCCTTATCCCCAGACTTGGTTGTTGGTGTTGAGTTCAAACAAGCAAGGCCAGCACCAAATCCATTTGTGTAAGTTCCGACACCTGAATCGATCGCTGTATTTTGGGTTGAACCAGTACAGAGGATCGATTGGCTGAAACTTGCTGGACTTGAAGAAACAACACTATAGGCCGTCACTGTTGGATTCAAAGGAACAACATTTCCGTTTGCATCCTTTGCAACAATAACGAGAGCAGGATCATCATCTGCTGTCATAGTTGTTGTGCTGACTGCGCCGTTAACAAAACCGGCAGGTGTGCCAGTTGCTGCAGCAGCTGCAGCTAATGAACCAGTCGTTGCGCCCGCTCCATTCGCATACAGAATGTTGTAGTTAGCAGTCGCTGTCAATGACGCTACCTTGCCGTAGAAGATCACGGTAACAGTCTTAACAGCAACTCCGCCTACAGAGATTGTGATCGCAGAAGTACCTGCGCGACCATCCCCGTAAACGCTAAATGAGTTGTTGCTTCCTGATGCCCAGGTGTAGGCAGGAACGTTCGCATATTGGGTAGATGTATTTGTTGTTTTGCCATTTGCTGCGAAGCTTCCAACGCCAGCAATGGTGGCTGTGAGTGCGCCTGTTTGTAAAGATGAATCGGTGATCGCAAGCCCAGTTGTTCCAATTGGGGTAGCCGAAACTGTAGCAGCTATGCCTGTATCGTTTGAAGAACTTGCATAGACAGTGCCTGTGCTTGAAACCTGCTGAGAGACGCCGGTTGTTCCAGCAATTGCAACTGTAGTAGTCGAGTATGCGGTTGAAGCTGAGCCTGTTCCGATAACAACTGTAAACGCTTCAATTGTCTTGGTTGTATTTTGACCCGCAACAGTAGAGTTAACAACCAAGCTACCTGAGGCGGTACCTGCAGCAGTAGTTGAAACCTTGATGTAAGCAGATGAATCTGAACCAGCAACTAGCGCCATACCGGTATAACCTTGACTTTGGTAGCCAGTAAGTTGGGATGCAAGAGAAGCCGACCCTGCCGTTGCAGTCGCAACAACTGTGTACCCATTGATATTACTCTTCAATAGTTCAGTGTTGCCGCTTGTATTTGCTCCTAGGGATACTGAAGTGCCCGAAGCAGTTACAGATGTACCCGTAACAGTAACCAATAGGTTAGGTAGAGCGCTTCCGCTAAGTACATAGGTGGCAGACGCAGGTGCGGCCGAAACTGATGTAGTTCCCGTGAATGCGAGAGCAGCAGATGTCAAGGTCGAGATATTTGCAGCTGGTGTTAGCTTTGTGTATCCACTTGGAGTTGCAGTTTGATTAATATTCCATCCGGTTGCGTTGGAAATCGCACCGGTTGAGGATGTAAGAATCAACGCATTACCAGTTATTGATGCAGAAGGAAGAACGCTTGCAACTTTAATATCAGTTGCACCCGCGTTGCCTGTGATTGCATAAGTTCCGTTATAAGCTGAGTCGCTTGCTCCAGAAATTACGACCGAGTCTCCAATGAGAGCTGAGGCTGCCGCTCCAGTTGACGCCACGGTGAAGGTGAGAGTTCCTGAAGCCTGAGCAGCTGCAGAAATCGCAAATGAACCAAGATTTGAAGGCTCAAAAATGTTTGTATAGTTAACAACACCAGTACCAACTGCGGTACCTGTGTTAACGGCATTTGCTGAAACAGCTGAGAACCCGCCAAGAGCGAGTGCGACAGCAGCTACAGCGGCAATGCGCTTAAAGCTTGTCTTTGTAGACATATTTTTCCTTTCAGAAAAAGTCGAACCTGAGACGTTCCCAGATCCGGCTTGGAAGTTAAAAACTTCCACGAGATGTGACGCACGTGCTGACACATCTCTATTCCAACGCAATATCCGGATCGCGCTGGAAACCTTTTGACGGAGCGACATTTACTTCGCTCCCTTCGTCTGCACATAAACAGCCTGAGCAAGGACTTTCGTCTTGCCTGGGTTTAGTACGAGGCGGGTGGTGATAGTTGAAGGGGCTGAAGACACGTCGTAACCCCGGCTAACAGGCACAATTGTACCTGTATCAACTGCTGAATCGATGTCAATCACGCTTGTCACGAGGTAGTTACCATCGGGTAGGCGTGTGATATCCGTGTGTGCAGTTGAAACATTGAGGGGTACCCAAGACTTCTTCATGGTGACCGTAGGGTCAACCGTGTAGTCGGTACCAAGCGCTGAAACTGAAAGAGTCTGGTCAAGAAGGACGTTAACGGCGTTCGCATCTTGGCTCATGGTTGTAATGGTGAGCTTTGTGCCATCAATGGTCACTTCTGGAGCGTTCTGAGCAACATAAATCTTGCCGGTGTGAACGCCATCAGTTGCAGTGAAACCTGTAGGAATGCCGTCAGCATCAAGACCAGGGAATGTGTATGGGTTGGTCTTTGCGCTGACTCCACCAAGAAGTTGGGTGGACTTGTTTACAAGATCAGAAGCAGCTGTCTCTGAAGCAGAAGCCGAAGGAGCTGCGACAGGTGCTGTGTTTGCCTCTTGTTGAACAGGAGCAGAAATCGTTGTAAGAGTATTTGTCTTTGTCACTTCATTGCCGGTGATTGAATTGAAACCGAGGAATGCAACGAGAACAAGGAGCAATGAAAGTGCAACTTTGCTGCTCTTCTTTGCAAGCTCTGCAGCCTTCTTGTAAGAGGTAGAGAGTGAATCAAGAGCCGTAGCGCCTGTCTCTTCATCAACAACCCATGTAGCAAGAACGCGGACAAAGGAAGCGCGAGCGCGTTGAACAACGTGGCGCACATTCGCAGGAGTTGTGCCAATTGCTTCTGCAATCTCTTCTGTAGAGCGGCCTTCCATCTCCCACATAACAAGTGCTGTGCGCTGGTCTGAAGAGAGGCGAGCAAGAGCTTCGCGAATGATTGATGCATCCTCAGCGGCAGCCATGTTTGTGTCGAAAGGGACGTGGCTTGCAGCAGAAATTTCGTTGATGGCCTCTTGGCTAGTCTCGCTATCGATAGCAACGAGGTTTGGACGAGATCCAGTTGCACGGATCTGGTTAAGGCAGAGGTTGTTAACTGTCGTGCGAAGGTAAGCGAGCGCACGTTCACGGGAATCAAGTTCTGGCGCGGCAAGGATGAACTTGAGGAAAGCTTCTTGGACGATCTCATCGCCATCTGCTTGATTGCGCAGGATTCGGCGAGCTTGTGCGGTGAGTGATGCGCGCTGTTCGGCGTAAAGAGCGCTGAGTTCAGCAATAGACCACTCAGAAACGGCCAGGTGTGAACCTGTCGCTACTGGAGCCTTTGCTTTGAATTTCACTTTGTGCCGCCTAATTTCTTGATCAAGGTAATGCAGTGGACAACGTCTTGCCCTCTACTATGTAAGACACCCCAGGCCCCCAAATGTTGCCTCCCCACAGAAAGAATTTTCATTTATTTTCCTTGGGAGCCCCTGAGAAGGACGTGAGAACCACCAAAATGCGGTAAAAAGTGATGAAATGTCCGATTTGCTACATTTGACCCATATTTAAGCCGTATTTAAGCCGAACGGTTAGAAAATGCCTCGCTCAAGAGCCTCTCGGGCAGCCTCGCGGCGATCGCTCACCGACAACGCCTGATAGACGCGCATCGTCTCGTGGCGGATCGTGCTCACGCTAAAACCCAGCTCGGAGGCCAACTCATGGTTGGTTTTGCCTGAAACCATGCCGCCCAGAATGGCCATCTGGCGCGGGGTAAAGGAATCTTTGGTGACCGTGGAGCGGCTGGCAGAGACCTGCGCTGCCTTTGAAACCTGAAGGGTCGACATGAAAATCCCGACAACGTGCTTCAAGACCTGCATCAATTGTTCGGCCTCAGGCCTGTCTGTTTCCTTTGCAAACCCAATCGTGATCCATCCACGGGTATCTCCAAAATCATTGACCCGAGCCTGCAAATATCGACCTGATTTAGACCAACCCAATCCGGTCGGCTCTATCTGAATCTTCACAATTTCATCGGTGCGATTTTGCCAATATTCCAAAGTCTGGGAGGAGCCGGTAAATGATTTCTCGAATCCAAAATCCCCCACAAAAAAGGCTGATCCTTCGTCATCTGTGACAACAAGGCGCGATTGCGTTGCACCCAATAATTGAAAGTAATTCAATACTAATTCGCGCGCTACTTCATCTCCAGATGGACTATTTGCTAGCCACTGCATCAAATTAAAAACAGGATGTTGCAAAATAATTTCGTGCGAGATGGATTTTTTATCTCTTGGCGTTGCCATATCCACCTCTAACTAGTGCTGCATTGTTGCGACTAGACCAAGCGTATTGCTCTGCCCTGACAGCCGCAATCCGAGATGGGAAACAATGAGTAACGTCTTTGTTACGAGAATCCGCTCAATTTTCAGTGCAATTCTCTGTGCCATCTGGGCATCGAGATACTCGAAGGGCTCATCAAGTAAATAGACCGATGTGTGTCGCAAAAGCACTCGGGCAAGCTTCAAACGCTGCTTTTCCCCGCCTGAAAGGTTAAATCCGTAGGGGCCAATGTGGGTATCTAGGCCCTCTGGCATGGAATAGATGAGATTGGCTAATTCAACAACCTCAAGAATCTGCATAATCTCTCGATCACTCACTTCTGGGCGGCCAATCTTGAGATTCTCTCGAATCGATGTCGCAAAAAGGTGATCGCTCTGCAACATCACCGAAGTGCTACCTGGATCAATCTCTGTGATCTGCCCCGAATAACCAACAAAACCAAGAATGGCGTTAATGATCGAAGACTTACCGCATCCACTTCTCCCTTGTATGACAAGTGGTTTACCTGGGGATGCCTCAGCGCTAACCGGCAGAAGTCTTCCTTTAACGGTGTCGGGTACCAAGTCAGTAAATTTCAAAGTTACATCATCATGTGAAAGTTGATGAGGAACTCCGTCTGGCGCGATTGGCTCAAGATACGGAGCGAGTGATTCTGCGCGCTTCACCAAAGTAGTCACTTGTGAAAATGCTGCAAAGGTCGTTGGGAGTCCATCGTAAATTGCAAGTGGAATCAAAACTATCACTGCGATATTTGCACCAGGAATTATTCCCGTTAGGAAAGCGTGCGCCGAAGAAATAATCGCCAAAGCAATAGTCGATCCCGCAAATAACATTTGCAGCGATTCAGAAATTCCTGCGACCGAAGCAAGCTTCTTCTCACTTGCAGAAATTCTCTCTTGCGTTTTCATTAATTCATTTCGAACAGATTCATTTGTTCCAAAAACTAAAGATTCTTCAATCGAATCACACGCCTGAATAAATCCATCAAAGAGTTCCTCTTCAGTCGTGCGTTGCTCCGAACCTGCGCTCGTCAGAATGGAAACAAATGGAATTACAAACATCGCCGCCAGAAAAATAATCCCAGCCAATACACCAAATGGGTGATCTAACCAATAAATAATTCCAATTCCAGAAGCACCAGAAACAAGAGCTGCGATCCAAGGAAGGGCAATGCGCAACCACAAGTCCTGAATGGCCTCACTATCGCTCACAACTCCCTGCAAAATCTTGCCTCGTTGCACACCAATTAATTGCGTCGGCATGCGCTCTTCCATCGTCGAATAAATCGATTGGCGAATCTTTGTCTGAATATTCAAAGCCACATCGTGCTCGCGAATTCGAGCGAAATAACGCACAATTCCGCGCCCAAGACCGAAGAATCTAACGGCAACAATTGCCACTTCAAGAATCAAAATAGGGGGCCGAGTCGAGGCCATAGAAATCAGCCACGCGCTACAGGCAAGCAACCCAACTGACATGCTGAGAGAAATTCCAGCAATCATCCCAGCCTGCAAAAGAGCGGGAACCTCGGGGCGAACAAATCGCATCAATTTTTTCATCGCTACCGCGCAGCAATCTTGATCGTGTTTGTTGCAGACGCAATCGTGGTTGGCCTATGAGATGCCACTAAAATAATTCGCCCAGACTTTGCTTCTCGTTCTAGGCTTCGATTAATTTCTTCTTCACTCACATCATCCACCGAAGCAGTCGGTTCATCCAAAATAAGTAGCGCAGATGGTTTTGCAAACGCGCGGGCAAGCGCCAGCTTTCGCTTCTGCCCCACCGAAATTGCATCTTGCAAAGCACCTATATGTGTCTGCATGCCATTTGGTAAATCACTAATCTTGAGTGAAACATCTGCCAGTGATGACTCATTCTCATTAACAATTTCTCCAACTGTGGTCGAAGCAAAATGAGGTTCCTGCGGCATCCACGACAGAAGTGATCTCCAATGATTCTTTTCAATTTGGTCAAATGCGAAATCACCTTGCGAAGTGGAAACAATAATTTCACCCGTTGAAATCTGTGTGAACCCCAGCAAAATGGCAATCAGCGTTGACTTGCCAGAACCAGAAGGACCCACAAGTGCGTGAATTTTTCCAGCAACCAATTGCCCAGCAGGAATCGTGATTGATGACCGATTGGGATATGAAACTGTTAATTCACTCCAGGTGATTGCCTTAATGTCAGCGACAGTCTCACTTCCATTCACTGCCTTTGCATCTAAAATTTCAAAGATTTGATTGCTGACCGATACGCCATCTTGGGCGGCGTGAAAATGCGCCGAAACTTGTCGAATTGGCCAATAGACCTCGGGGGCCAAAATCAGCACAATCAACCCTGAAGTCAGCGTCATAGACCCATTAACCAAGCGAATACCAATGCTTACAGCCAAGAGGGCGACCGAGAGAGTTGCGACCAATTCCAAGGCAAGGGATGAAAGGAAGCTGATTCGCAAAACCTTCATTGTCTCTTTTCGGTATTTATCACCTATCTCGCCCAGCTTTTTTACCTGCAATTTTGAACGGTTATAAACCTTCAAAGTTGGCAAGCCAGAAAGCAGATCCAAGAAATACCCGCTGAGCAATCCAAGAGTCTCCATCTTTTTCTGCGTCGCCACCGCCGTGAATCGCCCAATCAAAATCCCAAAGATCGGAATCAATGGAATCGTGCAAATAACAATGATGCCTGATTTCCAATCCTGCAAGGCAATTGCAACCCCGACAGTCAATGGAATGATTGCAGCAATAAAAAGTTGGGGAACAAACTTGGAAAAGTACCCATCAAGGTTGTTGATGCCTCGAGACATCAAAAGCGACAACTCGGCCGGTCCTAGCCGATGCAACGCATCAGATTCACCGCCAATAACTTTGCTGATTAAACCCTCGCGCAATTCACTTTTAATGCGAGTCGAGAAGCGTGCAGAGAGAAAATTTGAAAGGTATCCCAAAACCGCTTTCCCAATAAAAACAGTGACCAAAATTCTCATGGTCGAACTCATGTCTTCAATTGCCCGCTCTTTTTGAAAGAGTCCAGTAATCAAGGAAGTGAGTAAGTACGCCTGCGCGATGGATAACGCAGCACCGCTCATCGCAATAAGAACGCTGAGCAACAGAAATCCGCGGCTACTTCGAGAATATCGAAGCAACCGCGGATCTAGTGGTTTCACTATTGAACTGTATCCAAAATGCCAGAATCGGCAGAAGCAATCTGGTTTGGATTTACACGCTTGCGGAAGACCCAATATGTCCAACCTTGATAGATCAAGACAATTGGAGTCAATACGACTGCAACATATGTCATTACCTTCAATGTGTAGTGAGTTGATGAAGCATTGAAGATATTGAGGCTTGCATCAGAAAGAAGAGAGCTTGGCATCACATTTGGATACAAAGTTGCAAACAATGTAATGACTGTAAAGCCAGTTGTTAGCGCTGAGAACAAGAAGGCATAGCCTTCGCGTCCTTTGAAGTTGGCCCCAAGAGCTGCAAGCCAGAAGACCACAGCAACTGCCGCTCCAAGCAAGACCCAACCGCGATGATTGACTGACGCTGCCGTCCAACCAAAGAATGCAAGAGCCGCAACAGCGGTCGCAAGCCCTGCCTTCTGTCCGATCGAATTAGCACGGTTGCGAATTTCACCCTCAGTCTTCAGAGCTAGGAAGAATGCTCCGTGAGAGATGAAGAGAAGCAAAGTGGTAGCGCCACCAAGAAGTGCGTATGGATTTAAGAGATTGAAGAAGCCACCTGCGTATTCAATGATGCCAGCAGGAGTCTTTTTCAATGGGACACCTTCGATGATGTTTGCGAATGCGACGCCCCAGAGAAGAGCTGGAAGGAAACTTGAAATAACAATTGCGTTATCCCAACGATTTCTCCATTGTGCCTTTCCATACTTGCTGCGGTATTCAAATGAAACTCCGCGAACAATAAGAGAGACCAGAATCAGGAAGAGTGGAAGATAGAAACCACTAAACAACGTTGCATACCATTCAGGGAATGCAGCAAATGTGGCTCCACCTGCAACGAGCAACCAGACTTCATTTCCATCCCAGACAGGTCCCAGCGTTGTGAGAACCGCGCGACGTTCTGCTTGATTCTTTGCAACGACCTTAAGCAAGATTCCAACACCAAAGTCGAAACCTTCAAGGATGAAATAGCCGACCCAGAGGACGACGATGAGTGTGAACCAGAATGAATTTAATGACATTTTTTATTCGCCTCCTCTTAGTAAGCCATAGTTAGTTGTTTACCATCATTGGCATCGCTGCCTTCGACGGCTGGCTGTGGACCCATCTTGATGGTCTTGGCCATTAATCCGAATTCAATGACTGCAAGCACGCCATAAAGAAGTGTGAAGACAATCATCGTGAAGGCAACCGAACCGGCGCCGACTGTTGGGCTAACAGCATCTTTTGTCTTAAAGAGCCCGAAGACAATCCATGGTTGGCGAGCACTTTCGGTAAAGATCCAGCCAAAGCTGATACCGATAAGTGGCAAGAAAGGCATGGTGATTGCTGCGCGGTTAAACCACTTGCTTTTTGGTAGTCCACCCTTACGCATACGCCACAACATATATCCGGCGAGCAAGAGAGCAAGTCCGCCAAAGCCAATCATCAAACGGAATGACCAGTACGCAAGCCAGATCACTGGTGTGTAGCTGTCGTTTCCGTATTGCTTGTCGTATTGCTTTTCAAGATCATTAACGCCTTCAACAACGCCATCAGTCTTTCCTGTAGACATCACTGAAAGAAGTGAAGGAATGCCGATTTGGAAGACTGCATGAGATCCATCGAGTGAACCAATAGTTAATAGTGAGAATGGAGCAGAAGCCTTCGAGTCATACAGACCTTCAGCTGCAGCCATCTTCATTGGTTGTTGTTGTGTCATTACTCTTGCTGAGAAGTCACCAGATACAACAACGAGTAAGAATGAAATGATGATCGTGATTGCGCCCATCTTCATAGCGGGACGAGCAACTTCGACATCTTTTTCTTTTAACATCAACCATGCGCCCACACCTGCGAAAAGCGCGCCAGATGCGAGGAAGGCAGAAGGGATGACGTGGAAGAAAGCAGATAGCGCCGTCTTCTGGGTCAAGACTGTAACAATATTTGTGAGTTCTGCGCGTCCACGTGTTGCATTCAAAATGTAACCCGTTGGGTGCTGCATGAATGAGTTAGCAGCAAGAATGAAGTAAGCCGAAAGGAGCGTGCCTGTCGCAGCTAACCAAATAGATGCAAGGTGCAACTTCTTTGGCAGGCGATCCCAACCAAAAATCCACAATCCGAGGAATGTAGATTCAAGGAAGAAGGCAAGCAAGCCTTCCATCGCAAGTGGCGCTCCGAAGATATCGCCGACGAATCTGCTGTATGCAGACCAGTTCATACCAAACTGAAATTCTTGGACGATTCCGGTAACAACACCGATTGCAAAATTAATGAGGAACAACTTTCCGAAAAACTTAGTTGCTCGTAGGTACTTGTCCTTATTGGTGCGATACCAGGCTGTTTGAAAACCAGCGACTAGGAACCCTGAACCAATAGTGATTGGGACGAAGATAAAGTGATAAACAGTGGTGATGGCGAATTGCCATCTAGCTAGAGATAGTGCATTCATTGGTTTCTCTCCCTTTCCTTCGCCAATCGTTGCACTGGGAAAATGGTGAGAGCTTCAAAATTGTGGTGGGGTAGCCCACATCCCTTTTTTTATGCGAGAAAAAACGCTAAGAAATAAAGGCCGGAGTGCTGACCCTCAAGATTACTCGTTGATGGAAGCCTCAAATTGGCTTGCATAAAGATCGTAATAAAAGCCCTTTGAAGCCATCAAAGCGTCGTGCGAACCTTGTTCTACGAGGCCACCTTTATCCATCACAAGAATCACATCAGCATCACGAATGGTAGAAAGTCTGTGCGCAATAACAAATGATGTTCTTCCACTTCGCAACTTTGCCATCGCTTGTTGAACAAGCACTTCGGTGCGAGTATCTACCGACGATGTTGCTTCATCCAAAATCAAAATTGCTGGGTCTGCCATAAATGCTCGTGCAATCGTCAACAACTGCCTTTCACCGTTAGATACTGTGGAATTATCATCTGTGAGCAATGAGTCGTATCCGGCAGGAAGCGCGCGTAAGAAGTGATCGATGTTTGCCGCTTGCGCAGCCTCTTCCACTTTTTCATCAGTTGGCGTGCTGCTTCCATATCCAATGTTCTCGCGCATCGTTCCGCTAAAGAGCCATGTATCTTGAAGAACCATTCCAAATTGGCGACGCAAGTCATCGCGCTTGTAATCGCGAATATCAACTCCATCAAGAAGAATGGAACCTTCCCAAATATCGTAGAAGCGCATCATTAAATTAACGAGCGTTGTCTTTCCAGCGCCAGTCGGTCCAACAATGGCGACTGTCTGTCCAGGAGTAACGTTGAGGTTGAAGTTTTCTAGAAGCGGCTGATCCTTCGTGTAACGGAAAGCCACGTCCTTGAATTCAATCTTGCCAACTGCCCGACCAATTTCTTTGAAGGCAATTGGGTCACCTTCTTCTTCCTTTGCATCAAGAAGCTCAAAGAGTCGCTCGGCTGATGCAACACCTGATTGAACAACATTCATGAGTCCAGCGATTTGGGCCAAAGGCATTCCAAACTGGCGTGAGTATTGAATAAAGGCTTGCACATCACCGAGGCTCATGCTGCCTGTGGCCACTCGATAGCCACCAAGCACAGCAATAGCAACATAAATCAGGTTAGAAACCAGCTGCGTTACCGGCTGAATTACACCCGAGATGAATTGTGCTTTGAAAGAAGAGTTAAAGAGCTCGTCATTGAGCGTTCCAAAATCAGTTATCGCTTGTTGGCGACGACCAAAAACCTTCACTAAAGAATGGCCGGTATGCATTTCTTCCACGTGACCATTGAGTTTGCCAGTCCAATCCCATTGCGCAATAAATTGCTTCTGAGATTTCTTAGCGATGAAAATGGATGCAAACATCGAAGCAGGAATTGCAATCAAAGCAACGAGTGCAAGAGTTGGGCTGATCCATAACATCATTGCCAAAACAGAGAGAACGGTCAAAATCGAGTTGAGGATTTGTGCCAACCCTTGTTGGAGTGAGTTACCTATATTGTCGATGTCATTTGTAACTCGGCTGAGTAAATCTCCGCGAGATTGCGTATCAAAATAACTGAGAGGTAGGCGACCGATTTTCTCTTCGGCAATTCTGCGAAGGCGATACAGAGTGCGATTTGTAACTCCGGCCATCAAATAACCCTGAATCCAAGAGAAAAGTGATGAGAACAAATACAACACAGTGACGAGGGCAATAATCCGAGCAATTGCGTGGAAGTCCACGCCTTGGCCAGGAACAACACCACTCTCTTGCAGCATTTGTGCAAGGCGGTTTTGTCCGGTGTTCTTTAATTGCGTAACCGCATCTGCCTTAGAAATTCCTGCAGGAAGTTTTCTTCCAAGATAACCGTAAAAAATATAGTTTGTAGCGCGGCCAAGTAGCTTTGGACCAAACGCTCCAATAGTCACAGAGGTCGTGATCAGTGCGACTACACCGATTAAAATGTTTCTCTCTCCACGCAACTCTTTGAGCAAGCGCTTTAAAGAGCCTCTAAAATCCTTTGATTTAGCCGGTGGACCACCGAATCCACCCATTGGGCCACCTCGTGGGCCTCCACCCATTGGCGGAGAGGGACGACGTTGACTCATGATGCCGCCTCCTCTGGACTTAATTGCGACAAGACAATTTCTTGATATGTCTTACAACTCTTCATGAGGTCGGCATGGTTACCAATTCCATCAATCTTGCCGTTGTTAAGAACAACAATTTGATCTGCCTTTAAGATTGTTGAGACTCGTTGCGCCACAACAATGAGTGTTGAATTCTTTGCATGTTCTTCAAGGGCTACTCGCAGCTTTGCATCAGTCGAATAATCCAATGCACTGAAGGAGTCATCCAAAATATAAATTTGAGGTTGTTTAACGATTGCGCGTGCAATCGACAGTCGCTGTCTTTGACCACCAGAGAAATTTGTTCCGCCTTGAGAAACAGGTGAATTTAACCCGTCCTCTTTTTCCTTTACGAATTCATCGGCCTGGGCCACAGTCAACGCTTCCCACAACTCTTCATCACTCGCATCAGCCTTGCCGTACTTCAAGTTGCTTGCGATTGTTCCACCAAATAAAAATGCACGTTGTGGAACGAATCCGATTTCAGACCAGACGTTTTCCAATGACTGATCGCGGACATCAATGCCGTCCATGAGAATTTGCCCAGCGGAAGCATCGATAAAGCGAGGAATTAGATTGAGAAGTGTTGTCTTTCCAGAACCTGTCGATCCGACAATTGCTGTCATAACTCCAGGTTTGGCTGTAAAGGAAATTCCACTTAGAACGGGATGTTCGGCCCCTGGGTAACGGAACTCGACATCCTTAAATTCGATAAGTCCTTTGCGGGCCTTTGGCGATTTTGGATCCGTTGTTTCGATGACTGAGGAGGGCGTTAAGAGCACCTCTTGTATGCGCTCTGCACTGGCTTCAGCGCGAGGAATCATCAAAGACATCATGACGGCCATCATGACGCTCATCAAGATTTGCATGATGTAAGAGAGGAATGCGGTGAGGTTTCCAATTGGCATCGAACCTGTATCAATAAGTTTCGCGCCAAACCAGATAACTGCAATTGAAGAAATATTAAGAATAAAGGTAAGTGCCGGAAACATGATTGCGAATGTTCGGGTAACGCTCAAAGTTGTCTGCGCTAGTTCGTTATTCGCGCCGGCAAAGCGTTCCTCTTCGTAACGCGTCTTTACAAATGCGCGGATAACTCGGACACCTGCAATTTGTTCACGCAGTACAAGATTGATGCGATCAATTCGAACCTGCATCACGCGGAAGAGGGGAACGATTCGGCGAAGTAACCAATAAATGAGTAAACCCATCGCAGGAACGGCAACCAGCAGCAGACCGGAAAGTCTTACATTTGTTTTAAGCGCCATGATGACTGCGCCAATTCCGGTGATTGGGGCTGCGACCATCATTGTGAGACCCATGAAAAGAACCATCTGCACTTGCTGCACATCATTTGTGTTGCGAGTGATCAAAGACGGTGCGCCAAATTTGTTCAGTTCGCGTGTGCTAAATCTTTCAACAGATACGAAGACTGCTTTGCGGACATCGCGGCCGAAAGACATCGAGACTTTGGAGCTGAAATAAGCAATGACGATTGAGGCACCAATGATGAGTGCGGAGATTGCCAACATGATTGCGCCGATGCGCCAGATATATCCGATATCGCCTTTAGCAACGCCGTTGTTGATGAGGTCTGCGTTGAGGTTTGGTAGATAAAGGTTTCCGATGGATTGCACAAGTAACAGGAAGACGACAACCCATACCGTGCCCTTGTAGGGGCGTAAGAATTCACGCAAAGTCTGAACTAACAAGTGGCGCACTCCAGTTTTCTGTTAAGCCAAGTATTCCACTAAAGTTTCACCTATGTCCGCCTTCGAAGTGAGTGAAGAAGAACTCAAAGCCCGCCTAGACCCCCTCTCTTATGAGGTTCTTCGCAAGGGTGCTACCGAACGTCCCTTTACAGGTGAATACACAGATACTGACAAAGTTGGCAGTTATCGTTGCAAAGCTTGCGGTAATGAATTATTCAAGAGTGAGACAAAGTTTCATTCAGGATGTGGATGGCCTTCTTTTTATGCCCCAACATCTGATGATGCTGTCATTCTCCTTGAGGATGACTCACTGGCTCCTCGCATTCGCACCGAAGTGCGCTGCGCAAAATGTGATTCACACCTTGGTCACGTCTTCAAGGGCGAAGGTTATGACGTCCCAACCGATGAGCGTTGGTGCATTAACTCAGTTTCGTTGATTCTAGAAGATCGCTAGTTGACGTACTTTTCGAATTCAACTTTCAAACAGAGATTCTGAACAACATCCATCCCAGCTTGAACTCCGCGTTCTGCTTGGACCGCTTCGCTAATTCCTAATTGCATCCAAAAAGATTTTGCTTTTACAAAAATTGCCTCATCCATCACTGCTTCCATATCCGATGGTTTACGGAAGACATCGACCATATCAATTTGCTCGGGAATTTCGTTGAGCGATTTGTAGGACTTTTCACCGAGAACAGTTTCAAGAAGAGGATTTACAAAATAAAGTTTGTATTGCGAGTGGTCTTGCAAATATTTGGCGACTGCGTTGCTGGCGCGGTCAGGTTTATCTGAGACCCCTACGATGGCGACGACCTTGACGGCGTTCACTAAAGCAGAAACTTCGGCTGGAGTGGTTAGTAACTTGCTCATGAACTCACTATAGATGAGAGAATTCGTGGATGAAACGGCTCATTAAGAAGGCGCTCAAGCCATTCTTGGATCGCAAGATTTGGCTCCGCCAAATTACGGTGGCCGCTATCGCCTCAGCAACGGCTTGGCTTGTGGGAGATTCCGTTCTGCATCACGGCGGGGTCGTCGCGGCAATTGTTTGCTCTCTAACAATTCGCATCAGCATTCACAAATCGGTGCGAGAAGGCTTCGGCCAAATCATAGGAACAGCCATTGGCGCTGTTATCGCCCTTATCACCGTCAACCTCTTCAATTTTGGATTCATTTCTATTGCATCCACCATGCTTCTTTGCGCTGTCATTGCTCGAGGATTGCGACTCGATGAGGTTGCATCAATCAACGTTCCCGTAACAGCTTTGATTGTCATGGGCCCTGGAATAAGTGAGAGCACAGCCACAAGTCGTCTTCTCTCTACGCTAATTGGCGCCGGCATCGGAATTGTATTTTCATATTTCTCACATCCATCTACGCCAGCAGGAAGAACGATCGAACAGATCAGCGGTATCGGCCGAAAGTCTGCAAGGCTGCTTTCAGATATGGCTAATGGTCTGCGCGCGGATTACACACAACAAGAAGCGGGCAAGTGGTTGACACGTGGGCGCGTTCTTATCGAATTAATTCCAAGCATTCGTTCGCAAGCGGCAGAGGCAACAAGTTATGCAAAATGGTCTCCTCTTGCAGAATTAGATGAAGCTCAACTCCTTGCACTTCGAGCAACTGCAATGGAGCACACGGTTGTTCAAGTTCGCGGAATTGCACGCGCACTCTTTGATGCGGCAATCGAAGGAGATTTACCTGAAGATATCCGCCATGAAATGGCAATCGCGCTAAAGGCTGCAAGCCAAGCAATAACTTCAAAGATTGAATCAGTGAATGAAAAATTCCAATTTGTTGATGTCACAATTGCAGATCATCTTCGAATTCAAGCAAAAACTTTGAGTAACGCCCTTCTCGAGCGAAATGATGTAATTTCTAGAGAGCAGATGCTTCGCTGTATGACCGTGGCATCAAATATCAAGATTATTTCTGATTCCCTGGATGAATCATCTCCCGCTCTTGGAGATATTGAATCTGAGGACATTTAGATAAAATTGGATTGGCTTGGGATTAGGAAAGAATCCCCATCAATTCTGCAAGGCGAGATTGAAGTTCAACCTCATCCCCGCTCAAAGTAAGCCTCTTATCTCTTGCTAATTCGCCATGAACAATTGAGATATCTCGGGCCCGTAAGTCAAATGCTTTGGCCACAACCTTTGCTACTGCGGCATTTGCTTTGCCATCGACTGCCGGCGCGGCAACGGCAACCACCAATCGAGGGGGCTCCCCGGCCACACCGCCGACGCGGTTGTTCTTCGCATTTGGGCGAACCCGAATTTCGATGGTGATCATGGGTTCATTCTATTTTGTATCCGTTGGCACAACTAGACTTCCCCAATGCCTATCGATGCCTCGAATCCTTTTGCCCAACGCAGCACACTCGAATACGAGTTGCCTCCTTTCGCACTCATCAAAGAGGAGCATTACCTGCCTGCGTTCTACGCCGGCTGCGCAGAACAACTTAAGGAAGTTGAAGCCATCATCGCATCTGGTGAGCCAACTTTTGAGAACACTCTCGTTGCGATGGAGAAGAGTGGCCAATTACTGACACGAATGTTGATGGTTTTCTACAACAAGTCATCGAGTGATACAAGTGATTCACTCATTGCAATTGAAGAAGAGATGGCGCCAAAGCTTGCCGTCCATTCTGATGCTGTCCGCCTGAATCCCGCGCTCTTTGCACGAATCAAGAAGTTGTATGAAACTCGCGAATCCCTCGGACTCAATGAAGAAGATGCAAACCTTTTGGACAAGTACTACACCGACTTCATTCACGCTGGCGCCCATCTAAGCGATGCGCAGCGTGAAACTTTGAAGGGTTTGAATGAACAACTTTCAAAACTTCAAACACAATTCGACAAGAGCGTTCTTGCAGATACGAATGATCTTGCTGTCATTGTTGATGATGTAAAAGATCTTGATGGTCTAAGTGAAAATGAGATTGCCGCGTGCGCGGCAGCAGCGAAGGATCGAGATCTTGAAGGAAAGTACCTGATCAATGCGGTCAATTTCAGTGGTCACCCACTTCTTGCTTCACTAAAGAACCGCGAACTTCGCAAGAAGGTGATGCAGAACTCTTTGATCAAAGCAAACCGCGATAACGAAAATGACACAAAGAAGATTTTGGTGGAGATGGCGATGCTCCGTGCCGAGCGAGCAAAGTTATTTGGCGCTAAGACACACGCCGAATACTCACTTCAGACTTCAACGGCAAAGAGCCCGGCAAATGTTCACAAAATGCTTCGCCAAATTGCTCCCGCTGCGCTACGGAATGCAAAGGCTGAGGCGGCAGACCTCCAGAAAGCCATAGGCACTGAGTTTGAGTTGGAATCATGGGATTGGGATCTGTATACCGAACAGGTTCGCCTTGCGAAGTACAACGTCGACACTACTGCGATGCGTCCTTACTTTGAATTAGAGCGCGTTCTTGTAGATGGAGTCTTTTTCGCCGCAAACAAGTTGTTTGGTATCTCCTTTAAAGAACGCAAGGACCTCATCACCTATCACCCAGATGCACGAGCCTTTGAAGTCTTTAACGAAGATGGAAGCAAGCTTGGTCTCTTTATTGGAGATTTTTATACGCGCGATTCAAAGCATGGCGGTGCGTGGATGAACAACTTGGTTGATCAGAATTTCCTCTTCAACCAACTTCCAATAATCGTGAACAATCTCAACATTCCAAAGCCCCCTGCAGGACAACCAACGCTTCTCACCTTCGATGAGATCACAACGTTATTCCACGAGTTTGGGCATGCACTTCACGGGCTTCTCTCGAAGGTGACATACATCCGCACATCTGGCACAAATGTTGAACGCGACTTTGTCGAGTTCCCTTCCCAAGTAAATGAAATGTGGATTCTCTGGCCAGAAGTTGTAGAGAATTATGCGCGTCATCATGAGACTGGCGAGAAGTTGCCGCAAGAGTGGATCGACAATCTTGAAGCTGCGAAGACTTTCAATGAAGGCCACGCGACAACGAGTTATCTTGCCGCAGCAATTCTCGATCTTGCATGGCACGAACTTGAAGCCGGTGAATCGGTGGACGATGTCGTCGCCTTTGAAAAGAAAGCGATTGAAGATTATGGACTAGCTTTTGGTCCCGTCCCAACTCGTTATCGCTCCACATACTTCAGCCACATTTTTGCTGGCGGTTATTCCGCAAGTTATTACGGTTATATCTGGTCGGAAATCCTGGATGCCGAGGCCGTTGATTGGTTTAAAGAAAATGGTGGTCTCTCACGCAAGAACGGAGAGCACTTTCGCAACCAACTTCTTGGCCGCGGTGGATCCATTGATTCCATGCAGATGTTCAAGAACTTCCGTGGCCGCGAAGCCACGATTGAGCCACTTCTAAAGCGTAGAGGCCTGGATTAAATTCGTGTAGCACATATTGACATTTGTGCTACATTGGCGAAATGAGCACAGCCAGCAATATTCCTTCAGTTGGAGTTCGCGAACTTCGCCAAGATGCCAGCGCCATTCTTCGCAGAGTGAAGGCTGGAGAAGTTGTAGAGGTCACCGAACATGGAAACCCGATTGCACGCCTGGTTCCCATCGGTAACTCTGAATATGAATCAGCGCTCATGACTCAATTGATCAAACCTGCCAAGAATCCTGGGGCGCTCAACTCAATTAAGCCAATAAAACTTAAGGGCGGAATTAGCGCTACCGAAGTCTTGCTGCAAATGCGGCGCGAGGAAAGGTAGTGAAGTACTACTTGGACAGTTCGGCTATCCTGAAATTTATCCTTGATGAATCTGAATCAAGATCGCTGCGCAAACTCCACATTGATGACGCCTACTCCTCAGACATTGCAAGACTCGAAGTCCGTCGGACTTTAGACCGTTTAGATTCACCAGACGGCACACCAGCCAAAGAAGCACTGGAAATGATCCACTTCGTGGAACTAAGCGAGACGGTTTTGTCTATCGCAGAAAGCTTTCGCGGCCTGCCCATGCTTCGATCACTAGATGCCATACACCTTGCAAGTGCAACCATCGTAAAAAGTAAAATCAAAGCAATTATCACTTATGACCACGACATGGCAACAGCGGCGGAACTGCTTGGCTTTGAAGTTTTAGCTCCTAAATAAACCACTTGCTTTGTCAGTTGAAATTTCTCTGGCAACGACTCTGCCAGGTTACCTTCGTCTTTTTAAATTCTCGCGTAACCCATCGGACATTGTGGATTTATATCGTGAACGATGCGAACTCGACTACCTTCTTTTAAACAGCGGATAAAGCTAAGTTTTGTTGCTTTTGCAACAGGCTTGGGCACAATAACAGGAGCGATGAAATCAAAGCTTTGAGTCGCAAGCACCGGCGCGGATCCGTTATAAATTTGAATAGAAACTATTCCAGGAACCGAAGCAGTCATCACAAATGAGACGCTGGATGTTGTTTGAATCCAACTTCCTTGCGGTAAGGAAATGTTGTTGATTGCAACATTCGAAATATTCTCAATAAATGAACCAGAGACGACTACTGCAGTACCAGTCTCTGAAGACCCGCTCGCTGGATTAATACTTGAAATTGTGGATCTTTGAACGGGATCTGGCACGGGGTCTGACTGTGTAATGAGCACGAGATGGATGGTCGCTTCGCGTTGAATGTTGTAATCAGAGAGTGTTCGTCCATCTTCCATTTCTCTGCCAGCGAAAAATAGCCGTTGCTGTTCTGGTGGAATTCCCTCTTTGTCCTGAATCTTCGCTTTAACATTTTCAATCGAATCACTTGGCTCTACTTCCAGAATCACCGTTCTATTGGTGGGCATTTTTATAAAATTTGAATTGCTACGGCAAGTGAGAGGCCGGTAAATGTAAATAAAATCGTAAGAGCCGCTACTGCGACGCGCCTTTGTTGGCTTCGAATCATTAAGTAAGGATGAGGCAGTTATGGCCCACAGGAAATAGGGCGCGCAAGGGGTTTGGTGAAAGAAATTATTTTGAGGACTATTACTTACCGAACTCACGCTCAATTGCGCAAACTTTGCTGGACGATGGGTGGGCTCAGACAGGCTCGAACAAGGCAGTTAAGATTTGGTTATGTTTGTTGACCCGAAGTTTTCAACAGTTGCCGATAAGTTTTTCGATTTAACGGCGGAGCAGCCATATGGTGGCGCAAGTCTTGCTGTCTACCAAGATGGCAAGCCAGTGATTGATATTTGGGCAGGGGAATCTCGCCCGGGAATTGCGTGGGAAGAAAATACGAAATCGGTTGTTTTCTCGACTTCCAAAGGTTTGCTTTCAATACTCTGCCATCGGTTGATAGAGCAGGGCTTACTTGATCCCGATGAAAAAGTTTCTACCTATTGGCCAGAGTTTGCCGCAAATGGTAAAGATCAAATCACCGTTGCCATGATTATGCGTCATCGCTCGGGACTGAGTGCCGTCCGCGAAGACTTAACATTGGAAGATTTGCAGAAAGTTCTGCCTGTCGAAGAGGCACTTGCAAGACAACACCCGATTTGGGAACCGGACACAGGCTACCTTTACCACGCAGGAACGATTGGCCAATTACTTGGAAAGATTATTTACAACATTACAGGTAAGCGCGTAAATGAATTTCTCCAAAACGAGCTAGCAAAACCTCTTAACGTTGAGGCGTACTTTGGAACTCCGTTAGAGATTGAAAATGAAATAGCTTTTCTCAAAAGTGATGGCGCGGACATTGATACAAAATATGAATTTGAATCTCCCCTGTACTGGAACAAACGCGCGATGTCGTATGGGAAAGCATTTACCGGGCATGTTGATGATTTCGTCGGTGGATATAACGACCCTCGGGTCCACGCGCTAGAACATGCAGGTGCGGGAGGTATTTCAAATGCTCGGTCTATCGCCAAAATATATTCGGCCGTAGTGCATGAAACTGATGGGGTTCGCCTTCTCAATGACCAAACAATTGAAAATGCAATTTCACGGCCAAATACTGGAAGAAACGTATTTAACGATCCTGAGCCTTACCCAATTCATTCACTTGGTTTTATAGTTGCAAATCCAACTCACTCGCCAGTATTAAGCAACAGAACTTTTGGTCACGACGGGCTAGGCGGCCAACAAGGATTCGCCGATCTCAATTACAAAATAGGTTTTGGGTATGTCACCAACTGGATTCCAATGGTTGGAGATGGCATGGCCAGGCATCGCGAAATAACTAAGTCACTTCAAGCAATACTTGGAATTATCTGAGCGGGCGTTAAATCAAGTACTACGCACCGCCGAGAATCAAATGTGGGCCCAGACAGGCTCGAACTGTCGACCCACGGATTAAAAGGCCGATAGGAAGATGTTCACTTCCATAAGTGTACGGAGTTTTCCCGCGTAAATCGAAGGGAAAACCATGATCCAAAAACCTCACCAAAACTTGTGCCAACT
>CAIKKN010000008.1 GCA_903827945.1 uncultured Actinomycetes bacterium | reverse complement strand
GGGGGCTAGTTCTCGCCTTCCGCCGCAATTGCATGGTTGGTGATCGTGGTGCGTATGTCCCACAATTCTGGGAAGAAGTTGAATGAATTGAGTTTGCTCAAGACCTCAACTGGGGTCCCTTGAGTACCAGATACCTTCGTCCCGATGCTTCGCTCCACAATCTTGAAATGACGCTGGCGCCATAAAAACATCGCCTGATCTATCTCTAGGAGAGCTTGCGCTAGTTCATAAAGCTCATCGTATTTCTTATGTTCAAGAAAAATGGTGAGTAATTCGACGTTAGCTTCAGTTAGTAAGCGATGAAATTCTTTGCCGAGTGTAGGTATCGCTTTTCGTACAGAATTAAACCCAGGTGAATCAAAACCAGAACCATGACCAAGAGCGCGACGAACCTGTTGGTAATCCCAAGGCGTCATTTGATCCAACATATCCATGCCTTCATTGGCATTTCTTATGCACAGCAGGATTCGTGGAACTAAACGTAGTGCTAATCGAATTTTGTTTTCTGCTAAAAGATTGGCAACTTCATAAGCCTCTGACGTAGCAAGCTTTAACCAAAGCTCACCTGCTTGATGAGTGATGGCGAAAAGAAGCTCATCACGGTGCAGCCACTCTTCGGGAGACTTTTGAAGAGCCAAGAGTTCTGGAGTGCGCACATAGCGCTCGTAATCGCTATTTCCTAAACCTTCGAGAATCTGATCTGGACCGTATGCCACTTTTAGCTCCTACCATTAAGGGATGTTGCTAGTTTTTTAATTTTGTTAATAAATTTTATATATTGACTTTCAGCGCGCCTTGGAGCCAGTCGACAATTTCTTGCGTCGGAGAGCCAGGTGTAAAAATTTGACCTACGCCTAACTTTAGTAATTGCGCTTTATCTTCTTCAGGAATAATTCCTCCACCAAATACAAGAACATTATGTGAGCCTTGCTCTCGTAACAGTTCCAAAACTCGGGTGAATAAGCTCATATGTGCGCCCGAAAGAATAGAGAGCCCAATAGCTTGTGCATCCTCCTGAATTGCAGTTGTAACTATTTGCTCGGGAGTTTGATGAAGGCCGGTGTAAATAACTTCAAAACCTGAATCTCGCAGGACGCGTGCAATAATTTTGGCTCCGCGATCGTGGCCATCTAAACCTGGCTTTGCGATAACTACCCTCGTTGGCGCCATGACACCAACTTATCAACTAGAAAGATTTACTACAACCCTGTAGCGACCGTCAAAATAACGTATCCTCCCCCTATGGGAGAAGAAAAAGCAGACAAAATAACTCTTTTAGAACTCCTCGCTGCTGTTCGAGCTGGCGATCGGAAAGCTCTTGCTCAAGCAATCAGCGTTGCGGAAAATCAACCAACCGAGTTAGAAAGTGCTCTCCCGCAAGAGATGTCAAAGAGTCACGTGGTTGGCATCACTGGCGCTCCAGGTGTTGGAAAATCTACAACCGTTAGCGCCTTAATTACTTATTTAAGGAAGCAAAATAAATCTATTGCCGTGATTGCAGTAGATCCATCTTCTCCTATCTCCGGAGGAGCACTTTTAGGCGATCGTATCCGCCTTAATGAGCATTTTCTTGATTCGCATGTCTTCATTCGCTCCCTTGCTACACGAGGTCATCTCGGTGGCTTAACCGCGTCAACGCAATTATCGATTCGACTGGCTGCGCTAGCAGGCTTTGATGTCATCATCGTTGAGACTGTCGGTGTTGGACAGAGCGAGGTAGAAATCATGAAGCACGCCGAAACTGTAGTTGTTGTGATGGCGCCGGGAATGGGAGATGGCATTCAAGCTTCGAAGGCTGGAATTCTTGAAATTGGCCATATTTATCTTGTGAATAAGTCCGACAGAGATGGCGCAAAGGAAACTGCAAAAGAGCTAGAAAAATCGTTGCATCTCTCACATCGAAGCGGAACATGGCAACCGATGATTTTATTAGGCGCCATGGAGCAATCGACTGGGATAGCCGAGCTAGTTGAAGCTATTTCACTTCATCAGAAAAGCTAGAAAGTACGAGTGGGTTTCCACTTTCCATAGACTTTACGGAGTTCATTCACGATTTCACCTACAGTGGCATACGCCTTAACAGCCTCAATACAGGCATCCATAATGTTTTCACCCGACACGGCAACGCGATGGAGTTCAGCTAGGGTCACATCTACTTTTGCGTTATCTCGCTTTGCTCGAAGTGCCTGAAGTGCCTTAACTTGGCCCTTTTCGCTCTCAGGATTAATTTCAAATGGTTTATACGGCGGAGTATCTGCTTTAAAAATATTTACTCCAACTTGTTTTCTTTCACCAGACTCAATGGACATTGCAAATTCATATGCTTTTTCTGAAAGTTCTGCTGAGAACCAACCATCATTGATGCAGGCTAGCGCTCCCCCGCGCTTTTCAATCTCTTCCAGCATTTCCCACATTTTTTCAGCAAGCTCATCAGTTAAGCGCTCAATTTCATAACTTCCGGCAAGCGGATCCACGCTCTTCAATACCCCGGACTCAAAAGCCACAACTTGCTGCGTGCGAAGTGCCAGCATCGCCGCTTCCTCAGTAGGCACTCCAAGTGCCTCATCAAAAGCAGATACGTGCATTGTCTGAATTCCACCAAGTGCTGCAGCCAACATCTCGATTGATGTTCGCACCACGTTATTCATAGACTGTTGAGCAGTGAGCGATGAACCAGCGGTAAATGCAAAAATGCGCAACTTTTCAGAGTTGGCTTCTTTTGGATCATATTTTTCGCGTATTAAGCGAGCCCAGGTACGACGTGCGGCGCGAAACTTAGCTACTTCCGGGAGAAATTCAATATTTGATGAGAGAAATGTAAAAAGAGTCGTAGCAATTTGGTCAACGGTAACTCCGCGAGCAATTGCCGCATCAAGGTATTCACGAGCGTTAGCAAAAGTGAAAGCAACTTCTTGAATTGCATCCGATCCTGATTCACGAATATGGTAACCACTCATAGCAAGTGATACCCAACGCGGAACTTTTGTCGCAATATATTCGATGACATCTGTTGAAAGCTTAAGCCCTGCTTCTGCTGGGAAAATTTGCGTTCCTCGGGCGATGTATTCTTTTAAGACGTCATTTTGAATAAACATGCCAAATTTATTTGGATCCATGTCTCGTTGCTCAGCAAGCGCTACAAACATTGCTGCCCAGATATATCCAATAGAGTTAGCGGTAGTCCGAACTTGGGTTATTTTTTCAAGTGGGATTCCATCCATCAATATTTCAATATCTTCCAAACTATCGATAGCAACACCAACTCGGCCCACTTCACCTAGTGATAGTGGGTCATCAGAATCAAGTCCTAGCTGTGTCGGAAGGTCGAGTGCAACACTAAAGCCAGTTAGTCCCTGTTCTAAGAGCATTTTAAAGCGCTCATTAGTTTCAGCCGGCGTTCCAAAACCACCGTACTGACCCATGGTCCAAACACCCGCATCTGGATTTATTCCACGAGTGTATGGATATTCACCTGGCTTCTCGGTTGTCATATCTATTTCGTCTCTTCCAATTGTTGGCGCAAAACTTTCTTTGCAATCTTACCCGTTGAATTCAAAGGAAATTCAGAAACAACTAAAACTAATTTTGGCTTCTTATAGGAAGCCATACGAGACTTACAGTGCGCCATTACCTTTTCAGAAATTTCCGCTTCACTTAATGTCACCCCAGGCTTTAGCGTCACAAGCGTCACTACGCGTTGGCCCCACTCGACATCTTTGACGCCAACAACTGCAACTTCATGCACATCTTCAACCTCGGCGACGACATCTTCGATTTCGCGAGGATAGATGTTGTATCCACCACTAATAATCATGTCGCCTTTACGGTCTACGAGGTATAGCCGATCTTCTGCATCAATCTTTCCAAGATCACCTGTGTGAAGCCATCCATCACGCACAGCCTTAGTTACCGTGGCATCTAGGCCCGCTGCCCCCCAATATCCGCGCATAACGTGATCTCCACGTGTTATTACCTCTCCAATTTCACCAACCGCAACTGGATTGTTCTCTTCATCAACGATCAGAATTTCAACTCCTATGCATGGCTTACCCGCACTTGTAAGGAGTTCTGGTTGTGAATAAATACCATTCTTATGATCCTGCGCGCTGAGCACAGTAACCGGGGGAATTGCTTCAACGAGTCCGTAGTACTGAACCATATTTGGCGTAATTGTTTCGTAGCATTGTTTAATCTGCTCGGGCGCCATTGGCGCACCTGCATAGCCAAGCATGCGAAGGTTCTTCATTTTTTCAAGACTCATATCTGGTATGGCAAGCAATCGAGCGACCATCGTAGGCACGAGTGCAGTTGCATTTGCGCCACGATTTTGAATCGCATCGACAAATACTTCTGGATCGTATTTAGACATAATGATTTGCTTTGCCCCAAACGCAAAATATGGAAGAACAAAGAGGCCACTCGTATGAGTGACTGGGCCTGCGTGAATCCAGCAGTCAGTTTCATCTGGTGTGCGCTTCAAAATATCGGTAACGATATTATTTAAACTAGAAATTCTATTTCTATGTGTTCGAATAGCGCCCTTTGGATTTCCGGTAGTACCGCTTGAATAATTTAACGACACAAGCGTGTCGGGATGAACTGAGAGCAGTAATGGCTCAGCAAGCTGCGCAGCAAGGAAATCTTCGTATTTAGTAGTCCCTGGCTCATCGCCTTGAATAAGAATCACGTTATTCACAAGTGCTCGCAGTGGCGCTGACTCTTCCCAAAACTTATGATTCATAATCAAAACTTTTGCGCCACAGTCTTTCGCGATACGAACCCAGTCATCAGGGTGTAAACGGTAGTTAAGAGCAACTCGACATAGGCCCGCACTTGATATTCCCAAATCACTTTCTATATATGTAATTTGATTAAATTGAAGATCAAGAACTCGATCTTCTTCCTGAAGTCCCAGTGCTTTAAGTGCGCGGGAAAGCTGAAAGATACGTCCCCCAATTTCGCCAAAGGTACGTGAACCTTCTTCGTCCTCTACCGCAATTCGATCGCGGTATGTGGTCGTTGCCCGCGCGACAAGTGTTCCTACATCCATTTAGATACTGGTCCTTTCGTTGTGCACTTCTGAAAGCGAGTATGCGCTATCGAGCACCCATACTCCACTAGGTAGAACTGTGATGGGGTTCATATCAAGCTCACTTCCTTCTGGCCAACCAGCTGCAACTTCAGCAATACGAAGTACTGCTGAAACAAATCCAGCAATATCTGCTGGTGCACTTCCACGCGCTCCAGCAAGAAGTGGCGCGAGTTTAGTCTCACCGATCATTTCGTAAACTATTTCTGCATTTACTGGAAGAAGCCGAATCGCAGCATCATCAATAATCTCAGTGAGGATGCCACCAACTCCAATTGTCAAAACTTTTCCAAGTGAACTCGATGTAACCCCAACTAGTGCCTCTACGCCCTTTGGTATAAAAGTCTCAACGAGAACTGGGTTCGCCTTACCATCAGGTGCAAGCATAGAAAGACGTGAATATGTTTGTGCACCGTTTGCTGACGTAATGTCCAGCGCCACACCACCCGCTTCACTCTTATGAAGGAGACCTGGAATGACTGCTTTCATAACCGAACGACCACCAACAGTTTCAATTGCTGTTAACGCTGAGGCTTCATCGTGCACTACAACAGAGAGTGGAACGCGAACTCCGACAGAATTCCACAGTTCTTTCAACTCAACTTCTGTGGCCGTTGGCGATGGCACGGGAAGTCCAATGGTCATCTTTGATTCAATTCTCGTTGATGCTCGGGAGCTGTGATGAAGAATTCGTAGCGCAGCAATTGCACGATCAGGAGTTGGAAAGACAGGAAGCTTGAGGGAGGAGAAAATTATGCTTGCTTCAGGGGCCAAACTTGCCGAGCCAGTTCGCGCAACGGCTATCGGCAGCTTGCGAATTTTTTGAACTCCGCCAAGAGCGTTAGCAATGCGGTCGACATCACTTCCAACAAGGACTGCAAAACATGCAACAATCGCATCTACCCCAGGATCACGCGCAATTACCTCTAAGCATTTCTCAAAGAGGTCGGGCGAAGACATTACAGCTGCTGTGACATCCACCGGGTTGGTAATGTTGCCATACGTCGGAACAATTTTGCCAAGCTCATCAAGCGTTGATTGAGAAAAGTTAGCTAGAACTAATCCATTTTTCTCAATTGCATCAGTAGCTAAAATTCCTGAACCGCCAGAAGTGGTAATAATCGCAATATTCTTACCGAGAGATTTAATCCCACTTGAAAAAATAAGTCCGGCATCAATCAACTGTTCAACGTCATCAACACGGACTGCCGAAGTTGAATTAATAGCGGCATCGATTACGCGATCTTCAGTTGCAATTGCTCCTGTATGCGACGCAGCTGCCAGCGCTCCTGCTGTTGAGCGACCAACTTTTAATATCGCTGTAGGTTTCTTGCTAGATACAATATCTAGGGCATCGATATCCGAGAGAGATTCTGTATATAAAAGAATGGCTGAGACTGCTGGATCATTCGCAAGTGAAGTTGCGACTTCGATTGCGGTTACATCTGCTTCATTTCCGGTAGTAATTACTTGTCCGATCGGAACTCCAGCATCCATACCTAGGGAGTACATTCCATATCCAAGCGCGCCGGATTGACTTACTAATGCCACTGAACCTGCTTCAACGCGAGTGGCAGGCCCCGAAAAGACTGGTGAAAAGGATGCAACTAAACCAGTTGCTGCGCCCACAGTTCCAATGCAATTTGGACCAACCATACGCATGCCGAAGTTGCGCGCGATTTCTACTAAACGAATTTGTGCAACCGCTCCATCACTATCAGCTTCAGCGAAGCCCGAAGACATAACAATGACAACAGATACTCCAGCTTCACCACATTGTGTTAATGATTCTTCAACGAGTGGCGCTGGAACCATGATGAGAGCTAGATCGATTTTTTGATTTACATCGGTAATACGTGGATAGGCTTGCAAACCTAAAATTGTGCCGCCTTTGGGATTGATCGGGAAAACCTTCCCTTTAAATCCGTATTTCTGTAAGTACTCGATGGGAGCGCGACCCATTGCGCCAGATCGTTCTGTCGCACCAATTACGGCGATGGATTGTGCTGACCAAAGGACCGAGAGGTCTCTCATGAGATACAGGCAACTCCTTCGATTTCTACAAGTGCTTCTATATCCCACAGTCGGGTTACTCCGATAAGAGTCATCGCTGGAAAATTCTTACCTAATAAACTCTGCCAAACTTTCCCAATTTCCCTCGAATTCGAACGATAATTTTCTGGGTCCACCGAATAGATAGTTATTTTTACTAAATCTGCTGGCGTTCCCCCGGCCGCTTTTAGCGACACGCATAAGCTCGAAAGTGCTTTTTCAAATTGCTCGACAATATTAGAGCCGACTATGACGCCTTCCTTACTTAGCGCAGTCTGACCGGCTAAGTAAATAAATTTACCCTCACCAATGACTGCATGCGAAAAACCAATTGGCGCGGCAAGGGAATCTGGATTGAACTTTTCGATTGACACTTTAATTTCCTCCTTCAAGAATTTGAGTTACCCCAGTTTCACTCTTACCAATAAATGAAATAGCAGCATCTGCTACTTCCTCTGGGGTAAGAAATCTATTTCCAGCTAACTTAGATTCAAGAGCTTCTCGCACTACTTCTAAACTCTTGCTGGTTCGCTGCGCAGCTAACGTTAATGAGCGCTGGGTCATGGGTGTATCTACGAAATCAGGACAAATCGCATTCACGGTAATGGAGTACTTGGCGAGTTCAGTAGCGGCCGAACGAACCAAGCCAACAACTGCATGTTTAGCAGCGGTGTATGCAGAAACATTTGGCTGGCCTATCAATCCAGCTTTGCTAGCAATAACGATAATATTTCCAGCTTTTTCTTCTTTCATTACTGGAACAGCAGCACGCATAAATTTAAAGGGAGCGGTTGCGTTAAGGGCCAGCATGTGATCCCAGGCTTCGTCGGTAGTTTTATCTAGTGGCAGGCTTACTCCATCGCCAGCATTAAGGATGAGAACATCAAGCCCGCCCCACGCTTTAACTACATCATTAACAATGGATTCTGGCGCACCCGGTAAAAGCACATCTTTGTCGATGATGAGGTACCCATCGCTGCGACCTTCAACAGCTGATTCTAAATCTGAAGTTGTGCGAGCACACAAAGCAACTAGATGGCCTTGCTCCAAGAGCTTTATCGCAATGGAACGTCCGATGCCTCGCCCTGCGCCTGTCACCAATATACGAAGCGGAGCTGCCATAAGGATTGTCACTCCATCTCGGGTTCTATTTCCCAACAAAATGTGCGGAAATGTATAGTGCGTTTTTCTAACGATAGACAATAATACGCTATATGACAACCCCTGACGTCGTTATCGTCAACGCAGTCCGAACCCCTTTTGGTCGATATTTTGGTGGTCTATCTACAACCCGTCCCGATGATTTACTTGCCACTTCCTTAAAATCACTTGCTTCCAGAACTCCATCACTTGACCTTAAAAAAATTGATGATGTAATTATTGGAGATTCCAATGGAGCCGGAGAAGATAACCGAAACGTTGCAAGAATGGGCGCGCTTCTAGCTGGATATCCAACATCTATTCCTGGTGTTACCTTAAATCGACTTTGCGGATCTGGGGCAGAATCATTTATTCAAGCTTCGCGCGCTATTAGATCCGCAGACGCGCAATTCATCGTTGCTGGCGGCGTCGAGTCGATGAGTCGCGCGCCATGGATAGTCGAACGTACAAGTAAAGAAAAGCCAACTAATCCTGAATACAACCCTATATACAATCAGAGCACCGTTGGATGGCGCATGGTAAATCCACAGTTCCCGGCTCACTGGGTTGCAAGTTTGGGCAGATGTTCAGAGCTCGTTGCAGAGAAACTCAACATTTCACGTGAGCAACAAGATGAGTGGGCTTATCGATCACATCAAAGAGCCAATGCAGCTTGGGATCGGGGAATTCATACTGATTGGGTTATTCCATTTAACAGCGTCACTCGCGATGAAAGCATCAGGGCTGATAGTTCAATCGAGAAATTAGCTGCGCTTCCATCGGCCTTTTCAGAAGGTGGCGCTGGTACAGCAGGTAACTCATCACCGCTCAACGATGGAAGCGTTGCAGCTCTACTGACATCGCATCTGATTGCCAAAGATATGGGCCTAGATCCCATTGGAACCATTCTTGCTGCGCGCGTTGTTGCCACCGAACCTGAACAGTTCTCACTTGCTCCTGTCTTTGCAATTCGCCAGTTACTTGCAAAACTCAATCTTCAAGCATCGGATATTAAAGTTTGGGAGATTAATGAGGCATTTGCTTCGATGGTTTTGACAGTCTTGCATGAAATGCCTGAGATTCCTTTAGAAAAAGTAAATATTAACGGTGGGGCCATTGCGATTGGACATCCCGTTGGCGCATCAGCGTCTCGAGTAATTATTGAAACTGCCCGCGAACTAAGGCGCCAAGGCGGTGGCATTGGTATTGCTGCGGCATGCATTGGCGTTGGGCTCGGCGTCGCAATGGCTATCAAGGTAGACGCTTAAATAATGGATAATTGATGGATAACTAATAGATAAGGTAGCGCCATGATTCCATTGAATGAATTTACTGATGTTCTGTATGAGGTCAAGCAGGGCGTAGCAATTTTGACTATTAATCGCCCAGATCGCTACAACGCCCTTCGTGGACGTACCGTGGATGAACTTCTCACGGCTTTCAAAACTGCT
This sequence comes from uncultured Actinomycetes bacterium, assembly GCA_903827945.1. GTDB lineage: Bacteria > Actinomycetota > Actinomycetes > Nanopelagicales > Nanopelagicaceae > PALSA-747. Next base: position 21,338 of record CAIKKN010000008.1, on the reverse strand, counting down.
TGGGTCGACTCAAAAGTCGGAGCAGTAATCTTGACGGGCGCCGGAGATAAAGCATTTTGTACCGGTGGAGATCAGAAGGAACGTGCTGAAAAGGGTAACTACGGCGAAACAGAAACTGGAATGTTTGAGATTGAATCACTTCACAAATTAATCCGCTCTATTCCTAAACCTGTCATTGCCGCAGTAAACGGATTTGCAATCGGTGGGGGCCATGTCCTGCATGTGCTCTCGGATCTGACTATTTCATCTAGTACGGCAAAATTTGGACAAGTAGGTCCTCGAGTAGGTTCTTTTGATGCAGGTTTTGGAAGTGCATATCTGGCTCGCGTAGTGGGAGAAAAACGCGCTCGTCAGATTTGGTTTTTATGCGAACAATACGATGCCGAAACTGCCGAACGATGGGGATTAGTAAACAAAGTTGTTCAACCAGATCAGCTTATGGCTGCGGCAATGGAATGGGCGCTAAAAGTTTGCGCACTCTCCCCTACGGCCCTAAAAGCTTTGAAGCATTCATTTAATGCAGATACGGATCATATTGTCGGTATTCAATCTTTAGCTTTTGATGTACTGGATCTATACACGCAGACCGATGAATCAAAAGAAGGCGGAAAGGCATTCGCTGAAAAACGCTCTCCAGATTTTGGGCAATTTCGCCAATAATAAAATTTCTCAGCTCAATGTAAATAAGCCGGTGTGGAAATTATCCACACCGGCTTATTTATTTGAGTATTACTTTTACTTAATTGCCTTCAAACGATCTGTCCATGGGACAAAGTTTGCGATTGTTGAGTTATCGTAGAAAACAGCGCGAGTCTGGATTGTCTTACTCCAGCTTGTGCTTGGGTGATTCTTCAAGATATCAACTGTCAATGTTGCAAGTGAGATACCAGATTGAACTGGGTTGTAATCCCATGAACCGTTGATTTCGTTGTTCTTGATTGAAGTTACAGCTTCTGGTTGCATCTGAAGACCAATTACCTTGATCTTTCCAGCTTTACCAGCTGACTTCACTGATGAATAAGCACCAAGAGCTGTTGGATCGTTGTAAGCAACGATTGCATCAATTTTTGGATACTTGATGAGTGCTGCGTCAACTGCTTGACGGCCACCTTCTGCGTTATCGGTCTGGTTATCTACGCGACCGAGATACTTGAACTTTGAGCTCTTTGCAAGTGCTGCCTTGAACAATTCAGCATGCTTCTCGAGAGCAGCAACTGGGAAGCCGAGACCAACATAGAGAACGTTTCCGCCATTTGGAAGAACCTTCTGCAAGTAAGCAACACGATCTCTTGCGAGGTTCTTGCTTGTAAATGCATCTTGAACTTGAGCAAGTGCTGGTGATGGTGGTGCAGCGCGTGAATCATCGGTGCTGTAGTTCATTGTAATAACTTTAATTCCAGCAGCTGCAGCCTTATCAAGTGATGGCTTAAGGCCCTTTGAATCAAGTGGATAGATGATCATGGCTTTGACACCCTTAGTGATCATTGTTTCAACATCGGAAATCTGCTTGTTTCCATCGAGCTGTGCATCGATACCAAGCATTGTGTATCCGTTTTTAGTTAGAACTTTTTCAGCCGCTTGGCCGATTGCGCTCAAATAAGTGTTGGCTTGAATTGGATAGCTAAATCCAACTAGTCCTTTTGAAGCAGCTGCTTTAGCAGGCACTGAGCCTGTTGCTAAAAGAGCAGCAACTGCTAGTAAGGGGACAACCTTTACCAGTTTATTCTTTAGTGACATTGCTTTCCTCTCGATATTTTCTTCTGCTCGCATACGAGACCTGTATACGATCGAAGAGAACTGCTGCTCCTAATAACACACCGGTTACAACTTGTTGCCAGTATGAGGAGACCCCCTGAATGGTCAGGGAATTCGATACGGTTTGTAGGAAGAGCAGCCCGATGACTGTTCCTGTAATACTTCCTACGCCACCGCTTAGGCGAGTACCGCCGAGCAGAACTCCTGCTACGACAGTAAGTTCAATTCCAGCTCCGGCTGTTGGTGCTGCCGATTGCAGGCGTCCAACTTGCATGATTCCCGCAAGTGCTGCCAAAGCTGCAGAAATAAAATAAACCGTTAGTTTTACACGCGAGGTGAAAACGCCTGCAAGGCGTGCGGCGAATTCATTTCCACCTACGGCATACACATCGCGACCAAAGTAGGTCGAACGAAGTGCCCACACGGACAAGAGTGCAACAACTATGACTACAACCGCAGGACCTGGAATAGGGCCCCAGTTACCATCACCTAAAGTGTTGATCAGAGTGCCGGTATCGATCGTCCGAGTAGTTCCATTTGTAACAAGATAAGAGATGCCGCGGAAAATTCCCAACGTTCCCAAGGTAATAACAAATGAATTAAGGCCAATTTTTCCGATCAGAATTCCGTTAATGCCTCCTACAACAGCAGTCACGATGATAACCGTAAGAAGTACCGCAGCAAAACGTGGCATATGAGTAATGAAGCCCGAGAGCAAAATTCCAGTAAATGCAAGAGCACTACCCACTGATAAATCGATACCTGCAGTTAATATTGTAAAAGTCATTCCAATACCTAAAACTATTGGAATCGCAGCCGAACGAATAATGTTGCTGAGGTTAGAGCTAGAGATAAAAGCTGGTTGAATGATGCTCATACCGATTATCAGCACGACTTCAAGAACGAGCAAGCCAAACCATGGCGGCATTGAGCTCAAGCTTGGAAGTTTAAATACTCGTTTCACGTTCTTACTCCAGTCGCGGCGGAAACAACATCAGATTCACTAATGTCTTTTCGGGCTAGGTTTGCAGTTAAGTCACCGGCATGCATCACCAGGACTCGGTCTGAAATTTCAAAAATCTCAGAAAGTTCAGATGAAACCACGAGAATCGCTAATCCCTTACTCGCAAGGTCTCGTAGAATTTGATAAATCTCGGCTTTTGCACCTAAGTCTATTCCGCGTGTCGCCTCATCGAGAATTAAAACCTTTGGGTTTGTCTCCAGGCAACGAGCAATAACAACTTTCTGTTGGTTGCCACCCGAAAGAGAACTAATTGGCGCATAAGGATTAGACATTTTAATTTTAAACTTAGAAACCCATTCATCAACAATTTTCTCTTCCTTGCGGCGTGATCGTTGTTTCTGTGGTCGGCCATGAATAGATAACAAGAGATTATCTCTGATAGACATGTCGCGAATTGTCGATTTCGCGCGGCGATCATCTGGGACCAGCACAACACCAGCGTTCATTGTGGCGCGAGTGGAATGACTGACTATCACTCCTTCAACAATGACATCTCCGGCCTTGCGTGGGTGCAAGCCAACGATTGCTTCTACTAATTCAGTGCGTCCCGCTCCAGCAAGTCCGGCCAAGCCAACAATTTCGCCTTTGTGAAGGCTAAAAGAGACATCCTGAAAGGCCCCAAAAAGATCTGTCATTCCTTTTACTTCTAAAACTACTTCAGTCTTTAGTAATTCTTCAGTCGAGTGGATAGCCTTCTTGGGCTTATTAAGAACCATTCGGTCGATCAGCCAATTCTCATCCACTCCAGCCCGAGTGCTGGTATCGATGAACTTGCTGTCACGCAGGACTGTGAAGCGATCACTAATGTCGAGCATTTCAGACATGCGGTGGGAGATCATGACGACTGCCACGCCTTCATCGCGAAGCTGGCGAACAACTGCAAAAAGGGACTCTACTTCTTTAGGAGCAAGGGATGAGGTTGGCTCATCAAGTAATAGGACTTTTGTATTAGAAGCAATTGCTCGGGCAATTTCCACCATTTGTTGGTGATGCTGAGGCAAGGTACTAACTTCCGCACGTGGATTTACTTCCAGGTTTAGGCGCTTGAGAAACTCAACTGCGCGTTTATCTGTGTCTTTCCAATCTATTCCGAGTTTATTTCTGGTCTGGTTATGACCGAGAAAAACGTTTTCAGCCACACTCAAATGTGGAACAAGACTGAGTTCTTGGCTCACCAAGGTGATGCCATATGCCATTGAATCGCGAACACCTTGAAAATTAACTTGGGTTCCATCCATCAAGATCTGACCTTCGTCTTGCTTAATCACGCCTGCAAGAATTTTCAGTAGGGTTGACTTACCAGACCCATTTTCACCTGCGACAGTATGAACTTCACCAGGAAAAAGATCTATGTGAACATCTTGTAGCGCGCGGACAGCATCGAAATTCTTCGAAATATTTGTCATAGATACGCTAGCTGTCATGGGAATATTTATTTTCGGTCGTACTCAACGAGTTCGAGCTGGTTATCCCATGGATCTAGAACATAAATGATTCGCTGCCCAGCAGCTGGACCTTCGGTGATTGCAATTGGCCCTGCCATAAATCGAAGAGAGTATTTATCTCGCAGCGCAAGAACTGCATCTAGATTTGTTACTTTAAAAGCAATGTGATGCCCACCAAGATCTGAATTCTTTGGAGGTGTAGTTCTACGATCTGTTGGCCGGTCGTATTGGAAAAGCTCTAAGCGGCTTGCGTTGCCATATTCCAACATAGCAATAGTAAATCTTCCATCAACTACGTTGACGTGTGCTTCTGCCCAATCTTTTCCATCGACTTTATCAAATTCGCGAGCATCAAATGGCCCTAAGCGAAAAATCTCTTTCGCTCCAAGTAAAGTTGAATAAAACGCAACGGCCTCATCTAAGTGTGGAATTGTTATTCCAACGTGATCCATACCCTCTAGGCCAGGAATAATTTGAGTGGTGAATGACATCAACGCTCCTAATCAAAAATAGTGGCTCTGGTCGGCACCGGGAACGCAATTCTGACTCGTGTATGTATCGTTCGTCAAGGATTGGTCATACCATTTGCACAGATAAATAAAATGATATCAAAACGTTATGAATCTCCGAGGTGCTGTTGAACTCGTTGAACTAGCTAAAAAACGCTTAATATAGGCGTAATACCTGATTAATACTTACTTTAGGGTTGCTAATTAGGCATCAAGCGGCCGCCATTGACGTCGAGAACCGTCCCTGTGATGTACGACGCTTCATCGCTTGCTAGAAAAAGCACTGGATCTACACACTCTCGAAGTTCTGGCATCCGACCTAATGGAATGGCACTCAAAACCTCGGTTCGATCAGTTTCGCTCAATTCATCGAACATTCCGGCTAATCGATCAGTCAGAAAAAGCCCGGGGGCAATCGCATTGACTCGGATTCCAAACTCACCAACTTCTTTCGCAAGACGGCGGGTTAGTCCAGTAATCGCGGCCTTAGCTGCTGCATATGGAATCCCAGTCACAGGACTAGCGCTTCTTCCCCCAATGGAGGAGAAGGTAATAATTGAGCCGCCATGATTCTTCTTCATATGCGGAATAACCGCGCGAGCGCAGTAATAGGTTCCCTTCACATTCACATCAATAACAAGATCCAAATCAGCATCAGTAATATCAGCCATATCCCTAGGAGTGCCGAGAGAACCTCCTGCAGCTGCAATCAGAATATTAATTCCGCCAAGGGATTGTGCTAACGCATCAATAGCCGTCGTTACCGCCAGACCATCTCGAACATCCACAACCCTTGCATCAACCTGCGCGCCTTGGGATGTTAGTTTCTTCACAACAGCATCTATCGCACCTTGGTTTGTGTCCAGGATTCCTACTCGGCCACCTTGGTTCGCAACTTCAGCCGCAATCGCTGCGCCAATTCCGCCAGCACCACCAGTAATGATTATCGTCTTTCCAAGAAAGCGTTGGGCAGCCATGAAGGTGAAGCTCCTTTTGCGAGGTCGGTACTGGCGCTACCTTACCTCTAGGCTTATCCTTGACGATAGTCAAATACTCGACATGACACCAAAAATCTTGTCGTGGCAAAATCCAAGGAGGCTGTATGAAGATTGTTTCAATCGGTGGCGGTGCTGCTGGGCTCTACTTCGGAATACTTATGAAGAAGCAAGATCCAAGCCATGAAATAACCGTGATTGAGCGAAACCGCCCCTATGACACTTTCGGATGGGGTGTGGTCTTTTCGGATTCAACGTTAGGCAACTTTGTGCGCGCGGATGAACCGACGGCACGAGAAATTCTTGGTTCATTCAACCATTGGGATGACATTGATGTGCGCATTAATGGCAAAAACTTTATCTCCGGCGGGCATGGGTTCTGCGGAATTGGCAGAAAACGCCTCCTGAATATTTTGCAGGAACGTGCAGAAGGATTAGGCGTAAAACTTTTATTTGAGACTGACATTAAAGATGATGAAGTTGTTGCAAAAGAGTACGACGCCGATATCGTCATCGCTGCGGATGGACTTAATAGTTTTATACGCGATAAGTATAAGGCGACCTTCAAACCGGATATCGATGTACGTAAATGTCGCTTTGTGTGGCTTGGTACAAAAAAGATGTTCAAAGATTTTACTTTTATATTTAAGAAAACTGAATTTGGTTGGTTCCAAGCACACGTTTATCAATTTGATGGTGATACCTCGACCTTTATTGTAGAAACACCTGAAGAAGTGTGGGCAAAAGCTGGGCTCGACAAAATGGAACAACCTGAGGCGATTGCATTTCTCGAAAATCTTTTTGCAGATGATCTAGAAGGTGCAGCATTAATGAGCAATGCATCTCATCTGCGCGGATCTGCAAATTGGATTAAGTTTCCACGCGTAATCTGCGAAAATTGGATTCAGTGGAATGAGATTGGCTCCAAGAAAGTGCCTGTCATTCTTATGGGCGATGCAGCCCATACCGCACACTTCTCAATTGGATCAGGCACAAAGCTTGCGATGGAAGATGCGATTGATCTCGCACAATCATTTGCAGATAACTCCAGCAAGGGAATTCAGGCTGTTCTTGACTCATATCAAGCCAATCGCTCTGTTGAAGTTGCAAAAATCCAAAATGCAGCAAGAAACGCAATGGTCTGGTTTGAAGAAATTGAGCGATATTCACATCTTCCTGAAGAGCAATTTAATTTCTCTCTGCTTACTCGAAGCCAGCGTATCTCTCATGAAAATCTTCGCTTACGAGATTCAGCTTACATATCTCAATTCGATAAATGGTTTACAGCCAAAACTTTTGCTGATGCAGGCTTGCCTGTGCCAAGCCCTGATTTAGAAGTTCCACCTATGTTTACTCCTTTGAAAGTCCGCGATGTCGTGCTAAAAAATCGTGTGGTTGTTTCTCCGATGGCGCAATACTCAGCCGTGGATGGATTGGCTGCTGATTACCATCTTGTTCATCTCGGAGCCCGCGCAATGGGTGGCGCCGGCTTGGTTGTTACCGAGATGACTTGCGTCAGTGCAGATGCTCGAATCACACCAGGTTGCCCAGGACTATATAAGCCTGAACACACTCAAGGTTGGAAGAGAGTCGTTGATTTCGTGCATCAAAATACAGATGCGAAGATTGCAATACAGATCGGTCACGCAGGTGCAAAGGGTTCCACCAAACTTGCATGGGAAGGAATCGATAAGCCAGTAGAAAAAGATGGCTGGCCATTAATTTCAGCTTCCGCAGAGCAATACCTAGAAGGTGTCTCAGATACATCGCGTGAAATGACGCGCGAGGACATGGACCGCGTTAAAGCAGATTTCGTACGCGCTACCCAAGAAGCTGAGAAGGCCGGATTTGATTGGCTTGAACTCCATGCAGCTCACGGTTATCTACTTTCCTCATTCATCTCCCCTATCACCAACCATCGCACTGATGAATATGGTGGCTCCTTCGAAAATCGTTTGCGTTATCCGCTTGAGGTTTTTGCGGCAGTCCGAGAAGTTTGGCCGAGTGGAAAACCAATTAGCGTTCGAGTTTCAGCACATGACTGGACCGAAGGTGGAATAACTCCAGACGATGCGGTCGATATCGCAAAGGCATTTAAAGCTGCTGGGGCCGACATGATTGACTGCTCATCAGGTCAGGTAACAAAGAAAGAAAAACCTGTTTACGGAAGAATGTTCCAAACTCCTTTTGCAGATCAAATCCGTAACGAGGCAGGCATTCGGACAATTGCTGTTGGAGCTATTTTTGAGGCCGATAACATCAACACCATCATTGCAGCAGGCCGGGCAGATCTTTGCGCCGTTGCTCGTATGCATCTAGTTAACCCAGCATGGACGTTGCTTGAAGCTGCAAAAATTGGCTATAAAGATGTGAAATGGCCAAAGCAGTACGTCTCTGCCAAGGTTCAAATTGAGCGCAATATTGAACGTGACAAGCAAGTAGCTGCTGCGGCAAAGAGCGCGATGAGCTATGAGCAAATCACGCAAGCATTCGAAAGCTGAGCAGGCTGAGCGGGCTGAGCAGGCTGAGCAGGATAATAAAAATCTAGAACATTTAGCCAGCGAGGATGGCGCGTAACTTGGCGCCATTCTCATCAGCTAAAGCTGCTGAGCGCAATCCTGCAACCGCGGATGCCAAGTCTGAATTATCCGCCTTATTCATATTCGATTTTACATACTCCATAATCAATTCAAAATTAGCCCAACCATTGTGGTGAGTGGCGCCATATCCCTTGATTACGTTCGCACTTTCTGCGACTTCATAGGCTAGTTGATAATTCTTGACTATTGCGAGATTAATCATCGCAATCCAATCATCAATACGACCTTGTTCAAGGTTAAAGCGCAAAGAGCGGCGGCGAATTTTACGCAGGCGAGCTATGAAATAAAGTGTTAGATAACCATGAACCGAAGTTGTTTGAAGTTTGATTCCATCTCTAGTAAATGCTTCAATAAGAGAATTGACCCACTTGGTACGTAAAATCCATTTACCAATGGGTGTTGGCAAAGTATCAGCGAACTCTTCAGCTTGTGGGTGAAGGAATTCACGAACTTGCATCATCTGTTCATCTTTAATTTTTGCTTCTATTCCAACACGTTCAAAGCGTGATCGGCGCGTTTTTAAATCCGCGACTCTAATCGTATCTTCATACGTCATCCATAGCGCGGTATATCTGGCAGCTTCATTCAAAACCTGAGCAGTGCCGTTGCCGTACTGAGCCTCAGCGCTATTAATGCTGAGCAAGCGATCAAGATATACCTGCGCATATTTAATATCTTGATAATCAGCGCAACGCTTAATGCCGTTTACTAACATCACCGCACTGGCTTCTGGAAATTCGTCCTTAATCCTTGCAGCTAAGTTCTTTAATTTTGAACCAACAGCGCTAGCTGGGTCATTAATGATTGCTAGTTCTTCCTCTGGTGTTAACGCGTTGAGGTTTGCAGACGGCGCATCTTTTGGTTTAAGCCCGATAGATACGGGTACTGCCTTTGAAGGAGGCTTCAAGGCCAAAGTAGCTTGTGCATATCCAAGCTCAAAAGCTTGTAGTGAAGTTTTTACTCCCACGCCGCCACGTTCGATCGCGCCCATAAATTCTTCGCGATTGAAAGGTAGCGCCTTACTTCCAGCAAGCGCGCCAAAAAGTGCTGAAGAAATAACACTTCCTGCATCTTCGGCCACTTTGGCAAAATCAGCGGCAATAAAAGTTAACGCAGCGCTGCGAGCAGAATCAATCAGTACCTGCGAATCTACGCGCCCATCACCCATTGCCATCTTCTCCTGCATTGAATAAACGCGGTGAGTTGATGCAATAAATGTGGTGACATCTGGGGAAACAAACCCTCGCTGAACTGCTCGACCCGCTTCCATAAGTTCGGAAGCAATGACGATATCGACTTCACCTGGCGCTGCCATGGTGCTAAGAATTGGTTCTTGGTTTTGACCGCTGAGCTTAGGAAAAAATTCTAGGTAATAAACAGTGGTGCCTGTTCGCTGCGCAACGCCTGGAACCGATGTGGTTTGTGCCCAGTACCCAGAGCGCTCAGCCATATCGACACACCAATCGGCTAAGACTCCGCCACCTTCCCCGCCCATTGCCAATATCGCCATAGTGATTGGACGAGTCTGGGTAGTAAAAGTTTTAGACATAAATCCCTGCCATGCGTGATTCGATTCTATTTTGTAAGCGCGAAATTATCGCCTTTCGAGTAGCGAGCTTCATTCGATCCCAGATCGAAGGATTATTAATAATTTCGGTACGGTAGAAAGATGGACACAGAACTGCAGCATGGGCCGCTTCTCCGCAAAGTCCACATCCAACGCAAGTATCAAGTACCTGTGCAATCGGGTCTTTACGCATCGGATCTGGATTAGGAGCGATAGTCAGCGATGGACAACCGCTAATACGAATACAGGAGTGATCACCCGTGCAGGTATCTGGGTCTACCCCAAATCGTTCGCGGACAACTCGCTTACCTTCTTTAATCTTACGATTCATCTCTGGTTTGATACGACGCTGTTTGTTTAACGTACATTCACTTGTCGCGATAATGACTTTAGGGCCGCTCTCCTTGGAAGTGAGTGCACCCTTCATGATGTCACGCATTTCAGAGACGCGGTATGTGTTATGAACCGCCTTTACCCACTTGACTCCAATGCCACGCACCGCAGCTTCAATAGGATGTTTTGTTGATCGAATCTTATTTTCAGCAGTCGATGAAAGCAGATCTTGTCCACCCGTAGCTGCGCTATAGGCATTGTCAACAATAACTGTTAGTCCATCGCTTTCGTTGAACACTGCATTACCAATACCGCTAGTTAAACCGTTGTGCCAGAAACCACCATCACCCATAAAGCTAATAGATTTCTTTTCACTCGATGAGTCATGTAGTGCCGATGCTCCTGCAGTACCAAGTCCGTAACCCATCGTTGTTGCACCAATATTAAATGGCGGCAGGATTGAGAATAAATGGCAACCAATATCTGCACTTATGTGATGGCTCCCTGTTTCACGTTCCGCAAGTTTGAGCGCCGTAAAAATTGGACGCTCTGGGCAGCCAGTACAAAATGAAGGTGGTCGACCATGTACAACTTCGGCTGGAATCGTTGTCGTCAGCGAGTTTGGCTTATCGCCACTTGGCCGAACTAGTGCAGGTAAATTATTTTCATCAACCAATTCCGGAGCGTACTTACGTAAGAATTCAAGTAGTCCCTTGACGACCGCCGCAGGCGTATATTCACCAGCTGGTGGCAAGAAATCTTTGCCGTGCAATTTAGTTGGCACATCGCCACGGCGCAGAACTGCATGAATGTTCTGCTCGATGTAATCTGGCTGGCCTTCTTCAACAAGAAGAACTGATTTCTTACTCTTAGCAAATTCGATTACTTCATCGCCAACAATTGGGTAAGTGACGTTAAGAATATACAACGGGACCTTACTATTGCCATAAACATCAGAGAGCCCAAGAAGCTGAAGTGCACGGATTACAGTGTTATACAGACCGCCTTGCATAATAATTCCGAAATCTTGGGTGCCATCGGAGAAGACTTCATTAAGTTTATTTTCCTTAATGTATTTAACGGCTTGCGGCCAACGCGTATTTATTTTTTCCTGCTCATGAAGGAAACTAGATGGAGGCAACACAATTCGATCAGTCGCACGACGTGGTTGCTCAAGTGCTTCTTTCAAAGTGAATTTTGAGCGGACATTATCTTTGGCAACAAAACGACCATGTAAATGGCATGAACGCAGACGAAGTTGCAACATGACAGGAGTATTGGAAGCTTCTGATAGTTGAAAACCAGATTCGACAGAATCAACAATTGCAGTGAGATTTGGACGAGGATCCATAAGCCAGATTTGCGACTTCATAGCAAACGCGTGTGAGCGCTCTTGCATAATGGAAGAGCCTTCGCCGTAATCCTCACCAACAATAATGAGTGCACCGCCCGTTACTCCACCAGAAGATAAATTGGCAAGAGCGTCCGACGCAACATTGGTACCAACGGTTGATTTAAAAGTTACCGCACCGCGCAGTGGATAATGCACTGAAGCAGCAAGCGACGCTGCAGCAGTTGCCTCTGACGCACTGTTCTCAAAATGAATTCCAAGTTCATCTAAAATTTCTTTGGCATCGCCCAATACATCCATCAAGTGCGAAATAGGAGCGCCTTGGTATCCGCCCACATACGCAACTCCAGATTGGAGCAGGGCCTTAGTCACTGCAAGAATTCCTTCGCCCAAAAATTCTTCGCCGGCACCTACACGTAGCTTTTCAACTTCTGCTGCAAACGAACGCTCAGCCATGGGACTCCAAGTCACTTTGCAATTGAGGACAACGCTTCGGTAATTGTGCCATCAGCACCTAAGCGTGTCCACCGATTGTGGCCTTAAATACGCCGTGCCTATTATTGACGACCGTCACATTCGTCACACTCGCTTTAGGTGGGGGCTAGAAGAGTCGGCCAATCCGCGTTAATCTCAGCCGCTAGCCCCACCTCTATCTAGATCTAGCTATAAGGAGACACTGCATGGCCAATCTAACCGCCCTTGCTAATGAGCTTGCATCTGGCGCAGTTCAGGTCCTCGACCTGACTTCACCATTGCATTCTGAAACACCAATTTTAAATTTACCGCCTGAATTTGGCCAGACCGCAACATTCAAATTAGAAGAAATTTCTCATTACGATGAGAAGGGTCCAGCTTGGTATTGGAATAACTTCCACACAGGCGAGCACACAGGTACACACTTTGATGCACCTAATCACTGGATCACCGGAAAGGATCTTGACGACGTTGCTTCAGTACCTGCCAGCCGCCTCATCGGACCGGCAGTAGTACTCGATTTCGTAAAAGAAGCGCAAGCAAATCCAGATTTCCTTCTAGATGTTTCACACATCGAAGCTTGGGAGAAAGAGCATGGCGCAATTCCAAAAGGCGCATGGGTTCTCTTCCGTACTGGTTGGTCAAAGTTTGGCGATGATCCAAAGGCATTTGCTAACGCCGATGAAAATGGTCCGCACACACCTGGCCTAACAGTTGAAGCAGCAGACCTCCTTGGTACAAAGCGCGATGTGCTTGGTCTTGGAGTAGAAACTGTCGGAATTGATGCGGGCGCTGGATTTAGCCTCTCAGTTCCATTTCCTTGTCACAATATGTTGATGGGAAATAACAAGTACGGCTTAACTCAGCTCCGTAATCTTGACAAGCTACCAGCGCAAGGCGCAATTGTTATTGCTGCTCCACTCAAGATTGTTGGTGGATCTGGAAGTCCATGTCGCGTATTGGCACTTATTCAGAAATAAAAAGTAGTAAAAAAGCGGGCCAGAGTTTATCTGGCCCGCTTTTTTATATCTAATTTCTCTATCTTCTTAAAAATTTCTTCTTGGTGAGACGCTTTGCCACAAGATATCCAGACCCTCCGCCAAGTCCTGGGCCGGGATGCGTTGAAGCTCCGATATGCCACAAATCTTTAATCGGAGTCTTGTGCCCCGTTGCACTTGCAAGTGGCCGCCAGACTGCGTATTGATCGATACGACAATCTCCAGCATACGGATCTCCGCCAACTAGGTTTTTATTCATATCTTCAATTTGCTTTGGCCCTAAAACGACTTTGGCAAGCGTTGCTTCTCTTAAGTTTGTAATCTGCTCAGATAGCTGATCAATTACTCGGTCGGCGTATGCATTGAGTCTTTCATCGTTCCAGGTGCCATCTCCTGCAGCAATTTCACCAGCAAGGTCGCCGAGAATTTTTTGAGGATTTTCTTGAAGCTGTAACCACAAAATAAATTTTCCCTCGGGTGCGCGAGAAGGATCAACGCTGGTAGGTTGCCCAACAACGATGGTTGGACGACTCGGCAGATATCCTCGATTAGCTGCATTTACAGATTCTGATAGCGAGTTCATTCCGTCGAGAACGTGAACAATCGCAACATCTTTAAGTCCCGCATCTGCTTTCCAGACTGGTGGCTCAGAGAGCGCTAGATGTATTTGTATAGCTGCTCGGCCATATCTAAATGCATCCGCAGCTTTAGTAGTCTCGATTGGAAGATCTTCGCCCTTCAGTAAGCCTTCATAAAGTCCTTGTGGTGTAGATGAGGCAATAACTGATTTAGCCGCAATAAATTCTCGGCCATCTGCGAGGCGAACTCCGGTTGCCCGACCGCCTGAAACATTTATCTTCACGACATCAGCGTTAGTCAAAATTTCTCCGCCGTGATTCTTAATTATTCCAAGTAGTGCATCAACAAGTTTGATTCCGCCACCGACCGGAACTGGCATTCCACCGAGCGCAACAGCGGCTCCAATGACTTTAGTAATAAATGCACTACTTGCATCATCTGGGCCAAGTCCATTGTGAAGCGCCCATGGAGCTAAAAGCGCTTTACTCACTGGCGAGGTAAAAGTGCGATCAAGCCACGGAGAGGCAGGCTCAAGAAGTTCAGCTCCTGTTGCAACTAGTCCCCGGTTACCAAAACGCTTGCGCGCAGTGCGAAGTAGCTTAAGCGAATTTGCTCGCCATAAGTCTGCGCCTAACAAACCAAATGCTAAATCAATCTTGCCCAAAAACTCATTGAGCATTGCAGTCCAAGCTTCGCCATCACCCAGGCGAGCAAATTCTGCTGCTGTTGCCGCTAAGTCGGTTGAAAGTATCGCGCTGCCTCCTTGGCAGACCACGCCTGTTGGTTTCTGGGTATTTTTATAAACCAATCCTTGCGCTTCAAGATCTGATTTCAGCTCGGCGTAGGCAGGCCCACCGACAAAAAGTGGGTGCCAGCTTGAAAGTAGCTCATGTGTAAAACCGGGAAGTGTCGCATCTGTAACTGTCTTAATAGCACCGCCTGGCACGTTATTTCTTTCACATATCAGGACTTTCTTCCCTGACTTCGCCAAAATAGCTGCGGCCACTAAAGCATTTATTCCACTTCCGACGATTATGACATCACTGCGGTTCACTACTAACCTCCACTAACTTTCACTAGCATCCATAAGTAACTCTTATGTTGTAAACCTATCGCCTCGTGAGAGGATTTGGGAATGACCGACGTTCTGATTATTGGCTCTGGGATCAATGGCCTATCTGCTGGCGCACTCTTAAGTAAACAGGGAAAAAAGGTACTCGTCCTAGAACAGGCCGACGCATTTGGAGGTGCTGTCCGCACTGAAGAAATAACTTTGCCCGGTTTCAAGCATGACCTATTTGCGACAAACCTCAGTCTGTTTGCAGGCGGAGGCGTGATGGCCTCACTAAAAGATGACTTGATTTCAGCTGGACTTGAATTTGTCCCATCGGATAAACCCTATTGCTCGCTATTCCCTGATGGAAAAATGATCGGCATCACCATGGATCGCCAGAAAAATCTTGAAACTTTGGCGCGCGTTGCTCCAGAAGATGTGGAGTCCTGGAAAGAACTCACAAATAAACTCGGTCAACTAGCTCCGCACTTATTTCCAATTCTGGGCACAGAGCTTCCCTCCTTCGCAGCGCTGAAATCCCTCTTTAAGACTTGGCGGAAAATTGGAACCGAGGAAACACTTAATCTCATTCGATTGTTGTTGCAATCAAGTAGGGCGTTTACCGAAGAGCACTTCGAACATCCCGAAACTAAAGCACTCGCTGCGATTTGGGGTATGCATCTTGACTATGGTCCAGATATTTCAGGTGGCGCGCTCTTCTCCTTCTTAGAATCTATTGGGGGCCAAGAGTTTGGAATGGTGCTTGGGAAGGGCGGGGCAAACACACTTATCAATTCTCTTGTTAAAGTTATTGAAAAGAATAACGGTCAACTTCGTAGCGGTGTCAGGGTTACTGAAATTCTCGTTGAGTCTAATAAAGCAGTTGGCGTGCTGACCTCAACTGGTGAGCGAATTATGGCTAAGAACGTTATTGCAAACGTAAACCCAGCACTCCTCCCGAATCTGCTACATGAAGCCCCCGAAACGAAAGAGCTGAACAATTTCCGCCCCGGGCTTGGCACCATGATGATTCATCTTGCGCTAGACCAACTTCCTGAGTGGATTGATCCCGCAGCAAAAGAATTCAATTACGTTCATATTGCCCCATACATCGATGATTTAGCGCTCACCTATGCCCATGCTGCTGGTGGAATGCTTCCTACTACTCCAGCACTAGTCATTGGGCAACCGACCGTGAGTGATCCAACTCGCGCTCCTGCCGGCAAACATGTCTTATGGATACAAGTACGCGTTCTGCCATTAGAGATTCGCGGTGATGCTTCTGGTGTCATCAGCGGTAAAAATTGGGATGAGATCTCAGAACAATATGCAGACCGCATCATTGAAAATCTAGAAAAATACGCTCCAGGTTTAAAGCAATTAATCTTGTCTCGCAAAGTTCTCTCGCCTGTCGATTTAGAACGCTACAACCCAAATCTGATCAAGGGCGACTCTCTGGGTGGAAGTCACCATCCAGCGCAATTTTTCTTTTTGCGTCCAACTCCAGGTTGGATCAGGCATCGCACACCAATTAAATCCTTGTTTATTTGTGGATCTGGCACATGGCCCGGTGGTGGAGTTGGTGGGGGCAGTGGATTGATGGTTTCTAAATTAATTAAGTAATTAATTACTTAAAAATGCTTTGCGCCATTTCTCTGGCCAAGGCTTTGATCCTTCATTAATTACTGGTGCGTGAACAATGACATACGTACCTTCGGCCGCTAACTCACCATCAACGTGTGCAGTAAACCCTAGTTCTAGTGAGCTAGTGCCTACTCGCATAACTTGCAAACGGGTTCTTATTTCTTCACCAAAATAAATTCGCCTTTTATATTCCATCGCTACTTTCACGCGAGGAATTTGACCAAAGAGAGTTGAAGGAAGTTCTAACTTGCGATACAGAGCTGATTCACATTCTTCAACCCAGCGAAAGACTGATGTGTAGTGCTGATGTCCAGCAGCATCGGTTTCCATCCATTCAAGCAATCGAACCTTCTCTACAAATGCCCCATTCATGATGGACCTTTCGCTGCAGTTAGGAAACTAATAAAATGGCAATGCTCTTTGCTTTCTAAGATGCTCACACTAGCATTTGTCGCATGGATAGCATCTTTACTGGCGAAGCCCGTGATTTGGTTGATAGGTCAGCCCGTCCACAATCTCTGATTTTCACAATTTACGCAGCATTTAGCCGCAATAATGGGGGTTGGTTTTCTGCAAATTCAATAATCCAATTATGTGATGTACTTGAAGTCCAAGAAGATGCAGCAAGAAGCGCGCTGGCTCGATTTAAGCGTCGAGATATTCTGATCTCGAAGAAGCACAATGG
This sequence comes from uncultured Actinomycetes bacterium, assembly GCA_903827945.1. GTDB lineage: Bacteria > Actinomycetota > Actinomycetes > Nanopelagicales > Nanopelagicaceae > PALSA-747. The sequence continues at coordinate 4,325 of CAIKKN010000008.1, read as the reverse complement.
AGTAGTCGGCTATTCCGTGAGTCCACAAATGTGGAAGACATTTGACCAAGGAGATGCACGCTTCTTTCGTCGGCGTGAATCCCCTGTAAATCTTGGATGGATTCTTATCGCGTTTTCTATTCCCGAAGATATGCGCGAGGTTCGCTACAAGCTGCGCTCTCGCTTAGTACGCATCGGCTTCGCTCAGGTCACCGGTGGCTTATGGATAGCGCCTCGGCAACTAACCGATGATGCAATTGCACTTGTGCGATCACTCAACGCTGAAAAATATATGAACATTTTTTCCGCCGAACATTTGGCTTTTACGCCCACGCAAGCTGCCGTGGCTAATTGGTGGGATCTTGACGGAATTCAAGAGGTCTACAAATCATTTACAAAAACGGCTCGACCCGTTGCGACATATTGGTCTAGCAGGCGAAGTGCGATTGATTCAGAGCGAGCTTTTCGCGACTATACGAAGATATTAACCAACTGGCGCTATGCGCCATATTTTGATCCAGGCCTACCAAAAGAATTCTTGCCAAAAAATTGGGCTGGTTTTACCGCTGCCGATACTTTCTTTAACATTCATGATCGCCTGGCAGGACCAGCCCTAAATTATGTATTAAATCTGGCTAAGTAATAATTCTTAAAGATTAGGTTTGTAATCCTCATTTACATATAGATCCATATAATCAACGACTGCCATATTTTCTAATTCGGCGCGATTAAGTGAAATCTTCAATATTGCATCTTGCTGTTCCTGCTTGAAGATACGATTTAAGTTGGTTTTAAATTTCGCGTGCAGAAGTGGGATTCCTTCGACGCGGCGGCGCGCATGCCCTACTGGATACTCCACAACAACTTCATCTAATGCGCTTCCATCGTTGAATACGACTGTCAAAGCGTTCGCAATCGATCGCTTCTCTGGATCATGATAGTCAGCAGTAAAGGTTGTATCTTCAACGCAGGTAATTTTCTCACGCAGGACATCAATGCGAGCATCGGCTGCGACATCATCTTCATAATCACGGGCTGTTAAGCGACCAAAGATGAGCGGAACTGCAACCATGTATTGAATACAGTGATCACGATCGGCCGGATTATTAAGTGGGCCTTGTTTATCAATTATTCGGATGCACGCTTCATGAGTGCGAATTGAAACACTCTTGATGTCTTCTGATGTTTTACCTAGCTCAATCATCTTTTTGTGAATTGTCATTGCCGCTTCAACACCAGTTTGTGAATGAAATTCTGCTGGAAATGAGATTTTAAAAAGTACGTTCTCCATTACATACGAGCCATAGGCGCGCTGAAACTTAAAGGAATTTCCGCGGAATGAAGCGTCATAAAAACCCCAGGTTTTCGCAGAGAGTGCTGTTGGGTAACCCATTTCACCAGTCTTAGCAATCAGAGCTAATCGCACGGCGCGTGAGGTGGCATCGCCTGCTGCCCAAGATTTACGAGAACCAGCATTTGGATAGTGGCGATAGGTACGAAGTGATTGGCCATCAACCCAGGCAAGGGAGACTGCAGCAAGCGTTTGCTCACGTGTTAGTCCCATCATTTGCGAAACAACAGCAGTGGATGCGACTTTTACTAGTACAACGTGATCTATGCCGACTTTATTAAATGAATTTTCAAGTGCAATACATCCCTGTATTTCGTGGGCTTTAATCATTCCTGTTAATACATCTTTTATGGTGAGCGATTTGCCACCTTGCGAGACGGAAACACGTGAAAGATAGTCAGCAACTGCAAGAATTCCACCTAAATTATCCGAAGGATGTCCCCACTCAGCGGCTAACCATGTGTCATTAAAATCTAACCAGCGGATCATCGCGCCAATATTAAATGCGCCCTGAACAGGGTCTAGCTCAAAGTTTGTTCCAGGAACACGAACTCCATTCGCGATAGTCACGCCAGGAACAACTGGTCCAAGCATCTTGCGGCATTCGCGATATTCAAGTGCTTCTAATCCGCAACCTAAAGTGTCAAGAAAGCAATTCCATGCTGTTTCATAAGCTACATCAGATGTAATTCGATAATCTAAGACGTAGTCGACAATAGCTGAGATCTCTGGATCGTATTCTTGATTAACTTTGGTTATGGCTGATGACATAGTTGTGTTACTTCCTTACTTGCTTGAGCGATATGGACTTGAGCGATTACCGATTTTCGATTGATACAAAGGCAAGGTCTTCTGGACCCGTGTAGTTTGCACTTGGTCGAATAATTTTGTTATCAATTCTCTGCTCAATGATGTGCGCAGACCAGCCCGTTGTGCGAGCAATGACAAATATTGGAGTAAAAAAGAGCATTGGAATATTCATCTTCTCGTATGCAACAGCCGAGAACCAGTCAAGATTTGGAAACATTTTCTTCGCATCCCACATAACGGACTCGATCCGCTCAGCAATTTCAAAAAGAGCCATATCGCCCTTATCTTCTGAGACCGATTTAGCTACGGCTTTAATAATTGGATTACGCGGATCTGAAATTGTATAAACTGGATGTCCGAAGCCAATCACAACTTCTTTAGCTTCAACGCGCGCACGAATATCTTTTTCAGCTTCATCGGCACTGCTGTATCTCCTTTGAATTTCAAGTGCTACCTCATTCGCACCACCATGTTTTGGTCCGCGAAGTGCCCCGATTGCTCCTGTAATTGCTGAGAAAATATCTGAGCCTGTTCCAGCTATCACTCGGCCAGTAAATGTAGATGCGTTAAATTCGTGCTCAGCGTACAAAATAAGAGATGCGTGCATCGCTTTTTCCCATAGCTCGCTCTGCTTAGAACCATGCAACAGGTGGAGGAAATGTCCACCAATCGAATCATCATCGGTCTCGACTTCGATTCGCTTTGCGCTATTAGCAAAGTGATACCAGTACAACAGCACTGATGGTAAACAAGCAATTAGTCGATCAGCAATTTCACGCGCCTGTACCTCAGAATGCGATGCTCCTTCTGGATCGATACACCCAAGAGCTGAAACGCCAGTGCGCATGATGTCCATGGGATGAGCAGATGCTGGAAGTTGCTCTAATACTGCTTTGAGATGAGTTGGCAATCCACGTAATGACTTTAATTTCTTCTTATAAGCAGCAAGCTCTACAACGTTAGGAAGTTTGCCGTGAATCAGTAGATGCGCAACTTCCTCAAATTCACAGTTGGCCGCTAAATCCGCAATGTCATAGCCTCGATAATGTAGGTCATTTCCAGACTTGCCTACTGAGCACAGCGCGGTATTGCCAGCAGTGACGCCAGAAAGTGCGACTGATTTCTTAGGCTTAAATTCTGTGATTATCTTTTCTTCACTCATTACGTTTCTCCATCTTTCAAAAATTTATCTAACGCATTCTCATAGTCGTAGTAATTAATACTTTGATATAGCTCATCTCGAGTTTGCATATGATCCACTACCGATTTCTGTGTTCCTTCTTTACGAATTACTCGGTACACCTCTTCGGCGGCTTTATTCATCGCGCGGAAGGCCGAGAGGGGGTATAGGACTATATCGATGCCAACGCTTGCAAGCTCATCCACGGTAAATAATGGTGAAAGCCCAAACTCAGTTATGTTAGCCAGAATTGGGACATCGAATGCATCGGTAAATTTCTTATACGTCTCAAGATCTCGAATTGCTTCTGGAAAGAGCGCATCTGCTCCTGCTTCAATAAATGCGCCAGCGCGATCAATTGCTGCTTCAATTCCCTCAACTGCTAGCGAATCGGTTCGAGCCATGATGGTGAAATCAGGATCGGTTCGAGCATCCACTGCAGCTTTAATGCGGTCAACCATTTCAGCTTTTGTAACAAGTTCTTTATTTGGGCGATGGCCACAACGTTTTGCACCGACCTGATCTTCAATATGAAGCGCACCAGCGCCAGCTTTGATAACTGCGCGAACAGTACGGGCGATATTGAAGGCTGACGCTCCAAAGCCTGTATCGACATCAACCATTAATGGCAGATCGCATACATCGGTGATGCGACGAATATCAATCAGTACATCTTCAAGGCCCGAAATACCCAAATCAGGAACCCCAAGAGAACCTGCTGCTACTCCACCGCCTGATAAATAAATTGCCTTATATCCGGCTCGCTTAGCGAGAAGTGCGTGATTCGCGTTGATTGTGCCAATGACTTGCAAAGGAGATTCTTCGAGTAGCGCCTTCTTGAAACGGGCACCAGCGGTAGGTGAAGTCACTCCGAAACTCTAGCACGGGAGATTTGCGACCGTTCGATACGCGATAGACGATACGCGATAGACGATACGCGATAAACGATACGCGATAGACGGGCAAGGCAAGCCAGCGCCCACCACCCGTGCCTTAGTGGGACTT
>CAIKKN010000007.1 GCA_903827945.1 uncultured Actinomycetes bacterium | reverse complement strand
GTTAGGTTGTGTTGCATGGTTATCTTGGTAGAAGCAACCAAAGACGTTTCCGTCTGAACCTGCGATTGCAGGAACTTTCCAACCTGAATCAACTGCAGCTTGTAGAGCTGAAACAATCGAAGGACCGAAGTCAGTTGTGATTGCATCGATTTGTGGATACTTAGCAATAGCAGCAGTCAAAACTTCTTGTGCCTTGCCTGGATCCCAGTTTGTAACTTCAAATGGCTGAGCGCCAATGAACTTGTACTTAGGATCGCCGCCTAGAACGCTTTGTAGGCCCTTAGCCTCGTCTGCGCCTTGGCTGTTACCTGCAGGACCTGAGAGAGAAAGAATATTTCCACCGTTTGGAAGATTCTTCTTAATCCATTCGCCCCATAGCTTTCCAGCAAGCACGAAATCAGAACCTATGAATAGGTTGTAATCCTTACCAGCAGTTCCGCCAGCCCATACGCGGTAAGGGACTGTTACAACGCCAGCTTTGTAAGCTGAACGAAGTGCAGGAAGCATTGCTTGTCCAGCATCAGGGAATACAACAAGAGCCTTTACGCCCTTAGCAACCATTCCTTTAATGTCTGAAATTGCTTTATCTGTCTTTCCTTGGCCATCTGCGTAGTAAAGCTTTGTAACGCTTGGGCAAAGCTTAACTTCTTCACGTACTGCAGCAGTTGTTACTAGACGCCATGAGTTTCCACCGAAACCATCAGTGAATCCCATAGTAATTTTCTTAGGGCCGCACCATGAAGGGACACCAGCAGCGCTACTTGCAGAAGTAGCGACCACGCTGGTTGCGATTGTTAATGCCGCAACACTGATGACACTCGCGACTACAGCGGCTCGAGATTTGAAGCGTATCAAGTTATTTCCTTTCCTAGTTGTGCGGCAAATATTGACGCACTTTCGGCGATCTTGCGATCCCGAAACCTGTTTTAGGCAGCCTGAAGTTCTCTGCCTTTTACGCTGAATTTCGAGCGAATTGATCTCCAATTCACTGCATACAGCGCGATACCGAGCATTAAAGAAATCGAGATGACGATTGTGCGAACGCCGTACGGCACTCCAAGTGAAAGCACAAACATGTCAAGTTGTTTTAAAAATAACGCAGCAAGAGCTGAAGCTGCAGGGAATCCACGGCCTCCAAGAAGTGAGGTGCCACCGAGAACTACAATTGCCACAGAAGGAAGTACGTAGTCATCGCCTTGGTAGGCAGTTGGTTGCGAAATAACTCCACCAAGCACTATGCCAGCAAGACAGTACAAGATTTGCGCAGAGACATAAGCACCGATTTGGTAGCGACCAACTTTAAGACCAGTCGCTAACGCTGCACGCGGATTAGCACCGACCGCTTCAAAGCGACGACCAATGACTGTGCGCTTAATTAAAATTGTGACGATAATCGCGGCAATAATTCCAATATAAACTGAATGTTGTAGACCAAAAGTCTTGTTGTTGGTGAAATGAGATAGTCGCTCTGTTGTACGGCGAGGGCTTCCACCAGAAAGCGCCATCATCACGCCATACAGGAGTGAGTTAACGCCAAGTGTTGCAACGATAGAGTTGAGCTTTGTCTTTGTAACAAGCGCTCCGTTAATGAATCCTGTAATAATTGCCGCAGCAAATGCAGCTATGACCGCTGGAATTAAGCGGTTGTCATGTCGATCAGGGCCCCATGTAACAATAACAACGGTAAGTGAAACAGCGCCTGCAACAGAAAGATCAATTCCACCTTGTTGAATGACAAGTGTCTGGCCAAGACCAACAATTGCAAGACATGCAGCAAATGGAAGCATTCCCATTTGAGCAACTTTGCTGACACTTGTTGGGGCAAGAATCGCACTCGCGATATAAAGAATGACGACGCCCGCTAAGACAGTCTTCATCCCGCGCGAAACCTGCAAACGTGCAGAGCGCTTCACATCACGAACTTCTGAGGAACTCATGTTCACCTTTCCAGGTCTTGCTGTGAAGTGTGACTGTACACATGGCTCCCCAGAACCCACAAGGGATTTAGATAACGCTTAGATAACGCTTAGATAACAGTTTTCAGAAGCGGGGGATTGAAGTGACGCTTAAGTTACTTCTGGAAGGTCTCAAGTAACCTGGCCATATCTTTGGCCGATAGCCCCTGGGCAACCGCTTGCGCATAAGCCTCTTGCACGGCAGGCGTAGAAACCAGTGGAAGCCCGAGTCGATCACCGAGGGCTGAGATGAGATTCATGTCCTTGAGGACAGTGTCAATCCGCATCGCTACTGGCACGTCAGGATTGGTGAAGGCCCCCCGCTTGTACTTAAGGAATGGCGCGGCGACCACGCTCTCTTCAAGAATGTCGTATGCAGCATCGATAGAAATGCCCCCTGCCGTCGCGATCGCGAGTGACTCAGCGATTGCAGCATTCAAGGTATGAACAATTAGGTTTACTGCCAATTTCATCACTTGGCCGTTTCCGGCGGCGCCAAGGTTTGCCACTTTCTTTGAGAACTTCATCAAAGTTGGAGTTACTTCCTCGATTGCGCTCGCGTCTCCACTTGCCATTACTAACAATTGATGCGAAGCGATAGTTGCCATGCTTCCGGAAACTGGAGCGTCAACATAGCGGAGTCCTACAGCCGCGATAGCTTTCTTAAGAATGTGCGGAGTGTCAACGCCACTTGTACTCATATCTACGATGATTGCTGATTTCTTGCACGCCTCAAGCAATCCCGGAGCAAGCAAAACTTCTTCAACGATTGTGCCGGATGTTAAAAATGTGATGATGATATCGGCCGAAGGTACTGCAGTCTTAAGATCTGTTGAGGTATTAAATGAGGGTGCTGTGATTTCTACTTTTAACGCTTCAAGCTTTTCAGCTGTGCGGTTCCACATCGTGACTGAAACACCATCTGCAGCAAGTTCCTTGGCAATAGCTGAACCCATCTTGCCTGCGCCAACAATAAGTACGTTCGTCATCCGTTTCCAATCAAAATTTTTCCCTGAGATGTGCCACTTAGGAGTAAATCAAATGCAGCTTGGGAATCTTCTAATTTGAAAGTTTCACCGCTCAGAAGATTTGCAACAGTTCCGTCGGCAAGAAGTTCAAGTGCTTCGGGAATATCATCCATGCACACGTGTGCAACTGTTGTCTGAAGAGTGACTTCGCGTAAAACAGGATCAGAAAACACAAGTTCTTGAGGAGTCTTATTGAGCCCTAAAAGCATTGCGGTACCTCCCGAAAGAGTGAGTGCTACTGCTTTTGCCACCCCTCCAGGTGCGCCAGATGTTTCAAATACAACATCAGCTTGCACCCCGAATTGTTCTTTGAGCTCCTGGATTGATGCATCTTTGCTAATCAATATAGTTTTATCAACGCCGAGATCTTTCACAAGGTTCAGTCTCTCTTGCGAGATATCCGCGGCGACAACATGCACATTTCTGTTGCGAAGAGCCACGCAAACAAAAGCACCGATGGCTCCGGCGCCTAGAAGAAAGACAGTGTCTCCAGCTTTTACTCCTGCGCGGTTTACTCCATGAATTCCAACCGCAAGGGGTTGAGCCAGAGCAGCACGTTCAAAGGACATTTCTTCTGGAATTTCAAGACATGTACTAGCTGGCGCAGATACAAATTCCGCCATTCCACCATGTGTGCTCAAACCAAGTGTGTAGTAATGCGCACAGAGATTCGTACGTCCTTCTTTGCAACGTTTGCAATTTCCGCAAGAAACACCGGCACCGCAGGCAACTTTTTTACCGTTGAATGAGGAGACATTTTTTCCAGCTTCAACAACTGTTCCAACAAACTCATGTCCCAAAATTGTTGGGCCCACATGCTTGCTGTTTGGATGAGGCTTATCGTAAGGAACAAACAAAGTCGCTTTATGATATTCAGATGCATCTGATCCACATAAACCGTTATAAGCGACCTTGATCAACAAGTCGTTATCGCCAATAGTTGGAATGGAAACATCCTCGATACGCAAATCATCCAAAGCATGAAGAACAGCGGCTTTCATAGTTTTTGAAGTGCTCATGACTTGCTATTTGTGACGTGAACCTTAATTTGGCTCTTGTCGGTCAAGACTTTGTCATAGGCAAGATTTGCCTCACTGATATCAAATGTAGAAGTAACAAGCTTCGACAGATCAATATTTGTTCGGGCAAGGAATTTAATGGTTTGTGGCCATACACCTGGTGAACCGATGATTCCGCGGACTTGGAGTTCTTTGGACTGGATAAGGCCCATTTGCGTTGGTGCACTTCCACCAACACTGATACCAATAATCACGATTCGAGCACGAAAACCAGCAACTTCAAGGGTTGCTGACATGGCATCTGGTCGCCCGCTTGCATCAATAACGACAGATGCACCCTGTCCCTGGGTGAGCGCCATAACCTGATCTGCAACAGATCCCTTTGTTGGATCGACAATATCTTCAGCTCCAAGACTGAGCGCAACTTGTGCACGAGCAGCAGATGGTTCGACAACAATAACGCGAGCACGCTTTGCAGCACTTGCTGCGATAACGCCAAGTCCGATAGGTCCTGCACCGAACACAACAACAGTGTCGCTGCCATCTAGATTGTCAGCGCGGACAGTCGCGTAATAACCACAACTAAATGGTTCTACAAGCGCGCCTTGTGTATACGAAAGATTTTCCGGAATTTTGTGGAGCCAATCGGCTTTTGCAACAAAGTAGTCAGCCATCGCACCGCTGATGCTGAAACCAAAATGCTCTTGACCAATAACGCACTCACCAACGACTCGATCTCCAGCTTTGAGTGTCGTAACTTTTTTGCCGACTTCCATCACTTCCCCGGTCCACTCATGGCCAGGAATCACTGGATACTTAAAGGGAATGATGTAGCGACCTTCTAGAAGTTCAATATCTGAATGGCAGATACCGACTGCGCGGCTCGCTAGAAGAACTTCATCTTCTGCAATCTTGGGAATGTCAATGTTATTGACTGACATAACATTTGGAGACATAAATTGAAGAGCTTTCATTAGAGGAGCACCATCCCACCGTCGATCATTATTGTTTGGCCGGTCATATAGTCTGAATCCTTGCTAGCGAGAAAGACCGCTGTCCCCGCCAATTCTTCTGGAGCCGCAGCATGACCTCTAAGAATTCCCGCACCGAATTCATCAATTGCTGAGTCTGGAGTCTTTGCTTCCCCCATTGCGTACAAATCTTTATTGAGCCCGTCCCAGAGTGGTGTTGAAACAACTCCTGGAGAGAATGAATTAACTGTGATGTTGTGCTCGGCAAGTCCTCGTGCACCCGCTTGAGTAAGCGCATTTACTGCGAATTTACTGGCGCAATACGGAGCAAATGATGGATAACCCTGACGACCGGCAATTGAGGCTGTATTGATGATCTTTCCTGACTTATTAGGAATCATCAACTTTGCGCCCTCTTGGATTCCGATAAGAACACCAAGACCATTTACATCCATGATTGCGTGCCAATTCTCTTCTGTTACTTCCAAGAACGGCATTGGCTTGTTAAAACCAGCGTTATTGAATAGGACATCCAGTTTTCCTGCCCAACCAACAAACTTTTCGAAAGCTGTACGAACTTCGGCTCGGTTTGAAACGTTTGCCGTAAGTGCAATGGCGCCACCGCCAGATCCATTTATCGAATCAACAACATTTTGTGCTGCGGCCTCATTTAAATCGAGAACGCCGACTTTGGCGCCTTCGGCAGCAAGAGCGAGCGCGAATGCGCGTCCAATGCCACTTCCTGCACCAGAAATGATTACTGACTTACCTGCAAGTCTTCCCATGGCCGCTTCCTTGAGACGTAGGAGTAGAAATAAAGCGAGTTAAGTGAAACACCGCGTCGTATGAGTGTCAAGTGTGAACGAACACTTTCCTCGTTATTGGCACTGTATTGTCATTTCGTACAGTCTCACCTAACATTCGCTCCAACGGAAGGGATTTACAATGGCAAAAGAGGCGCTTATTGTCGGAGTTACCGGCATTGCAGGTAACAACATCGCACAGGTTTTGTTGGCAGATGGCTGGAAAGTTCACGGTCTATCTCGCAAACCTGGAATCACAATCCCAGGAGTGAATCACGTTTATGCCGATGTACTTGATCAGGCAAGCGTAGAGAAGGCAATTGATGGCCTAGCCATTTCACATCTTTTCTTCTGCACATGGTCTCGCCAAAATACGGAGGCGGAAAACTGTGCTGTAAATGGCGCAATGCTCGAGAACACTCTTTCAGCGATGCGTCAGACCAAGTCACTTGAACATGCAGTTTTGATCACAGGTCTTAAGCATTACCTCGGACCCTTCGAAGCTTATGCATCCACACCAATGGATACGCCATTCCGCGAATCTCAAGAACGCCTTCCAATTGAGAATTTCTACTACGTTCAAGAGGATATTCTTTTCAAGCATGCTGCAGAACGTAATTTCACGTGGTCAGTGCACCGTCCTCACACAATGATTGGGTACGCGCTAGGAAACGTCATGAATATGGGCGTCACACTCGCAATCTACGCAAGCATTTGCAAGGAAACAGGTCGTCCTTTTGTCTTCCCAGGTTCGACTGAGCAATTTAATGGTGTCACGGATGTAACAGATGCGAGCATTCTTGCTCGCCATGCTGTTTGGTCGGCAACTGCTGAAACTGCAAAGAATCAAGCATTCAATACTGTTAACGGTGATGTATTCCGCTGGCGCCAATTGTGGAAGCACATTGCTGATTACTTTGGCCTAGAAGATCCAGGCTATCCAGCTCAAATCACTCCGCTTGATCCGAAGATGGGTGACGCTGATGAAGTTTGGGCAAAAATTGTTGCAAAACATGGCTTACAAGATTTTAAAGCAACTCACCTTGCGTCGTGGTGGCATACAGATGCTGACCTAGGTCGCCAAGTTGAAACTTTTGCGGATATGGGTAAATCACGCCGCGCTGGGTTCAGAGAAGTTAATGTAACTTTTGACTCGTTCACAAATCTCTTTGATCGCCTACGCAATGAAAAGATTATTCCTTAATATCTTTAAGTTCTAAGCGGGTACGGCGAATGTGACCGAAGAGAATTCTTTCGGCGTCATCCAGGTCTGCTCTCTTAATCGCGTTCATCAGCAGCGTATGTTCAAGGTGCGCTGAAGTGAAGTGTTCACGCTCTAAAATCTGGCTGTAACGACGTCGGTATGGCTGGGTTGTATTCCACATGCGCTGCACAATGTCACCAAGATAAGACGTGGCAGCACCTTCATAGGTAAGTAAATGAAACTCGCGATCAAGCTTTAAAAATTGCTGGACGGTTGTGGCTTCGTTTAGTTTCTCTAATGTGGCTTCAAGTTCCTTAATCAATTTTGTTGTGAGATGTGGGATGCTCAACCGCAACATAAGGGGTTCGACTCGTTCGCGTATTTGGTAGAGCTCTTCAAATTCGGCAAAATCTAACTCGGTAATCCATGCACCAGAGTGGCTCTTAATAGTGACAAGTCCATCTGCTTCAAGCATTCGCAGCGCTTCGCGGATGGGAGATCTACTCGCGCGGAATTCTTCGGCAAGTTCATCTTGAACCAACCGCGCTCCAGGCTGGTACTTGCCAGCGAGAATGTTCTCTTTTAGTTCTGCGGCGATGGCCTGACTAGTGGCGATATTATCTTCGGAAATAAGAACCATATTTTATTGGCTACTTCTCTGGTGTGGCCGGGTGCCAAAGGCGAAGCGAAGTTTCTTTTTCGTATGCCTTTCCATTTGGATAGCTCACTAATTCACACTGCATTCCCCAAGGAGTAAAGAAATATAACCAGCGCTGTCCTTCGCTGTGACTCTTGCTGTAAGTAGGTTCCCCTAATACGCGCACGTTGTTGTCGAGTAAATATTGATAAGCAAGGTCAAAGTCATCAACATAGAAAGCTAGATGATGGCCGCCGATGTCGCTATTTCGTGGTTGAGGCAGTTGTCCATCTGCAGATGTGTATTGAAAGATTTCAAAATTTGGTCCGAACTTGCATCGAAAGAATCGCAGCTCCTTCATGACGGTTCGGGGATGAACATTGAGATGTTCTAGCATCCAATCGTTATCATCATTCCTGAAGGGCCCTAACGCATAAACTTTTTCGCAGCCAATGATGTCAACGAAGAAGCGCTCGGCTTCATCAAGATCAGGGACAGTGAAGCCAATGTGCTCAGTGCCGCGTAAGCCAGGGAGTGCCATGGATCTTCCTTTCAAGTGATTGGATACAATCTAGGGTAATTTTTCGATTATTACTAGGTTGTTATCAAAATTTTGTTGTGATTGGATGCAATCGAACCTAAAGTTGGTATCCCAAACGTCAAGGAGTCCCGCTATGGCCGTTCGCATTCCGCTTTCACCCAGCAAACCTTGGGTTGAACTTCGGTCTACCCCCGAGGATTGGGCAGCAGCAGATCCACAATTGCTTGAAACACTTTTGGGACAAGGTCACATTATTCGCGCCTTTGAAGAAATCTTACTAACGCTTGCAACAGAGGGTCTTGTACATGGACCAGTCCACAGCTCAATTGGCCAGGAGGGTGGCGCAATTGGATCTGCCTATAGTTTGAACACCGGCGATGGAGTAAATGGATCACACCGGGGCCATCACCAATTTTTGGCAAAGGTTTTGAACCACGTTTCGGGGAATCGCTTAGATGTAAATAATTTGATTACACCTGCAATTCAAGAAGTAGTACAACGCACCATGGCTGAAATTTTGGGATTAGCTCAAGGTTATTGCGGAGGCCGTGGTGGTTCTATGCACCTTCAATGGTTGGATGCGGGAGCTCTCGGAACAAATGCGATTGTTGGCGGAGGAGCACCACTTGCTGCGGGTAATGCATTTGCACAATCTCGTTCTGGAACTAACAATGTTTCAGTAACATATTTTGGAGACGGAGCCGTCAACATCGGTTCGGTTCTCGAGTCTATGAACTTAGCAAGTGCTTGGAAACTTCCGCTCTGCTTCTTTATTGAAAATAACCGTTACGCAGTTTCTACTCATATCGATGAAGTAACAGGAGAACCTCGACTTTCAGCGCGTGGTTCTGGATTCGGAATTCCATCATGGTTTGTCGATGGCATGGACCCACTTGCAGTTCATTTAGCAATGACAGAAGCAAATGAAATTATGCGAAATGGTGGCGGACCAACAATTATCGAAGCAGATGTATATCGATACTTCCACCAGAGTGGACCATTCCCTGGAAGCGCATTCGGATATCGAACAAAGGAAGAAGAAGCTGAATGGAAAGCTCGCGATCCACTCCTTCGACTTGCAAATGAAATGAAGAACTTGGGCTTGATTGATGATGAAGGTATAGCTTCTGTTCGCAAGCAAGCAGTTGATTCATGCGCTTTAGCTGCTGCGCAAATATTTGAAGAAGATCCAGAAAAGCCAGGAAAGCGCCGTATTAAGCCTGCTTTATGGCCAGATAAGTCATTTGTTGATGTAGGAATTCGCGGGGACGGATCAGAACTAAACGGACTTGCTTTTGCTGAACCATCAACCATTACTGCAAAATCAACAATGAAATATGCAGATGCGGTTGCATCCGTTCTGGATCGTCGCATGGAAACTGATCCTCGCATTATTATTTTGGGCGAAGATATCCACCGCCTTAATGGTGGAACAAATGGTGCAACAAAAGGGCTTGCGGCTAAATACCCTGGTCGTATTCTTGGCACACCTATTAGTGAAAACGCATTCGCTGGTCTTGGTGGCGGAATGGCGATGGATGGACGATTCCGTCCTGTTATTGAATTCATGTATGCCGACTTTATGTGGGTAGCAGCAGATCAAATTTTCAATCAGATTGGTAAAGCTCGCCACATGTTTGGTGGCACCCACGATATTCCAGTAGTGCTTCGTACAAAGGTTGCAATGGGAAGTGGCTATGGATCTCAACACTTGATGGATCCAGCCGGAGTTGTGTCAATGCAACCAGGTTGGAGAATTGTTGCACCATCATCGGCGGCCGAATATATCGGTTTGATGAATACAGCTCTTGCGCTCAATGATCCAGTATTGGTTCTCGAGCACGTCGACCTTTATCAAGAGCAAGAAGAAGTTCCTGAAAACTTTGATTATTATCTTCCACTTGGTAAGGCTCGTCTTGCAAAAACTGGCGATGAAGCAACAATCATTTCCTATTTGTCGATGGTCCGTAAAACCGAAACGGCGCTCACTCAAATTGGCATGAGCGCTGACCTCATCGATCTTCGATGGCTTGACCGCGCTAGTATCGATTGGGAAACAATTGGCGCCAGTATTCAGAAGACAAACAATGTAATTATCGTTGAGCAAGGTGCACGTGGAACTGGTTATGGAGCTTGGCTATCGGATGAAATTCAACGCCGCTTCTTTGATTACTTGGATCAGCCTGTACAACGTGTTACAGGAAAGAACGCGTCACCAAGTATCTCTAAGGTTCTTGAACGTGCAGCAATTGCAGGCGTCGAAGAGGTTGTTGAAGGCTTGCTCGCTCTGAAGGCAAATAAGGGCGGCAAATAATGGCTTCAATGATGAGAATGCCAGCTTTGTTGGCAGATGCAACCGAAGCAATTCTCTCTAAATGGTTAGTGAAAGAGGGGGAAGCCTTCGTAGTCGGGCAGCCCCTTGCGGAAGTAGAGACGGAAAAAGCACTCGTCGAAGTCCCCGCAGAAACCGCGGGAATTCTTGGAAAGTATTTAGTTGCCGAAGGCAAGAATGCACAGGTAGGACTCCCTATCGCTGTCTTGCTAGCCGAAGGTGAAGACGCCGCTGAGATCGACAAAATCTTGGCTGGAACTCCATCTTTAACGCCAACCCCAGTTGCGCAGGAGGTTGCAGCGCCTGTTGTTGCCGCCCCAGTTGCTCCAGAGCCAGTTGCTCCAGTACCAGCAAACAACGGTCGCATTTTTCTTAGTCCAATTGCGCGCAAACTCGCACGTGAATTAAATGTAGATATCACTTTAGTAGCAGGAACTGGGCCGGATGGCCGCATTGTGAAGGCAGATATTTATGCAGCACAGGGAGCGCCAGCGCCTGTTGTTGCCGGTAATCCAAATGATTTAGTTCCTCACTCTCGTATGCGAAAAGCAATTGCTCGCCGTCTAACGGAAAGCAAAACTACGGTTCCACATTTTTATTTGTCTGCAGCGCTCATTGCTGATGACTTCTTGGAACTTCGAAAGAAATTAAACGAGTGGACAACGACAAAAGTTTCAGTCACTGACCTGATCTTGAAAACCGTAGCAGCGGCATATTCCGATGTTCCAAAGGCAAATTGCATTTGGGGCGATGAGGCAATGCAGTTCTTTAACACAGTCGATATTGCAGTAGCGGTTGCAACTGATAACGGCTTGATTACCCCGGTTGTGCGAGGAGTAGAGAAGCATCGACTTGATGATCTTGCAAAGGTCACCGGAGACCTCTTCGGGCGCGCGCGTGATGGAAAATTGAAACAAGATGAAATCCAAGGCGGAACAATTTCTGTAACAAATCTTGGGATGTATGGAACTGATGAGTTCTACGCGATTATCAACCCGCCACAATCAATGATCTTGGCTGTTGGAGCTGCGAAGAAGAAGCCAGTTGTTAAGGGCGAGCAAATAGTCCCAGCAACGGTTATTAACTTCACACTTTCAGTAGACCACCGAAGTATTGATGGAGCCCTTGCCGCTGAGTGGTTAGCAGCCTTCTCTAAGCGATTTGAAAATCCAATGTGGATGATTGTCTAGCTAGTTGCAACTAACCAAGCAAAGTAAGTAATCGAGCAATCTCTGCAGCAACTGCAGTGCGAGCGGGCTTTATGTATTTGCGTGGATCAACGAGCTTTGGATCACCGCTGAGAGCAGCTCGGACCTCATTGCTAAAAACATGATTGAGATGCGTGGCGATATTTATTTTCCGCATCCCTGATGCAACGGCTTTTTGAAGATCGGTATCTGAAACTCCAGAAGATCCATGAAGGACGAGTGGAACAGGAACAACTGCGGCAAGTTCCTTAATCAATTCAAAATCCAAAGTGGCATCTCGAGTTGTCATGGCGTGTGATGAACCCACAGCAACTGCAAGTAAATCCACTCCCGTTGCTTCTACGAACTTCTTTGCTTCTGCCGGGTTTGTTCGCACTCCAGGTGCGTGCACTCCATCTTTCCCACCAACTTCGCCAAGCTCTACCTCAAGAGATGCACCATATTGTTGGCAGAGTTTTGCAAGTTCGGCACTCTTTGCAACATTTGTAGCAAAATCTAATTTGGAACCATCGAACATAATCGAATCAAAACCAAGGTCAAGGGCTTGCCTGATGAGGTTTTCATCTTCAGCATGATCAAGGTGTACTGAGATATCTACCTCGGAATGCTCGGCAATGGCTTGGCAAGCACGAGCAATAGGTTTTAAGAAACCATGATATTCAACAGCATTTTGTGAAATTTGAAAGATGGTTGGGAGCTTTGACGCATTTGCTCCAATGGCATATGCCTCCGCATGCTCAATCAAGATGACATTAAAGGCACCAATCGCACCGCCACGTTTTGCCGCGGCATGTACCAACGACGCTCCAGTGAACTTATGCTCGCCTTCCTCTTTATGCGATAACAATCTCTACACCTTGCTCTTCGAGTGACTTCTTTACGCGTGGGTCTATGCCTGCATCAGTAATAATGACATCAATTTCGCTAAAAGGCGCGATTGTGGCAAATGAGCGATTCTCAAACTTTGAAGAATGGGCGACAATCACGACTCTATTTGCACGAGATGCAAGCATTCGATTTATCCGCGCTTCGTCTTCATACGCTGCGGCTGCACCTGTATCAGGATGCAAACCTTCCACGCCGAGAAATGCAACATCGATAATTACTTCTTCAAGAACAGCTTCTGCGTAAGGCCCTGTCAATTCATACGATTGAGCTCGAGCAACGCCTCCTGTGACAACAATTCGTATTTGATGGCGAACAGTTAGCTCAGTTGCGATATTTAATGCATTTGTTACAACGGTGAGCGGTGGGCGTTCAGTATCGTCCCCAGGTGCAAATTCAGGTGATGCGGCAAGGGCGCGAGCAACTTCTGTCGCTGTTGTTCCTCCATTTATTCCAACAACCTGATGCCTCTTGACCATGCCTGCCGCTACAAGTGCAATCCGCTTCTTTATTTCATCATCTTTAGCAACCTTGTATGTCAGCGGTAAATTAAAGGAGCCGCCTGTCGCTGATGCACCACCATGTGTGCGATTGAGAAGTTGTCTTGCAGATAACGCATCAAAGTCGCGACGGATGGTTGCAGGCGAGACACCTAGGATTTGTGCTGCTTCCTCAACTTCAACAGAACCACGTTCTACGACTAACTCTAAAATGCTATTGAGGCGGTCTTGCTTGCTCACTTCACACTTCCTGCAGTTAATCCTCCGACGAGATATTTTTCAATAGCTGCGAAGAGGATCACGACAGGAACAATTGCTATGAGAGATCCTGCAAAGAGGAAATTCCAGTGAACTTGATACTGGCCAATAAGAGTGGTGAGACCGACGGTGAGAGGCTCACGAGCCGGTGTTGAAATCAATGTTAGCGCGATGACATATTCGTTCCACGCTGCAATAAAAGTGAAGATAAAGGCTGTGACCAGGCCAGGGAGGGCTAACGGCAAAATGACTCGTCGCAGAGTTCCAAACCTGGAAGCTCCATCAATCCAAGCCGCTTCCTCAATATCTACAGGAATAGAAGCAAAGAAGGATGAAAGAATCCAAATAGAGAAAGCCATATTAAATGCGCCGTAAATCAAAATCAGAGATGTATATGTATCAACGAGATGGAACTTAATGATCTCGCGGAAAATACCGATGACTAGCGCGGTCGGTGAGAACATCTGAGTAATAAGAACTAGGAGCAAAAAGGCGGTACGACCGCGGAACTTGTTGCGCGCTACGTAATACGCGGCGGGCACTGCGAAAATAAGCACGATGATTGTTGCTGAGAAGGCTATAAAGAATGAACTCTTGATGTAGCCGGCCAAAGGAATGATTTTCCAGACCTCAGTGAAGTTGCTCCACGTCCACTTTGAAGGCAGGTAATCGATCGGAATTGCGGCAATTTCAGCCTGTGGCTTGAGCGCTGTGAGCAACATATACAGATAAGGCGCGATAAAAATGGCGCCAATAACCCATCCTGCAATGGTGAGGGAAACCTTTCGGCCCGTGAAGCGCTTGCGCGAGGAACCTGCCATGGTCATGAGCTGGTCTCCCGCCACTTTGAAACTTTCAAAAAGATTGAAATAAAGATAAGAATGACGATGAAGTTAACGGTGGCCATCGCTGCGGATTGGCCAATATCTTGATCGCGGAAACTTATCTTGTAGGCAAGTGTGGTTGTGGTGTCTGTGGAATATCCAGGTCCGCCACCAGTCATTGCCCAAATAATCGGGAATGAGTTGAAGACGTTAATAAGGTTAATGACTGCTGAAACGAGCAGTGCTGGGCGAAGCAGTGGAAAAATAATTTCTTTGTAGCGCTTCCAACCATTCGCCCCATCGATTGCGCTCGCTTCGAGAATGTCATCTGGAATAGTTGTGAGGCCGGCAAGGATTACATACGTTGTGAATGGCACTGAAACAAATATTGCGACGACCATAAGAAAAATAAATGCTTGATTTGGATTTCCAAGCCAGTCAACAGGCTCTTTTAGTATTCCAAGATCTTGAAGGATGCGATTGAGAATTCCATAAAAACCATCGAGCATCCAACGCCAGATGATGGCGGTCATAACAACTGATGCTGCCCAAGGAACAATAATGGCGAATCGAACGGCTTTGCGACCAGGGAATTTTCCGTGAAGGATTTGCGCAACTGGTAGTGATACAAGAACAGTAACAACGACCACAACGCTTACCCAGATCACAGTGCGGACTACGGTTTGAGGTAGATCCGGGTTGTGAATCAGATTCTTGTAGTTGGTTATTCCATTCCAACCTTTTGCAATACCTGTCTGATCAATTTCGTGGAACGAAGTACGAATCATCTCGATGGCTGGCCAAACAACCATCACCAAAATTAAAACGACAGCGGGACCAATCCACGGAAGTGCGCCGAAGCGTCCTCTGCGAATTGATCCCGTTGCCATAGTTATCTATATCTATCTGTTGCTAATTACTTAGCAGCAAGTGCTTTCTTCTGGATATCTCCAAGAACCTTTGAAGGATTGCCTGTAACAGCAAGACCTACGGATTGTTGTAGAGCACCCTTCACTGCTGGCCATGTTGCGATATCTCCTGGGTAGAAGATCGCGTGTGGAAGCAATGCGATGAATGGAGCAAGTGCTGGATCCTTAGCTGCTTCTACGCCTGCTGACTTTGTTGCAGGAATGAATCCGCCTGCAGCCTTAAGGAATGCAGCGTAGTTTGCTGGCTTGTACAAGAAGTCCATGAACTTCTGGATTTCAGCTTGGTGACCGTTTGCCTTGTATGCAGTGAAGTAATCCTGCACACCAAGTGTTACAGCTTCTTGACCATCGTTGTGAACGAATGAACCTGAACCAAGATCGATTCCTGCTCCGCCGTTATCCTTCAACCAACCTGGTAGGAATACTGAACCGTTGATAAATGCTGCCTTGCCAGCTGCGAACAATGTTTGTGCGCAAACTGTGCGGTCGCACTTAGCTGGGTTTGGCTCGATGTACTTAAGGTCATTCATCTTCTTCAAGAATGCCATTGCCTCAACGTTTGCAGCTGAGTTAACAGTCCACTTCTTTGCGGTGTAGTCATACAAACGACCACCGTTTCCGCCAGCCCAGATTGAGAATTCAGCTTGTGCTTCTTCTGGACCCATTGGAACTGCGTAACCGTAAACGCCAGGGTTCTTAGCCTTGATCTTTGAAAGAACTGTTAGGAGTTCCTTCCAAGTTGTTGGAAGCTTTGTAACGCCAGCCTTCTTCAAGATTGCCTTGTTGTAGAACAAAGCACGAGCTGAAGCAAGATCTGGAACTGCATAAGCTGTTCCGTTGTACATAGAGTTGTTCAAGAATGTTGGAATGATGTCTGCAAGTGTTGAAGCAGAAACCATTTCAGATGCCTTGTATAGGAGACCTGCAGCAGCTGGTGCCGAGTAGTCACCCTTGTTAACAATGTCAGGTGTCTTACCTGTTGCGATAAGTGTCTTGACCTTGTCATCAATTACATCCCATGAAACAACATTTACTGTCATGGTGATGCCAGGGTTTGCCGCAGCGAATGCCTTTGAAACTGCATCCCATTGTGCTTGCTGAGTCTTTCCATCGCCTGGATAGTCAGCGGCAACCATTGTGAGGCTTACGTCTGCAGCGTGAGCGATAGGTAGCGAAATGCCAACTACACCGGTGGCTGCCAAAACGAGCGAAGCTGCAAATGCAGTTCGGCGCATTGATTTCTTCATTTAATCTCCCTTAAGGATTTGAGGGTGGAGTGAAGGGAGCGGGAGCTCACTTCGGTGGACTGATTCAACGCCAAGTGAGGCATTTAGGCAAGGATTTGATTGTAAATGTTTCGTTACAATTAAAATAAATCAAAATAGTGCAAAAAATCGTTGACTTTGGAGGTAGCCAGGGTTTAACTACCCTCATGACTCAATATATTTGTGAAACAGAATTAGCTACCCAACCTGCAATCTGGCGCCAAACTGCTCAATTTCTTCCATCCGTAGCCCACCTCCTGCCAAAGCATGGGGCAAAAGTTGCCGCGGTCGGCTGTGGCAGCTCTTGGTTTATGTCCCAAGGGTATGCCGGCGTCCGTGAAGCAGCAGGAAATGGCGAAACCGATTTTTATGCAGGCTCAGAATTTAATTACGGCCGCGCATACGACCACATGGTGGTCATTACTCGATCTGGAACAACAACCGAAGTAATCGAAGTGTTGAAGAAGAGCAAGATCCCCTCAACAGTTATTACAGCTGTTGCCGGCTCCCCTGTGACGGAAGTTGCTACCAATTCAATCATTATGGATTTTGCAGATGAAGAATCTGTCGTTCAAACTCGTTGGGCAACAGCCGCCCTTGGCCTACTGCGTGCGCATAATGGTCACGATTTAATAAGCGCTGCAAATGATGCTGAGATTGCGGTTTCAAGTGACTTGGGTGGGCTTCCCAACGTCGAACAAATTTCATTTTTAGGAACGGGCTGGACGATTGCGCTCGCTCAAGAAGCTGGGTTGAAAACTCGAGAAGCAGCACAATTCTGGTCGGAGGCTTACCCAGCATTTGATTATCGTCACGGACCAATGTCAATTGCCCAAGAAGGTCGTGCAGTCTGGGTATTTGGACACCTTGATCCAAAGTTGGAAAAAGAAATCATTGCAACTGGTGCACTTTTAGAGAAGAGTTCGCTAGATCCAATGGCGCACCTCATCCGTGCACAACGGACAGCAATCGAAATCGCAAAAGTGAAAGGGCTAGATCCAGATCATCCTCGTGGACTGTCTCGATCAATTATTCTTAATTAAAGAAATAGAGAATAGAAAAGCAAGTTAAACCCAAAAGAGAAGAAAGGCTAACCGCAATATGCTAGATGCTATAAAAGTTAGTAAGTCAACAAAGAGCGTTGCAATTGTTGTCGCGGTTGTATCCGCTCTTGGTTTTTCATCACTTGCTGTGCCAGCTAAAGCAGCAACCCCTTCAACCATTTCTGTGGTGCTCGCAGCGCCTCCACTTCCTCCTGCAATGCTTGCTGAGTTCACAAAAGCAACAGGAATCACTGTTAAATGGACTCAATTGGATTGGGATTCACTTCAGACAAAGATCGCCGCAGCAGCTACCGCAAATACATTCTTTGCTGATGCAACAGACGTCGACTGGTCTCGTGTTGGACAATTAGGAAAACTCAATTGGTTCTTGCCAATGGAAAAGTACCTCGACACTAAAGCTCTTAGTGCTGACATGCCACAACTTGGCAGCTTCACAAAGAATGGACACGTAGTTGGTATTCCTTACGATGCATCATTCATGGTTACCACTGTCAATAAGGCACTATTTTCAAAAGCAGGAATCACGAAGATGCCTACAACCATTGATGAGTACACGGCAGATTTGAAAACTGTAAAGGCAAAGAAGGTTGTTCAATACCCATTGAATATTCCGTTCGCTGCTGCAGAAGGCCTATCAACATATTGGTATGAGACAACCGGAGCATTCGGCGGACACATTCTTGATGCAACAGGTAAGCCATTGTTCACTTCACCAACCAGCGCAGGTTATAAGGCTGCTGCTTGGATGGTGAATGCGGTCAAGACTGGCCTCGTTCCACCTGGAAATATAAATGTAGCTGATAGCCAAGGACAACAAACTTTGATGGCTAAGGGCAAAGTTGCATCGACATTCAGTGATTACTCCGGAAACGTCGGATCACTTTACGATGTTGCAGCTTCATCATCAGTTGTTCACCAAGTTCAATATCTTGCGACACCTGGTGCAACAGGTCCAGCAAGTAACTTGGGTAATCCTGATGGCATTGGAATTCCTGCAAAAGCAAAGAATCCAGCAGGAGCAGCCAAATTCATCAGTTGGTTTACTGACGGAAAGAACATGGCTGACTTTGCCGGTGCAAGCGGAACATCGCGCACATGGGTTGGATATTTCTTCCCATCACGACTTTCTGGAATTGCAATCCTTAATAAGAAGGGATCGATCATCGGCGGAGATGTCTTGGCAGGGATGCTAAAGACTTCAGCTGCTGTATTCCCAGAAGGTGCACCAGCTTGGTATCCAGAATTCTCAAGTGCTGTATATACAAACCTGCATGCAGCAGCCGCTGGAACCATGACTGTTGACGCAGCTATTAAGGCAATTGCTGCTACCGCAACAAAACTCTCAAGCGGTAAATAGTCCACAAAAGAGAAAAATAAGTATGGCCACCAGTTTGCGCTGGTGGCCATTTCTTAAAAGGGCGGTGTTTTACTTTGAATAAGCGGAAGAGTGTTGATCTGCTTCCGTATGCCCTCATATCACCACTTATTCTTTTTATCATTTGCCTTGCAATCACTCCTGCGGTGTACACATCAGTCGCGGCATTCTTTAAAGTTCAGCCACTTAATCCACCTACTCACTTTTCCGGGCTGGATAACTTTCGAGACATCATTCATAACTCAGCGGTCATTTCAAGTCTTGGAAATACCTTTCTTTACATAGTAATTGGAGTCACCCTCTCCACGGTACTTGGAATCTATATTGCAGTAATTCTTCAGCGCCGATTTAAAGGCCGCTCCATACTGATTGCAATCTTGATTCTGCCATGGGCCTTGCCTGGTGTAGTTGAAGGCATTTTGTGGACAGGTATTTGGGATGCCAACACCGGAGTGCTAAACAGCGTTCTTAAATCACTTCATCTCATTACTCATTATCAAGTCTTCCTGGGCCAAAATCGTCTGCTAACAATTCTTGCAATTGAAATCGTTCAGGTTTGGCAAATTACCCCTTTATCGACCATTCTCATATTGGCCGTCTTGCAAAATATTCCTGATGATTTATATGAAGCAGCGACGATTGATGGCAGCAATTCTCGAAAGTCTTTTCTACATATTACTTTGCCACTTATCAGGCCCGGAATTGCAATTGCTGTGGTTCAGGCGATCATTGCAACTCTGAATGTCTTTGACCAACCATATATTTTAAATGGCGCAGCGACTACGGCTAATTCTCTGGCGATGGAGACCTACGCGGTTAGTTTTCAAAATCTAAATTTTGGTCAGGGCTATGCTTTATCACTGTTAATCACAATCTTCACACTTCTAATTTCTGTTGTGGTGGCGAAATTCATCTACAAAAAGGTTGAATACTGATGAAGCCGAGCAATCTAGGATTTAGACGATTTGGTATAGGTTTCATTCTGTCGTGGTCTCTAATCCCTATTTATTGGGTTATTAATACTAGTTTTCAGACCGATGCACAGATATCAGATACACCGAGCCATCTATACCCTCCAACGCCGGGATGGGCTAATTACAAAGCACTGCTAATTGGAAATGGTGAATTAGCGGGCATGGTCAGGCGCTCCACGATTAACATTTTTATTGAATGTATTTCGGCGACGGTTATCACAGTGGTTCTTGCATCGTTGGCAGCATATGCATTTGCTCGAATGGAATTTAAAGGACGCAAATTCTTTCTCTTTATTGTTGTGATGACTATGGCTTTCCCAACTTACACAACGTTAATTCCAATGTACCGGATCATGGCATCAATCCACCTAGTAAACACATACTTAGGAATCATCCTCTGTTATGTTTCTGGATTCTTACCATTGGCAACCTGGATTCTCTTAAGTTACATGCAGAGTTTGCCAGCAGCTATTGAGGAGGCTGGCTCCGTTGACGGTGCAAGCAGAATGCAAGTATTTAGGTTAATTGTTCTTCCTCTCATCATGCCGGCCATTGCATCTACCGGAGTGATCACATTTCTCTTTGCGTGGGCGCAATTCATATTTCCTCTTGTTTTGGCGAGCGATCAATCCACACAGCCTTTAACTGTGATTGTGGCAGCGATCCAAGGTCGCCACGTTGTGCCTTATTCTTTACTTAGCACAGCAGGTGTTATCGCACTTTCGGTACCAGCAGTAATTGCTCTATTCACAAACCGTTTCATCGTAAGTGGACTTATAAATGGAAGTGTCAAGTGATCGGAGTCGGAATATGAGCAAGAAGATTTTCACCTTAATCGGGGCCGGAAGCACTGTCTTTACTCCTGGGCTAATGCACGACCTTGCCCAATCTAAACTTTCTGATGACTTTGAAGTTCATTTGTATGACATAAACGTCGAATCAGCTGAAATTATGGCAAGAGTTGGCAATCGAATTTCTGAGCTACATAACTCAAAAATGGTTGTAAAAGCCTTTGATTCGCAGCGCGAAGCTCTCAAAGGTTCTCATTTTGTAACGACGACAATTGCAGTTGGAGCCGCAGGTGGTTGGAAAGCAGATTTAGAAATTCCTCGCAAATATGGAATTCATCAGACGGTTGGAGACTCGGTTGGTCCCGGAGGCGTCTTGAGGGCGTTAAGGCATGTACCTGCACTTGTATCAATTGCTGAAGACATTGCCGATGTCTCACCAACGGCTTGGAATATCAATTACAGCAACCCTTTAACAGCAAATGTTCGAGGTATCACAAAATATACGGGAGTAAATGTCGTCGGACTCTGCCATGGAACGATGCACACTCGATCGAAATTACTTGCAGACCTCAACATTCCAGATGTTGGTATCGAGACTATATTTGCTGGAATAAATCACTTGTGTTGGTTACTTGATATCAGAAAAGGATCAGAAGATTTATATCCACTTCTAAGAGAAGCTGTAAATAAGAATGGCGGAAAGAAAGAGTCGCCGATTAATTACGATGAGGGTATTCACTCTCCAGTTTCTTATGACCTGTTCAAGACTTTTGGACTTTATCCAGCCCCAGGTGATCGCCACGTTGCAGAATTCTTCAGCGGATATCTTTCATTGCAAGATTCAGGTGAACTTCATTGGGGGCTTCAAGGCGGTCTCAATATGACAGAGTTGTACATCGGCGAAAAAGGCGACTTGTGGGAAGAGCTTCGTGGACAAGCTGATGGATCAATTCCCGTTCACAAGCGCGATAATCAGGAAGCAGAGCGTTTGGTTTCGATTGCTGAAGCACTCATTACTGGAAAAAATCATGTGGAATTAGCAGTGAATGTCCCAAACAACGGAGCAATCAGCAACTTGCCGCCTGAGGCAGTCGTAGAAGTTCCAGCTGTTATCGGAGCAAACGGTGTGACACCTCTTCGGGTAGGAGCCCTTCCAAAGGCAATATCAACAGTCTTAACCCAGAGATCACAGCAACAAGAAATCACCGTGAACGCGGCACGCGAAAACAGCAGAAGTTTGGCGCTCCAGGCGCTCTATTTAGATCCACTTGTTGCAAGTTATCAAAAGGCGACTGGCATACTTGATGATGCAATTGCATTTGACCCGACACATCTTGGAGGATTTTCTAAGTGACCATGAATGATCAAGACCTTGTAATTGGTCTCGACGTCGGTGGAACAGAAATAAAGGCCGGTTTGTTGCGTGGCGCAGAAATTCTCTCGGCAAGGCGTTGGCCAACAGAACGTGAAAAAGGTCCAGAGCATTCCGTAAACCAGGTATTGCTAGCAGCAAAGGAAATGCATCGAGAATTTCCAGATGCCGTTGCTGTTGGTGTAGTTGTTCCAGGTGTTGTTGATTCCAAAGCAGGTATTGCTGAATATTCGGAAAACATAGGCTGGAGAGATATTCCATTTGGAAAATTGGTAAATGAAGTTACCGGTTTACCAGTGGGGTTCGGTCACGATGTTCGAGCGGGCGGTGTCGCAGAGTCCCTTTATGGAGCAGGCCAGGGCTTTAGAGACTCGCTATTTATCCCAATCGGAACAGGCATAGCCGGAGCGCTCGTTATTGATGGCGAACTTTATGACAATCCTTATGGTGGGGAAATAGGACATCTAGACGTTAATAGCGGATATATGTGCGCGTGTGGAATTGTTGGTTGCCTTGAAAGTATTTCAACGGGTCCATCGATTGTAAGAATTTACAATGAGAAAAGTTCAACAAAGTTGTCAGATTCATCCGAAGTTGTTAAAGCTGCTAAAAACGGTGATCTTCTCGCGGCCGAAGTATGGCTGGCCTCAGTCGAAGCGATTGCATTCACTTTGACCGCCTACATAAACATTCTTGCCCCCGAAATAATTATTCTGGGCGGGGGAGTTTCCAAAGCCGGCGATGATTTACTTAAGCCCATTGAGGCTTATATAGATAGGCGTCTAACTTTTCAGAAACGACCTAAATTAGCTATTGCGCATCTAGGCGACCATGCTGGGATGATTGGCTCCGGAATATTTGGATTGCGAGCACGCGGATGATTATTAGCGCTAATTCTCTTTTGGTAGAGGGCGAAATTCGCAGCGGAATAAAGCTTGAAGTCATAGATGGCGTGATTACTTCTCTTGATGCACAAGGAAGTGCTGATCTTGAGATTCTAGGAACTCTTATCCCAGGCTTTGTTGACATGCATTGCCATGGCGGTGGCGGAAGTTATTTTTCAGCAAAGAGTGATGAAGAAATCCAAAAAGTCATTGATATACATAGAGCAAACGGCACCACCACAACCATTGCAAGTTTGGTGAGCGAGCCTTTAGACCAATTGAAAGAACAAATCAGAAGACTTGTTCCCTTTGTGAAGAGCGGAAAAATTGCAGGCATTCACCTGGAAGGTCCATATCTTTCACCTGGCCAATGCGGCGCGCACGATCCCGCCCTCCTTCGCGACCCTGTTGTTTCAGAATTGAAAGAACTCTTAGAGGTCGGCGACGGCGCAATTTCAATGTTTACTCTTGCACCAGAACTACCGCACGGAATAGAAGCAACCGAATTTCTTACCGACAACGGCGTTGTTGTTGCGATAGGGCATTCTGATGCCGATGCTGATGTCGCAAATAAAGCGCTAGCTGCAGGAGCATCTGTCATTACACATTTCTACAATGCAATTCCAAGAATTGATCACTACCATCCTGGAATTACACTCGTCGGTTTACTTAACGATTCAGTTGTTCTTGAATTAATTAATGATGGGCACCATGTGGCCAATGCCGCGGTTGAATTGGTCTTGAAGAACGCTCCAGATCGAGTCGTTCTTATAACTGATGCAATGTGCGCAGCAGGTGTAGAAGGACCAGGCTCATACAAAATAGGAAGCCTCGATGTAGTCGTTGAGAGTGGCGTCGCCCGATTAAAGTCGAATGGGACGCTTGCCGGAAGCACGCTCACAATGAAGAGAACATTTGAAAGACTTATTGAAGAGTTCGGGGCATCAATCGAGTATGCCTCGTACTGTGCATCTACTTTGCCAGCAAGGACACTTGGGATTGAGTATGTCGGAGAAATTGCAGTTGGAAAGTCGGCCAATTTTGTCGAGCTAGATAGTGCAACTGGAAAAGTCGTTAATACTTATTGTTTTTAACTACTAATTTACGCAAGGAATGCTTGCGCCATTAACACCTTTACCACTTGCTTGATGCGCGTAATTAATCTTTGTTGGTTTTGGTGTCGCTGAAATTGTGGTGGTCGGGCTCGATTTTACAACGGGTGCTGGATAGAACAAATCCTTAGTGAATTTGCGAACAGTAGGGAGATCCACAAGATTTACAGATTGGCTGTTTCTCATGACGTAGCCCTCAATAGGAAGCGTATGGAAAACAATCTTTCCGCCCGTCAATGATTTCGCTTGTGGCAAGAATCCAAGAACATCCCAACCGCTGTCAATAACAACATCTTTCTTTGCAACATCGAGCAGTCCCTGCAATTTACTTAGATTGCCAAAGATTCCTTGCGTGCGAAACTTTGTAATCACGCCTGTAATAAATGCTTGTTGGCGGTGGGTTCTATCGAGGTCACCATTTGGAAGTCCGTGACGTTGACGAACAAACATCAGCGCTTGAACACCTGAAATAGTTTGCAGACCTGCTGGGAATACCGCACCTGAATATTGTTTGTCATTGACGGCGTGGTTCAAGCAAACTTGAATACCGCCGAGCGCTGTTGCTAAATCATAAAATCCCACCAAATTAACTTCAGCAAAGTGGTCAATAGGAATTTGCAGGAATTGCGAGATTGCCTGAATGGTTGCGATGCGACCCTTTTCGCGTGATTGTTGTTCACGCATTGGTTCTTTGACACCAAGTTTATAAAGACGAGAATCCTCGGCGTACTTTGCATAACCATAGGCTTCTTTGATCTTCTTCATTCCAAGCCCAGGAACGTCGACGTAATCATCGCGCGGAATAGAAATCGCAGTAGCTGGACCCTTTGCAGGGATATGAATAACAATCATGGTGTTTGTGTTGTATCCACCGACAGAAGAAGATGATCCAACGTGCATGTAATCCAGAAGTTTGCGAGGCAGGTTGGCGCCATTTGCATCGCGCCGTGAATCAAGGCCTAAGAGAAGAATGTTTGTATCTTGATTCTTGGAAGCCGAGACGCCCTTCAGAGCCTTTGAGCGCGGGATGGAAGTCGCAGCAGTATTTGTGAAAAAGGCAAAAAGAGCAGAGGCGAAAACCACGCTAATCGAGAGCGCTGCAACTATTTTGTGATTTCGCGTATGCATAAGGGGCAATAGTAACAAGCCATTTTGGAGGAAGACGCCTATCCTTCAATCTATGCATGGTTTATTGGCTTTAGTGGGCTCTGGCGAGTACTTACCTGTCATGCAGAAATACGAATCTGAGTGGATGCTGAAAGGTGAAGCCAGGGGCAAGAAACGAAAGTATGTACAACTTGCGACAGCGGCCGGAAAAGAAAGTGCATCACGCCACGAATATTGGAAAACTCTCGGCGCTGATCAAGCTGCCCGCATGGGCGCAGAGCATGTTTTTATTCCAGTATTCAAGAGAGAAGATGCTTTAAGCCACGAATTTGGTGAACTTATCGATGACGCTGCACTTATTTACTTATCCGGCGGCGATCCTGGATATTTGGTTTCAACTCTTGAAAATTCACCTGTGTGGAATTCAATTTATGAGAACTGGAAAAAAGGGAGCTCACTTGCCGGGTGTAGCGCAGGGGCGATGGCGATGCATGGACTTGGAATTTTGCCTTTAATGAAAATCTTGCCGCACTATGACCGCTACTTCAGATTTGTGCCAGATAAAGCTGCAAAACTTGTGGGCCACACACCCCAAGGGGGAAATCTCGTAGGGATTGATGAAAAGACCGCACTTGTGAGTGAAGACCTGGTGAATTGGGTTGTGCAGGGTGGCGCAAAGGTCCATCTCTTAGATGGTCCGCCATTATCATTTACTTATGAGCAAAGTAGCTAACTTCAACGAACGGCTTGCCGCCAAGATAACTGCTGGCGTCGCAACGATGTGGTGCGCATATGCATTCGCACTAATTGCTCTTGTCTCCCTTCCTTCTGCTCTGAAAAGCGGAAGCGTCATCGTTATTGTTGCCTGGATTGCACAAACATTTCTTCAATTAGTTCTGCTATCGATAATCATGGTCGGGCAGAATGTTGGGGCAAAATCAGTTGAGCAAAAGATTAATGAAACTCATGCTGCCTCCTTAAGTGAATTTGAATTGGCAAAAGAAGCGAGAGGATTTGCGCAACAAGAATTAGCTGAACTAAAAGAGATAGCAAGTGAAATTCACCGAGTGATAAGAGATCTTGAAAGTAAAAAATAAAAATGCGTGAAATTTTACAATTACCTCATTACCGCCGATTCCTTATCGCCAGATTTATATCCAATTTTGGCAATGGAATGGGGCCTATAGCGCTGGCTTTTGGCATCCTTCACATGCGCGGTGGCAGCGCCTCGCTTCTAGGTTGGATTCTTGGAATTCAGACAATTGCCATGCTCTGCATGTCTCCTCTGGGCGGAGTCATCGCAGACAAGTACGGCCGTGTAAGAGTTCTGGGGATGATGGACATTATTGGCGGTTCGGCATTTCTTGTTCAGGCATATTTCTTTAGTACAGGACATGTTCCGCTCGGAATATTTCTTGCAGTCAATATTGTCTTTGGATTGTGCTGGGGGGTCTTTTGGCCGGCCTTCGGTGGGTTGATGCCCGCGCTGGTTGGTGAAGAAGAACTTCAAAAAGCAAACTCAACAAATCAATTTGTTGCAAACATTGCAATTATTAGCGGCACCGCAACTGGTGGAATTTTGGTCTCGACAATCGGATCAACTCTTGCCTTAACCGTTGATGCGATCTCATTTATTATTTGCGGAATTATAGTTTTTAGCTTGCGCCGCTTAACTGTTGCAAGTGAAGGTGAAACCTCCATGTTGGATGATTTGAAGCATGGTTGGAAAGTTTTTCTCTCATTCCGATGGATTGTTGCAATTGTTGCAGCCTTCGGATTAATTGTGATGAGTTGGGCTGCTGCAGAAAATATCTTAGGGCCGCTAATTTCGCTTAAGAATTTTAGTGGAGCTAAATCTTGGTCAATTGTTCTTTCTGCTGAAGCAGTCGGTTATGTAGTTGGTTCATTACTTGGAATGCGAATTCGCCCAAAGTATCCAATGAGATTTCTCATGTTGATGACGCTCTCTGTTTCTGTCTATATATTCTCACTTGCGCGCCCACAGCCTCTATGGGTAATTGCAGTGTGCGCATTCTTCTGGGGAATTACTCTTGATCTATGGGGAGCAATTTGGACAACAGCGCTCCAAAAAGAAGTTCCAAGAGATTCTCTCTCTCGCGTCTCTGCTTTTGACGGAATGGGTTCCCTCTCACTTCGGCCCCTTGGATTGGCGATTGCCGCACCCATGGCTAATTGGCTCGGCTTGGACCATACCCTTGTAATTCTTGCGATTCTCTCGGGGGTTGTAACCCTGCTCACTCTTGCCGTTCCTCAAGTGTGGAAGATGCAGTTCTCAGAAAACTCTTAGGTACCACCCACAGTCTTTAAAGGATTACTCAATTAGATTGTCCCCGTTGCCTTCACCGATATATACATAGGAGAAATGATGTTGAAGATTTCTAGTACCGCAGGAAAAGTACTTGCAGGAGCCATTATCGGCGCCACAGCAGTTGGCGGCTTTGCCACAGCAGCTGGAACTTTCAGTGGATCAACCTCGGTAATTTGTGCAGACAATCGCACAAACGCTCTTTATGCAGCGCCCTCAAATGGCACATGCGTGACAAGCAGAACAGCACTCTCACTCTCCCAGACAACAGCATCAACGCTTCCCACGACATCGATCAAATCTGTGGTACAAAAAGTTTCACCTTCGGTTGTGACCGTTAATGTCACCGTTGGAACTGGTGGAGATACGGGCAGCGGATCAATTATCCAATCAGATGCAACGACTTCATATGTAGTAACAAACAATCACGTTATTGAAGCAGCAGCGACAAGTGGAACAATTCAGATTGAAATGAATAATGGTGATTTAATCCCTGCAACAATTGTAGGTCGAGATGCAAATTACGATCTTGCGGTTCTAAAAGTTAACAAGGGAAATCTTCCAGTGATTGCGATTGGAGATTCATCGGCTCTTTCTATTGGAGACTCCGTTATCGCTTTCGGATCACCATTGGGACTTTCTGGAACTGTGACATCTGGAATCGTTTCTTCGTTAAATCGTCCAGTTACAACAGGTGGCACATCATCAGGCACAAATTCATACGTGGATGCCATTCAAACTGATGCAGCTATTAACCCAGGAAACTCTGGTGGGCCACTCACTGATTCACTCGGTCGCCAGATTGGGATTAACTCCGCAATTGCATCGACAGGTTCCTCACTTTCTGGGCAATCTGGAAATATCGGTCTTGGATTCGCAATTCCTTTTAATGAGGCAAAGCGTGTTTACAACGAGATCATTACTTCCCCAACACATACAAGCACCCGTCCATTGCTCGGTGTTTACTTTGATACTGCGTACACCGGAGTTGGAGCAAAGATTTCGCAATTGGTAAGCGGAGAAGCAGCAGAAAAGGCTGGAATTCCCGTTGGAGCAATCGTGACATCGATTGATGGCAATCGCGTTGCAGACCAGTTATCAGCAATTGTGAAGATTCGCTCGTATGCGCCAGGCGCGACGGTTCAAGTCACTGTCACCTTGCCTGCCGGTGGAACAAAGACTTACAGCGTAAAACTGGGCTCATCTACAAACTAAGATAGGCGCATGGCCATTCGGAATCTGATCAATCTTGAATCAGTTTCCAAGGCCTTTGATATCAAACCGCTACTCCTATCTGTTTCTCTTGGCATCGCTGAGGGCGAACGGATAGGGGTAGTTGGTCGAAACGGTGGCGGAAAATCTACGCTTCTAAAAGTCCTCGCTGGTGTCGAAGATGTTGATTCAGGCAGAGTATCTCGAGGCGCAAATGTACGAATAGGAATGCTCTCTCAAACCGATAGCGCTGCTCCCGGATCGAGTGTTCGCGACGTTGTTTTGGGTGATGCAGAAACTCATGTGTGGGCAAGCAATATTGAAGTCCGCGATGTCCTTCATGGACTCTTTGGCGGATTCGGCGATGAAATCTTAGATCGCAATTTTCATTCGTTATCCGGTGGCGAACGACGAAGAGTGAATCTTGCAAAATTATTGATAGATGAGCTGGATCTACTTTTGCTTGATGAGCCAACAAACCATCTTGACGTCGAAGGTGTCGCATGGCTTGCAAATCACTTAAAGACTCGAACAACTCTCTCTGTTGTCGTGATTACACACGATCGCTGGTTCTTGGATGAAGTGAGTGAAAATATTTGGGAACTTCAAGGTGAGACGGGTGAAGTTAAGCAATACGAAGGTGGATATTCCGCTTATGTTCTTTCTAAAGCAGAACGTCAAAGGCA
Organism: uncultured Actinomycetes bacterium; assembly: GCA_903827945.1. Lineage (GTDB taxonomy): Bacteria > Actinomycetota > Actinomycetes > Nanopelagicales > Nanopelagicaceae > PALSA-747. The sequence continues at coordinate 11,139 of CAIKKN010000007.1, read as the reverse complement.
AGTCGGCGTTGAAAATAATAAACGCGAGATGTTGGTCCGCAAAGAATTAGCGTGGTTGCGCCGCGGCGCTCCTGCAAGAACAGCTAAACCAAAGTTTCGTATTGAAGCAGCAAACACCCTCATTGAAAATGAACCCCCAATTCGAAACGATGCAGAGCTTTTGAATTTTGCAACAAATCGGCTAGGTAAGACGGTTTATGAGTGCCAACATATTTCGGTGGCAGCGGGAGAAAAACAATTACTCGATGATGTTTATTGGAATATTGGCCCAGGAGATCGAATCGGAATAATCGGAGTCAACGGTTCTGGAAAAACAACTCTCATGAGAACTTTGGCGGGTGAAGCAAAAGTCAGCGGAGGAAAACTCGTAACTGGAATTACGGTTAAATCGGCCTTCTTATCTCAACATTTAACCGAATTAAATCCTGAGTGGCGCGTACTTGAAGCAGTAGAGCATGTGGCTAAATATGTTGAAATTGGAAGTGGCAAGGAATTATCTGCTTCTCAACTCTGTGAACGACTTGGTTTTGACCGAGAATCACAATGGACTCCTGTGGGGGATCTATCTGGTGGTGAGAGAAGGCGGCTGCAATTAACTAGATTGCTCATGGAATCGCCAAACGTGCTCCTTCTAGATGAGCCTACAAACGACTTTGATGTCGAAACGTTGACTGCGCTGGAAGATGTCCTCGACACATTCGCTGGAACACTTCTTGTTATTTCTCACGATCGATACTTCCTTGAGCGCGTGTGCAATCGCTTTGTGGGCCTCATGGGTGATGGAACTCTTCGAGACCTTCCTGGGGGAGTGGATGAATATCTGCGTTTGCGAGCACAAAATGAGGTTGATCAGGAAGTTGTAGAAATTCGCCCAACTGTCTCAAGCGCGGCGCTTGCTAGGGATGCCAAGAAAGAGATCGCGAAAATCGAAAAACAGATCGAAAAGGTTCGCGCGCAAGAGACAGACCTACATCTTGCGCAACAGGAATTCGCTTCTGATCATGAGAAATTAGCAGAAGTAATGAAAGAACTCGCAATTGTTGCCGCGCGAATTGAAGAACTAGAGGAGCAGTGGATGCTTACGAGTTCGCTTTACGAACAGCACTCGCAACCACAGTAGCAATTCGAGGGTCAAAGACGCTTGGAATGATGAAGTTGGCATTGAGTTGCTCTTCAGAAACACATTCAGCAATCGCCATAGCCGCAGCAGTCAACATTTTGTCAGTGATCTTTGTGATGTTTCCATCCAAAAGCCCACGGAAGATTCCAGGGAATGCCAAGACGTTATTGATCTGATTTGGTTGGTCACTTCGACCCGTTGCCACAATTGCCGCATGTTTGCGCGCAAGCACCGGATCAATTTCAGGATCTGGGTTTGCAAGTGCAAAGACAATTGAGCCTGCGGCCATCGAGGCCACATCTTCTTCTTTGATTAAGTTTGATCCACTTACACCGATAAATACATCGGCGCCTTTGAGAGCTTCGTGAACAGTTCCACGAAATTCACCTGGATTACAGTTATCGACAAACCACGTACGAAGTGGGTCATCACCATCTCGATGTTCATGCACAACACCATGGCGGTCGTAACCGATGATGTGCTGGGCTCCACTTGCAACAAGCAAACGAGCAATCGCAGTTCCAGCAGCTCCGACCCCGATCATCACAATCTTTGCATCTGCTAAATCTTTTTTAACAAATTTAAGTGCGTTTGTAAGAGCAGCAAGAACAACAATCGCGGTTCCGTGTTGATCGTCATGAAAAACTGGAATATCCAACAAGTCCCTCAATCGGCGTTCTACTTCAAAGCAACGCGGCGCGGAGATATCTTCAAGATTGATGCCGCCATATACGGGCGCAATAATTTGAACGGTTCGAACGATCTCATCGACATCTTGAGTATCAAGACAAACAGGCCATGCATCCACATCAGCAAAACGCTTGAAAAGCGCTGCTTTTCCTTCCATGACAGGGAGAGCGGCTTCCGGGCCAATATTTCCAAGACCAAGTACGGCAGATCCATCAGTTACTACCGCGACGGTGTTTCGCTTAATTGTTAGGCGACGAGCGTCTGACTTGTCCTCTGCAATTGCTTGGCAAATTCTGGCCACACCAGGGGTGTATGCGCGCGAAAGGTCATCGCGAGTTTTAAGTGGAACTTTTGAAGTAACTTCAATTTTTCCACCAAGGTGGAGAAGAAAAGTACGGTCTGAAACTTTACGTACATTGAGATCCTTATTGGCCGTTATCTCCGCGGTGATTTCTTCGGCGTGCTCAGCGTTAATTGCGTCGCATGTAACATCGATTACGACATGATCAATCGTCGATTCGACAACATCGAGAGCGGTAATCGAAGCGCCAGTCTTTACAAGAGCAGCGGTGATTTGGGCAATAGGTTGAGAAGAGGGATGTCCATCTACTCGAATTGTTATTGCGTATCCAGGACTAGTTGATGCCATTTATACAACTCCGTATAAGCGATCGCCGGCGTCACCAAGACCAGGAACGATATACCCAAGTTCATTGAGTTTTTCATCCATTGCCCCAGTAACTATTGTGATTGGGAAGTTTGAAGTTGCAAATGCATCTTCAACATTTTTTATTCCTTCGGGCGCCGCAAGGATTGTGATTGCAGTAATGTCTTGCGCCCCTTTCTCGATCAAGTAGTTCATTGCCGCTATGAGTGTTCCACCCGTGGCCAACATTGGATCGAGAATGTAACATTGGCGACCAGTGAGGTCTTCAGGAAGTCTGTTTGCATAAGTAGATGCCTGTAAAGTTTTTTCATCACGAACCATTCCAAGGAAACCAACTTCAGCTGTTGGGATCAACCTTGTCATTCCTTCGAGCATTCCTAAACCGGCACGCAAAATTGGCACTACGACAGGGCGAGGTTTTGCGAGGACCAAACCAGTGGTCTCGGCGACAGGAGTTTTAATCTTTTGTGGAACCGTCTTCACTTCTCTTGTTGCTTCGTAGGCAAGAAGCATTACAAGTTCTTCCACTAATTGTCGAAACGTCGGCGAATTTGTATTTTCATCCCTCAAAACAGTTAATTTGTGCGTAATTAGGGGGTGATTGGCGACGTGGATTTTCACAGTCCCACGATAGCGAGGGAAAGCACCCTTGTCTCCTACTATGGGAAGTGACAGTATTAACACGGTATGGCGCAGAACTAGCAGAACTAGCAAAACCAGCAAAACTTAGCCGAAGGAGCGCAAGGTGGCAGACGAAGACTACGGCGTTCTAGCTTGGCACGAAGAAGGCCGATGGAATATCCAAATGCTGGACGATGCCAACGACATGTCCTCAATTATTGATGCTCTTCAATCCAAGCGGGTCAATGGTGGAACTTTTGCCCTCATCGCAATTGATGATGAGTTCTTCATAGTCGCTCGCGCTCTCGGCGCACAGATGCAGATGATGTTTAGCGATGTAACGTATGCAACCGAATACGACATTGCCAGCGACCTCATTGATATGTTGGATTTACCGATGCCAGAAGAAGATGATGACTCTCAACCGGGCGGAGATGTCGATCTCCTCGCAGATCATGGAATGAGTGCGATGGAGTTAGAGACTCTCGCATCAGATGAAGATTTATTTCCAGATGAACAGATTGAAGCAATTGCTTGGCGCTTAGGATTCGGAGAACAATTCTCAGAGTTGATGGCGTAATAAATGTCGACCTTTAATGAAATTGCAATGCGACGTGCGCTGCTGATAGCTGCCGACGCACTCAATAGCGGAGATGTTCCTGTCGGCGCGGTTGTGATGGACACGATGGGTGAAATATTCGGTGAAGGTCGCAATAAGCGCGAAGAAGAAAGTGATCCATCTGCGCATGCAGAAATCGTTGCTCTGCGTCAGGCTGCTAAAGCAAAAGGCAACTGGCGTTTGGATGGAATGACTTTAGTCGTCACCTTGGAACCGTGCGCAATGTGCGCCGGAGCGATCGCACAATCAAGAATTAAGACAGTGGTCTTTGGTGCATGGGATGAGAAAGCTGGCGCGGTTGGTTCTGTATGGGATGTTTTACGAGATCCCAGGGCGCCACATCAAGTTGAGGTTATTTCCGGTGTTATGGAAGAAGAATGCGCTGAAATTCTAAGAAAGTTTTTTGAAAAACTTAGATAACGATTTCATACGATGGATTCAAAATAGTGAGTGCTCCGTTGTCCTCTGCGACCATTCCTTCAGCACAGAGTGTTGAACCAACCTCTAGTCCAATAACTTCACGACGACCAATGAATTGAAGTGTTATGCCACCGGTTTCATCCCATACTTCAATTTCAACACGTGGGTTTGAACCCGATGGAGCAGTGCGTATGGCCGTTACTTTTCCGCGAACATGGGCACGATGGCGCCACGTTGCCCGACTAATTGGAATGAGGTTTTCAGAATAATGTGAAATTTCAACGTCAGTTGGGATTTCATCACTTACACGACGAAGCCCTGGCGATGTTCCTGCGCTTGTCATAGCCGCGCTCACCGCTGTAGGGGCATCATCTCGAGCAAGGACTCGAGTTACGTCAAAAGGCACAATCGTTGCAACTACGCGCGGCAACTGAGAAATTGGTTTAGCAATCTCATCGGCAGTTTGATCATGAAGCAAGCGTCCAAGTACTGCTGAATAAGCACGACGTGGAAGCAGAAGGGTTAATTCGACATCGGGTGATTGGGTTGTGCGGATTGCATAATCAACTGCGGCATTTGGTAGGCGGCGATCTGGGCAATCAATGAATTCAATTGCTACATCTGAAAGTCCAGGATTTGTCGCCCACGCTTCTTTAATTTCTTCGGCGTGTAAATCATCAATAACAAAGTGAACGGCGCTTATCTTTCTTGGCTTCAAGGAACGTGCATAACGAACCGTTCCGAGTGTTGCAAGGTCTACGGCGTCTACAAGGATAGTTGCATCATGTCGCGTAATTGAAGTCGCACGATTTTCTGAAGCACCAACTCGCAATGCAGCTTGTTCGTCTCGATATTGCCGGTTTAAACGAATCAGAGCAAAAACAAGTATCGGCGTTATCGCCAAGATGACCCATGCTCCTTCAGTAAATTTCACAACAGCGAAAATAACAATGATGATTGCTGAAACCGCTCCGGACAACCAATTGACTCCTACTTTATAAATCCAACCCTTGCCCTTATTTTTCAGCGCGCGCTTTCCCATTCCAAAACCGACAAGTGCAAAACCAGTGAATACGCCGAGAGCGTAGAAAGCAACAAGGTGATTTACAGAACCGCCCGTGATGAGGACGAGTGATACAGCGCCCACAGCAAGAAGAATAATTCCATTTGAAAATGCTAGGCGGTGGCCGCGTTTTGTTAGTTGGCGTGGAAGGAATCCGTCATTTGCCACGAAGTTAACGAGGTATGGGAAGCCTGAGAACGCAGTATTCGCGCCCGTTATAAGGATTAACATCGTGGTTCCTTGGACGACATAAAACCCGATAGATCCAAATGTTCCAGAGCCCAGCGTTGCTTTCGCAATCTGTGAAATGACAGTTGGGGTGCCGGTTTCGTACGGCGTTGCCCATGTGCGGTGAGCAAAATATGAAACACCAAAGACTAGTGAACCAAGAATTGTGGACATGATTACAAGAGTTTTGCGAGCGTTCACACCTTCAGGTGCACGGAATAAAGAAACTCCATCAGATATGGCTTCAAGGCCTGTCAGTGATGACCCACCGTTTGCAAATGCACGAAGCAAAATAAAGATTGCCGCAAAATTGAGCAGACCTTTTGCCTGACCGATTGCGACTGCCCCGTGAAGTGCGTTTGGATCAAATTTTGGCAAGGTCCCCATTGACATCCGGTAGATGCCCATTCCAAAGACAGTTACGAGTGACAACACAAATAGATATGTGGGAAGTGCGAATGCAGCGCCCGCTTCTTTAACCCCGCGCAGATTGCCAAATGTTAGGAGAGCAATAACGGCAAGGGTCATCCAAACTTTATAAGGTTGGAGTCCGGTGAAAGTCGAAATAATTGCATCGATGCCCGCCGAGGATTGAATAGCCACCGTCACGATGTAATCGAGCATCAGCGCGACAGCTGCAATTTGAGAAAAGAGCGGCCCTAAATTATCCCGAGATACAACGTAGGCTCCGCCAGATTTTGTGTAGACCTGGACTACTTCTCGGTAGGAGAAAGTGACAATAACCAGAACGGCCAAAACAACGGCAGTCATTGGCATCAAAATATTAAATGCGGCTAATCCAAAAGCAGGAAGAAGAGCCAAAAGAATCTGTTCTGATCCGTACGCCGATGAAGAAATACAATCTGAGGAGAGAATTCCCAGCGCGAAAGTTTTGCTGAGGCGTTGGTGAGAAAGGGAATGGCGGTTAAGAGGATTTCCAAGAAAGGCTTTTTTCAGACGATAAGTAAAAGGATCCTTTAATTGCGCGTGCTCCTGCAGAACCATCGGGGCGGGGGCGTCATCACTCCAGGCTTTAGGCACATGCAAATGTTACTTGGCTCATAGCGCATTCGCGTACCAAGCGTATGATTTGGGCATGAATCTAAAGACTGACCTTTACATAAACGGCGCTTGGGTAAAGGGAAATGGGACCCTGCCTGTTTATGATCCTGCAACAGGGAGCGTTATTGCAGAAGTCCAAACGGCCGGAGAAGAAGAGTGCGCCGCCGCAGTTGATGCTGCTTTTGCCGCTCAGAAATCTTTTGCGGCAACGGCTCCTCGCGTTCGCGCCGAGATTCTTCGTAAGGCTTTTGAAATTATGATTGCCGAAGCAGATGACATCGCTCGGTTGGTTTCAAGAGAAAACGGAAAAGTTTTTTCAGATGCAAAGGGCGAAGTTCTTTACGCTGCTGAATTCTTCCGCTGGTTCTCAGAAGAGGCAGTTCGCACTCCAGGAGATTTTCGTAAATCTCCGAGCGGTGATAAGCGAATCCTTGTAACTCATCAGCCAATTGGAGTTTCACTTCTTATTACTCCGTGGAATTTCCCTGCAGCTATGGCAACAAGAAAGATTGGTCCGGCCGTTGCGGCTGGTTGCACAATGATTTTGAAGCCAGCCGGAGAAACCCCACTTACCGCTTTGTACATCGTGGGAATCATGGAACGTGCTGGATTGCCAAAGGGTGTCTTGAATTTCATTCTTCCTTCAAAGACTGGTCCAATGCTTTCAAAGGTATTGCACGATCCTCGAGTTCGCAACCTTTCTTTCACTGGTTCAACTGAAGTAGGCAGAGTGTTGATTAAGGAAGCTGCAGATACTGTATTGCGCACATCAATGGAACTTGGTGGCAATGCGCCTTTTGTAGTTTTCGATGATGCCGACATTGATGCAGCGGTTGCTGGCGCAATGCTTGCAAAGATGCGAAATGGTGGAGCTGCATGTACCGCAGCAAACCGATTCTTTGTCGCGCGAAAAGTTGCAGAAGAATTCACCACCAAATTTGCTGCAGCTATGAGCGCATTGAAGATGGCGCCAGGGCTTGATGATGGTGCCCAACTTGGTGCCAGCGTTTCGATGAAAGAGCGTAACAAGATTGCCGAACTCGTTGATGCTTCAGTTAAATCTGGCGGCAAACTTATTACTGGCGGAAAGACCCCAGAGGGCGATGGTGCTTTCTACCCAGCTACAGTTATTTCCGTTGATAAAAACAACGAAATCTTGAAGAACGAAGTCTTTGGACCAGTGGCTCCAATTGTCGTATTTGATACTGATGAAGAAGGTATTGCGCTGGCTAACGACACCGATTTTGGATTGATCAGTTACGTATTCACAGAAGACTTAAAGCGCGGGATTCGAGCCGCGGAGGCACTTGAAGCCGGAATGGTTGCGATAAATAAGGGCGTTATTTCTGATCCAGCTGCGCCGTTTGGCGGAGTAAAGCAGTCAGGTTTAGGCCGCGAAGGTGGCTTTGCTGGCATTCATGAGTTCTTGGAAACGAAATACATTGGGGTTGAGATTTAAGCCTTAACCCAATTGGGGGAAAGATGCATGACACGGCTGAAATAGTTGGGCTAGATAATCTTCCAGTATGCCATCCGCCTCACGAAATTTTCTTTTCTATCGAATCCGTTTTAACTGGAACCCCAACCGAGAAAATCCTTGTAGTCGGAGCGGATGAATTAAGGGGCAAGACTGCTGCTTTGCATTTTAATCGAAGAGGCAAAAACGTCTGTGTTTCAGATTCTCATAGTGATGCTTTTGATTGGGCCGCTCATGAAGGACTTGGCGCGATTCATCAGATGTCCTCGTGTTGCGACATTAATGCGGTATTGATTTACCTTCCAACATTTATCGACAGCAATGGAACTTATAACGTTGAGTCATACGAAGATATTTGTCGCCCACTTGCAAAGTGCATCGCAAACACTTCATCCGATTTATTTGTAGGAGTTCGTTCAACGCTACTTCCTGGAACAACAGAGCTTTTTGAGAATCAAGTTCGCTCTTGGCTAAATACAGAGCAATCGGCCCGAACGCATTTTGCTTACATTCCAGAGTATGTGCCTGCTCATGCCAATGACGAAGATTTGTTGACTCCAAGGCTTATTTCAATTGCAACCCATGACGATAAAGCTCGTGAATATTTCACGAAGTTGTTGTCAATCCAAGACACTCCGGTTTTGCAATTCGAGACCTATGAATCTGGAGAGATGGCAAAACTTGTAGATCGTAGGTGAGTGTTTCCAAGAGCGGCTGTTGGGTTTAAACCTTCGCCATTGCAACTTGATCAGCACTCTTCGGATGACTGTCCGGCATGAATAGCCGGACGTACGGCATCCTCCGCACCTGGGAAATTCCCGATTTTTAGATAATGATGAATTTATTGCCCGAAATCACTTGAGGAATTAACCACCGACCAATGTTGTAATCAAGGCGTACAAGTCGCTCTTAGTGATTCCAAAGGTCTTCGGTAACTGGGTAGCCCAATCAGTTCCTGCCTTGGCAATGTCACCAATGAAACCCAATGCTTTCGACAGCCCGGCTTGGCTCAGAAGGATTTCATCTGCAAGCGATCCCGGCGCCTTGTAGCTCTCATATCCAGCTGTGTAAGTGTTCGGGTCTTCGTAAATTGTCATATCGAATGGCTTTGGTAACTCTTTAAGATTATTGAGCCACATTTGATGGGTTTGAGCATATGAAGCTTGCGAAGTAATCTGGGTGTACGCCGCTGAAATTGGATATGCAAAGGAACGGGCAAACCAATCAGGAACCTTCACGCCAAGGCTACCATCGGCATAACCAATTGGCTTTAAGAGCTGAGTAATGAATCGAAGTTGCCAGTCAGTGTTGAACCAATTATTCGTGGGAGATACAAAGAAGGAAGCATCCCATCCCCCATCAGATGTGCCGTGCGAATGAACGCTTCCCATTAATTGTTGGGCAGTGTTGTTAGCGAACATATCTTTATAGTGCTGGGATTCGAGATTCATATCCCAATTTTTTAAGAACCAATCCATCGTTGATGGAAATACCAGGTTCCACTTTGCATTCTTTGTAGGTGGCGATAGATAACTAATGAATTGCAAGGCACTGTTGATCCATTGACGCTGACTTGAAGTTAACGCTCCATCTTGAACATTCAAAGAGATCAGAGGGGAGGTCGGAACACTTTGAGAAGCAGTGATCGCATCACCCACCTGTTTGAGAATAGTGGCCTGCATTGCAGCAGCGTTTCCTTGACTGACTGCTATCGGCGCTGGTGTGTTCGTGCCTTGTCCACTTCCAAGCCCAAGAAGATCATTCACCGTGCTTGAGATATGTGGCGCGAGGGCGCCGTAAAACTCGACCAGTGTCATGTTGTAGATATTCTGGAAGGAAGTCGCAAAATTCTTACTGAGATTGAGATCCTTAAGAAATGCAATGACTCCAGCAGTGCCATGGACAGCTACCATTTTCTCCATCGCAAGTTGCCCGAACCATGCACTGCTGTTATTGGCGCAGTCTCCAGTCTCACTATTCTGCATATCCGCAACCCATTGCGGGTCGGTCTTTTGAGTGGAGAACGGATATTTACCAAACTCAGTATCAAGGAGCATGGTGCGTCGATTCGCCAAGTAAGTCGTTGGATCCGAATATGTGAGGGCGGCACCATAAAACTGCGCCATTCCCTCATTGAACCAGCATGGCGATTGCCCAAATACGTTGAGATCAAGCTCTTGCATCACATTCATGGTGTATTCGTGCGTAGGCGTTGTGTACGCCCCAGGCCGATAAATGACATTAGGTCCACTGACAATGATGATGATCTTTGGAGCCACGCCGTTAACTGTTATCCCTGCATGCGAACCCGAACCCGAAACACTTGGCCAATCAGATGTCGGGTGACCACTAATCCAACTTCCAAGACTGCTGTATCCACCGGGAGTGTCTCCTGCTTGTTGATCTGTCGTTTGCAACCAATCGCCATCGGACCAATAACCCATGATCACATCCGCTGGCTTTGTTGGGGCATATACAGGTTGCCAGAATTTCACAGCAGTTGGAAGTACCTTATTGGCGATATCCACGAGCGCTTGGCTTACATTCGGTGATTGGTGAACGACGTAGGAAGATTTTGGAGACGGCGAAGTTTTCAGGATCTGTTGAACATCATTATCCGCAATTTTTGCAATTCCATCTGAATCAAGCACCGGCTGCCCCGATGTGGATGTAGACGGTGAGGAAGTTTGCTCTGGGGTTGGGGTCGGAGGCACCACCTTCACGCCCTTGCTCCACACAATCTTCTTTCCAGATTTGATACAGGTGTAGGCGAAGCCGGCCGAATTAGTTTTTTGGTTAAGTTTGGTGCAGGTGGTTCCAGCCTTAACAGCAGCTGCGGCATTTATGGCTAAAAGTTGTGCTAGACAAAGCCCAAGGAGACTGGCTAGTAGCAGTTTTTTTCTCATATTCTCAATACCGTCATAATTGCTGATATTTATGCATGAAGCACCCTGCGATTCTTCCAACTATCACCACCGTATGAGGATGCACTTATGCAGGTTCTTTAATGGACTTCGAGGAATGCCAACCGGATTCTTCCCTTGAAGTTTGGATCAGAGAATCGAAAAACAATCTGATACTGCCCGTCAGCAGGCACTGAAAAGTCATTAATGTGCGTGCTTGTCCCTAATTCAAAGTTTGTGAAAAAAGTTTTACTTTTATCAGGATTTAC
>CAIKKN010000006.1 GCA_903827945.1 uncultured Actinomycetes bacterium | reverse complement strand
CCACGGTTTGGACTTCCATCTGGATCTGTTTCAGCGCCTGTGTTCCACCAACCTTCGTATGAATCAATGTGGTGGTAAGCCTCATTCATGCCTGTGCTAAAGCGCACTGCATCAAATACGTAGAACTCTGCTTCTGGTGCAAAGAATGCAGTGTCTGCAATACCTGTTGATTGAAGATAATCAACGGCCTTCTTTACAACTCCACGAGGATCACGAGAGTAAGGAGTGTCATCGTGAGGATTGTGTACTGAGAAAAGAATGATGAGCGTCTTCACTGCGCGGTAAGGATCGATATATGCAGATGAAGGGATTGGAAGCAACTTCATATCTGATTCATGAATTGATTGGAATCCACGAATAGATGAACCGTCGAACATTAAACCATCGGTGAAAACAGCTTCATCAAATGATTCAACTGGAACGTTGAAGTGATGCTGAATACCTGGAAGATCGATGAAGCGGACGTCAATCAACTTCACATCGTTCTTCTTGATGAAATCAAAGATTTCAGTAGAGTTCTTAAACATTGTTCTCCTGTTTTTTTCCCGAGATGGAAATAACGGTGGTTTATACTCGGACGCATCGACGGGTCCTTGATGGGTAAAGATTAGAGGCAACCTGTGAAAGGGGCATATCTTGAATGTTACAAATATGTTTCCTAGCCTAAAGGGGGAGTAGAGAGTTTCTCTCGACTACCCTTGAACTATGCCTATGACATTCAAGGAAGCCTCCCTTGGGCGCCGATTGTGGGCCCTGTTTCTAGACAGCTTTGGCTCGTGGGTCCTGGCGACTGCCATCGAACCCCATGACATGGGCAAGCGGCTCTTTCTTCAGATGGGAATCCTCTTTATTGAAATCTCACTGCTGACAATCTTGCAAGGATCATCGTTTGGTCAACGGGTAGCCAAGATCAAAGTGGTTGATTTTCAAAACGGAACTCCGCTATCGATTCCACGAATATTAATTCGCACCGTACTGATTATTCTCGTTCTTCCTGCAATTTTCCGCAGTGAAGGTCGCTCAGTCCATGACATCCTGACAAAGTCAGTGGTCGTTAAGTATTACAAGAAGTTAAATTAACGTCCCGGGTTCTTAGGGGCTCTCGTTGGCATTGGTCCCTTTGGAATTGGCATAGCCATTCCTCCAACAGCCTTCAAGCGTGCACGTACTTCACGGAGTTGATTTGGCGATAACTTCTTGGGAAGTTTCTTCAATTTCTTCTGTAATTTGCGAATTGAAACTTGACCCTCTTCATCACCAACGATGAACTCGTGGACTGGAACACCAGGAACGTATCGCTCAGTCTTCTTGTGCTCATCTGCAAGAAGTTGGCGAACAGCGAATCCGCCTTCACCTACAAGAACCACTCCACAGCGTCCGACAGAACGGTGAACCATATCTTGGTTCTTGTTAACTATCACTGCAGGGGTTGTTGTGAAACCTTTTCGAATTCCCATCAGAACGCTGGCGCCTGCGCCTAGTTGACCTTCAATTGATCCAAAAGCTGCTGAATTAGCAAAACGCGTAAATACAAAGAACGCGACAAGAATTCCCAGAGGGATAAAGAGGATTCCGAAATAAATAGGATGTCCAAGAACTGATCCAAGAATTATTCCTAAAATAAAGACCGCAACAAATGCGAGAGCCATGTATGCAAGTGCGCTTGGGTTTTCTTTGCGAACCAACGAGAAAGCATCGCGCACAACTTGTAGTTGTCCGCCGCCTGCTTTAGGTGTCTTGTCCTTCTTTTTACGTCCGAACATTCCTATTTACTCTCTTTCTTCTGGCTCTTTGCAAGCTTTTGAGCTGCTTTCGCAGCCTTTCTTCGGGCATTTTCAACGGCAGCTTCCTCAAGTGTAGGAGCAGTTCCACCTAAACGTTTGGGGCCCCACCATTTTCCTTCAGGGGAGTCAGGATAATTCTCTTGGATCATCTTCAAAAGGCCTTCGATTTCCGTGTGGAGTCTCGCCTCTTCTTCTGCGATATCTGAATCCTTGGAAAGAAAATATGGCTTGCCGTATGCAATATAAACCGGAATCTTCTTCCGTTTCAGGTTGGGTTTGTGACCTTTTGTCAGAATTCTTTGACTACCCCAGAGCGCTACAGGGATTATCGGGACACTTGCACCTTGGGCTAAACGAACAGCGCCCGATTTCAATTCCTTAACTTCCCAACTCAATGAAATTGTTGCTTCGGGGAAAATGCCAATTATCTCTCCAGCCCGCAAAGCGCGCATGGCGGCTACAAGTGAGGTGGAACCTTTTTCGCGATCAACGCTTATGTGCTTCATCCCGCGCATTAGTGGCCCAGCCAGCGGGTTGTCGAAGATCTCTTTTTTTGCCATAAATCGGATGTATCTATTTTTAGGAGCGGCAGGAGTCCCAATCAATGCAAAATCCAAATAGCTAATGTGATTACTCGCAAGAACAGCGCCACCAGTCACCGGAATATGTTCATCACCAAAAACTTTGAACTTAATGCCAAGAGCTTTCCATGTTGTTTTGAACGCAGCAGCGACAGGTGGGTAAATGATTTCAGCCATTGGAAAGAGCGCGCTTCTCTTGTGCTTGCTTATAAAGGCGTCCGGCACGATAACTTGAACGAACGAGCGGCCCACTCATCACGCCAGAGAAGCCAATATCTTCGGCCTCTGCAGCAAGTTCAACAAACTCTTCAGGCTTAACCCAACGTACTACCGGGTGGTGCATCGAAGTTGGGCGTAAATATTGTGTGATTGTGATGAGATCGCAACCAGCATCGTGAAGATCTTGGAGCGCTTGAGTAACTTCAGATCGCTCTTCACCCATTCCAAGAATTAGGTTGGATTTTGTTATTAAACCAAAGTTGCGTGCTTGTGTGATGACATCGAGAGAACGGTCATAGCGGAAGGCGGGGCGAATCTCCTTGAAAATACGGGGAACTGTTTCAAGGTTGTGAGCAAAAACTTCGGGCCTGGATTCAAATACGACATTGAGAAGGTCGGGCTTGCCGCTGAAATCGGGAGCCAACATTTCCACGCCAGTACCAGGATTAAGCTCGTGAACTTTTCGAATCGTTTCTGAATACAGCCATACGCCTTCATCTTCAAGGTCATCGCGCGTAACGCCAGTGATGGTTGCATACTTAAGTCCCATCGCCTTAACGGATTCGGCTACACGACGAGGTTCATCCACATCCACTGGTTCTGGCTTGCCTGTATCAATATTGCAAAAGTCGCAACGTCTTGTGCAACGCTCCCCGCCAATAAGAAAGGTTGCCTCTTTATCTTCCCAGCATTCAAAGATATTTGGACAAGCAGCTTCTTGGCATACTGTGTGGAGTCCTTCACGGGAAACTAGAGAACGAAGCTGTGTGTACTCAGGTCCCATGTGAGCGCGCGTCTTGATCCATTCTGGTTTGCGTTCGATGGGGACTGAGGCGTTTCGCGCTTCAATTCGAAGAAGTTTTCTACCTTCCGGTGCAATGGTCATGGTGTGACAAACTCCGCAACTCTTGAGAGGGATTCATACAAATACTTCTCAACTACAGGTACAACTTCTCCCACTGTGATTGCACGATTTAGTTCGGCTGACATAGAAGTGACCGCAGCATCGGCAATACCGCACGGGACAATGTTATTGAATCCCTGCATATCGGGATTTACGTTGAGTGCGAAACCGTGCATCGTGACGCCCTTTGCAACTCGAATTCCTATTGCTGCAATTTTGCGGTCGCCGCTTTCATCGCGTATCCAGACTCCGGAACGATCACAATATTGTTCACCCTTGATGCCAAACTCTTCACAGACACGAATGAGTGCGGATTCAATTTCTCTCACGAAACCAACAACTTCATTTCGATTCTTCAACCGAATAATTGGGTAACCGACTAATTGCCCTTCACCATGCCACGTAATCTTGCCTCCGCGGTCGACATCGATGACTGGCGTTCCATCCATCGGTCTTTCGTGTTGCTCCGTGCGTCGTCCAGCTGTGTATACGGATGGGTGTTCAAGCAAGATCAAGGTATTTGGGCGAACTCCAGATGTGACTTCCTCATGGATTCTTCGCTGGCTATCTAGAGCCATCTGATAGTCGACTAGCCCCTGCCGGATTAGGGCAATCGCTGGCGCGGTTGTTGCCGTCTGGGTTGGACTCACCTGGGAAGCCTAATAGGGATTATCCGAAAGGCTAAATTCAATGGGAGAAGGCGGCAAAGGAGCACCCCACCTGGCAGCTAAACTCTACAAGTCGACGATGTGCTTGGAGGCACATTGCCTAACGGAGAAAAGGGATCACCTGTGTCAACAAAAGTTAAGGCTCGCAAGCCTCTCTGGTTTGCCATCATCACAATCATTATTTGGTTTGGAATTTCAGGCGTAGTGGGGCCACTTTTTGGCAACCTATCCTCAGTTCAAAAGAACGACAATGCTGATTTCTTGCCTCCTCATGTAGAGGCTCAAAAGTTTGCTGACGCATACAAATCCTTTACCGTTAACGCGAATAAGGCTCTGCCTGCTTTGGTTCTTTTTGAAGGAACCGTGACTCAAGAGAACACAATGGCAACAAATGTATTTCTCAACACAATTGCAACCCAGCCACTTGTAACAAAGGATGGCAAAGCAATTGCTGGGGTTCAAAAGACTATCGGCGACTTCTTGACTTCAGGGGAGAAGATTTTCGCTTTCCCATCTCAAGACGGAAAAGCGCTCTTGGCCAACGTGCCTTTCGACAACACAAATGCAGGATCTCAACTTGCAAATAAGAAGCCAGCACTCCCGGCTGTCGTAGATTCAATACGTTTTTACACCGGTGAATTTGCAAAGACGCATGGTTTCACCTCACACGTGACAGGATTTGCCGCAATCTTTGCCGATCTCTTTGGAGCATTCGGCGGTATAGATTCCACTCTTCTTCTCACAACAGTTCTTGTCGTTGCGATTATTTTGATTATTGTTTATCGCTCACCAGTACTGTGGATTTTGCCACTTTTCACTGCATTAATTGCTGAATCATTGGCAGGTGGAGTTATCTACGTTTTGGCAAAACACAACGTCATAACACTGGATGGACAGTCTCAGGGAATTCTTTCAGTTCTAGTCATCGGCGCAGCAACGGATTACGCGCTTCTTCTGATTGCCCGTTACCGTGAAGAATTGCATTTGCACGACTCTAGATTCGAATCGATGAAGAAGGCCTGGCGCGGAGTTGTCGAACCAATCGTCGCTTCAGGCAGCACCGTGACCCTTGGCCTACTTGTATTGCTTCTATGTCAATTGAAGAATTCACGAGGACTAGGGCCAGTTGGAGCAATCGGCATCGTTAGCTCAATGTTTACGGTACTGACCCTTCTGCCCGCTCTTCTCATTGTTTTTGGGCGTTGGATTTTCTGGCCAAAGATCCCTCGTCATGATGATCACGATGAGAAATTAACTGGAATCTGGTCCAAGGTTGCCAATGCAACGGCTCGTAGCCCAAAGAAGTTTGCAATTATTACAACGGTAATCCTCCTTATTTTTGCAAGCTTGATAACCACTTTAAAGGCGACAGGAATTTCTACAACCCAAGGGTTCACCACGCATCCTGATTCTCTTGTTGGCCAAGAGTTGCTCTTGAAGCATTTTCCTGGTGGCCAGAGTCAACCTACGCAGATTTTGATTAAGCAAAGCAAGGTTGCAGAAGCGACTGCTGCGCTTCAATCCATAACCGGAGTTTCCTCGGTTACACCGGAACTTGAAGGTCAAGCTATTCCCGGTCAACCGCTACCTCCGGTAAAGGTGATCAATGGAAACGTTGTTCTTGATGCGACTCTCTCAGTTCCTGCCGATTCATCGCAAGGACGGGAGTTGGTTCCCACAATTAGAACTGCCGTTCACAAGATTGATTCCGCATCTCTCGTGGGTGGCATCAGCGCGACTTTCTATGACGTAGATGTTGCGTCGGCGCACGATCGGAATTTAGTAATTCCAATTGTTCTTGTGCTCATTGCAATCATTTTGGGACTGTTGCTTCGAAGTGTCGTAGCGGCGGCTCTGCTGCTCATTACTGTGATTGTCTCCTTTGTTGCGACACTTGGTGTTTCAGCAGTGGTCTTTAATCACATATTTAAGTTTGCGGGGGCTGATACTGGCTTCCCTCTCTTCACATTCATATTCTTGGTAGCACTTGGTATCGATTACAACATATTCTTGATGACACGTGTTCGTGAAGAAGCAATCAAGTTGGGAACTCGGGCAGGTGTCACCAAGGGAGTGACTGTTACCGGTGGCGTAATTACTTCTGCGGGTGTCGTTCTTGCGGCTACATTCACAGTTCTTGGCGTGCTTCCACTTGTTGCACTTGCAGAAATTGCATTTGCCGTGGCATTTGGAGTGCTTCTTGATACTTTGGTAGTTCGCTCGATTCTTGTGCCAGCTCTTGTACATGTATTAGGGCCAAAAATTTGGTGGCCTTCAAAACTCGCTCAAGAAAGTAAGTAGAAATTATGGCCGGCAAACCTTTACGTGCAGGAATTTCTGGATATGGGCTTGCCGGTCGCTTTTTTCACTCTCGGTTTCTAAAGGCCGCGGGTTTCGAAGTAGTTGGTGTAACAACCAAGAATTCGGAGAGAGTGAGCCAGTTACACGAAGATTTCCCAGGCGCCGTTGCTTGCGACACAGTCGATGAGCTTATTTCACTTGGCCTAGATCTCTTAGTTGTTGCTAGCGCAAATGTTGCACATGCCCCGAATGCAATCGCAGGATTGCGCGCGGGATGTGCAGTAGTTGTTGATAAGCCGATGGCACTTTCATATGCGCAGGCGCTGGAGATTGCTAATGTCGCAAAGGAAACCGGATCCCTCCTAACAACTTTCTTTAATCGTCGCTGGGATAGCGACGCACTAACCGTGAAGAAGGCGCTGGCCGAAGGCGTATTGGGAAATGTATTTAGAATTGATTCACGATTCGAAAGATTTCGCCCTGAAGCTAATCCAAATTCATGGCGAGAGCGCTTTCCTCCTTCAGAAGGCGGCGGTAATCTCTTAGATTTACAAACACACTTAGTCTCACTCGCACTGGACTGGTTCGGGCCAGCGCAGGTGGTGTATTCATCGGTCCGCACTATTCGTGGCTTGTCCGATGATGATGTCGTAATAGTGTTGAAGCACGATTCTGGAGTCGATTCATACTTGTCTGGATCTGCAATCGTTGGCGCACCGGGCCCGCGTATACGACTTATGGGAGATAATGGCGCGCTGGTAATTTCCGAATTGGATAAACAGGAGCCTTTGCTTCGAAGTGGTATCAATCCAGAGTTTGGGGGATGGCAGGTCGACACACGAACTCCCGCGCTACTTGTCCGAGGAGAAGAAAGCGTTTCTTATGAAGCGGTGCCGGGGGATTACACGCCTTTCTACCTACAAGTCGCCGAAGCAATTCGAGGCAATGGTGAGATGCCAGTTTCAATTCAAGATGCCCTAGATGTTGCAAAAATTATTGATAAAGCAAGGGAAATTTCGATTCGATGAGTGTCCAAGTTACAGTTGTTGGCGCCGGATTAGCCGGACTAACAGCTGCGCGCTATTTGCAAGCCTCCGATATAGAAGTGCAAGTCATCGAAAGTTCTGATCGCCCAGGCGGTCGAATGAAAAGTGATTACATCGACGGATTTACACTCGATCATGGTTTTCAAGTTATTAACCCCAAATATCCGGAAGTGGTTGCATCTGGACTCATTGATTCTTGCGATTTCACCTCACTACCAATTGGCGTACGCATAGTCGATGGGGATGAAAGCAGGCGAATATCGATTTCAACCGCTCTCTCGGTTCCTGGATCTATGCGAGAAAAAATTGCTTTCCTCACCTATTTAAATTCCCATGCAAAGGCAGAGAAATCTTTGGGTGACGATAGTTCACGGTTTCCTAAACTTTTCACGGAAGTACTAGAACCATTTTTGCGTGGTGTTTTTCTCACGGAGCCATCAAGAATTGCCTCCGATGCAGCACAGAAAGTACTTCGTTCCTTCATAGCGGGACGACCTGGCCTTCCTGCAAAAGGAGTCGGGACTTTCTCAAATATGTTGGCATCGTCTGTAAAAAGCATCCAGTACAACACTGTGGTTCAGGAAGTTTGCGACGGGAGAGTCGTCACTGACTCGCAAACGCTCCGTTCGGATTTTGTAATTGTCGCAACTGATCCAACCACTGCTCACCAGCTTATTGCTGGGAGAAAAATCCCCGAAGTTCTTCCCTCGACAACTTGGTATCACGTAACGACAGGGGATTTAAAGAATTCGGACATTCTTGCAGCACAGAAAACTGGAGCAATCGTTAACTCGATCGTGATATCAGAGCATCTGCCTTCTTATGCGCCGAGTGGAAGTCTCTTGATTGCAACCACAACACTGAACGTTGTTTCAGAAAGTGATGTCCGTCGAGAGCTCTCTAACATTTGGGGGATATCTACCCACGATTGGCAGTTGTTGGCCAAATACGAGATAAAACAATCATTGCCGTTTCATGGCGTTGGAACTCCGTTGTACACAAAACAACATATTGAAGGCGGACTTTTCATCGCTGGGGATCATTGCACCTATCCATCACAGCAAGGCGCGATGGAATCTGGCCGACTAGCGGCGGAAGAAATTATTCGACGAGTTGCTCTAAAGCGCTAATAACGTGTGGATAGTCGAAAGTAAATCCATCTTCAGTAAGTGCGTGAGGAAGAACCCGCTTGGATCCAAGAATCTCTGTCGAAAATCCACCAAGAGCGATCTTCAGTGCAAAAGCAGGCGCAGGCAAGAGCGCCGGCCTGTGAATTGCGCGAGCAAGGGCTGAAGTAAATTCTTGATTAGTAACGGGATTGGGCGATGTTAGATTCACAGGACCGGAAACTTTTGACTCCAATAAATGGCAGATTGCACGGATTTGATCGTGCAAGGTGATCCATGACCACCACTGATTGCCTGACCCAAGTTTTCCGCCCAAGCCAAATCGGAAGAGTGGAAGCATCTTTCCGAGAGCTCCACCCGTCGGATCCAAAACAAGGCCAGTACGAATTTTGACGGTGCGGATATCTCCAGCTAAATCCGCAGCAGTTTCCCATTCACGGCAAACAGCAGAGAGAAAATCATCGCCTGATCTGTCGGTCTCGGTAACCGCACGGTTTCCTGTTTCTCCGTAAAAACCAATTGCACTTGCTGATATAAATACTTGTGGCTTTACTTGAGCAACTGCATTCGCAATTGTTGTTGTTCCAAGTAGCCTTGAATTAAGAATTTCAGCGCGATACTTGGATGTCCATCTATGGTCACCTACGCCAGCACCAGCCAAATGAATGACTGCATTTACGCCTTCCAAGGCGGCCAAATCAACTGTTCCAGCAGTGGGATCCCAACTTATTTCATCAGGCGCCGCTGACTTGCGACGGACCAATCGTTGGACCGTATGGCCTTCGCTTTTGAGATGACCTACAAGAGAACTGCCTATTAAACCTGATGCACCGGTGATAGCAATTCTCTGTGGAGGTAGCATGTATTAGAGCCCCAAGTCCGATTCAAATTGTCCTGCTTCCAGACGCTCTTTGAGAGTCACTAGGAAACGGGCAGCATCGGCGCCATCAACAATGCGATGGTCGTAGGAAAGCGCCAGATAAACCATTGATCGTATGGCGATTGTTTCTCCGCCATCTTCAGCCTTCACAACAACAGGACGCTTTACAACTGCGCCAAGTCCAAGAATTGCAACCTGTGGTTGATTAATGATTGGCGTATCAAAGAGAGCTCCACGGCTACCTGTGTTGGTAATTGTGAAAGTTCCTCCACCAAGTTCATCTGGAAGAATCTTATTTGTGCGCGTGCGTTCTGCAACATCTGCAATTCGACGAGCGATTCCACCCATATTCAAATCACCAGCATCACGAACGACCGGAACAAGCAGACCCTTTTCGGTATCAACGGCCACACCAAGATGTTCAGCTCCATGGTAAGTAATTTGGTCACCATTGACGGAGGAATTCAGAACCGGGTGTTGCTTGAGCGCTTCACAGACTGCAACAGCGAAGAATGGAAGGAATGAAAGCTTTACTCCTTCACGCTCTTCAAATGATTGCTTTGACTTATCGCGAAGGCGGGCAATTCGCGTGACATCAACTTCGACAACGGTCGTAAGTTGGGCACTGACATGAAGTGACTCAAGCATGCGGTCTGCAATGACTTTGCGAAGGCGAGACATTTGTACAGTTGTTCCGCGAAGTGGAGAAACCGCAACAGGTGCGGGTTTGGAAGATTGCGCTGAAGGAGAAGGAGCAACACTTGAAGATACAGATGCAGCTGGTGTGCGGACAACTGCTGCCAGAACATCTTCTTTGCGAATTCGTCCGCCAACACCTGTTCCTTGAACGCGGCTCAGGTCAACGCCATTTTCAGAAGCGAGTTTACGAACGATAGGGGTGACATATGCGTCAGTTGCTTGGCTGACGGCAACGGGTGCCGGAGCAGCAACAGGAGCCGGAGCAGCAACGGGAGCCGGAGCAGCAACAGGAGCCGGAGCTGCAACAGGAGCCGGAGCTGCAACAGGAGCTGATGCCGAAGAACCAATGAGCGCTAAACGCGCGCCGACTGGAACCGTGGAATCAACGGGCACGTCGATCGCCATGACTATTCCTGCAGCTGGAGAAGGAATTTCTGTATCCACTTTGTCGGTAGAAACTTCAAGGAGTGGTTCATCAACTGCGACTAAATCGCCAACGTTCTTTAGCCAACGAGTGACAGTTCCCTCTGTGACTGATTCACCGAGCGCGGGCATGGTAACAACTACCCCGGCTGATGACTGGGTTACAGAAACTGGTGGAGCAATCACGGGTTCAGCAATTACTGGTGGAGTAATGACTGGCGGAGTGATGACTGGCGCAGGCGCTGCGACTACAGGCGCTTCTACTTGAGGAGCTGCAACTGCAGGCGGCGTGCTCGAAGTTGCACCATCATCAATTACTGCAAGTTCTGCTCCTACTGGAACAGTTGAATCAACGGCAACAACAATCTTCTTTATGACGCCTGCAACGGGTGAAGGGATCTCTGTGTCTACCTTGTCGGTTGATACTTCAAGGAGAGGTTCATCAACAGCAACTGTGTCACCTTCCGACTTAAGCCAACGTGTGACAGTGCCTTCAGTGACGCTTTCACCAAGCGCCGGCATCGTTACTGAGAATGTCATGTCTTCTCCTATTTCCTATTTTCTTTAACCGTGCGCATGAAGTGGTTTACCGGCGAGAGCAAGGTGCGCTTCGCCAACCGCTTCTGAAAGAGTTGGGTGTGCATGAATTAGCTGAGCAACATCAGATGCTTCAGCTTCCCAATTGAAAATTAGTTGCGCCTCAGCGAGCAATTCGCCAACTCGTGCGCCAACCATGTGAATTCCAAGTACTGGACCATCTTTTTGAGCGACGAGCTTTACAGATCCTGCAGTCTTGAGAATATTTGCCTTGCCGTTGCCTGCCAAGTCGTATGTAAGTTCAACTACCTCATAACCACGTTCTTTTGCGGTTGCTGTAGTCAATCCAACGGAGGCTACTTCTGGCTCGGAATAGGTTACGCGTGGAATTCCATCGTAATTAATTGGGCGAGGGTTGAGACCAGCAATCTCCTCAGCTACAAGTATGCCTTCGGCAAAGCCAACATGCGCAAGTTGAAGAGTTGGGATGATGTCACCAACGGCAAAAATTCCTGGAATGTTTGTGCGGCACTTCTCATCAACAATGAGGTATCCGCGATCCATCGTTAGACCTTGTTCTTGATAACCAATGTTGTCGGTTACTGGTCCTCGCCCTACAGCTACAAGCAATACATCGGCGGTGAACTGCGTTCCGTTTTCCAATGTGATGCTCACGCCATTGTCATGGACGCTTGCAGATTGAAACTTTGTTCCAACTTCAAAATTAATACCGCGCTTGCGGAATGCTCGCTCTAGTTGCTTGCTTGAAGACTCATCTTCTAGCGCCACGAGGCGGGGGAGTCCTTCAACAATCGTTACATCGCTTCCGAAAGATTTCCATACTGAGGCGAATTCACAACCAATCACGCCACCACCCAAAACAATCACAGAATTGGGAACGTAATCTAAAGTCAGCGCCTGATCGCTTGTAATAATTCTTTTGCCATCAATTTCAAGACCAGGAAGTGTTCGAGGGTATGAGCCCGTTCCCAAAACAATGTTTTTTCCTGTGTATCGAACTCCATTCACTTCAATCGCATTTGGTGCCACAAGCTTGCCGTGGCCTTCGATGTAAGTGACGCTTCTAGATTTAACCAGACCCTGCAACCCTTTATGTAATTTCGAGACAACGCCGTCTTTATATGCGTTGACTGCTGACATATCGATTCCGTGAAGTTGGGCGTTAACACCGAAATCTGCTGCGTGACGCGTGCTGTCGGCTACTTCGCCAGCATGTAGAAGTGCTTTAGTTGGTATACATCCGCGATGCAGACAAGTGCCGCCAAGTTTGTCCTGCTCAATTAAAGCAACGCTAAGACCAAGCTGGGATGAGCGAAGTGCACATGCATAGCCCCCAGAACCTCCGCCAAGAATCAGTACATCAAACTCAGTCACTCAAGCACCCTTCACCCGATAAGCATCAAGCCCATATCTTGCCACGAATTTAGGCGTGCTTAACCCGCAAAATGTGCTCCGCGATACAGCCTATGGAGCTAAAAGGACTCTAGAAGTGTGAGAAGTGACCTTACGGCGACCCCTGTGCCCCCGACCGGTGTGTAGCCATGTGGCGCCGCCTCGTTATAAGCCGGTGATGCAATATCTAGGTGGATCCACGGAACGGTTGGCTCCACGAACTCCCGAAGGAAGACACCTCCGATTAGCATGCCCGCTTGTCGATCCTTTTTGTTTGAAATATTTCCAAGATCAGCAACGGCCGAATCGAGAGTTGAACGTAGTTCATCGGGAAGTGGCATTGGCCAGAAAAGCTCACCACTTTTACGCGCAGCATCAAGGAACTTTGCCGACAACGCATCGTTGTTTGTCATAACGGCGCTAGTGCGATTTCCAAGGGCGATGCCCTGTGCTCCAGTAAGTGTGGCAACGTCGATGAGAGCGTCGAGCCCTCCAGCCTTCTTCCCAACTTCTTGCGCTTTAACCAAAGCATCTGCCAATACCAATCGACCTTCTGCATCAGGATTCAATACTTCAACGGTTTTGCCACCGTAGATTGTGATTACATCACTTGGACGTTGGGCGGTGTCGCTCACCATATTTTCAGCCAGCGCGGCCCAGCCATCAATTGCCACAGGTAATTTCAATTCCGCAGCAGCAAGAATCGTTGCAACAATTGCAGCAGCGCCAGCCATATCGCACTTCATTGCTTCCATACCTGCCGCTGGTTTTAGCGCGAGGCCGCCACTATCAAAAGTGATTCCCTTGCCGACCAAAGCGATACGCGCTTTTGGTTTACCGGTTGCTGGTTTGTATGAAAGATGAAGTAGGCGAGGTGGATTTGCCGAACCCTGACCAACTCCACTAATTCCACCAAAGCCCTTACTTTTAAGTGCTGCTTCCGAAAAAATTTCTGCTTTAACGCCTAGTTTTGTTGCCAATTTCTTCATTTGATCTGCAAAGGAAGCCGGAGTTAAGTGGCTAGGTGGGGTATTTACCAAATTTCTCACCATGTGGGTATGAACCGCAAGAGTATTAGCACGCTTGAGTGCGTTCTTTGCTTCGCTGGAATTTCCGATCTTTGAAAGGACTGTTCCTTGAACTAACGGCTTCTTTTGCTCGACAAGAGAAGCAAAGCGAAAATCGGTGAAGTTGTAAGCGCCAAGCGCAATTCCCTCTGCAATGGCGGCAAATTGTTCGGTGCTCTTGTGAGGGAGCGCAAAATCTACATTTTGGTGCCCAGCGATTTCTCTAGTTGCAGCGCCTGCTGCTCGGCGAAGGGTCTCTGCAGGGTAATCACTTCGACTCTCTCCCAAGCCCGTAGTCACAATCAAACGTGGAGATGAGCCTGAAGTTATTTTTAAGACTTCTTCCGCTTTTCCTGTGGCACCCAAGTCTGCCAGTGCAGATTGCAAGGCTTTTGTATTAACAAGTGTCGAGCCAGATTCAATGCTCAGCTTTCCATCTTTTGAGGAGAGGCCAATTACAAGAATCTCTGACTTTTGATCTTCTGATGTTTTAAGGGTTGCCATTGCTGAATCCTCTCATTCATTTGATAAGTTTCAAGTATGGAAAACACCTCACCCCTTTATCAGTGGCATGTCGATGCAGGAGCAAAAATGGCGGACTTCGGTGGCTGGGATATGCCAATCGAATACCCAAAGGTGATGGTGGGCGAACAAGCGGGGGGAGTGCTGGCCGAGCACGCTGCGGTTCGCGAGAAAGTTGGCATCTTTGATGTGTCGCATCTTGGAAAAATTGGCATAACCGGGCCCGGTGCGATTGATTTCTTGAATGGAATCGTGACGAATGATTTGAGCAAGATTTCAAATGGAAGCTCTCAATATAACCTCCTCTGCAATGAAAAAGGTGGAGTCATTGATGATCTGATTGTTTACAGAAAATCTGAAGAAGATCTTTTCCTCATTCCAAATGCAGCAAACTGTTCAGCCGTCTTTGATGTGATCTCAAATGCTGCGCCCTCAGGTATTGCTGTTGTCAACATCCATAAAAGCTTTGGAGTATTAGCAGTCCAGGGGCCTTTAAGTGGAAAAGTAATGGAATCCCTTGGCTTGGACTTAAACCTTGATTACACAGAATTTACGGTTGCAACTCTGCCGGATTACCAAGCACTTGGTCAGATCATTGTTTGCCGCACTGGTTACACAGGTGAATTCGGATACGAATTAGTTCCTGCTTGGAGCTCGACACTTGCGCTTTGGGAACTGCTTGTCGAAAAAATCACTGAGGTAGGTGGGCGCGTATGTGGACTTGGATCACGAGACACATTGCGAACCGAGATGGCGTATCCGCTTCATGGACATGAGCTTTCATTGGAAATTACTCCACTAGAAGCAAGTGCGAACTGGGCTATAGCGCTCGAAAAGAGCGGCTTCAATGGAAAAGAATCGCTTGTTAATTTAAAAAGAGATGGACTTTCCAGGCGATTGAGGGGACTCAAATCTAAGGACCGCGGGATCCCTCGTGCCGGAATGAACGTAATGACCGGGGATG
The DNA here is from genome assembly GCA_903827945.1 of uncultured Actinomycetes bacterium. GTDB lineage: Bacteria > Actinomycetota > Actinomycetes > Nanopelagicales > Nanopelagicaceae > PALSA-747. Next base: position 128,485 of record CAIKKN010000006.1, on the reverse strand, counting down.
GCAAAGTCGTTGGAATAGTAACCAGCGGAACTTTTTCGCCGACTTTGAAACAAGGAATTGCTTTGGCGCTTATTTCGACAGATATATCCATAGGCGATGAGTTGACTATTGATGTGCGCGGGCGGGTGAGCAATGTGGAAGTTGTGAAGACGCCATTTGTGGAATCCCACGTTCGTTAGTTTTTTGATTCATCCTTCGAAGCCACAATTACCGGACGTCCGCTGTCAAGTGTGTACACGTTGATGCGATTATCAAATGCCGTACGAAGTTCGGCTGAATGAATAACATCTGAGGCAATTCCGTCGAGCAAAGTTTTGCCTTCGTGCATCACCACTATGCGTTCGGCATACATTGCTGCCAGAGTGATGTCATGCATCGTGGAGATTACGGTTACGCCACGGCTCTTCAAGTCTTCGATGTTATTGAGCACCGAAATTTGGTGATGCAAATCGAGTGCTGATGTGGGTTCATCCAACAGAATAAGTTGTGGCTCCTGGGCTAGCGCTCTTGCTATGAGGGCTCGTTGCATTTCTCCGCCAGATAGCTGTGCAACGTGTCGTTGGTGCATTCCATAAAGCTGAGTTTGAATAAGTACTTCTTCGATAAATTGACGACTTTTTGCAGTTTCATTACCCCATCCATCGACTTTAGATCTTCCCAAAGCCACGTATTCGGCAACAGTCATGCCCGTTGGGATTTCTGGACTTTGGGGAACAAAGGCGACGTTTCTCTTGTGGTTTCTGTAAACCTCAACGCCGTTATCTTGCAATGATCCCGAATATTCACGAACACCTAGAAGAACTTTTAGAAAAGTAGTTTTACCACCACCGTTTGGACCGACGAGGCATGTCCAATGCCCATGCGGGATCTCTAGATTGATGTCATTGAGAATGGAGCGGCCACCCATTTTTACTGTGAGGTCTGCAACTTTAATCATTGATGTGAAACCCTCCTTGTTCGAAGCACGAAGAGAAAGAATGGCGCTCCAACAAAAGCAGTTATTACGCCGATAGGAAGTTCTGCAGGGGAGAGAATCGTCCTTGCTCCAAGATCTGCAAGAACCAAGAAACTCGCTCCAACTAAAGCGATTGTTGCAAGTGAGCGGTTAGTCACTCGATGAGTAACTCCTCGCACCAAGTGTGGGACAACGATTCCAACAAAGCCGATAAGCCCCGATGCTGAGACCGCTGTTGCGGTCGCTAAGGTTGCAGCAGCAACGGCAATCATTCGAAGCCTGTTTGGGTCTATGCCTAATGAAAATGATTCTTCATCGCTGAGGAGAAGGCCATCTAATTTCTTAGATACGGTAACTAGCACAAGTATCGATGAGAGGATGTAAATGGAGGACCACGAGACAATGCTCCAGTTTGCGACCGTCAACTCACCTAGAATCCAGTTATACACAGGTCTAAGCGCGTTGCTGTGGCGCTGTTGCAAATAAGTCTGTACAGCGGTCGCGAAAGAGCCGACAGCTATTCCAGAGAGAAGAAGAGTATTTGGCTCTGCGAAAAATCGACCAGAAATAAAGAATGAAGTCATCACGGCGAGGGTTGCCCCGACAAATGAAAATATTGGAAGCCACCCGTAGATGTTTCCTCCACTATTTGTAATCGCGATTGTGGCCCCAAGTCCTGCCCCGCTCGCCGCTCCAAGTAAGTATGGATCTGCAAGAGGATTTCTAAATACAGTTTGATAAACAGCGCCGCTTGTTGCAAGAGCGGCGCCAACGAGTGCTGCCAATAACGCGCGGGGGAGGCGTAGATCAAGAAGCACCGTGCGGTCTTGTCCTTCTAAACCATGCGCGCCGATGAGAGTTTTCAGTATGTCAAAAAAACCAAGATGAATAGGACCAAGGCTAATCGCCAGCGTTCCAATGGCTAGAAGAATTAGAGCGCAGGAGGCAGTGATCTTCCAATTCCAAATCTGCCCGATTCCTGCGCTCGTTTTTTTCATGGTCAGTTAATTCCTGCAATCGACTTACTTACGAATTGATAAAAATCGACAAGCCGTGGACCCCATCGAGAAGGAATATCTTCGGGAAGGGCCACAACGTGATTGCTGGTTACTGCCTTCAGGGTGGACCACCCAGGGCGCGCGGCAACACTTGCCAAATTAGTGCCATATTGCGCATCAGATAAATAGATTATCGATGGATTGGATTGAACGACATACTCAGGAGTTAGCTGCGGGTAGCCGTAGGAATCGGCTTTTGCAGCAGCATCGGCGACGTTCACCAGGTTGAAATCTTTATAAACCCGGCCTATGAAAGTTTCTGATGTTACAGAGTACAAAGTGTCATCAAGTTCGTGATAAATCGATATCGGTGATTTCTTCCGACCAGTTTCGATCGCTTTTTTTATGGCGGATTTCATCGAACGAATAAGCGTCTGAGCCTGTGGTCCTTTACCAGTGAGTGAGCCCAGTTCTGTTATCTCTTTGTACGCACCTGTCATATCCAATGGCGCGGTTTCGAAATAAACCTTAATTCTCAATTTCTTAAGTGCGGACCTAACGGACTCGGCTTTTGTTGCTCCAGAATTGAGAATCACTAAATCAGGCTTGTACGCCGCGATTGCCTCAACATTTGGAGAGAATGCATCTAGTTTTGAGGCGGGCGCCGATGATGGGAAATTGGAAAGTTGATCAACTGCAATCACTTGGGTTCCTGCGCCAATTGCAAAGAGATCTTCTGTCGCAGAAGGGGAGAGTGAAATGATTTTATGAGGTGCATCCGTTGCATGAGCTAACGGTGTGAGGGCGGCGGATATCGCCATTGCCGGCAAAGCTATAAAGACAACATACTTCTTGAACATAAAAAACTCCCTCAAACTTTGAGGGAGAAAGGTGTGGGCTAAAAAAGTCTTGGAGAGTTCACCAAAGACCTAAGAGGCCCGACCTTCCTCCGAGGTCGGATACATCCAAATGAGGAGAGGCGACCTGGCTTAAATCTTCGATTGAGACTGAAGATTTTTACAGTTGCGGGACAGCGCCGGTATTTCACCGGACTTCGCTCTCAAGCATTTCACCCTTGCGGGCGGGTAAAAGTTATCAGAAAGCTGGGAAGTATTTTTGTTTTTTGGAGAGAATTAGTGTTCGCGGCGGCGGCGACCGGCGCGGTAGGCGAGTCCAAGAGCAATAACTAAGGCCGCTCCGACCAATATAAGTTGGGCACCTTCAAAATGGTTGTCCCGCTCTTCATCTATTCGATGGGCTGGAGGAGATTCTTCATGTTGTGAATCATCGGATGTTTGCGTCGCTGAGGTTTGGGCGGTGGCTGCCGGGCTTGCTTGAATTTGATCGGCTGCCGCAGAAAATAAAGTAACAGGCGAAAAGAGTAAAACGGCGATTGTCATGGATGCCATAATTTTCTTTTCTGGTCCCAATATTCTCAACATGCCCCGCTGCCTCAATCTTTCTCGGTAGTATTTTTAGAGTTCTGATAGTAGCCTTCTTTGCATGGAATATCGTCGCCTTGGAAGTTCAGGAATGTATGTCTCGGAAATTTCTTACGGAAACTGGATTACACACGGTTCCCAGGTGGAAGAGGAAGCGGCAATCAAATGCGTACGTGCCGCTCTTGATGTGGGAATTACAACCCTTGATACTGCAGATGTGTATGCGGGTACCCGCGCTGAGACCGTGCTGGGAAAAGCCCTAAAAGGCGTTCGCAGAGAATCCTATGAGCTTTTCACAAAGGTTTATTGGCCTACTGGTACGGGCAAGAACGACCGTGGCTTATCTCGCAAACATATTATGGAATCAGTTCATGCTTCTCTCAAACGATTGAATACCGACCATATTGATTTATATCAGGCGCATCGTTTTGATGTTGAGACACCTATCGAAGAGACTCTTCGCGCATTTGAAGACTTAATTCGGCAAGGCAAAGTTCACTACATAGGCTTCTCCGAGTGGGATGCCGATCAAATTGCCCTCGCACTCAAATTCCAAAAAGAAAATAACTTTAACCGTTTCGTTTCAAGCCAGCCGCAATATTCAGCGTTGTGGAGAGTAATTGAGAAGAAGGTTGTTCCTCTTTGCGAGCGCGAAGGAATCGGTCAAATTGTCTGGTCTCCGATCGCCCAAGGAGTTTTAACCGGAAAGTATTTGCCAGGCAAGAAAGCACCTGCTGGTTCTCGCGCCGGCGACAAAAAAGGTGGCGCAAATATGATTTCTCGTTGGATGCGCGATGAGGTGTTAGAAGCCGTACAGAATCTGAAACCCATTGCTGATTCAGTGGATCTCACTATGTCGCAATTAGCTCTTGCTTGGGCTTTGCAAAACACAAATGTCTCATCTGTAATTATGGGAGCAACAAAACCTTCACAAGTCAAAGAAAATGTTAAGGCTTCGGGTGTAAAGCTTTCTGCCGAAGTTATGAAGCAGATTGATAACGCTTTGGGTTCACTTCCAGAGACTGACCCCGCAAAAACAGAAAGCCCGAATCCTCGGGCTTAAAGTTTAAGATTCGACAGAAACTGCTAGAAAGTATCTCCATGCGCTACCTGTGGGGATGGCGCACGCATTCTGCGCATCTGTGTTGATCGAAGGAAGCCGTACATTCCAATACCCTTTGTTGGCTCTCCAGGGAAGCGAGCTTCGACTTCCTTGCGAATCTTTCGGGTCATAAAGAATCCCGAAACAAAGGTGTACAGCATTACTAAGTACATTGAGAAAATAGCGGCAAGTTGTACGTATCTATTTGGAATTACTGTGAGAACCAGGACCGCAAAAATAAGTGGCATAAAATATTCACCGATAGTGCGACGTGAGTCGATGTAATTTCGAACCCAACGCTTTGCTACGCCGCGGTCTCTTGCTGGAAGTGCGTTCTCATCACCGCGCATGTAGGCGACTCTCGCCTCTGCGCGCTTTTCGCGGGATAGTTGCTTCTCGCGAGCACGACCTTCTTTTGTTGTGGCTGGTGACAGCGAATTCACTTTTCGCGCCGCCTCAGCCTCTTTACGCTTTGGAGTCGGACGATTCTTCTTGCTATCGCTATTAGGGGTTTTATCTTCGCTCATGTGGTTACGGTAGAGCCAGCATTCGCTCCAGCGCAACTCGTGCGAAGTGCGCCACGTTTGCCTCTACAACAATTTGGTTGACCACGCGGCCAGAGACCGCAGATTCAAGGGCCCAAACTAAGTGAGGCAAGTCAATGCGGTTCATGGTCGAGCAATAGCAGACCGTCTTATCGAGAAAGTAAATCTCTTTGTCAGTGTGAGCTTTGGCCAGTCGTTGTACGAGATTGAGCTCGGTCCCGATAGCCCACTTGCTGCCTGGTGGCGAATTTTCAACTGTCTTGATTATGAATTCCGTGCTTCCGACGACATCTGAATGTGAAACAACATCATGCTGGCATTCTGGGTGAACTAGCACCTGAACTCCTTGTACGCGAGAGCGGATATCGGAAATATTCTCCGTCGTGAAGCGCCCGTGAACTGAACAGTGACCTCTCCACAACAAGACCTTCGCGTCTCTAATTTCTTGGTCGCTTAATCCACCATTTGGTTTCCACGGATTCCAAACCTGGCATTCTTCAAGTGAAATTCCCAATTTTAGAACTGCAGTATTTCGACCGAGGTGTTGATCGGGAAGAAAAAGAATCTTCTCGGCTGATTCAAAAGCCCACGACATTGCGCGTTCTGCATTGGATGAAGTACACACTGTGCCGCCGTTTTCACCAGTGAAAGATTTAATGGCTGCCGTTGAATTCATGTAGGTAATAGGAAGTGTTTTGGATGCCACGCCAAGTTTTTCCAGAACTTTCCAGCAGTCTTGCACGGCTGTCAGTGAGGCCATATCTGCCATAGAGCAGCCGGCAGCCAAGTCGGGAAGAATCACTTTTTGGCGCGAAGTGGTTAATACATCTGCAGACTCGGCCATAAAGTGAACACCGCAAAAGAAGACCAATTCAGCCGTTGGATTGGAGGCTGCTGCCTGAGCCAACTTAAACGAGTCACCGGTTATATCTGCGAAGGCGATGACTTCATCGCGCTGGTAGTGGTGACCCAAAATCATTGCTCTAGAACCTAGGGAATTCTTTGCAGCCAGGGCGCGTTCTAGGAGTGAAGGATCACTGGGAGAGGGCAGAGCCCCATCGCATGAGACGCCTCGCTCGCTTAATAGGTCAGAATTCTGGCCAAGGAGCAGCAAGTCGGTGAGTGCCATGGCTCTACACTAATCCAGAGTCCTCTTTTTGCAGTATTCTTTTATTTAGGTTTTATCGGGTTAGAAAACAAGGAGAGCTATGAGCACCACAGAAGTGAATATTACAAGTACAGCAACAGGCATTCTTTTGACTGACACCGCTGCAGTAAAAGTGGCTGCTCTCTTGGCTCAAGAAGGTCGCGACGATCTGAGTTTGCGTGTCGCAGTCCAACCTGGCGGATGTTCAGGCTTGCGCTACCAACTCTATTTTGATGACCGTGCACTCGATGGGGACACAGTTACCGAATTTGGCGCAGTCAAAGTTGTGACCGACAAAATGAGTACCCCTTATTTAATGGGCGCTTCTGTAGATTTCGTGGACACAATCGAAAAGCAGGGTTTCACGATTGATAATCCAAATGCGCAAGGTTCTTGCGCGTGTGGCGATTCATTCAACTAATCCGCTTCTTTTCTCTAAACTTTAAGTAGCCTGCGCTCATGCGAATTGGTGTGGCCGGGTCGGTCGGAAACGATCACTTGATGACTTTTGAAGGCAAATTCAAGGACTCGCTTGTCGATGGCGCACTCACAAACGTTTCTCTCTCCTTTCTCGTCGATTCTCTAGAGATTCGTCGCGGGGGATGTGCTGCAAATATCTCATTCGGCATGGGGGCACTTGGCCTTACGCCAATTTTGATTGCAGCCGTTGGAAAAGATTGGCCGGACTACGACGCATGGCTAAAACGTCACGGCGTGGACACCTCGCATGTAAAGATTTCGCAGACGCTTTATACGGCGACCTTTATGGTGACGACAGATCTTGAGCACAATCAAATCGCTTCATTTTTCCCAGGCGCAATGAGTGAAGCTCGGGAAATTGAATTAACTCCCATCATCGAAAAAGTTGGAAATTTAGATTTATTGATCATCTCCCCAGATGATCCGCAAGCAATGATTAGATATTCAGAAACTGCTCGGCAGTTTGGTATTGCATTCGCCGCCGACCCTTCACAACAGTTAGCGCGTATGGATGGCCGCGAAATTAAGTTGCTCATCCAAGGCGCCAAATACCTATTTTTAAATGAATATGAACTTGCACTTACTCTTCAAAAAACCGGCTGGAGTGATTCCGAACTTTTCGATCAAGTTGAAATTCGAGTCACCACTTTGGGTTCGCAGGGGGCTCGTATTGAGGAACACGGGAAAGAGACAATCAATGTCGCCACCCCAAAGGAGCGAGCAAAGGTTGACCCCACAGGTGTTGGCGATAACTTTAGGTCAGGTTTTCTAGCTGGTCTTTCCTGGGGCTTGTCTCACGAGCGTTGCGCGCAGATAGGTTCGTTACTAGCGACGTATTGCTTGGAGAACAAGGGAACTCAGGAATATCGATTCAATAAAGATGAATTCTTGGAACGTTTTACTGAGGCATACGGCAATCTAGCCGCAGCAGAAGTGGAACCCCACTTACATCCAAGTTTGATTGGATAACGCTAATTTCGCTGTTGCAAAATCAATTCGCGCAGATGATGAAGTAAATTCTCGATATCAGAATTATTTATTTGCGGGTGCAGGGTGATTCTAATATTGCCTGTTACTGACAAGCCCATTGCAGCCAGAACATGGCTCGGCGCCAGACTGCCGCTCATACAGGCTGATCCCGTATCAATTGCAATACCGCGTGCGTTCAAATCACTGACGAGCTTTTCAGAATCAACGCCTGCAATTATTGCTGAAAGTAAGTATGGGGAAGTTTGCAAATCTTCGCCGACAACGGATACATCACCAATTTTTTGAATTAGATAACGTGAAATTCTTTCACGAAATTCAATTGTTCGCGTGCGCGCTTCATTGTAATCAGCCGTGAAAGATTCAAGGGCGACTGCGGTAGTAAGTGCAAGAGGGATGGAAAAAGATTGAGGAACCTTTGAAGCATCTGTATGAGGCAGAGGATTGCGCCAACTCGTCTCATTCTTAATTGCAATTACGCCTAAGCCTGCTGGTCCTTGCCACGAGCGCGATTGCCACATGGCAGTGGCCCAGTTCTCTGGGAGCTCGGCGCGCACTCCATAAGCAGTGTTATCAACAAAAACCTTACCTAAGAAATTCTCTGGATGCGGGGAGAAAATGCCGGTTTCAGGATTGATCGGTTGGTAGACAAGAACATCGCGTGAGGTTCCCTTCTCGCTCACTGATTCGAGGGCGCTCAAATTCTGCCCTCGGCGATGGCTCACAAGTGCATGCACTGGCGCGCGATCGGTTCCTGAGAAGTAGAGACACGACTCTGGCGTCAGCAGACCACTAATTCCTAAATGGAAGCCCAAAGGAGGTTCACCGAGAAAGTAGATTTCATCAGATCTCACCCCAAAGGCTGCGGAAAAAGTTTCCTTTGCTTCTTGGAGAAGGCGCCCAAGTTGCCTAGATGGTTCATGAATTTTTGCAGGGTCAGCCCAGCCGCGCTCGAAGACCTCACTGAGCAGCTTGGCTGCCTTCGGATGGAGGGGCGACTCTGATTGGAATGAACTTGTGATGGGAACCACGCTCACTACGGTACCCCTGAAAGTGGCGGTGGGCGAATACAGGGGAGGCTGGCAAGTATCCTTGCCCAATGCGAAAAGCCTTCAAATCCACGCTCGCCCTAGGCTCACTCTTGGTGGCGGTTCTCGCCTCACAGAGTTCAGCTTTTGCCTCTGGTGGGTATTCACCTGATGCATCTTCAGTGAACGAAAATTCTCACTCACTGTGGATTGGTGCATGGATTACAGCCGGTGTAGTCGGAGTGCTCACAGCGATTCTGATTCTGTGGCCAGTGTTTTTCCACCGCAAGAAGAACGAAGACTTTCCACGACAGACGCAATACAACGTTCCAGTTGAAATCGCTTACACAGTTATCCCATTCATCATCGTTGCAGTTCTTTTCTTTTACACAGCGAAGGCTGAAACAAAGATTACTCATATTGATAAGTCTCCAGCTCAGCACAGCATCCATGTGAATGCAATCCAATGGTCGTGGCAGTTCACCTATGACGATGCTGCAAACAAACCAACGGTCACTGGTACCCCAGATCAAACCCCAGTCCTAGTCTTGCCTCAAGGTGAGAAAGTTCGTTTCACGTTGACCTCAAATGACGTTGTTCACGGATTCTGGATTCCAGAATTTATGATTCAAATGCAAACACTTCCGGGCGTCGAAAATCATCTTGAATTTACTGCCAACAAGATTGGTGAGTTCCCAGGTCGATGCAACATCTTGTGTGGACGTGCTCATTCACAAATGCTTTTCAAGGTGAAAGTAGTTTCACCTGCTGACTATCAGACGTACATCAACTCAGTGAAGGTGGCATAAATATGACAACGTTTGTAGAGCCAACAGCGCCTTCCCTTGCCTCAAGTTATTCATCTGGCGCAACGCGTAAAGAGAGCAAAGGTCGCCTATTCGTTAAGTGGGTAACCTCAACAGACCACAAGACCATTGGTTACATGTACCTGATCACTTCTTTCACGTGGTTCATCATTGGTGGAATTCTTGCTTTAGCCCTTCGAAGTGAATTGACAGCTCCTGGTCTTCAATTCTTCAGCATGGAGCAGTACAACCAATTTTTCACTATGCACGGAACAATCATGCTACTTATGTTTGCGACCCCTCTTTTTGTAGGATTTGCTAACGTCATCATGCCGCTTCAAATTGGCGCGGCCGACGTATCATTCCCTCGCTTAAACATGTTCTCCTACTGGATGTATCTCTTCGGTGGATTGATGGCATTCGCAGGATTCTTAAGTCCCGGGGGAGCTGCTTCCTTCGGCTGGACTGCATACGCACCACTTGCTAACTCGCAATATTCACCGGGCATAGGTGGTGACCTTTGGATTATCGGTTTAGCTATGGGTGGTATCGGAACAATTCTTTCCGGCGTTAACTTCATTACGACAATCTTCACAATGCGCGCGCCTGGAATGACGATGTTTCGTATGTCTATCTTTACATGGAATGTGCTTCTCACTTCAATTCTCGTTCTGCTTGCCTTCCCACCACTTGCAGCAGCCTTCCTTGGACTGGAATCGGATCGACTCTTTGGTTCGCATCTCTTTGATCCAGCGAACGGTGGAGCCATGCTGTGGCAACATCTCTTCTGGTTCTTTGGACATCCAGAGGTTTACATTTTGGCTCTTCCATTTTTTGGAATCGCCACAGAAATTCTTCCTGTTTTCTCCCGCAAGCCAGTTTTTGGTTACAAGGGCTTGATTGCAGCAACAATTGCGATCTCCGCACTTTCAGTTTCTGTTTGGGCTCACCATATGTTTGCCAGCGGACAAGTGCTGCTCCCTTTCTTTTCATTTATGACATTCCTTATCGGAGTGCCTACAGGAGTTAAGTTCTTCAACTGGATCGGAACTATGTGGAGAGGCGCTCTCACCTTTGAAACACCGATGCTTTTCATTATCGGATTCCTGATTACCTTCTTGTTCGGTGGATTAACTGGAATTATTTTGGCTTCACCGCCAATGGATTTTGCTGTATCGGCTTCATACTTTGTCGTGGCGCACTTCCATTACGTACTCTTTGGAACCGTTGTATTTGCAATGTTCGGAGGCTTCTATTTCTGGTGGCCTAAATTCACCGGTCACATGTTGAATGATCGCCTCGGAAAGATCCACTTCTGGACGCTTTTCTTTGGTTTCCACACGACCTTCCTTGTCCAGCATTGGCTGGGAATCAAGGGTTTCCCTCGTCGTTACGCGGACTACTTACCTACTGATGGATTTACATGGATGAACGAAGTTTCAACCGTGGGCTCTGTGCTTCTCGCCCTTTCCATGGTTCCTTTCTTTATTAACGTCTGGATTTCTCGAAACAGCCCAAAGGTGACAGTGGATGATCCTTGGGGTTACGGGGCATCTTTGGAATGGGCTACATCGTGCCCACCACCACGGCATAATTTCTTGTCGATGCCTCGTATCCGCTCAGAGCGTCCGGCATTCGACTTGCATCACCCAGATATCCATACCGAGAAGCTCCACTAACGCTTCGTAGCGAATCAAAAAGAAACGGATTAGGTAGCACATATGAAAGCTGGTTGGCGTTTATTCGCAGGGCTTGCAGTCTTCTACTTCCTCATTACTGTCATTTACTGGCAGGTTGGTGGCGAAGCGCTTGGAATCACTGCCATCATGCTCAGCGGTGGCCTAGCGAGCCTTATTGGCTTTTACTTGTGGTTCATTTCTAAACGAACAAATGGAGTGCTTCCAGAAGATAACTTCGAAGGTGAAATCGCGGATTCTGCTGGAGAGCTTGGATTCTATTCACCACATTCATGGTGGCCACTTCCACTCGCGCTCTCTGCGTGCGCAGCTGGTATGGGTCTACTTATCGGTTGGTGGTTAACGATTATTGCTATCGGAGCACTTGTTATCAGCATCTTTGGGTTTGTTCTTGAGTACGAAAAGCCGAATCCAAACCACGTTGATCTCCACTAATTAATGATTGATTTTCACGTCCTCAACTCTTCTCACGAAGAGCTTGAGGACTTTTCTTTGCCCTTTGCCAAACTTCTCTATGAGGCAGTGCAAAGTGGAGCATCAATGGGTTACCTACTTGAAACGCCGTTAAGTGAACTTGAGGCTTTCTGGTCCTCAATCCTTTCAGATGTTTCACATGGCAATGCAAAAATTGTTTATGCGCAAGAGGAGCGGGTCCCTATCGGTGTTGTTGTATTGGCGTTTGAAAAGAATCCAAACGCAAAACATCGCGCAGAGGTAGCGAAACTCATTGTCGCCCGCGAAAAGCAAGGTCTTGGGGTTGGGAAAAAGCTGCTTTCACTATTGGAAATGGAAGCAAGAATGAGCGAGAAGTCGCTATTAATTTTGGACACAGAAACCGATTCCGTTGCCGATAGCCTCTATCAGAGTTTGCAATGGACGCGTTTAGGTGAAATGCCTTCGCATTCTGCTTCGCCAAATGGCGAGCTTCGTCCGACAACCTTTTATTTCAAGGAGCTTTTTTAAGTTTTGTTAATCTTTTCCAAGATCATTGAGCGCACTATCGCTGACTCTGTAGACAGTCCACTCATCCATGGCTGTTGCTCCTAGAGACGTGTAGAACTCGATTGCGGGTTCATTCCAGTCCAGTACCCACCACTGGAAGCGACCCCAGTCGTTCTTGACGCACTTTGCTGCAAGATGTTGTAGAAGTTTCTTACCCCAGCCTAGGCCGCGATATTGAGGGCGAATGTAGAGGTCCTCTAGATAGATTCCGTGTTTTCCTTGCCACGTTGAGAAATTTAGGAACCAGATGGCAAAGCCAAGAATTTCATTATCTACTTCAACAATCTCACAAAAAACCTTAGGTGAACTGCCAAATAGCGCGACCGCAAGATCTTCAGGGGTTGCTTTAGCTTCACCGGGAGCTCGCTCGTAATCAGCAAGCTCCTTTATGAGCGAGATTATTTCAGGCAGGTCGTCAGGTTTCGCAGACCTAATCATGAATTAGTGGTGTCCGCCTTCAAGCTCTTTAGCTTCTGTGGCTGTAGCAGCGGGCCTTTGTTCAGCGTTTGCTGTACTCATGCGTGAACGAAGTTTGTTGACCAAAGACTTTGGCTTTGCCACACCATTGGCATCCTCAGAAACGTGCGGAATAGCTTTTGGTTGCTCGTGTGAAGTAAGAGTCCATGCCTTCTCAGCTGAAATCGGTTCGTGAACTTCAACAAACTCACCATGGGGGAGCATTACAAGACGGCCGGTCTCGCGTCCATGAAGAACAAGATCTCGGTCAGCGCGTTGGAGCGACAGACAGATCCGCTTTGTAATAACAAAAGAGAGAGGCGGAAGTATGAAGACCCCGATGCGAGACATCCACATAATCTGGTTGATTGACATGTGGAAATGTGTTGCGATGAGATCGTTTCCACCGTTAATGAGAACAACCATGATGAATGTCAGCGACATAACTCCGAGCGCTGTGCGATTAGGAACGTTGCGAGGTCGATCTAATAGGTGATGCTCGCGCTTGTCTCCAGAAATATAACTCTCAATGAATGGATAAAGAGCCATTCCGGTGAAAAGAATTCCAGGAACGATTAAGCCCGGTATTAAAATATTCCATGAAATCGTATGCCCAAATGCATGCGTTTCAATTGGGGGAGACATACGAACTAATCCGTCAAGCCAACCCATGTAGAAGTCAGGCTGGGATCCGGCAGAAATTTGACCAGGTGTATAAGGACCATAGAGCCAGATTGGGTTGATAGACGCAACTGCTCCAAGGAATGCTGTGACACCAAATACGATGCCAAAGAATCCGCCCGCTTTTGCCATATAGACAGGCATTAATGGGTAACCCACAACGTTCTTCTCTGTGCGTCCAGGACCAGGATATTGCGTGTGCTTCTGATACCAAACAAGCATTAAGTGAATGGTGATGAGTGCCAAGAAAGCACCGGGTAGCAGAAGTACGTGCACTGTATAAATACGTGGAATAAATACATGTCCGGGGAAAGCTCCGCCGAATGCAAAGAATGCGATGTATGAGCCAACTACTGGAATAGCTTGAAGAATTGCTTCTGCAATACGGATTCCAGTTCCAGATAGAAGATCATCAGGTAGTGAATAACCAAGGAATCCTTCAACGATTCCGAGAGTTACTAGGCCAACTCCGATCAACCAGTTAGCTTCACGTGGCTTGCGAAATGCTCCAGTGAAGAAAACGCGAAGTAGATGGGCGATGATAGCTGCCATAAATAGAAGCGCTGCCCAGTGGTGAATCTGGCGCATAAGAAGTCCACCACGAACATCAAAGGAGATGTGTAACGTGGAAGCATATGCAGCAGACATCTGAACATGTTGAAGTGGCATGTAAGAACCGTTGTAAATGACATCTCGCTGTGAAGGATCAAACCAGAATGTTAGAAATGTTCCAGACAAGAGCAAAATGATGAAGGAGTACAAAGCAACTTCGCCCAACATAAATGACCAATGGTCAGGGAAAACCTTTTTAAGGTTCTTGTTGAGCCACTTGGCCGCTCCGGTGCGCTCGTCAACGTAGTTTGCTACGCCGCCAATGATTCGTTCTTTTTGGCTCATTTGGTATTACGCTCCCAGAAGCTAGGTCCGACAGGTTCAGTAAACGGTTGTTTAGCGACTAAATAGCCTTCGCTATCTAGTGTGATGGCAAGTTGTGGCAACGGACGGGCAGCAGGTCCAAAAATAACTTTTGCTGCGCGGGTCACGTCGAATGTTGATTGGTGGCAAGGGCAAAGAAGATGTTTTGTCTGTTGCTCGTAGAGGGCAACTGCGCATCCCATGTGGGAACAAATCTTTGAAAATGCAATGATGCCATCGTGCGTCCATGAGAGGCGTTCTGAATCAAGATTGAACTCACTTGGATTTAAGCGAATCAAGAGAACCGCGTCTTTGCCAATGTTTTCTAATGTGCGCTCTTCGCCATCTTTGAGTGCAGGAAGAACTTGCGCCACGGCTCCAACTTCTAAGTCTGAAGGTTTGATCGGGCGATCGCCTGGGTCTGTTACAAGACGTGTGCCAGCTTCCCAACTCGTTGTCTCTAATTGCTTCTTTGGCTGTGGACCAAGATCGCGAAGCATGACGATTGGTGTCAGCGCAGCCAGTCCGCCAGCTAAACCAAGTGAACGCTTAATTAGTGTGCGACGACCAAGTCCTGCTGATCCACCTTGTTCTTTAACGGTGGCAACAAAATCTTCACGGTCGGATTCTTCGGAACGAAATTCGTGGCGCTCCGCAACAACTTCAGTGTCCGGCATAAGGGTTTTTGCCCAGTGAACAGCTCCCATGCCGAGGAAGAATGTTGCCATTGCGATTCCAAGACCTAGAAAGAGTTGCGCTGCATTTTGATCGCCCATGATTGGTATAAAAATGACTACGTCTTGAGGCATAAAAATATAAGAACCAATTGCAAGAACAGTCCCTACTGCAGAGAGTAGGAAGAGAATTGCGACTTGGCGCTCGGCAGTCTTTGCAGCCTTTTCGTCGTGATCGGCTTTGCGGTGTATGTGTTCTGGAAGGCCTGGATCTTGAAACTTTTCGATGCTGTTGTTAGTCATGTGGTTATCTCGCCTTCGCTGCGAGCCATACGGCTACGCCAATAAGTGAACCTAATCCGAGCAGCCATGCAAGCAAGCCTTCTGTTACGGGACCTACTCGTCCAGTTGTTGCACCGCCAAGTGATGGCTCGTTTTGTGCTGCCTTGATCCACTTGATGATTGAAAGTTTTTCCGCAGGAGTAATCGTTTTGTCAGAAAAGATCGGCATGGATTGAGGTCCAGTGATCATCGCTTCATACATGTACTTCGGTTGCACGCCCATAAGTGTTGGGGCGTACTTACCTTGAGAAAGTGCTCCACCTTGAGCGGCAAAGTTGTGACACATTGCGCAGTTTGTGCGAAATAGCTCTCCACCTTGCGCGGTGTTTCCATCGCGTTCGTAATTGAGATTCGCGCCATCTACGGCGCTTGGTCCGGGAGCAAGGGATGCCACATAAGCGGCGAGGGCTGCAGTTTCTTCTGCGTTGTATTTAGGCGGTTTACGCTCGGCCTGTTGGCTCATGTCAGCCATTGGCATGCGACCGGTGCCTACTTGGAAATCTACAGAAGCCGCGCCAACTCCAATAAGGGCTGGAGCTATAGAACTTCCCTCGGCATTTAATCCGTGACAAGACGAGCAACCAGCGGCAAAAATCTTTTTTCCCTCAGCAATTTGCGTGGTTGTTGCGCCTGCGCTCATCTTCGTTGCACTTGGAAGTGCTGAAGCGATTGAGAAAGCAGATCCGATTGTGAGAAGTGCTGCCACAACAAGTACAGGTCCTGCGAACTTGTGTCTGCGGTACTTACTAACGCGAGCGAATGATGTCATTGAGAGTCTGCTCCAGTTATTTGATCAAATAGATTGCCGAGAAGAGCGCAATCCACACGATGTCGACGAAATGCCAGTAATAAGAAACAACGATTGCTGAAGTTGCTTGGGAATGTCCAAAACGACGTGCCTTAGTAACACGAACCATGAGAATCAAGAATGCAATAAGACCACCAGTTACGTGAAGTCCATGGAAACCAGTAGTGATGTAAAAAACTGAACCGTAGGCACGGGATGAAAGTGAAAGACCTTCATGAACAAGATTTGCATACTCATAAATCTGACCGCCAACGAAGAAAGCGCCCATCAAGAATGTAAGAGCAAACCATTCGCGCATTCCCCACTTAGAGAATTTGAAAATTGAAGAAGTTCTCTTCAACTGGAAACGTTCAGCAGCGAATACGCCGAACTGACATGTCACAGAAGATAAGACCAACACCGTTGTATTGATTGCTGCAAACTTTACGTTCAACATTCCCGTGGAGGATGCCCAAATACTTGGACCTTGCACAGCGCGAGTAGTGAAGTACATTGCGAAGAGTGCGGCGAAGAACATCAATTCACTTGAGAGCCAAACAATGGTGCCAACGGCGACCATATTTGGACGGTTGAGTCGGCTAGTTCCGTTTGGGCCGGTTTGGGTATGTGCGGTAGTTGAGGTCACAAGGGGATTATTCCCGATACATGCCTAATTCCCGAACTCAAACGTGAGCCCAAGTCGCCTCCTTGGGTGAGACGTGTCACGCGTAATCCAGAGGGGCAATTGGGCCACTCTCGGGGCTAGACTTGACCCATTATGAGCCAATCAACAGCCGGAGCGCCCCTTCACATTGTGGTTTATAGCCATGACGTCGACATCCGGGCCAATGTCATTGCCGCCCTTGGTCGCCAGGTGGCTTCAGACCTGCCCGAGCACCGAATTACCGAAATCGCCACCGGTCCAGCACTTCGCCAGTACGTTGATTCCAAGAAGCGCGTAGATCTCTTTATTCTAGATGGAGAGGCAAATCCAGAAGGCGGAATTGGAATAGCTCGAGAACTTAAGGACGAGGTTTTTAATTGTCCACCAGTTTTGCTAATCGCGGGCCGTCCTCAAGATTCATGGCTTGCCACATGGTCGCGTGCAGATGATGTCGTATTGCATCCCATCGATCCATTTACATTTGCTACTAAGGCTGCCGACCTACTGCGCTCGCGCACTGTTGTGCTGCGCTAATTCCTCAAGAGAATGTCCACAAATCTTTCTTGGCAACACATCCTCGAGCAACTTGATTCGAAAGAAGATTTAACGAATCCCGAAGTTCTTTGGGCCATGGGGCAGATTCTTAAAGGCGAAGCCTCAATAACTGACATCAAGGATTACTTAACAAAGCTCAGCGCCAAAGGTGAGTCGGCTTCTGAAATTGCCGCAATGATTGATCAAATGTATGCCTACGCCGCGCCTATTACGATCCCTGAGCGGGCAGTAGACATTGTTGGCACTGGGGGCGATGGCTTTAATACAGTAAATATTTCAACAATGGCAGCAATCGTTACGACCGCAGCAGGCGCCCGCGTCGTCAAACACGGTAGTCGCGCGGCCTCATCTATGTGTGGTTCTGCAGATTTTCTTGAGGCTCTTGGTGTGAATATAAATATCAATGGCGAAGGCGTTGCAGAAATAGTTCACCGTATCGGTATTGGATTTTGCTTTGCACCGAAATTTCACCCAGCCCTTAGACATGCAGCTCCCGCTAGAAAAGAGTTAGGTGTTTCCACGATTTTTAATATCCTGGGACCTCTGGCAAACCCGGCAAAACCAATTGCTATTGCAGTTGGAGTCGCGAAAGCAAAGTTTCAGCCAATTATGGCCGAGGTTCTTGCACGCCGCGGTTTCGAGGGATTTGTTTTTCGTGGTGATGACGGGATTGATGAACTCTCCCTTGCAACAACAAGTACCGTTTATCAAGTTTCAGACGGGAAGATAAGAATTGAGAAGTTAGATCCAACAAATCTTGGGCTAGAGACTTCGCCGATTGAGGCGTTGGTGGGCGGAGATGCAGCGTTTAACGTTGCCGTTGCTCATAAAGTCTTCGCAGGCAAAGAAAGTCCAGTGAGGGATGCAGTCGTCTTGAATGCAGCCGCGGCGATCTCCGCTTTTAAGGCCGATTTCAGTCTTTCAGTAGAGCAACAGTTCGCCAATGGTTTAGTCCTAGCCAGACAAGCAATTGATAACGGTGCTGCAGCGGCCCTCGTTGAATCTTGGTCGAAGTTGTCTCAAGAGATTGCTGCTATTTACCCCGCTTAAGTCCGTGTAATTCGCCCAGAGTTTTTGTTGTAGTGCCTAACCTTTCGAGGAGGCGGTGAAAAACTTCTACAGTGGTTTGTGCATCATCAAGGGCTCTATGGGTGGGTTGCACTTCTGTCTGGAAAAACTGGGAGAGCGTAGACAATTTGTAGTTGAGAATTTCATCCCTATCGATTGCACATCGAGCAATTTTGACCGTATCTAAGATTATGTAAGCGGGCCATTTCTGCTCCAACTTTAGCGCCGCTGCTTTCAGAAAACTTATATCGAATGGTGCGTTATGAGCAATCAGCACAGTCTCAGACTCTGGTCCACACCAATCAAAGAATTGGGGGAGAACTTCGTGAATTAAAGGTGCATCTACAAGCATCTCATCGGTGATGCCGGTCAACTCAGTTATGAAAATTGGAATTGGAGACAGTGGATTCACGAAAGTTGAATACTGGCCCAGGACCTCACCACCACGAATTTTGACCGCACCGAATTCAGTAATTTCACTTCCTCCGTATGGCGCCCCACCTGTTGTCTCAAGGTCCACAACAACGAAGGTAACTTGGTTTAAGTGACGGTCCATAATGAATTAAAAGTACCGGATAGATGCGACATAACTAGTGACTACAAAACATAGGCAAGAATTGAGATAAAAGCTATCGTGACAGGAAGCGTCTCCATCAGGCCACGTAGTGTTGCCATGGTTGCAGCAGGACCATATCGGCGATGATTGAAAGCGCTTATTACTGAAGCTATTACTGGGTAAGTGGAGAAAGCTCCGGAAACGCTAGCGCCCAAATGTGGCGCTAGCGTTGAAAGACCAAAGAGGACGGCCAACGTCACAAGAATACGAGCGGGAAGTTCCCAGGCAGGAGGTTTTACCTTTTGGGGCGATGTAATCGCCGGAGGCCACCACTTCATGGCAATAGCCCAAACCGCTAGCAAAATAGGAATTGTTTGAATAGTAGAGATTTTGTATTGCGTAGTTATGTACCCGGTGAGCAAACATGTTGCCGTTCCGATTGCGAGGGAGATCCACCAATTGAACTTTGCACTTGCCATCGCATAGACCCAGCAATACATAGAGAGGGCGATCTGTCCAAGAAGTACACCATGTGCGACATGCGCTCCAAAACTTCGCCCCTCTTGAAGGCAAATAATCAAAATGAATGGCCCTGTTGTAATCGGTAAACCAATCAGTCGACCACCGATTCCGTGCCCATAATTTTTCTGCAGATAGTGGGCGAACAAAACCATTATCGGACCAAGGGTTAGCTTAAGAAGGAGAAGAGTGCTCACTCAGACAGGTTACAACCATCCTGATTTCTTGAATTTATAAAAAAGGAATGATGTAAGTGAAACCATTACGCCTATGACAACGTAGTAACCGTACTGAGTGCTGAGTTCGGGCATGTGGTGAAAGTTCATCCCATATATGCCGGCAATCATCGTGGGCCCGGAGGCCAGCGCAACCCAAGCCGAAATTCTCCGAACATCAATATTCTGCTGTACCTGCACGTGTGCCAAATCTGCTTGGAGCACCGAAGCCAAGAGCGAATCTAAGCCGGCCACCTGTTCGCAGGCTCGTTGCAAATGATCAAGAGTGTCACGAAAGAATGGTTGAACCTTAGGCGGAACATTGAAGATGTTTGTGGTGAGTTTCTGAATCGGCAGAACGAGCGGTTCTATTGCGTGACGAAATTCGATAAATTCCCTCTTCAAGAAATAGATATCTTCCGAGAATGTCTTTCGTTGGCCTCCAAATACTTGGGTTTCAAGAGAGACAATCTCCAACTCAAGTGCAGTAGCAATTTCTGTGTACCCATCAATAACACGGTCAGCAATTGCATGAACAACCGCATAAGGACCCTCTTTAAGAAAATCAGCACGCGCCTCCAAATCCTGACGTACTGTGACCAGTGGTGTGCCAGCCCCGTGGCGAACGACGACAATAAATCCATCACCGATGAAACAAAGAAGCTCACCTGTAGAGATCTCACTCTCGGTCTTGTCAAAGAAAACTGTCTTGATAACAAAAAAAGTGAGATCTTCATATGTTTCAATTTTTGGTCGCTGATTTGCGTTTACAGCATCTTCAACAGCAAGTGGGTGGAAATTAAGTTCACCGACAACATGGTCAAATTCTTCTTGAGTTGGCTCAGCTAGCCCTACCCAAACAAAACCATTTTGGGTACGTGCAAGATCTACCAAATCTGAAATATCCTGTGGGCCGTCAATTCTCTTGCCCGCAAGATATAAGGCAGTGTCCACAATCATGCGGTGAAGATAGCGTATAGAGGCAAACGCAAGGTGAACTTAAGAGTCGAAGCCCAACCCAATTGAGTCTAAGAATTTCAGCCAGAGATTTCGTTTGCCCTCATGATGATCGGCGCGATAAATCGACCATTGAGTGAGCCTAATAAAAAACCAACGAAAAGGTTCAGGAGGGAAGGGAAGTGGCTTCTTTCTAACCATTTTGAGCCGCGTTCTTTCAGAGTCAATCCCATCAAGGAGATCAAGCATTACATCTGCGCCAAATCGAGTTGCTGCAACTCCCAACCCAGTGAAGCCCAGTACATATGCAACGCGGCCCTTGTGGGCAGTTCCCCAGAATGGTGAGAATCGGGAGCACGTATCAATTGCTCCACCCCAACCATGAGTGAACTTGATTCCTTTGAGTTGAGGAAATGTATCTAAGAAGTCGGCAGCAAGATGTGCATAGGTGTCGGCAGATTTTTCATATTCCTGTCGGACCTTGCCGCGGAAATTATAAATCGCATCGTAACCACCCCAGAGAATTTCACCCTCGGCAGTCATTCGATAATAGTGGAATTGATTGCGGGACTCAGAAATGCCCTCACGACCTTTCCAGCCGATGGCCTTATGTTGATCCTTTGTTAGGGGCTCAGTCACAAGTTGAAAGTCGTAAACAGGAATTACATACTTTCGTGCACTTCTCACCAAAGACGGAAATACATTTGTTGCAAGTGCAACTTTTTGGGCGAAGATGCTTCCATAAGGTGAATGAACAATAATTCCTTCACGCGTTCTTTCTAGAGATGTTACTTCTGAATTTTCGAAAATTCGAACACCGAGAGAAAGGCATGCACGCTCCAAACCCCAAACAAGGCGCGCGGGATCAACGAGGGCGGTTCCATCGGCATCCCACAAGGCACCTTTGTATGTGGGCGATGCAACGCGATTCATGGTTTCTTCTTGTGACAAGACCTCGACGTGATCGCCGTATTCATTTCGCAGCTTTGCTTCTTCATGGAGGAGAGGCATCTGCCATTCTGCGTCAGCTACTCGTAGTTCGCCTGTTCGTCGCCAGTCGCATTCGATACCAAAACTCTTGATCGTTTCTTCGATTGCATCCATGTTTTCTCGGCCAAGACGTTCGATTGTTGCCATTTCATCTTTGAACCTGGCATAACCATTTGTGAATCCGTGAGTTAAGGAATTGTTGCAAAAGCCCCCGTTGCGTCCCGACGCCCCAGCGCCAGTCCAGCTTTTTTCAATAATGATTACTTCACGTTCGGGATTTCGTTGCTTTGCAAGCAGCGCTGTCCATAACCCTGTGTATCCGCCGCCGACTATGCAGAGATCAGTAGTGACGTCACCGATGAGCAATGAATGTGGTTGTGGTTCAAGCGGGTCTGAATCGAGCCAATATAGATCTGGCTGCATATTCGAAAGGTGTTTGAGAATGTAAGGGTCGATGTTTGCCATCGCGTCATCCGGCCTTCGCCGGAATCACCCCTTTACTACTATCTAAGTTGGCCCGGGTCCTCCGGATTCCTACCCCATAACGCAGATGTCTGTTAACAATCTGTTGTTCGCTACAGTGCGCAAATTATAGCCGGCTATTGACTTGGTTGATAGCGTTTAGCCATGAAAACCATCTTGGATGCGATCGGTAATACGCCGCTGATAAACATAGAAGGCATATATGTGAAGATGGAGTACCTCAATCCGTCGGGTTCAATCAAAGCTCGCATAGCAAAATATATGATTGAGAGAGCAGAGCAAGAAGGATTGCTATCTCCAGGGGACACTATCGTTGAAGCAAGTAGTGGCAATACTGGAAATGCCATGAGCATGGTTGCTGCAGTAAAAGGTTACAAAATGTTGGTTGTGATGCCAGAAGGGCTAAGCCAAGAGCGCACTGCTATTTCGCGTGCTTTCGGCGCTGAGGTTCGAACAATCGGAGATTTTCACGTCAACAAGGCACTTGAAGAAGTTCGTCGCCTGGCAAGCCAACCTGGATTCTTTGCACCCCAACAATTTGATAGCGAATGGAATGTAATTGAAAATCACGATTGGTTGGGGCAAGAATTATTGAAAGAACTGCCTGCAAAGCCTGATCTCGTTGTTGGCGGAGTTGGTACCGGCGGCACTTTGATTGGCGTCGGCAGTGCTTTTAAGGAGGTGAACCCAAAATCTTTGAGTTACGCCCTTGAACCATCCGAGTCTTGCACCATTGCATGTGGTGAAGTAGCCAAACATCTCATCGAAGGTATTTCCGATGGCTTTATACCGGGCATAATCGAACGACATAGTTCAGAAATTGATGGGTTCATCCATATTCACTCACACGACGCCGTTGAGGAAACCCGAAGACTTGCAAAGACGCATGGAATCTTTGTTGGCCCTTCATCAGGTGCCCACATGCTTGCTGCGAAGCAGTTGAAAGAGCAGCTGAATCTAGAGACAGTTGTTACATTCTTCTGCGATGAAGGCGAAAAATATATAAACGATTACTGGCTCAACCAATGAAATAAAAAATACCCCCGCTGTTACACGAGGGTATTTCAACTTTAACTATCTATTATGGAAGTTGCGCGTGACGTTCTTCCGAGGTTGGCCGCTTGAAGTAATCCGAACCTTGTGACCAGTAAATAGACATTGGAATAACGCCGATGGCCACTGTTCCAACTCCAACCCAAAGGGCTAGATGCGACAGTGTTGGGATTACTTTTATCAGAACAGCGATAAGGAATAGGCCTGATAAAGCTGGCCATACGCCCACCATAAAGAATGTCTGAATATTTCGCATCAGGTGGCGACGATAAAGAACGATTACCGACACCGATGCAAGGGCGTAGTAGAAACAGATTTGTATACCAATAGCTGCAACGCCAGCTTGGGCAATGTCATTTACTGAGCTGATGAACTGCGAACCAATAAAGAAGAGCAGCACAAAGACAGTGGTGAAGACCGTTGCATTCCATGGAGTTTGGAACTTCTTGTGAACTTGCCCAAAGGAAGTTGGCATTGAGTAGTCGCGGCCCATAGAGAAGAGAGTTCGTGTCACTTGGATCATCTGTGTTTCGATTGTTGCCACCGTGGAAAGCAAAACTGAGACCACGATGAATTTTCCAAACCAACCCGGAACAATGACGGCAGCAAAATCACTGAGCACACTTCCACTTGATGAAAGCGTGGCATCGCTAAGAACCATATTGATTGCAACAATGGTTAAAAGGAATGTGAAGAAGACGAAAAGAATTCCAAAGATTCCGCCCTTACCAGCAGTTGACTGCCCTTCCTTTGTCTCTTCATTGAGGTTAGCCGTTACATCCCAGCCCCAATAGAAGAACGCGCCAGAAACGGCACCGATCAAAATGGCACTGAGGCCAGAAGCAACCACATACTTCGAGTCAAAGCTTGCTGCAGTTCCGACCACATTGTCAGGGATTGCATAGGATTTAATTTGGCTAAATGAAAACCAACTCCAGCTAAATTTATGTGTATGTGGGTGATGCATCAAAGCTAAAACGTCAAAGACCCAGAGAAGTCCCAACTCGGTGACTGTCATGATGACTTGAGCTTTGGCGGTGAACTTGATTCCGTAGGCGATGATTCCAACCATAAAGACAAAAATTGCTGCGCCGACAAGAGTCGTCCAATGCACATTATTTACAATGGCCTCGTTATTAGAGAAAAGTGAGAGCAAGCTTGTTGAAGCAGGAACAGTGGAAACCAATCCAAAAATAATCGATGCAGTAACAAGTGACCAACCGGCTAGGTATCCAAGGATCGGATGTAGAGCGTTACGTACCCAAATGTATGTTGCACCCGCGTTCTGTCGAACTTTGCCCATGTAATGAAAGGCAATCACAACACCAAACATTGCAATTCCAGAGTACAAAAGTTCGCCGGGACCAAATAAGCCAACGGTTACTGCAAGAGTGACCGTGGTCGCTGCGATCGAATAGGCCGGAGCAGAACCTGCGATGCCCATAATGGTCGATTCAAAAAGGCCCAAGACGTTGGCAGCTAATTTCTGCTCAGTGTTTGACGCTTTCCCTGGTTTGCTTGCCATCAATTAACCTCCGAGTTGGAGAGGGCATCATTCGATGCGCGGACAATTACGGGCAATAAGGTAGCAGCGGCGCCTCGAAATTGGGAGAGATACCCTCAAGAAAGTCTGCCAAATGTTTGGGTCTAGACCGTCTCTTGCGGAGCCAAACCTTTGCGAACATTCTTCGCAAGCGCGTAACGAAGGATCCCTACGAGCAAACTTGGCGCCAGTGGTGGCGAGAGTGAATGCCTGCGTTTGCACGCGAAGCGATGTCGGAAAAATGAAGCTTGGTGGACCGTACTGGGATCGAACCAGTGACCCCCACAATGTCAATGTGGTGCTCTACCGCTGAGCCAACGATCCTTGCTGTTACTGCTTGTTGCGATAAATAAGTTTAACCTAATTATTTCTGATCTTCATCGCGACCGTAGTCGTCCTGAATACGCTCAATGTCATCTTCGCCAAAGTAGGTGCCTGTCTGAACTTCGATAAAGCACATAGGAACCTTTCCAACGTTGCCTATGCGGTGAAGTTCGTTAGCTTGAACAGTGACCGTATCTCCAGATTGCAAAATTGAGGAGACATCATTGAGCACAACTTCTGCGGTTCCATACACGATGTACCAATGTTCGCTGCGATGCTTGTGTCGTTGGTAGGAAAGGCGCTTACCTGGGTCAACCCAGATCGCCTTCACTTTGTGAGTTGGCAAATCTTGCAAAACTTCGTAACGACCCCAAGGGCGATTTGGACCATCTGTCATTTGGATCGCCACCCTTTCACTTCGTTGTATTTTGTTAGGAGCTTAATTATGGAGGTCGGAACGGGATTTGAACCCGTGTAGCAGGATTTGCAGTCCTGAGCCTCGCCTCTCGGCCATCCGACCATCTTTTTTTTGCTTTTCGTGAAAATTGACTCGCTGGTTAACCGACTGAGAGCGGACGACCGGGTTCGAACCGGCGACCTGAACCTTGGCAAGGTTCCGCGCTACCAACTGCGCTACGTCCGCATTACTTTTACTGCTTCTTAATACTCCGCCTTTTCAGGCAGAGGGGAAATCTACCGCACAGTGCAGGGCGTGTGCCAATCCAAGCCAGCCTTGACTAAGTTTCTGGCATGGGAAGTGAGCTTTTTTGGATGGGCGGGCGATTAGCGAGCCGGGCCGTCGAAATTTCTCATGACCCAACATCGCTGGAAAAAGATGGCTTCTGGGCAATTCAGGTCGATTATGAAGGCCGCTGGACTTTGATCCGATTCGATGAGGTAACGGGCGGCGCATTTCCTGAAAGCCCCGTTGAAAAGTCGGAGGGACGTTGGGAATCAACGCAAAACATCGACTCTTACATTGACTACGTATCGCGCATGCGAGAAGCAATCGCAGCGGGGGATGTATATCAAGTTAATGCCTGCAGAATTTTAAGAAGAGAGTGCCCAGATAATTTGGAAGGCATTTTTAGTCAAATCATCAATGATAATCCCGCACCCTATGCCGCATACTTTCGCGCAGATGGGAAAGAGATTGCCTCGGCCTCTCCGGAACTATTTCTATCATTTACAACCGACGAAGAAGGTGTACACCTAAAATCGAGTCCCATAAAAGGGACTTCAGTTGAACCAACTTTTGGTGAAAAGGATCAATCAGAAAATGTCATGATTGTTGACTTGATTCGAAATGATTTGAGTCGAATCTGCAAAGAAGGAAGCGTGGATGTCTCTCGCTTGTTGGGCGTTGAAGAGCACCCTGGCCTATTTCATTTGGTCTCCGATGTGGTGGGAACTTTGCGAGATGGCATTTCTTGGCCTGAAATAGCACAAGCAGTTTTGCCTGCGGGATCCATTTCTGGCGCCCCAAAGAGTTCGGCAATAAAACTTATCGCTTCAAATGAAGGTGCCAGAGGGCCTTACTGCGGATTGCTTGGCTGGATTGAAAAGCGCGGCTCTGATATATCTGGTGAGCTTTCTGTTGCCATCCGAATCTTTTGGAAGGAAGATAACAAAATCAATTTTGGAACAGGCGCTGGTATTACGTGGGGAAGTGATCCGGCAGCAGAATGGGAAGAGACGGAATTAAAGGCAAGACGGTTGATTGCCATTGCAGATGGGAGACTTCACGAGTGAATTACTTGCATTCCAAAGATCCCACGGGGGAGTTGCATCTGGCGGCTACGAGCCATCCATGGTTGCTTGGTGATGGAATTTTTGAGACTTTGAAAAGTGAATTTGGTTCACTCTTTTTCTTGGATCGACATATTAAGAGGCTACTAAATTCGGCTAAAGAACTTCTATTTGAAGAGATCGACGAAGATCTGCTTCGCCAACGTATCGAAATCCTGAGAAGTCGAACGGCAGGTTTTGAAAGAGGGCGATTTCGAATCTCGCTCTTCTCAAATGGTGAATATCTACTTTCGCATGAGTCAGCCCCTCTTCGCATAGCACCACAAAAACTGCTTCTGTCTCCGAAATTAAGGTTCAGCGGCTCATTTTTAACAGGGAAGAAGTCGATGTCTTATGGAGACGCAAGTGCTGGACTTCGCCTTGCAAAAAAGCATCACTGCGATGATCTAATTTTCTTTAACGAACGAGATGAAGTTGTAGAAACAGGAACGGCAAACCTCCTTCTTGAATCCCGAGGAACATTTATTACCCCTGCAGTTGAATCTGGTTGCTTGCCCGGAATAATAAGAGGTGTGCTCCTGGATTGGTTTAAAGATGTGAAGGAAGCCACCATCACGATCGATGACCTTAAGGATGCTTCGGGTTTGTTTGTTATATCAAGTTTGCGTGAAATTGACTTAGTTACAGAGCTTCACGATCTCGACGGTTTCATGCAAAAGTACCAAATATCGGCCGCAGCAGAAAAGCTTCGGGCCGATTACCTTATTAACTCTCGTTCCATTCCAAATTCTTGATAGATTTCACCCATGTCCCAGATATCTGTAAGCGTCAACGGCTCCAAGGAACTCATAGATCCAGAGACCAGGCCAACACATATCTTCGCGCCAATGACAGATGTGGTCGTTTGTAAGGTCAACGGAGAACTCCGTGACCTTTGGACGGAGTTGCAGGATGGCGACGTCATTGAGTCGATTCTCATTTCATCACCCGAGGGCTTATCGGTCCTTCGACATTCCACTGCCCACGTTCTTGCCCAAGCTGTTCAAGAAGTTTTCCCAGAGACAAAACTTGGAATAGGGCCTCCAATCACCGATGGTTTTTATTATGACTTTGATCCAGAGAAGCCATTCACTCCCGAGGACCTTGTAAAACTTGAATCGGCAATGCGAAAGATCGTAAAGGCTGGGCAACGTTTTCGCCGACGAGTTACAAGCGAGGCCGACGCACTTAAAGAATTGGCGCACGAGCCTTACAAGTGCGAACTTATTGGCTTGAAGTCTGGCAGTGATGATGAATCCAATGTTGAAGTAGGTGGAGCCGAACTCACTATTTACGACAACCTTGGGCGAGACGGACAACCCGTCTGGAGTGATCTATGTAGAGGGCCTCACCTTCCATCTACAAAGCAGATTCCGGCCTTCAAATTAATGCGTACGGCTGCGGCGTACTGGCGTGGTTCTGAAAAGAATCCGATGCTGCAAAGAATTTATGGAACCGCATGGTCCTCACAAGAGGATCTTGATGCTCACCTAGCACTCCTCATTGAAGCTGAAAAGCGAGATCACCGCAGACTTGGAACAGAACTTGATCTCTTCTCCTTTCCAGATGAAATTGGAAGTGGACTTGCAGTCTTTCATCCAAAGGGCGGAATTATTCGGCGCGCCATGGAGGATTACTCAAGGCATCGCCATGAAGAAGAAGGTTACGAATTCGTTTATTCACCTCATCTAACAAAAGCAGCGCTTTTTGAAACTTCTGGTCACCTTGATTGGTATTCAGAAGGAATGTATCCACCGATGATCATGGATGAAGAACTCCACGCCGATGGGACAATTAAAAAGGCCGGCCAAAAGTATTACATGAAGCCGATGAATTGCCCGTTCCATAACTTGATCTATAAATCAAGCAGTCGTTCATATCGCCAACTGCCTCTTCGCCTATTCGAGTTTGGCACTGTGTATCGATATGAGAAATCAGGAGTGATTCACGGCTTAACGCGCGCTCGCGGATTCACGCAGGATGATGCACATATCTATTGCACAAAAGAGCAGATGCCGGGAGAACTTGATTCACTTCTTACATTCGTTCTCAATTTGCTGCGCGATTATGGTCTAGTCGATTTCTACCTTGAACTTTCAACTCGGAATCCAGCTAAATCAGTTGGCGAAGATAAGGATTGGGAAGAGGCCACCGAAGCGCTACGTCTCGCAGCCGAGAAGCAGAATTTGGAATTAGTGCTTGATCCTGGCGGGGCCGCTTTTTATGGACCAAAAATTTCTGTACAAGCAAAAGATGCAATTGGTCGAACCTGGCAAATGTCCACGATTCAAGTTGATTTCCAGTTACCTCAAAGATTTGATTTGGAATATCAATCAAGTGATGGATCGCGTCAGCAACCTGTGATGATCCACCGAGCGCTATTTGGTTCGATTGAGAGATTCTTTGGCGTCCTTACCGAGCATTACGCAGGCGCATTCCCACCGTGGCTGGCCCCAGTTCAAGTTCGCGCCATCCCCGTAGCCGATGCGTTTCTGCCATATTTGCAAGATATCGCAGCGAAGATGCGTAAAAGCGGAGTTCGTATCGATGTTGATACTGCAGATGAGCGAATGCAGAAGAAGATTCGAAATGCACAGTTGGAGAAAATTCCATTCATGTTGATTGCTGGTGAAGAAGATCAGGCAGCAAATACTGTCTCCTTCCGTTACCGCAACGGAGAACAAAAGAATGGCATTTCAATTGAAGATGCCATGCAAGAGGTTTTGAACGCAGTAAAAGAACGTAAGCAGATTTAATTATGTCTGAGCTAACTGGCGGGGCAGGAATGCCTGATGGTTGGTCTCGCTTGTGGGCACCACATCGAATGAATTATTTATCTGGTGAGAATCGACCACTGCCGGGTAATGATGTGCCATGTCCGTTCTGCGCTGTGCCGGGAATGAATGATGAAGAAGGTCTAGTCGTTCATCGCGGCGAAGAGGCCTATGTAGTTATGAATTTATATCCATATAACGCCGGTCATCTTCTTGTGTGCGCGTATCGCCACGTGGCAGACCTTACGGATTTAAGTGCATCAGAGAGAAGTGAAATATCTGAACTAACTGCACATGCAATGAAAGTCTTGCGTAAGGTTTCCGGTGCCAATGGTTTTAACCTAGGAATGAATCAGGGCTCGGTCTCCGGTGCAGGGGTCGCGGCTCATATTCATCAACACGTAGTTCCGCGCTGGGCTGGCGATGCTAATTTCATGCCAATCATTGGACAAACAAAAGTGCTGCCGCAGTTACTTCAAGATACGCGAAGCGCTCTAGCCGGCGGCTGGGATTTGGTTAATTAATTCTTTCATCTGATCTAAGCCAAGGTTTGAGGCCTTAATCCAAGGAAGTGCCGGAAATAGAAGCCCTCTTGTAAATCCGTCGTCACCAGATTGTTCAAGCAATTCTTGATACTCCAGAACATATTCACCCACGAGCTCTTTATGTTCATCATCGCTCTCAATTATCGAAGGCACTCCTGAGGAGTAATCCAGAATCTTCAGGGTCGTTAAATCAATGAGCGCGGTTGGTTCTCCGGCATCCGAGTGGAGAACCAAATATTTACTTGCAACGGGATCGAGCATTTTTGATGCGATAGCCGTCATGTCATCAAAATCCAGGTCAGCGTTATCGGTCTCAGAGATAACAACGATTGATGGGATGTACATGTCCCGGGCAAATTGCCACGAGTCAATGTCTGCCCGGACGATTCCATCGATGGCGCTGACAATGAATATGGCAAGGTCGCTTTCCTCGAGGGGAACAGGGCTCAGATTGAGCGAAGTCGCCAAATCCTGAGAAGACTTGCCGATAATTGCTACTGAAATTAGGTCGCTCACAGTGCAAAAGCCTACGATGAGACTGATGCTTCAGAACTCTTTGAGAGCGCCTGTCACGCGGATAATTACTCCGGTCTGTCGAGGGCTCCTTCGTCTTGGTCTCAGTGCCAATGCTGTGAGCGCCATCGGTGCCATTGGTTCATCAGTTTCTGCAATTTACTTCTTCTCTCGAGGAAAGTTCTTTATCGGAGTTGTAATCACTCTAATTTTTGTATTAAGCGACGCGCTTGACGGCACTATGGCACGTCTATCTGAGACAGGATCCAAGTGGGGAGCGCTTCTAGATTCCACTTTAGATCGAATCACGGATGCCGCCGTTTTAGGTTCCTTGGCATATTGGCTTTCGCAGAGAAATGATCAACTTTTACCCGTCGTTTTGACGGCGCTTGTTGGTGGAAATCTTGTTTCATACATAAAGGCAAGAGCAGAATCATTGGGTATTGAATGCAATGGTGGATTTGCCGAACGCACCGAAAGATTGATTATTACATTCCTCGCACTTACGCTGGCCGGACTATCCATTCCTTACGCCCTTGCAATAGGAATGTGGATCCTTGCTCTTGCAACACTTTTCACCACCATTGAAAGACTTGCCATTGTTTATAAGGCAACTCGATGAAGAATTTAACTTACTGGGCATACAACGGCGCTTGGTTTATCGTTCGCTACTTGCCGAGTAAAATTGCATACGCTCTTGCGCAATTCGTTGCGGATCGAATTTATGGAAGAGGCGGAAGGCAGATTGATCGCCTTCGTTTGAATTACGCCAGGGTGCACCCAGAACTTAACGGCCTCGAGCTGGAAGAACTTGTTAAGAATGGAATGCGTTCATATCTTCGCTATTGGTGTGACACATTTCGATTGCCTTCGTGGAGCAAAGAAAAGATCATCGCCGATGTTGTAGTCGAAAATCAACACTTTCTCACCGACCCGATAGATCAAGGAATCGGCTGCATAGTCTCCCTTCCGCACGCGGGAAATTGGGATCATGCAGGCGCGTATTTCTGCGCTCTAGGTTACAAAGTAGTCACTGTTGCCGAGCATCTTGAACCAGAGAAACTATTTAGAAAGTTTCTTGCGTATCGGGAGGCTGTCGGAATGGAAGTTTTGGATGCGAGTGCACGCTCACTTGGCACACTTTCCCAGAGGTTGCGTGCTGGGGGACTTGTTGCACTAGTTGCAGATAGGGATTTGTCTAAGTCTGGCGTTAACGTAAATTTCTTAGGCCACCCATCAAGGATGCCGCTCGGTCCAGCAGTTTTGTCGATTCAAACCGGAGCACCACTCATCACGGCTTTTGTCACCTACGAACCAGGCAAAATAAGAATTGTTTTCCAAGAACCGATTGCGATCCCAAACACTGGAACACAAGCGCAAAAGATTGAGCAGATGGTTCAGGAGTGTGCCGATAGGTTTGCAAGTAATATTGTAGCGAACACTGTCGACTGGCACATGCTTCAACGAATTTGGATCGATGGCGACTTTAAAGAGCCTTCGGAGCGCGCATGAATAGAAAACTTCGGATTGGGATGGTTTGCCCTTACGGTTGGGATACACCAGGCGGCGTGCAGATTCATATGAAGGAACTTGCCGAGCACTTTCAACGCGAAGGTCACATCGTCTCGCTTTTAGCCCCAGTATCAGATGAGTCATCGGTCATAGAAGACTGGGTTGTTCCGGCTGGAAGACCAGTCCCTATTCCTTTTAATGGGGCAGTTGCTCGTATTCTCTTTGGACCAATTGCCACATCACGAGTAAGACAATGGATCTCAACTGGGGAATTCGATTTGATACATCTCCATGAACCCGCAATACCGTCACTTTCACTTTTAGCGTGCGTTGCGGCCGAGGGCCCGATGGTCGCAACATTCCATGCAAGCGCCCCGAAACAGAAAGCGATTTATGCAATCGGACCGATTCTGGAACCAATTTTGGAAAAGTTAAGCGCAAGAATTGCTGTTAGTGAGATGGCGCGCGAAACGTTGAAGGTTCACTTCCAAACCGAAGCCGTTGTGATTCCAAATGGAATTGATGCCGGAAAGTATTCCCGCGGTGAGCGGAACTCCGATTGGTATCGTCCTCACACAATCGGTTTTCTAGGAAGATTTGATGAGCCAAGAAAAGGCCTCTCTGTTTTGCTCTCGGCCCTGCCTGAAATTGCGCGCTCGATCCCTGACGTACAACTTTTGGTTGCTGGTCCCGGCGATGAAGAGCAAGTGATGAAGAACGTTGATTCGGCGATGCGCAGCAGAATACGTTTTCTCGGCAGGTTATCTGAAGAAGAGAAAGCGAATTTTTTCAAATCAGTTGATCTCTACGTTGCTCCAAATATTCATGGAGAGTCCTTTGGAATTATTCTGGCCGAGGCGATGGCTGGTGGTAGTGCGGTAGTTGCCAGTGACATTCAAGCCTTTTCGGATTTATTGCAAAATGGAGAGTTTGGTGCAACATTCAAAAATGAATCTTCCAAAGATTTGGCATCAGTTGCTATTCGACTCCTCAAGGATGATGAAGCAAGAAAAGCTCTTGCAGCTAGAGCCCTTGAGTATTCAAAGATCTTTGATTGGGGAACTGTTGCCGCCCAGATTCTCGATGTCTATGAAGTTGCTATTGCCAGCGGAGTCCCTGTCACCTTAGCGTCGGAAAACCGCGGATGGAAGAGGTTGCGAAGTGAGTAATTCAATTTTGATTTCTATCCTTGGAATTCTTCTCCTTGCTTGGTATCTCTCTTTTTCAGCCACACGATTAGATCGCTGCCACCACAGAGTTGAAACCAGCTGGGAGCACTTAGATGCACTCCTTCAACGCCGCGCGGCCCTTGCACTTGAAATCGCACGGTTAAGCGACATCGATCCGGCGACAGAGATGATTTTAACTTCTTCTGCATATCAAAGCAGAGCTGCAAACATAGGGGATCGTGAGGACGCTGAAACTACACTTTCAGAATCACTAAAGTTTCTTCACCGAAATGCGCTAAGCGGTGAGATAACGATCAAGGTTGCCTTCATCGATGAATTGTCTTCCCTCACCGACAAAATCCGCACGGCTATCGCTATTCACTTAGAAGCAATTAGTTCGGTTCGTAACCTGCGCAGTAAATTAGTTTTTAGATTCTTCCATCTCGCCGGCCGCGCTAAATGGCCTGAGAAATATCATTTCGAAGATGATGAGTTATAAATGAAGCGCGCGTTTTTCATCAGCAGTTCTCTTGCCTTTGTTTTAGTCTTATCGGGCTGCGGTGGTGCTGGAACAACCACGGGGAAGAAGAGCGCTTCAGATCATGTGAACGTCCTTACGGGTATGCCAGGTTCAGATGGCCCCGTTCTTGCGGTGAAGATTGATGACACCCCACAAGCACATCCACAGATTGGGCTTGATAGTGCTGATGTCGTTTACATTGAACAAGTCGAAGGTGGCCTAACTCGTTTGGCGGCAATCTTCACAACTCCGGAGCGTATGCCCTCGCTAATCGGGCCGGTACGAAGTGCGCGTATAAGTGATATGGATATCTTGGCTCAATACGGTCACATCGCATTCGCTTTCAGCGGAGCCCAAACAAAACTATTCCCAGTTATCAATGCAGCGAACCTCGAGAATTTGGGAGCAGAAAGAGAGCCTGCAACTTTGTATTCGAGGGATTTAACTCGCAGCGCCCCAACAAACCTGATTTTGCATCCGCAGGATTTATTGAACAAAGCAATTTCGCAAGGAAAGAAAATTGATACGGTTAAATCAATAGGGTGGAAGTTTGGTAGCAAACCAGTTGGTGGAAGAGCAATTACTTCAGTCTCCTTCAAGTGGCCCGCATCTAGGTATTCAGCCATTTGGTCTTCTTCTGAAAAACGATGGTTGCTCTCATATGACGGTGCTCCAAATTTGGCAGCAACTGGAGTCCAGCTCGGTTCGCCAACTTTGATCATTCAAAAAGTATCGATAACGGCCTCCGAGTATCACGACAAGGTTGGGGGAGTTACTCCATTTAGCAATACTGTCGGCTCAGGTACTGCCTACCTGCTTCGCGATGGCGAGGCCATTCCCATCTATTGGAATAGGGCGAGCGCCGAGACAGGAACAACCTGGACCCTTAAAGATGGAACAAATGCGAACTTTGCGCCGGGGCAAATTTGGATAGCCCTGACTGACAATGAGCCTCTTTTCACATATCCAGTGGCTCCAACACCATCAAAGTCATCCTAAAACTAAAGTAAGATTTGAGGTCTAGCCTGGAGGAATTATGAGCAACGAGCTGAACAACGAGAAGAAGCATGTCGGTAGCGCGCGCGTAAAACGTGGAATGGCTGAAATGTTAAAGGGTGGCGTCATCATGGATGTCGTCAACGTTGAACAAGCAAAAATTGCTGAAGATGCCGGCGCTGTTGCGGTCATGGCTCTAGAGCGTGTGCCAGCAGATATCCGCGCGCAAGGTGGAGTGGCACGCATGTCAGACCCTGACATGATTCAAGCAATTCAAGCTGCAGTTTCTATCCCAGTTATGGCAAAGGCACGAATCGGTCATTTCGTAGAAGCGCAAGTTCTACAAAGCCTTGGCGTCGATTACATCGATGAATCAGAAGTGCTTACTCCTGCGGATTACGAAAATCATATTGATAAGTGGAATTTCACTGTTCCGTTTGTATGCGGTTCAACAAATCTAGGTGAAGCACTTCGTCGCATTAATGAAGGCGCGGCAATGATTCGATCAAAGGGCGAAGCAGGTACCGGAGATGTTTCTAACGCAACTACACATATGCGCAAGATTCACCAAGAGATCCGTCGCCTTTCTTCTCTCCGAGAAGATGAGCTTTACGTTGCGGCGAAAGAACTCCAAGCTCCTTATGAATTAGTTTGCGAAGTTGCTCGTGAAGGAAAACTTCCAGTTGTTCTCTTCACGGCAGGCGGCGTTGCAACACCGGCCGATGCTGCCATGATGATGCAACTTGGCGCTGATGGAGTATTTATCGGTTCAGGAATTTTCAAATCTGGCAATCCAGCCCAACGCGCTGCTGCCTGCGTAAAGGCTGTTACATATTTCTCAGATGCAAAGGTGATCGCCGATGTTTCTCGTGGTCTTGGAGAGGCAATGGTTGGGATTAACGTTGCAGACATTCCTGTTCCACATCGTTTGGCTGAACGCGGCTGGTAATTAGTTCGTGAAGTTGGGAGTTCTTGCACTCCAAGGTGATGTTCGCGAACATATTTCTGCTCTTAACGATTGCGGAGTGGACGCGAGACCCGTTCGGACAAGCGCGGAGATTAGCTCAATCGATGGGTTGATCATTCCAGGCGGTGAATCGACAACTATTGCAAAATTGGCGAGAAGTTTTGACTTATTTGACCTTATATCTGGGCGGATAAGAGAGGGACTTCCAACTTACGGTTCGTGTGCCGGAATGATCCTCTTGGCAAATGAATTGGTGGATGGGGCTGAAGGACAGGAAACTTTCGGAGGACTGGATGTGAAAGTTCGACGAAATGCATTTGGTCGCCAAGTAGATTCTTTCGAGACTGATTTAGACTTTCTGGGTCTTGGATCAGTTCATGCCGTCTTCATACGCGCACCGTGGGTTGAAACCCTCAATTCGCGGGTTGAGGTCCTTGCGGCGGTAGAAATAGACGGGGTTTCCCACCCTGTAGCTGTGCGACAAAAGAGCATCTTGGCTACCTCGTTTCATCCAGAATTGACAGGGGATAACAGGGTTCATAGATACTTTGTCACTGAAATTTTCCATAGTTCTTAAACAACTCTTAAATAACTATTAAATAACTAGAAGCGAGACTGGGGTACATATAAATGTCAGGCCATTCCAAATGGGCGACCATCAAACACAAGAAAGCAATTCTTGATTCTCGTCGTGCAAAGAGTTTTGCAAAATATATTAAAGGAATTGAAGTAACCGCTCGCCTTGGCGGAGCAGATCTTGCTGGAAACCCAGCTTTATATGACGCGGTCACCAAAGCGAAACGCAATTCTGTCCCAGCCGACAATATTGAACGCGCAATCAAGAGAGGTGCCGGCCTTGAATCAGGAGGCGCTGAATATGTAACCATCATGTACGAGGGTTATGGACCCGGAGGTGTTGCAATAATGATTGAGTGTCTTTCTGACAATCGCAATCGCGCAGCAAGTGAAGTAAGAGTCGCTGTAACTCGAAATGGCGGAAATATGGCTGACCCAGGTTCGGTTGCGTACATGTTCAATCGCAAGGGCGTAATCATGGTTTCAAAAGAAGGTGGCGTCAGCGAAGACAAAATAATGGAAGCAGCACTTGATGCTGGCTTGGAAGATGTGAATGACTTTGGAGATAACTTCCAAGTTGTCTGTGATTCCTCCGATTTGGTCGCGGTCAGAACGGCTCTACAGGCAGCTGGGATTGATTATGAGTCTGCAGATAGTTCATTCCTGCCCTCGGTTACAGTGCCACTCGATGCGGAGAACGCAAAAAAGGTTTTCGAGCTTATCGATGTGATTGAAGATTTGGATGACGTTCAAAATGTCTTTGCAAACTTCGATGTATCTGATGAAGTAATGGCGAGCCTCGAGTAGTAACTTCTGGCTCTCGATAGGCTGTCAACCATGAAAGTTTTGGGAGTTGACCCCGGTCTAACCAGATGTGGGCTTGGCGTTGTTGAAAGCAACGGCGCTCAAAATCTCAAAATGGTTGGAGTTGGCGTAATCAGAACTTCGGCTGATCTCCCATTGGAAAAAAGATTGCTTGAGTTAGAGGCACAGTTAATTGAATGGATTGAGCTACACAATCCAGATGTCGTGGCTGTGGAGCGCGTCTTTTCACAACTCAACGTGCGCACAGCGATGGCAACAGGCCAAGCTGCTGGAGTGGCGCTTTTGATTGCTGCTCGAAAGGGAATTCCTGTCATGATGCACACTCCCTCTGAAGTTAAGGCTGCCGTAACAGGTTCAGGTAGAGCCGACAAGAAACAAGTGGCAATCATGGTTCAAAAACTTCTGGGACTCGATGAAATTCCCAAGCCGGTAGATAGCACTGACGCACTCGCTCTAGCAATTTGCCACCATTGGCGCGGTGCCGGAAATGCACGAGTAGCTGCAGCCCTAGAAGAAAACAAAGTTCGTAGATTGGTCAAGAAATGATTGCCTCATTATCGGGAAAGGTAAAAGCTACAACGCTTAACTCGGCAGTAATTGATGTCGGGGGAGTAGGCATTCTTGTGCAGATCGCTCCGCGGCTAGCTGCATCACTCAACGTTGGAGTTACTGCGCATTTACATACGATACTCATCGTCCGTGAAGATTCACTCACCTTGTTTGGTTTTGAGAATCAACAAGATCGCGAACTATTTGAAATACTGCTTTCAGTAACTGGCATCGGACCAAAAGTAGCCCAGTCCGCCCTCTCTGTTTACGACGCGCAAGAAATCGTTTCTGCGATAGTCAACGATAAGCCAGCTGTTTTAGAACGGATTCCGGGATTAGGTAAGAAGGGTGCACAGCGACTGATTCTTGAATTGAAGGAGAAGGTTAAATCGCTAAACATCTCATCTTCTATGAGAGCGGCCGGTTGGAGAGATCAAGTGAGTGAAGCGCTGATGGGTCTGGGCTTTACCCCGCGAGATACTGACGACGCCCTCGATTTAGTTTCCAGCCATTTTGGAAGTGATGTGGGTACTACAGATATAAGCGCCCTTCTAAAAT
This sequence comes from uncultured Actinomycetes bacterium, assembly GCA_903827945.1. Lineage (GTDB taxonomy): Bacteria > Actinomycetota > Actinomycetes > Nanopelagicales > Nanopelagicaceae > PALSA-747. The sequence continues at coordinate 90,222 of CAIKKN010000006.1, read as the reverse complement.
TTGCATTACAAACACGAGGTCGCAAATGAGCAGAGAAAATGATTCAATTCTTAGTTCAGCTGCTGCCGAGGCTGAACGTCTTCAAGAATTAGCACTTCGCCCGAAGTCTCTCGCTGATTTCACCGGGCAGGAACGTGTTTCAAATCAGATTCAACTTTTGTTAGACGCTGCAAAATCTAGAAATCATCCTGCAGATCACATTCTATTGTCGGGTCCTCCGGGACTCGGAAAGACGACTCTTGCGATGATTATTGCCTCCGAGATGAACGCACCGATTCGGATCACAAGTGGACCGGCTATTACGCACGCGGGTGATTTGGCATCGATTCTCTCTTCATTGGTAGAAGGAGAAATATTGTTCCTAGATGAGATTCATCGCATGTCGAGGCCAGCTGAAGAATTGCTTTATCTTGCTATGGAGGACTTTCGCGTCGATGTAATTGTTGGCAAGGGAGCCGGCGCCACGGCTATTCCACTGCAGCTGCCACATTTCACTTTGGTCGGCGCAACAACGAGAGCTGGGTTGCTCCCCAGTCCATTGCGAGATCGGTTTGGATTCACAGCCCAACTTGATTTCTACGAGAACTCATCTCTCTCGCACATCGTTAAGCGAAGCGCACAGTTACTTGAAGTTGGAATTGACGGCGATGCAATCGATGAAATCGGATCAAGGTCGCGTGGAACTCCGCGCGTGGCAAATAGATTGCTCCGCCGGGTAAGGGATTATGCACAAGTACGTGGAGATGGTCATATTCGATTAGAAGATGCTAGAGACGCTCTTGAAATGTATGAAGTTGACGAAAGCGGACTCGATCGAATGGACCGATCATTGTTGGAAGTTCTTATAAAACGCTTTGCAGGTGGGCCTGTGGGCATTACGACTCTGGCAATGGCAATCGGGGAGGAGGCTGAAACAATCGAATCTTTAGCTGAACCTTTCCTTGTCAGAATGGGATTCCTGGCACGTACGCCTAGAGGCAGAGTTGCAACAGAATTGGGCTGGAATCAGCTTGGTTTGAAGGCTCCAAACGGCTCGAGTGCTGGTCTAGCCAGCCTTTTCGACACACCGACAAATGAAGCCTAGACTCCTGCCTCATGTCTGCGAATATTTCTAAAGCCACCCAAAAGCAATCGCGTCCAGCTCGCACTATTGCGATCTTGGCTCTTGCCCTTATTGGCTTCTCTGTTTTTGCTGGTCTTGCCAGTGCGACCAAAATTAAATTAGGCCTTGATTTGCGAGGCGGAACAAGCGTCACGCTAACCCCGCGCGGTACTGCGGGCGGACAAGTGACTTCGGCGGCAATCGATCAAGCCGTTTCAATCATTCGCCAGCGCGTTAACTCACTCGGTGTTGCCGAATCTGAAGTTTCAGCTCAAGGAAGCGGAACAAATCGTCAGATTGTTATTTCGGTTCCCGGTGATACTGGAGACAGAATTGTGAAGCTAGTCGGACAAACCGCTGAATTGCGTTTCCGTCAGGCACTTGCTTCAGGTGCTGGAAATGCAAAGACAACGTCGACCACAGCTGCGAGTGCTAAAGCAGCCGCGAGTTATCCAACGGGTGTAACAGCCGCACTGGATGCAAAATTTGCTGCTCTTGATTGCACTGATCCAAAGAACCGTCAAGGCGGAAGTGTTGATGCACCGACGGACGCCCTTGTAACCTGTAGCCGCGATGGGTCGACAAAATATATTTTGGCCCCTGCTGAACTTTTGGGTAGCCAAGTAAGTAAGGCGTCAGCTGTACTAGATCAACAAGGCGGATCAGGTTGGATGGTTTCATTAACATTTAACGGTTCTGGAACAAAAGCTTTTGCAGCTATGACAACTCGCATCACAAGTCTGCCAGCGCCAGCGAATCAAGCAGCGATTGTTCTAGATGGACTTGTCGTCTCTTCACCTCGCATCATTGAAGCAATCACAAGTGGAAGTGCTCAGATCTCTGGCAACTTCACACAGACTGATGCAACGGATCTTGCTAACGTTTTGAAATACGGCGCATTGCCACTCGCCTTCGATCGCGGAGAAGTACAACAGATTTCTCCAACACTTGGCGCTGATCAATTGCATGCTGGACTTATCGCCGGAGCGCTGGGATTAGGTTTGGTGCTCTTGTATTCACTCCTTTATTACCGTGGGCTTGGCGTTGTATCGGTTGGCTCACTTGCTGTGGCCGGTGGAATTACTTATCTCGCATTCTTGTTGCTCGGCAAATACATTGGATTCACATTGACTCTGGCCGGTATTGCAGGCGCGATTGTTTCCATTGGTATTACCGCAGACTCATTTATCGTCTATTTTGAGCGCCTTCGTGATGAAGTTCGCGAGGGACGTTCACTGCGAACTGCTGTCGAAACTGGATGGCAACGTGCGCGTCACACCATCTTGGTAGCTGACTTTGTATCGCTTATCGCATCAGCTCTTCTTTACTTCTTCGCAGTAGGCGGTGTTCGAGGATTCGCTTTCACACTTGGGCTAACAACCTTCGTTGATCTCTTCGTCGTCTTCTTCTTTACAAAACCACTTGTCACTCTTCTCGCCCGACTTCCGTTCTATGCGCATGGAGGCCCTTTATCTGGCTTCTCTGCAAAGAGCTTGGGTGTTGTTACAGGAAAGGAAGTTGCGTAATGGCTCTCTCAGGAATTGGTGGTCGTCTTTATCGCGGCGACACTTCAGTCGATTTCATCGGGAATCGCAAACGCTTCTACGCATTCTCTGGCGTACTCATTATTGTGGCAGCAGCAGCACTTGGAATCCAAGGTTTGAAACTTGGTATCGAATTTAAAGGTGGCGCAGCATTCACTGTTACCGCACCGAACTCGACTATCGATGGTGCTAATCAAGCTCTTAAAGTTGCAGGAATCACTTCTGAGGCAATCGTTCAGAAGATTGGCAATAATAAGATCCGCGTTCAAACCGGTGGTCTTGCAAATACGCAATCTGATAATTTGAAGGCAAATCTTGCAAAGAATTACAACGTGCAGTCGGCGAATATTGACACGCTAAGCATTGGCCCGTCATGGGGTAAGGAAATTACAAAGAAGGCCTTGTACGGTCTCTTTGGGTTCATCATTGTTGTGATGCTCTATCTCGCAATGGCATTTGAGCCGAAAATGGCGATCGCAGCAATTGTTGCTGTTATCCATGACGTACTGATCACTGTAGGTATCTATGCATTAGTTGGTTTTGATGTAACGCCTGCCACGGTTATTGGTTTCCTAACAATTCTTGGATATTCACTGTATGACACCGTCGTTGTCTTCGACAAAGTCCGAGAGAACACACGCTCACTCACAAGCACGGCTAAGCAGACATACTCACAGGCCGCGAATTTGGCAGTAAATCAGACTCTTGTTCGCTCATTTAATACATCACTGATTGCCCTACTTCCAGTTGCTTCAATTCTCTTCGTGGGTGCTGGCCTTCTTGGAGCGGGAACGCTTAAAGACCTCTCTTTGGCTCTCTTTATCGGCCTTGCAATTGGTACTTATTCATCAATCTTTGTAGCTACTCCGATACTTGCAACTCTTCGTGAGCGCGAACCAGCAATGATTGCTCTTCGCAAGCGGGTAGCCGTTCGAAATGGTGCAACAGGTGAAAAAATTGTTGCCGAGTCGATTCCTGGAGTTGTTACTTCAACCCACTCGAAGGAAGACCGTGTTAGAGGTCCGCGAAATCAACCGAAACGCAAATCTTCCAAGAAGCACTAATTAGTCAAAATAGTGTGATCGCGGGCGGATATCTATGCATCAATTAATAGAGCCGCTCGCAAAGTCACTCGCAGGTCACCATCCTGGATTTGACTCCAAGGAACTCGAAAGAGCTTTTCTCATCGCAGAAAAGGCGCATGAAGGTCAAATACGAAAATCTGGTGAAGATTACATAACGCATCCAGTTGCTGTTGCTGAAATTTTGGCAGACCTGGGAATGGACATCTCTACTATCGTGGCAGCTCTTTTGCATGACACGGTCGAAGATACTGAATACAACCTTTCCCAACTTGAGGCGGACTTCGGTAAGGAAGTTGCGCAGTTAGTTGACGGAGTAACAAAGCTGGACAAGCTCACATATGGACCAAGTGCTGAAGCTGAAACGCTGCGCAAAATGGTTGTCGCTATGTCTCGAGATATCCGAGTTTTGGTTATCAAACTTGCAGATCGATTGCACAATGCACGCACATGGGCATTTGTGACTCCTGAATCTGCAACACGGAAGGCTCGCGAGACCCTCGATATTTATGCCCCACTTGCTCACAGGCTGGGTATGAATGCACTTAAGTGGGAGTTAGAAGATCTTTCATTCAAAGCCCTTGAACCAAAGAAGTTTGAAGAAATCGAGAGATTGGTAGCTGAACGAAATCCTTCTCGTGAAAAACTTACAACATCGGTTATTGATGCAGTCGTGGGTGATCTTGCCGCAGATGGAATAGTCGCGAAGGTTACTGGTAGGCAGAAGCATTATTACTCCGTCTATCAGAAGATGGTTGTTCGCGGGCGCGACTTCAATGAGATCTATGACCTAGTTGGCATTCGAGTATTGGTGGAGAATGTCCGAGATTGTTATGCAGTACTCGGAGCGATTCACGCCAGATGGAGCCCGGTTCCAGGCCGTTTCAAGGATTACATCGCTATGCCAAAGTTCAATCTTTATCAATCTCTGCACACAACGGTTATTGGCCCGACTGGGAAAGCAGTAGAAATCCAAATCCGTACCTTTGAAATGCACTCCCGAGCTGAATTTGGTATCGCTGCCCACTGGAAATATAAACAAAAGAGTTCGACAAGTGAGCCGCAAGATCCAAACGTACTCTGGCTTAAACAGTTACATGAATGGCAACAAGAGACCGAGGACGCAAATGAATTTCTCGATGCACTTCGTTTCGACCTAAAAACACCTGAAGTTTTTGTTTTTACTCCAAAGGGCAGTGTTATTGCATTGCCTGCTGGCTCCACGCCAGTGGATTTTGCATATGCAGTACATACAGAGGTTGGTGGACGATGCGTTGGAGCAAAAGTAAATGGGAAGTTGGTACCACTCGAGTCAACCCTTGCCAATGGTGATGTAGTTGATGTTGTTACAAATAAGAATCCAAATGCGGGACCAAGTCGAGATTGGCTAAATTTCGTCGTCTCTCCAAGAGCCCGTTCAAAGATTAAGGCGCACTTTACAAAAGAGCGTAAAGAAGAGGCGATTGATGCGGGACGTGAATCACTTGCTCGCCAAATGCGTAAAGCCGGGCTGCCACTTCAAAAAATCTTTGCTGGCCAAGCAATTCTGGAGCTCTCACATGATTTACATTATCCAGATATCGAATCCCTCTACGCGGCTATAGGTAATGGTCACGTCTCTGCGCCTTCCATAACCGAGAAGCTGGCGCATCTATTTTCTGATGAACCGATGCATGCAGAGTCAAGCGTTGATCACTTCTTTGTTCCCTCTCATCGTGAGCCAACAAAAAAGAATTCCTCTGGCGTAGAAGTTGAAGGCGTTGGAGAAGTCATGGTGAAGCTTGCGCGCTGCTGCACTCCCGTACCTGGCGATGAAATCACCGGATTTGTAACAAGGGGGAGTGGGGTCTCAGTACATAGAACTGATTGCATAAATGTCATTGACCTAAAGGGCACGCAAGGTGACAGAATCGTCAAAGTTAAGTGGAATGCTTCAGCAAAATCAATTTTCTTGGTAAATATCCAAGTAGAAGCACTTGATAGAAATAGATTGCTTTCAGATGTAACCCAGGCACTTTCAGATCAACATGTGAATATTCTTAACGCGGCGGTTTCAACTTCCAAGGACCGCGTTGCGATTTCTAGGTTTACCTTTGAAATGGCGGATGCATCTCACCTAGATTCAGTGATTGCCGCGGTTCGCGGAATTGAAGGCGTTTACGACGTTTATCGCGTCACAAACAATTAAGTGCTAGTTATTGAAGTCGGCGAGGCCTTTTTGAGCTTCTGCTAGCCAAATTTTGCGAGCTTCTGCCGCTTCACGAGCAACCAAAGCTTTAGCGCTGTTTCCAGCGGCTTCTGCTTTAGCGGCCTTTTCTTCATACTCTTCAATTGCATCAAGTAGACCTTGCACCACGTTATTTGCGCGAGCGATGGCTGTGGGATCGGTTCTACGTGACTGCTCTTCTTGAATGGACTCAATTTCACTTTCAACTTTCAAGAAACGAGCATCAAAGGCTGCACGCTTTGATCTCTCAGTCATTCCAATCTTGAACCACTTCTCGCTTAGGTCATGGAACTTCTTGCGGGCTGAGTTCAGATCCGTCACAGGAAGGAGTGCTTCAATCTCAAGGATGAGCTCTTCGCGCTTTTTGAGATTTTCAGCCATGGTTCCTTGACGCTTTTCCAAATCAACGCTTTTTGCAGCAAAGAATTGATCTTGCGCTGCTTTGAACTGGTCCCAAAGTTTTGCATCAACACTCTGTTTACCTCGACCTGAGGCCTTCCAGGCATCCATCAGTTCCTTGAAACGCTTTGCAGTTGGAAGCCATTCTTTGGAAGTTGCCAACTTTTTAGCTTCTGCGACAATTTCTTCTTTTTTGGAAGCAACTGCCGATGAGGCTGCCTCTAATTGCGAGAAGTGGGTACGGCGGCGCTTATCAAACTTATTTCGGGAGGCAGAAAATCTCTTCCAAAGAGTTGCATCTGCAGCTTTATCAAGACGAGGCGCTGCCTTCCATTCTTCAAGTAGGACTTTCAAACGCTCGCCTGTCGTCTTCCAACTTTCTGAAAGAGCTAGGGATTCCGCTTCAGAAACAATCTTTTCTTTAATGATGAGTGCTTCGGCACGCTTTGCATCTTTGACAACCTTCTCAGCTTCTTTGCGCGCTTCGTATGCAGCCCGATGGCCTTCGATGAGATCTGGAATTTGCTCAACGGAGGCAGCGAGTGTTGCGAGGTCTCCAACGCCATTTAAAGAGGCAACTTGGTGACGAAGTTTTGTTACTGCTTCAAGGGCATCTGAAGGTACGAGTGCGCCACTTTTGATTCGGGCAGCAAGTAATGCGACTTCTGAAGCAACCGCTTCAAATTTGCGAACAAAATATGCCAGTGCTTCTTCCGGAGTCTTACCTGGGTATGAACCAACAGCGCGTTCACCTTCTGGGAGTCTCACATATACGACGCCATCTTCGGCGACTCGGCCAAATTGAGATGGATCTCCGACGAGTGCTGATGCTGGAGAGAATGTTGGCTCGCTCATGATGTGCTCCTTCTGTTGCGCGTTACTCATCAGGTCGCCCCGTTGAGGTTCCGTTATATGGACTATTAGTTGGCAAAGGTACTCGCTTCCCCTCGTTAGGCAAAGACGAAGCGGGCGCCAAACCTCACACTGAACAATGAGGGCGAATACGCGCCTAAGCACGTCAAAATGGCATGATGTCCCCATGCTCGTTGAATCTGTTGTAGCCGACTATTTCGCAACCAATTGTTGGATATTGGCAACACAGAGGGGCGCTGAATGCGTGATCGTTGACCCGGGTATTTCAAACCCATCCATTTTCAAAAGAGTCCAGGAGGTCGTAAATCGCCACAACCTGAAGCCTGTCGCTGTTCTTCTGACACATGGACACCTTGACCACATGTTTTCAGCATTGCCCGTCGCTGATGGTTATGAGATTCCTGCTCTGATCCATGCTCGCGACCGCGCTCTCATCTCTAACCCCATGAAGATTTTGACGCCAGGTGGGCCATCTGATCAAATCCTCAAAGCGTTTGGCGCTACTTCGTTCAAAGAACCCAAAGAGGTAATCGAGCTTCACGGAGTGGAGCAATTGACTATCGCGGGACTTCCAATGCAAGTACGGCACGCGCCAGGACATACAGCCGGCTCAGCCGTTTTTGTTGTCAATAGTGAAATATTGGTCGCCGGTGATGTCCTCTTCGAAGGATCAATTGGTCGAACAGACCTGCCCTCCGGTTCTCCTTCGGAGATGAAAAAAACATTGAGAAATCAAATCTTGACGCTCGATGATGAGCTAATTGTTCTTCCTGGCCACGGTTCGCAAACTACAATTGGTCGAGAACGCAGGAAGAACCCATACCTGACTGACGAGTTCTTGGACTCGCGTGAGTAATTCAGCAGAACTAGAAGAGGGGAGCAACCAAGAAGAATGAATAAGTTTGCGGCCCCAAAAGGTGTGAGCGAATACTTCCCAGATCGTTCAAAGTACTTCGAGTTTGTTAGGGAGACGTTAATCGATTCGGCACGGCGAAGCGGTTATCAACTCATTGAGTTGCCAGTCTTTGAAGATACAGAATTATTCGCCCGCGGGGTGGGTGAATCAACCGATGTTGTTTCAAAAGAAATGTATACATTTGAAGATCGCGGTGGTCGATCAATAACTTTAAGGCCAGAAGGTACAGCCGGTGTCATGCGATCGGTTATCGAGCACAATCTTGATCGCGGACAGCTTCCAGTAAAAGTTTGGTACTCAGGGCAATTCTTTAGAGCAGAACGTCCACAACTTGGACGCTACCGCCAGTTCTATCAAGTGGGTATAGAGGCAATTGGTTTACAAGATCCTGAAATTGATGCTGAAGTTATTTCAGTCGCTGACAGAGCATTTAAGAAATTGGGACTGAAGAATTACTCACTCGAAATTACTTCCCTTGGCGATGCGCCTACGCGAGAGCGTTATACAAAAGATCTACGTACATATATCGCGACGCTAGATCTTGATGAGGCGACGACGCAAAGAGCAAATCTCAACCCTCTTCGTCTTTTTGACGACAAGCGAGATGAAGTTCGCGCCCTTATGGCAGGCGCCCCGGTGCTGATGGATTATCTGACGCAGGAGAGCGCCTCCCACTTCCAGAAAGTGCAAGAGTGTTTAAATGATTTCTCCATCGATTATTCAATTAACAAGCGCATGGTGAGAGGTTTGGATTACTACACGGGAACTGCCTTTGAATTTGTTCATAACGGATTAGGATCGCAATCTGGAATTGGCGGAGGCGGTCGCTATGACGGCCTGATGGCACAACTCGGAGGATCTGATTTATCGGGAATTGGATTTGGGCTAGGCGTTGATCGAATACTCCTTGCATGCGAGGCCGAAGGAGTTGGAATCCCGCAAGATTTTGCATTGCAGTTATTTATTGTGCCAATCGGTGAGTCGGCTAAAAGAAGAGCAGTTGTTTTGGCGCAAGAGCTACGAGTGGCCGGCTTTTCCACCGACCTTGCATATGGTGATCGAGGTCTAAAAGGGGCCATGAAAGCCGCCGACAAATCGGGTTCTCGCTTTGCTCTAGTCCTTGGCGAGAATGAAATAGCCTCAGGAAGCGCCGAACTCAAGAATATGCAAACGGGAGTTTCCTCTTCCGTTACGCTTCGAACCTTGCAAGAGGATCTTAGAAAGCTCCTTTAAATTGCAGATTGACCTAATTACTGGATTACTGGAGATTGACTCATGTTAAGAACGCACGATGCAGGAACCTTGCGAAAGAGCGATGTCGGCTCGACTGTAACACTTGCTGGTTGGGTGGCTCGTCGCCGAGACCACGGTGGGGTCGCCTTCATCGATTTACGTGATTCAACAGGTGCAGTCCAAGTTGTCATCAAGGATGAAATTGCGGGAGCACTACGAGCTGAGTGGTGCGTTTTAATCACCGGTACGGTGCTGGCCAGACCAAACGGAAATGAAAACGCTGGAATTCCGACGGGCGAGATAGAAATTAATTGTGAAAATCTCACCGTCTTAAGTGAAGCCGCAGCGCTTCCATTCCAGGTTGATAGCGGTGAAACAGTAAATGTATCTGAAGAGATCCGTTTGAAATACCGATATTTGGATTTGCGCAGAGAAGGGCCTGCCAGGAATCTGCGACTACGTTCTAAAGTGACATCAGCAATACGAAGCGTGATGGATGATCTAGATTTCCTCGAGATAGAAACGCCTTATTTGACCCGATCAACTCCGGAAGGTGCGCGAGACTTCTTGGTTCCAGTTCGTCTTCAACCTGGGTCTTGGTACGCGCTCCCACAATCACCACAACTCTTCAAGCAACTTCTGATGGTTGCGGGCATGGAGCGCTATTACCAAATTGCGCGCTGTTTTAGAGATGAAGATTTCCGTGCTGATAGACAGCCTGAATTTACTCAGCTTGATATCGAAATGTCCTTCGTTGACCAAGATGATGTTCTTGCCGTCGCTGAGAATGTTCTTTCTCAAGTATTTAAAAAGGTAGTTGGTTATGAAATTCCTTTGCCAATTGCGCGGATGACGTACTGGGAAGCGATGCGTCGCTATGGATCGGACAAGCCCGATTTACGTTTTGAAAATGAAATCGTTGAGGTAAAGGATTTCTTCGCTGATACAACTTTTAGAGTATTCCAAGCTGACTATGTCGGAGCTGTTGTTATGCCTGGCGGCGCAGCCTCTCCTCGACGGGAGCTAGATGCATGGCAAGATTGGGCAAAAGCTCGTGGAGCAAAAGGCTTGGCGTACATTCTTGTCCAAGAAGACGGAACCCTTGGCGGTCCAGTTGCAAAGAATTTAAGTGAAGAAGAATCAAAGGGCATATGCGATGTTGTGAAAGCTAAACCCGGCGATGCTATCTTTTTCGCCGCAGGTGAAAAGAGCTCTTCTCAAGCGCTCTTGGGGGCAGTGCGACTTGAAATCGGTAAGCGATGCAATCTCATCGCTGAAGGAACATGGAAGTTTCTCTGGGTAGTAGATGCTCCCATGTTCGAAAAAATTGATGCTTCCAATGCCAGTTCTGGTTGGACAGCAGTCCACCATCCCTTCACCGGGCCTAAACCTGAATTTGCTGACTCTTTCGACACTGATCCGGGCGCAGCACTTGCATATGCCTATGACATCGTCCTGAATGGAAGTGAAATTGGCGGCGGGTCTATTCGTATTCACGATCGACTTATGCAACAACGAGTTTTCAAAACTATTGGTCTCAGTAATGACGAAGCACAGAGCAAGTTTGGATTCCTTTTGGAAGCATTCCAATACGGACCACCTCCACATGGTGGAATCGCACTCGGAGTTGATCGACTTTGTGCCCTACTTGCCGGCACGGATTCAATTCGAGAAGTTATAGCTTTTCCAAAAACCGCCAGCGGTGGTGACCCGTTAACTGGTGCTCCAACACCAATTACACCTGCGCAGAGAAAAGAAGCTGGTGTCGATTTCCTTCCAGAGGATGAAAATAAATAGCGAATGATGAGAAGTAAATCATTTTTGAAGCTCCTCTCAATCCTTTTGGGAGTTGCACTTCTGTCCTCGTGCGCCAAGCCTTCTAAGTTGTATGTAGCAGATAAAGATGATGGAGCATTTTTTGCCACTCCTTCTGGTTGGCATCACATTTCTCAACTAGCACTGGGACGCCAGGAATCAACATCGAGTGCAGTAGGAGCCGCCGAGCGGGCAGCTTCAGTTTTATGGCAAGAGGCTGTGACTCCAAAGGCAACCTATACAGCAACAGATGTCTTGAGTTTAAAGACCCCGGATCAGCCAATTGTTTACGGACGCGTGCGTTCACTACTTCCAGATGAAGTGAACTCTATTTCATATAACTCTCTTCGAGACTTGATACTTCCCGTTACTTCTTGGGCAAATGGGACAATCAAGTCTCCACTTTTTGATATTTCCAACGATGAGGAGTACATCCAGAAGGGCGGCCGAGGTGTGCATACCGTCTTCCAATTCACCGGCTCAGATGGAAGCTCTCAGACCGTCAATCAAACTTCAGTTTTGTCGAATGATCACACAACGATTTATGTTTTGATCATTCGCTGTTCAACTAGTTGTTACAACAAGCAGAAAGTTGCACTCGAAAAGATTGCAACGTCATTCACGGTGAGAGGCAAATAATGTCGGATACTCAGCCACAGGTAGCAGAACAAGGGCGCCCGCGCGATACAGATAGAAAGACACGTGTCCACCTTTCAACTTTTGACCGCTTCAAATTCATAATCTTCTTCGCGATTATATTCATGGTGCTTGTTTGGGCAGATATGTCCAATAATCCTATTTTGAGTTTTTCTGATGCGTTTAAAGAAAATCTAAATTCACGCTGGTGGCTTCTTGCTCTCGCTGCAATTGAAATTATTCGGCAACTGCACTTTCTAGCAGCTGAAATTGTGGCCCCTTATCATGGAGCTTGGTTGAAGTATTTCTCGACAGTCGATCGCAATTTACATCGCCTCAGCGATTGGAATCGTTACCGTCTTTCAAGAGTTATTAAAGGTGTTCTCTTTATCTGCTTGATAGCTGTAGCGCTGGGCGCGTATTACAAGCAGACACCAGTTACTGCGCTTTTTCTAGCTCCAAAAGCGCTGTGGAGCGCGATGCCGATGCTTGCCCAATTAGCCTTTGCAGTTTTCTTCATCCTCATACAATTTTTTGCGATGTTTTGGTTCCTGAGCAAAGGCGGAATCGATACATATTTCCCAGACGATATACGTACGCGCTTCTCAGATGTTTGGGGACAGGATCATGTTCTCAATCGCATCCGTGAAAATTTACTATTTTTAGAATCTCCGGAAGAGATTGAAAAGCATGGTGGTTATGTGCCTGGAGGAATCTTGCTGTGGGGACCCCCAGGAACCGGCAAGACTTTGATGGCTGAATCAATGGCGGGAGAAACCGGAAAGCCATTCGTATTTGTAGACCCGGGCGCCTTTAATAATATGTTTTTTGGCGTAGGTGTTTTGAAGGTTAAGTCACTTTTCAGGAAATTGCGGAAGCTTTCTCTTAGATACGGCGGCGTTGTTGCATTCTTTGATGAAGCCGATTCATTGGGAAACCGCGGAATTTCTACTCAACAAGGTCGCTACTCCAATTCCGACACTTCATGCCACGGGGGTACCTATCTTTCCGAAGGCGCAACCGCTCTTATCGCTAGAAAGCGTTTTGGTTCTGAAAAGTTTGTTGCGAATACGGCAATGAGTGGCGGTGGTGGAGGTATGGGAACGCTCCAAGCTCTGCTCACCGAAATGTCGGGGCTTAAGAAGCCTCGCGGTTTCTTCAATCGTGTTGTGCGTCGCACACTCGGGTTACGTCCAAAACTTCCTCCGAAGTACAGAATCCTTATAGTCCTGGCGACAAATATGCCTGAAGCGCTCGATGAAGCGCTTCTGCGCCCGGGTCGAATTGATCGCATGTATCGAGTGGGATACCCAAGCAAAGCAGGAAGAGTGAGAACCTATAAAGGTTACCTCGATAAAGTCTCCCATAGTCTGAGTGAAGATGAAGTCGACAAACTTGCGACGATTACACCTTACGCAACAGGTGCAACTATCAAAGATACGATTAATGAAGCGCTCATCAACGTTATTCGAGATGGCCGCACGACTATAACTTTTGCCGACGTCATTAAGGCAAAACAATTCAAAGAATTAGGACCTGCTGAGGACGTTGAGTACATCGAGCGCGAGCGTCACGCAGTTGCAGTTCACGAAGCCTGTCATGGTGTTATGGCATATTTGATGCGCCATCACATGTCCATTGATCTTGCAACTATCGAAAAGGGTTCGGATTACCTGGGAATGGTTGCTTCTATTCCGCCAGATGATCAGTTTACGCGCTGGAGAACTGAGTACGAAGCCGACATCTTGGTCTCACTTGCTTCTCTCGCTGGTGAAAGAATGTTTTTTGATGGCGATAATTCATCCGGTGTTTCAGGTGATCTTGAGAGCGCAACGACTGTTGCCAGTTTCATGGAAGGCCATTGGGGGATGGGGTCAACAATTAGTTCCCACGCTTCCAACCGCCGATTTGAAGTGGGAGCTCCTGGAGGCGCCAAAGGAAAAGATGACGGTGCTCGAGAATTGCGTCGCGCATTAGCAGATCGTATTGAAGATAATCTTTCCAGCTTGCTCGCTAAGGCAGAAATGGTGCTGCGAGACAACAAAGGGAAAGTGCTTTCACTCGCTCATGCACTTGAAATTCATAAAACCATTTCTGGCGAAGATGTAGTCGCAGTGATGGAAGGGGGCAAAGGACCATTAGTGGACGGCGCTCCGTATCAAAGCACTGAAAATGTGGCTTTAATTGAGCGATATCACGAAGCTGCACTCATTGCTCACAAGGGCCACGAAAAGCCTGCCGTTCAGATTCCGACTTTCGGGTAGTCTGAGCACATGGGTCCAGGAGGAATCGCAACGATTATTGCGGCAAGCGCGCTGCTCATTATCGCTTTGGCGTTGAGCTACGCAATCATCCGAATTTCACGTTTAATTGATGAAGTTCAAAAGACCGTCAATAACGTTAATCGGATTACATCGACCGCGCAGGCGCTAACAGGCAAAGTATCGACGGCGATAAACGGAATTTTGGATAAAGAAGGTAGCGTCATGAAGATTCTTGGCACCGTTGCAAGTTTTGCTGGCCGCCGTCATTCTAATAAGGACCAAGATTAGTCCGTGGATTCCGCAGATATTCGCGCACGATGGTTGCGTTTTTTCGAGAGTGGTAATAGCCAAGGGCTAAAACACACGGTTGTTCCATCAGCCTCTTTGATTGCTGATGATCCAAATCTCTTGTTGGTAAATGCAGGCATGGTTCCTTTTAAACCATATTTTCTTGGCGAGGTAAAACCACCGTATGCAAGAGCGACGTCGGTTCAAAAATGTGTTCGTACTCTAGATATCGACGAAGTTGGCAAAACAACAAGACACGCTTCCTTTTTCCAAATGTGTGGCAACTTTTCTTTTGGTGATTATTTCAAAGAAGGCGCTATCACGATGGCGTGGGAACTCTTAACTAAGCCGATTTCAGAAGGCGGTTATGGATTTCCAGAAGAACGACTTTGGGTTACGGTTTATTTGAATGATGACGAGGCTGCAGATATCTGGCACCACAAGGTTGGCGTGCCGCGTGAACGAATTCAACGTCGAGGAATGGCCGACAATTTTTGGTCCATGGGAGTTCCCGGACCATGTGGTCCTTGCTCTGAAATTTACTACGATCGCGGACCTGCTTATGGCAGAGAAGGCGGACCAGTAGCGGATGAGGATCGATACCTTGAAGTTTGGAATCTGGTTTTCATGCAGAATACGCGTGGCGACGGTGGAACAAAGGATGACTTCCCAATCGTTGGAGAACTTCCTGCTAAAAGCATTGATACGGGTCTTGGACTAGAGCGTACTGCGGCGCTGTTGCAAGGTGTTGAAAATATTTATGAAATTGATACAACTATGCAGATTCTCAACAAAGCGTCAGAGTTATCCGGCGTTAAATACGGTAAAGACCAAAAGAGTGATGTTTCCTTACGTGTTGTAGCTGACCATGCGAGAACAGCCATGATGCTTATTGGAGACGGGGTTTTACCTGGCAACGAAGCACGCGGATATGTATTGCGTCGCATGATGCGTCGAACAATTCGCAATATGCGCATTCTTGGAGCTCCAGATCACAATACCGGCGAACTCATCACCGCCGCAATTGGCGCAATGGGTACGCAGTATCCTGAATTGGTAACTGATTCAAAACGCATTTTGGCAGTTGCTGCCGGTGAAGAAGATTCCTTTCTTCAAACTCTTAAATCAGGTACGCAGATATTTGATGTTGCTGTGGGCGATGTGCAGAAAGAGAAGAGTACAAAGCTGACGGGCGATACTGTTTTCAAACTTCACGATACCTATGGTTTTCCTTTTGATTTGACACTTGAGATGGCCAGTGAGCAAGGCCTGAACGTGGATGAGGATGGCTTTCGCAGATTAATGAAAGAGCAGAAGGAACGCGCTAAAGCCGATGCTCGATCAAAGAAGACCGGCCACGCTGATGTGAGTGAATTCCGCAAGATTTTTGACTCAATTGGTGCAACAACGTTCCTCGGATACTCGGAAATATCTTCAGAAGTGAATCTAAAAGCCATTCTTGTTGACGGTAAAAGCGTGAAAGAGGCGAGCGTAGATGAGGACGTTGAAGTCATTCTAGATAGAACGCCTTTTTACGCAGAAGGTGGCGGTCAATTAGCCGATGGTGGACGAATTACATTGGCAAACGGAACAATCATCGAAATTGATGACGTTCAAAAGCCTGTTCCTGGTCTTTTTGTGCATAGAGGTCGAATTGTTAGTGGGCAGGCAACTGTCAACGATATTGCCTTGGCATCTATTGATAATGAGCGACGTCTTGCAATTTCTCGCGCTCATACTGCAACGCACATGGTTCATAAGGCCTTCCGCGAGGCCCTCGGAGAAACGGCAACCCAAGCTGGTTCTGAAAATGCGCCGGGTCGTTTTCGCTTCGATTTTCCATCTTCTGGCAATCTGCCAATGTCGGTTATGCGAGATGTTGAACAACGTGTTAACTCACTTCTTATTGAAAATCTTCTCGTCACCGCGCAAGAGATGACACAGCCGGAAGCAAAAGCCATAGGAGCCATGGCGCTCTTTGGTGAGAAATACGGTGACACAGTTCGAGTCGTAAGTGTTGGTGATTGGGCCCGTGAACTCTGCGGAGGCACCCATGTAAAGTCTTCAACTGAACTTGGCCTTGTAAAATTACTTGGAGAATCCTCGATTGGTGCCGGAGTGCGACGCGTTGAAGCACTTGTCGGATTTGATGCCTTCAATTTCCTTGCTAAGGAACACGTTCTCTTGAATTCACTGACAGAGATCATCAAAGGTAGTCGAGTGGAAGATCTTCCAGAGCGCATCTCTGATTTATTGGAAAGAATGAAGTCGATCGAGCGAGAGTTAGCGAGCCTAAAGTCAGCGCAAGCGTTGGCAGGAGCAGGCGAGCTCATAGGCAAGGCCGAACTCATGTTTGGGATCACGACTGTGTTTGAATACATTGGCGATGGAATCTCCCTAGATGACTTGCGATCTATTGCCCTTGATTTAAGAAATCGAAATGAAAATTCAGTAGTTGGACTCTTATCTGTGAATGAAGAGAAAGTGTCTTTGGTCGTCGCAGCATCTGAGGGGGCCCGAAACCTCGGCGCTAAAGCTGGCGCGTTGGTCAAAATTGGCTCGACAGTTCTCGGCGGAGGCGGAGGCGGTAAAGATGACTTCGCGCAAGGTGGGGGAGTGAAAGCTGCAAATATCGCGGATGCGATTCGTGAAATGAAAGCGGCTCTAGGTTCAACTGTAGGTAAGTAATGCGGAACGGGCGCAGAATTGCATTTGACTACGGAGATGTTCGCATCGGAGTAGCAATATCAGACGCTTCGGGCTTGCTGGCAACTCCGTACGGAAATATTTCTACGCAGGCAGACTTTCTCTCTGAAATTGCGGCGCTGGTAAGTGAATATGCACCCATTTACTTTGCTGTTGGAATTCCACGCCACCTTTCTGGTGCAGTGAGTGCAAAGATGGAATCGGTAGAAAGTTTTATCAAAGCACTGGAATGGCAGTTTGCAATACCTGTTGTGCGGATAGATGAGCGCTTCACAACCGTTTCAGCCGCCCGTAATCTTCGTGATTCGGGGAAGAGTGCAAAGAGTGCAAAGAATTTGATTGATTCAGCGGCGGCGGCAACGATTTTGGAGATTGCTCTCTCGCAAGAGGCGAACCATGAGTTATAAAACAACAACTCGCCGGTATGTTCTTATCGCGTTAGTAATTTCACTCGGTTTTAGCATCTATACCGCCACGCGTCCCTCGCATGATTATCCGACAAACAAGCCCGGCGGCGAAGTTCTTATTGTCATCTCTGATGGTGAATTTGGAACAGAAATCGCAAAAGATTTACAAAGCAAGGGAGTTATCAAAGAAGCTGCCACTTTTGTTGCACTAGCAAATCAGTCCAGAAGTGGTGCAAATGGTATATCCGCTGGTAGCCACATGATTCAACGACACATCTCCAGTATTCAGGCAATCGAAGAGTTGCTGGATCGCAAACGTTTTACAAATATGACCAATATCGTTGAAGGTTCAACCCTCTCCGATGTCCTGAAATTGCTCTCAAAGAATTCAGATATTGTGAAAAGTTCTTCGAGTTTGGTCGCAGCGATTCATCCCTTTATATCTAATTCAAAAAATAGCATCGAAGGTCAGCTTTTCCCCGCCTCCTATACTTTCGCGCCTAAGACAACAACGGTTTCTGCGCTGAAGACAATGATGGCCAATTTCGCGACTAAGTCAGTGCAATTGGGCTTAAGTAGTGGGTATAAAAAGTACAGCGCCTATCAAGTACTCACGGTGGCGTCCATGGTGCAAATTGAAGGTGATCCAAGTGATTACGCCAAAGTTGCTGGTGTTATCTACAACCGTCTTCGCATTGGCATGCCATTGCAACTCAATTCAACAGTTCAATACGCCGCAGGACTACGAGGTCAAATAGCTCTTTCGACGGCTGCAACAAAGATTGATTCTCTTTACAACACGTACAAGTACACGGGCCTACCACCAACGCCTATATCTAGCGCCGGTGAACTAGCAATAAGAGCAGCACTGAACCCTGCTGTACATGATTTCCTTTACTTCATTACGGTCAAGCCGCATGACACTCGATTCACCAAGGAATACACTCAATTTCAAGACTGGGTCACCGAATACAATAAAAATAGAGCGGCAGGTGCTTTCAAATGATTAAGGCAGCAGTACTCGGTTCGCCTATTGAGCACTCCCTATCGCCATTTTTGCATAAGCGCGCATATGAAATTCTGCAGATTGAAGGCGAATATTTCAAGATCGAGGTAGATGACTTAGCGTTTCCATCCTTCTTAAATAACGCGAAGGAAAGTGATTGGACGGGATTCTCACTCACTATGCCATTAAAGGAAGCGAGTTTTCTACCGGAGCTGAAAATCTCTGTAGACCCTAGGGCGGCAAAGATTCACTCGGTTAATACGTTAATTCGAATTGGAGATGCGTACAACGGTTTATCCACTGACGTCCTGGCGTTCGACCGACTTTTGGCACAAATTACATTTAGAAAAGTTGCGATCATAGGAGCGGGAGGAACGGCCCGCGCTGCACTTGGAGCCCTTGATGGATTGGTCGATTCTGTGGATGTAATGCGCAGAAGCGCCGCCAGAGATTTGTTGTTGGGTAAATGCATGGACTCCACTCAACTAAATCTCAAGTCGATGGAGAGTAGTTTGGAAGGCTACGACCTTGTCATTTCTACAACTCCTGCTGGAGTTAGCGACGCTATTGCCTCTCGTGTAACAAGCGCTGATGGAACCCTCATTGAAGCTCTATATGCGCCCTGGCCGACAAATCTTTCGGCAAAATGGGGAAGCCTTGGCGGCAATGTCATACATGGTTTACATATTCTGGTCGAGCAAGCGCTAGATCAGATACACCTTATGTCGGGTAAGAGCTTTGACTATGCGCATATGCGTTCCATTCTCTTAGAAGAAGCAATTTCCACCCGTAATTAGTTCAATTCATCCCCGCATCTCAGAAAGCGATATGTACCGCGAAGGGCCTTGGGTTTCTGCCAGAATAGGGCTCTAACTTTGGAGGGAAAATGCTGCGTTGGCTAACTGCTGGTGAATCTCACGGAGAAGCCTTGTCTGCAATTCTTGAAGGTCTTCCGTCCCACGTTCACATAACATCACAGGATATTGATGCAGATCTGCAACGCAGGCGCCTTGGGTATGGACGAGGAGCTCGTCAGAATTTTGAAGCAGATGTAGTTTCAATTATAGGCGGCGTTCGCCATGGTGAAAGCCAAGGTGGCCCAGTGTCAATCCAAGTTGCCAATTCAGAGTGGCCAAAATGGGAAAAAGTGATGTCGGCAAATCCTGTAGACGAAGAAGTTCTTGCATCACTTGCCAGAAATGCGCCCCTCACGCGTCCACGTCCTGGTCATGCAGATTTAGTTGGAATGCAAAAATACAGTTTCGACGACGCAAGACCGATTCTTGAGCGAGCGAGTGCGCGAGAGACTGCCGCACGCGTTGCATTGGGCTCAGTTGCGAGAGCATTCTTGCAACAAGCAATAGGTATAAGAATCTCCTCCCATGTAATTTCAATTGGAAGCGTTGAAGTTCCAGAAGAATTTCCAACTCCGACGTATGACGATCGGCAGAGCATTGATGCTGATCCGGTGCGCTGTGCCGATCCTGCAACGAGTTTAAAGATGGTTGCAGAAATTGATCTTGCGCACTCGGAAGGCGATACCCTCGGAGGAATTGTTGAAGTCTTGGCATATGACTTACCGCCAGGACTTGGTTCGCATACTCATTGGGATCGTCGGTTGGATGCCAGATTGGCAGCAGCGATGATGGGAATTCAGGCTATTAAAGGTGTGGAGCTTGGCGACGGATTTAGAACCGCAAAGCGAAGAGGATCAGTTGCTCACGATGAAATTGAACCTGGCCCAAATGGCAGAGTCGTTCGCAGGAGTGATCGCGCGGGAGGCACAGAAGGCGGGATGAGTAACGGTGAAATCTTGCGAGTGAGAGCCGCTATGAAACCGATTTCTACAATACCTCGCGCTTTGGACACAATCGATGTCACAACTGGTGAGCCAGCTAAGGCAATCAATCAACGCTCAGATGTCTGTGCAGTTCCTGCGGCTGCGATTGTTGCCGAAGCAATGTGTGCTCTTGTTCTTGCTGATGCAGTATTAGAGAAGTTCGGTGGCGATTCAGTCTCAGAAACTCGTCGTAATTACGAGACCTATATGGCCAACTTACAGATTAAGTAATACCGGAAAAGACCCGAAAAATGCCTATTGCAATTCTCATTGGAGCTCCCGGTGCTGGGAAATCGACAGTAGGGAAGGCACTTTCCAAACGCCTGAACTGTCAGTTTCAAGATACCGATCAAATGATTGAGGCAAGGTGTGGAAAGACAATCTCTGACATATTTGTGGAGGATGGAGAGCCATATTTTCGTGAAGTTGAAAAGGAGATTGTTAAGGAAGCCATAAATTCCTGCGAAGGAATTCTCTCGCTAGGTGGCGGATCGGTCATGAACGAGGAAACGCAAGAACTACTTGGAGATTTGAAGAGAAGAGTCATTCTCTTAGAAGTGAGCATTTCTCAAGCTGCCCCGCGTGTTGGGTTTAATAAAGATAGACCTATGCTTTTGATCAACCCTAGGCAGCAATGGCTTAACCTCTTGGAGCAGCGAACCCCAATATATAAGCGTTTGGCAGGCTTTTGCCTTTCCACAGATTCGGCCAAGCCGGCCGAAGTCGCAGACAATATTGCAAAATATTTGGAGCAACTATGAGACACATAACTGTTAATGCTGAACATCAATACAAGGTGCACATTGGCGAACGATTCGAAGGAATCCTCAATGATGTCAGTCAATCCCATGCCAAGATATTCGTCTTATCTACCCAATACATTGTTGACACATATCATCTTGAACAATTCCTGCATCCACTAGAGAATTCCACGCTATTTATCGTGCCAGATGGCGAGGGACAGAAGGACATATCCGTCCTAGAAAAAATTTGGCAGGCAATGGGGGAAGCCGGACTTACGAGAAGCGACGCTTTGATTGCTATTGGCGGGGGAGCCACAACAGACCTTGGCGGATTCGCTGCTGCTACATGGTTGCGCGGGATAACTTGGTATGCCATACCGACAACGCTTGCTGCGATGGTGGATGCTTCCGTTGGAGGCAAGACTGGAATCAATAGCCATGTAGGCAAGAATCTCATCGGATCATTCCATTCCCCAACAGGAGTCCATATTGATCTACGTTTCCTCAATACGCTCTCCGACCGTGATTTTTCTGCCGGTTTGGCGGAAGTCATAAAAGTTGGATTTATTCGAGACGCCTCGTTACTGGAGATATTGCAAAACCAGAACACAGTAGAAGCAGCTCGAGGAGTTGCAGAGGAGTTGATTTTTCGAAGCATCACCGTCAAGGCGGATGTAGTCTCGGCTGATTTTCAAGAAAGCAAGCTCCGCGAAATTCTAAATTACGGGCATACTTTTGGTCATGCGATTGAGAAGTTTTCTCACTACGACATTCGCCATGGTGAGGCTGTTTCTATTGGCCTCGTATTCGCTGCTGAATTAAGTGTGAAACTATTGGGCTTAAAGGAAGAAGTTGTTGATTTACACAGATCTCTTTTGCAACAGTTCGCCCTACCAATCAAGACAAACGTTGCATTTGCCCCCTTGTTGGAACTCATGCGCTCGGACAAGAAAGCCCGAGGTGCGTCTCTGCGATTTATCGGACTTAATAGCATCGGCAACCCGCATTGGCTAGAGGATGTTTCAACTGACGTGCTAGCAGCAACTTATGAGAGAATGTCCATATGAAAGTACTTGTACTGAACGGACCAAATTTAGGTCGTTTGGATCTTCGGGACTCCTCGCTCTATGGAGATTTGGATTTTGCTGGCCTCAAGAAGTTTATTGAAGATCAAGGAAGCAGTCTTGACCTTGAAGCCGACGTCCGTCAAAGTGATAGCGAAGTTGAAATCATCACGTGGCTGCACGAAGCCGCCGAGGGCAAGATTCCGGTCATCATTAATCCTGCAGCATTTACACACTATTCATATGCAATACGAGATGCAGCAGAAATGCTCACCGTACCTCTTATTGAAGTGCACATCAGTAATCCGCTCCGCCGGGAGGAATTTCGCCACACTTCCGTTATTTCGGGTATTGCCTCTGGAACTATCGCGGGTTTTGGTCCAGATTCCTACCGTTTAGCTCTTATCGCGCTTAAAGGAATGCTCAAGTAATTCCATTTGCTCGGGTATTCTTCTCGGCTGGTAGTTATTTTATTGTGATATTTAGGAATGGACTGGGTTTAAATCATGGCTACAACTAATGACTTGAAGAATGGCATGACTCTTGATCTCGATGGTCAACTTTGGACTGTAATCGAGTTTCAGCACGTTAAGCCTGGTAAAGGTCCAGCCTTCGTTCGAACAAAGATGCGTCAAGTACTAACTGGCAAGGTCGTTGAGAAAACTTTCAATGCTGGTGTAAAAGTTGAAATCGCAACACTTGAAAAGCGTGACATGACATTTTTATACCGTGATGGCGATGATTTTATGTTCATGGATGCTAAGAATTTCGATCAAATCTCAATCCCTGAAAGTGTTGTTGGGGAGTCTGTGAACTTTATGCTTGAGAATTGCGAAGCGATAGTTGCAATTCATGAAGGAAATCCACTCTATATCGAACTACCTGCCTCCGTGGAACTCACTATTACCTACACCGAGCCAGGACTGCAGGGAGATAGATCATCGGGTGGAACAAAGCCTGCAACAGTTGAAACTGGAATAACGATTCAGGTTCCTCTGTTTATCAAGCAGGATGAGAAGGTTCTTGTGGATACTCGCAATGGATCGTATCTCGGCCGCGCGAATTAACGTTTTTAGAATATGAGCGCCAGAAGAAAAGCTCGCAAAAGAGCCTTAGATTTTCTCTATGAAGCGGATATGCGCAAAGCGATTGCATTAGATATTTACCAGACGCGGCCAGCCGATGAGTTATCAGAGGGCACTTATGTAAAGAGCCTCCTAGAAGGCGTGGCCACTCACATAGAGAAGATTGATGAATTAATAATTACCTACGCGCAAGGGTGGGATCTTGATCGCATGCCATCTATTGACCGCAACCTATTGCGAATCGCTCTTTTTGAAATCCTTTGGAGCGAAGATTTAGATGACAAAATTGCGGTTTCGGAGGCAGTATCCCTAGCTAAAGAACTTTCGACAGATGAATCGGCTGGCTATATCAACGGAGTTCTGGGTCGGGTTATTGCGCTCAAGCCTTCTTTGAGTTTGTAAAAATAAGGCCGTAGGCCAAGAGCCCCTGCTGCATTTGTCCTTGTGGAATTTGAATCGCAGAGGACAAGGCGAGAGTATCTGAACCCCTGACTGAGAGAACTTCTCCATTCCAATCACGACGAGCGGTACTTATTGCGCTAACAAATCTTTGTAGGGGAGCAAGGGAAGGCTCACGCGATTCTTTGACTTTGCGCAGATCAAAAGTCAGACGATCAACCTTCACTTCCAGTGGAGGAGTGATACCTAACATTTCATCGAGCGGCACTTTGTAGAAGGCCGCCAAGGCTATGGCTTTATTGAGAGACAGAGCCCGATCACAACGTTCATATGAGCCGATAACCACTGCTTTCCAGATTCCACCGGAAGCCTTTTCAACATCCTTGAGGGTCCAACCTTTACTCTTGCGAATTCTTCGAATAGAGGCAGCAAGAGCTTGAATGGTGGGCGGGGTAGCTTCAACGGGAGCGTGGGGTGTGATATTTATTGTCATAAGCTGAAAGTAGGGGAGTTGAGTCGATTCCGCTTTTTTCATCCACAGGTGGTATTTTTGCCCCTGCAAGCTTTACCACCCTTTAACGATCCGTCCTGAGAGGCGGCGAAGGAGCAAAGATGAGCGCTATTTTGGAGTCGGCCGATATTGATCGCGCCTTGAAACGAATCTCCCATGAAATCATTGAACGAAACCAAGGCTTGGATTCTGTTGTTTTACTCGGAATTCCCACTCGCGGTGCTTACTTAGCATCACGAATTGCGCAAATTCTGATGGGACTAGGTTCAAAAGTTCCTGTTGGAACTCTAGATATAACAATGCACAGAGATGATCTGCGGCTTCGTCCTCCCCGTCCGCTTCTTGAAACCCTGATGCCAACAGGAGGAATAGAAGGAAAGGATGTAGTCCTAGTCGATGATGTCCTCTTTTCCGGCAGAACAATCAGAGCAGCTCTTGATGCACTCGGAGAACTGGGCCGCCCACGAACAGTTCAACTAGCCGTCCTAGTTGATCGCGGACATCGTGAATT
Organism: uncultured Actinomycetes bacterium; assembly: GCA_903827945.1. Classification (GTDB taxonomy): domain Bacteria; phylum Actinomycetota; class Actinomycetes; order Nanopelagicales; family Nanopelagicaceae; genus PALSA-747. The sequence continues at coordinate 65,571 of CAIKKN010000006.1, read as the reverse complement.
ACCAATTAGAGCCGATTATGTAGGAAAAAATTTGCCAACTTCTGCGAAGGAGAGCGTGCGAGTTCAGCTCTCAGAAATAGATGAGATTGATTGCGTAGAGATTGTGCCTGCGCCATGAAAAATCAACTTCTATCTATTAACGATCTTTCGAAAGATGACGTACTTTCAATTCTTTCAACTGCCGCTGAATTAGAAAGAATTACAGAAGGGCCAACGAAGAAGCTGCCGACGCTTCGAGGCCGTACCGTGGTTAATCTCTTCTTTGAAGATTCCACTCGAACGCGCATCTCCTTTGAAACGGCCGCAAAAAGGCTTTCTGCCGATGTAATCAACTTTTCAGCCAAAGGGTCGAGTGTAAGCAAAGGCGAGAGCCTTAAAGATACAGCGCAAACACTGCAGGCCATTGGAGCAGATGCGGTAGTGATCCGACATGGATCATCAGGAGCCGCGCAAAGACTCTCTGATTCGGGTTGGATCAATGCAACGGTCATTAATGCAGGCGATGGCACTCACGAGCATCCAACGCAAGCCCTTCTTGATGCTTTCACAATATCCAAACGTTTCCCAGAACGTAAGTCTGATTTCTCTGGACTTAAAGTTGCAATCGTTGGAGATATATTGCACTCACGTGTTGCCCGCTCAAACGTTCTTCTTCTTACAAAACTTGGAGCTTCCGTAACACTTATCGCGCCGCCAACTCTATTGCCAGTAGGTGTGGAAAGCTGGCCGGTTCTGGTTTCATATGATTTAGATGAGGAGCTTCCGGAATTTGATGTGGTGATGATGCTTCGAATCCAATTGGAGCGAATGCAAAATTTTTACTTCCCTAGTGAACGAGAATATTCAAGGCGATATGGTTTGAACGAAGATAGGTTATTGCGAATGAAGCAGAGCGGCATTGTCATGCATCCTGGACCAATGAACCGTGGTTTGGAAATATCAGCAGCATCTGCAGACTCATCACGTTCTGTAATTGTCAATCAGGTAGGTAACGGAGTCTCGGTCCGTATGGCTGTTTTGTATCTGCTCCTTGGAGGAGCGTCGCTCTCGGAGGTTTCGCAATGACCTATACATTGACCGGTGTCACTCTCGCTGATGGAACAACTACAAATGTGGTCGTGGAGGGCCAAACGATTTCATCTGTCGGTTCTTTGACTGTAGGGGAATTGATCGACTGCTCGGGTCTTATGGTCCTTCCTGGCTTTGTTGATTTGCATACCCACCTTCGAGAGCCGGGTAGTGAAGATTCCGAAACTGTGCTGACTGGAGCAAAAGCTGCAGCTAAAGGTGGATTTACCGCCGTTTCTGCTATGGCAAACACATCCCCGGTAGCCGACACTGCTGGTGTTGTGGAACAGGTGTTTCGTTTAGGAAAAGAGGCTGGATTGTGCGAAGTCTTTCCTATCGGAGCTGTAACTGTTGGGCTTGCAGGTGAGCAGCTTGCCGAACTTGGCGCAATGGCTGATTCTGCTGCTCAAGTGCGAGTATTTAGCGATGATGGCAAATGCGTCAGTGATCCATTAGTAATGCGTCGCGCCCTTGAATATGTAAAGTCTTTCGGTGGAGTCATCGCACAGCATGCGCAAGATCCACGGTTGACGCAAGCTTCGCAAATGAATGAAGGCGAGGTTTCTTCGCGACTTGGATTAGCTGGATGGCCCGCCGTTGCCGAAGAAGCAATTATCGCTAGAGATATTCTCCTGGCCGATCATGTAAAGAGTCGCCTTCACATTTGTCATCTGACTACAAAAGGTGGAGTAGAACTTGTTCGATGGTCAAAGTCGCAAGGCATTAACGTGACTGCGGAAGTAACTCCTCATCACTTATTACTTACCGATGACCTTGTGGAAAGTTATGACCCAGTTTACAAAGTTAACCCACCTCTGCGAACTGATGCAGATGTACAGGCGCTTCGTATTGGTCTTGCGGATGGAACAATAGATATCGTTGCAACAGATCACGCGCCTCACCCCACTGAAGATAAAGAGTGCGAATGGAGCGCTGCTGCCTTTGGAATGATCGGATTGGAAACTGCCTTTGGGGTCATAGTCAAGACGATGATTGAGACTGGAGCGATGAGTTGGCCAAGATTGGTCGAAGTGATGTCTACTAATCCTGCCAAAATTGGCCGGTACTCTCGACAAGGAGGAGCAGTCACTGCTGGTTCGCCAGCGAATCTAACTCTTGTGAATCCAAAGTCGGCGTGGCAAGTTGATCGCGAGAAGATGTCTTCGAAGAGTAAGAACACCCCTTTCCACGGAACGGCGCTAACAGCCAAAGTGATTCACACAATCTATGAGGGTGTATTTGTTGTTAAAAATGAAACATTGACGGGGTTAAAGCATGAGTAAGGCATTCCTAGTTCTAGATGATGGTGCAATTTATGAGGGTGAGTCCTGGGCTTGCCTCGGTGAGACTTTCGGTGAAGCGGTCTTCACTACTGGAATGACGGGATATCAAGAGACTTTAACTGACCCTTCATATCATAAGCAGGTTGTGATCATGACAGCCCCGCATATCGGCAACACCGGAATGAACCACGAAGATGAAGAGTCAAAGAAGATTTGGGTATCTGGTTTCGTTGTGAGAAACCCATCACCACGAGTGAGTAATTGGCGTTCGGAAACATCGCTTGAAGATTCCTTGATTGACGCTGGAGTAGTTGGAATTCAAGGTGTAGATACTCGAGCAATCACTCGTCATCTTCGTAGTCGTGGGGCAATGCGAGTTGGGATTTTCTCTGGAGAGTCGCTCTCTCGCGAAGAGATGGTTATAAAGGTAAGGCAGGCGCCTTTGATGACAGGCGCTTTCTTGGCTGATGATGTATCAACGCAGGTTAAGTACATAGTTCCTGTCCCAGATGAATTGCAAAAGAAATTTACTGTCGCGGCCATCGATCTTGGAATAAAATCTGCAACGCCAAGGCTGATGTCTTTGCGGGGGATAGAAGTTCATGTTTTTCCTGTATCAGCCACTAAGGAAGAGATTATGGCCATCAACCCAGATGGAGTATTTCTTTCAAATGGCCCCGGAGACCCTGCAACGATGGATGCAATTGTGGATTTGGTAAGAGAGTTCCTGCTTGATTCGATGCCAATATTCGGAATTTGCTTTGGTCATCAAATTCTTGGACGTGCACTCGGTTTTGAAACATATAAGCTTCCATTTGGCCATCGAGGCATAAATCAACCTGTTAAGAATTTGCGTGACGGCACGGTTGAAATCACTTCACATAATCACGGGTTTGCTGTTGCAGCTCCGGTAGACGCGAACTTTACAACAGTTTTTGGAGCAGGTTTTGTATCGCACATTAACCTTAACGATGGCGTCGTAGAAGGTTTGGAACTTCTTGAACGTCCGGCGTTTAGCGTTCAGTATCACCCAGAATCTGCAGCAGGTCCGCACGATGCGGCATATCTCTTTGATCGCTTTGCAGAAATGATGACGAAAGCAAAGGCGGTTCATAATGCCTAAAGATTCAAGTATTAAGAGTGTTCTGGTGATCGGAAGTGGTCCAATTGTTATTGGCCAAGCCTGCGAGTTTGATTACTCTGGAACTCAGGCATGTCGTGTTCTTCGCGAAGAAGGAGTGCGTGTAATTCTGATCAATTCCAACCCAGCGACGATTATGACCGATCCAGAGTTTGCAGATGCCACTTACATTGAGCCGATTACATCCGAGATAATTGAAAAAATCATTAGTAAGGAAAGGCCAGATGCAGTACTTGCCACTTTAGGTGGCCAAACTGCGCTCAATGCAGCAATGGCTCTGGATGAATTAGGGATTTTTGAGAAATATGGAACGCGGTTAATTGGCGCCGATATTCCAGCCATTAAACGCGGTGAGGATCGCGACATTTTCAAAAAGATTGTTGCAAAGGTTGGGGGAGAATCAGCGCGATCTGCAATCTGCCACACAATTGAAGATTGTTATCAAGCCGTTAATGAATTGAATTATCCGGTTGTAGTTCGTCCCTCTTTCACTATGGGTGGCCTAGGTTCGGGTATAGCTTTTAATAAAGAGGAACTTGATTTAATCGCCGGTGCAGGATTGCGACATAGTCCTACAACTGAGGTTCTACTTGAGGAATCAATACTTGGTTGGAAAGAATACGAACTCGAAGTGATGCGCGATTACAAAGACAATGTTGTAATCGTCTGTTCTATTGAGAATGTAGATCCGATGGGCGTTCATACCGGTGACTCGATAACCGTGGCACCGGCGCTCACTCTCACCGATGTTGAATATCAACGCCTTCGCGACCTTTCAATCGACATCATTCGAGAGGTAGGTGTCGCAACTGGAGGTTGTAATATTCAATTCGCAGTAAATCCCCTTGACGGTCGCATAATCGTCATTGAGATGAATCCGCGAGTATCGCGTTCTTCAGCCCTTGCATCTAAAGCAACAGGATTCCCTATTGCAAAGATCGCAACAAAATTGGCAATTGGCTATAGTTTGGATGAGATTCAAAACGATATCACCCAAAGCACTCCAGCTTCTTTTGAGCCCACTCTAGATTACATAGTGGTTAAGGTTCCAAGATTTGCTTTTGAAAAGTTCCCAGAGGCAGACCCACGTTTGACGACCACGATGAAGTCGGTCGGTGAAGCTATGGCTATTGGAAGAAGTTTCCCGGAAGCACTTCAAAAGGCCTTACGGTCAGTTGAGAAGAAGGGCACCTCTTTCTCTTGGTCAAAGGGAAATCTTTCTATCGCTGAATTGAAATCAGCTGTACAAATTCCGACCGAATTTCGTTTACAACAGGTTCAGCAACTTATGTCTCTAGGATCATCCGTGGAAGAGCTGCATGAGCTAACAAAGATTGACCCCTGGTTCCTCAGTCAAATTGAGTTGATTAACAACATGGCTGTAGAAGTGCGCGAATCATTAGAACTTACTCAAGAGCTAATAAGTAAATCAAAGCGCATGGGATTTTCTGACCTCCAACTTTCCGAATTGCGTGGAGTGTCCGAATTAGAAATTCGAAATGTGCGACACCGTTTAGGAGTTTTCCCTGTTTACAAAACGGTAGATACATGCGCAGCCGAATTTGAAGCTCACACTCCATATCATTACTCAAGCTATGATCTTGAAACTGAAGTAATCTCCCGCACAAAGCCAGCGGTTATCATCCTTGGAAGTGGACCAAATCGCATAGGACAAGGGGTTGAATTCGATTATTCGTGCGTTCATGCCGCATTTGCTCTTAAGGCCGCAGGCTATGAAACCATAATGATCAATTGCAATCCTGAGACGGTTTCGACGGACTATGACACATCCGACCGACTGTATTTTGAGCCACTTACTCTCGAAGATGTTCTAGAAGTGATTCGCGCAGAAACTCTAGCGGGCCCCGTATTGGGAGTTATCGCACAGCTCGGTGGTCAAACTCCGCTTGGTTTGGCTAGAGGCCTGATGGATGCCGGCGTTACAATCCTTGGAACAAGCCCTGATGCAATCGACCTTGCCGAAGATCGCGGTCAGTTCGGAAAAGTGCTTGATGACGCCCATCTTGTAGCTCCCAAGTATGGAATGGCACGCTCTTATGAGGAAGCAGTAACCATTGCCCACGATATTTCCTACCCAGTACTTGTAAGACCATCGTTTGTACTCGGTGGGCGTGGAATGGAAATTGTGTATGACGATGAATCACTTCGCGGATTCATTGAGCGTGCAACGCAAATTACACCTAATCATCCAGTGCTCATCGACCGATTCCTAGACGATGCCATCGAGATTGACGTTGATGCTTTGTACGATGGTGATGAGCTATTTCTTGCTGGCGTAATGGAACACATCGAAGAGGCGGGAATTCACTCCGGGGATTCAGCCTGCGTCATTCCGAGTGAATCACTGAATGATGAGATGCAGCGCCAAATTCGCGCCGCTACTTTAAAGATTGCTTCGGGCGTTGGCGTGAGAGGTTTGATCAATATTCAATTTGCGATTACTCGGACCAATCCCGGGGAAACCGGAACGCTGTATGTTTTGGAAGCGAATCCAAGAGCATCTAGAACCGTTCCTTTTGTAAGTAAGGCAACAGGGAATTCTCTTGCCAAAGCTGCGTCGCTTATTTCTGTTGGGAAGAGCATTTCCGAGCTCCGATCTTCAGGGGTGTTACCGAAATCGGGTGACGGAGTTGCACATGGCATATCAGTCAAAGAAGCAGTTCTTCCGTGGAATCGTTTTAGACGAGTTGACGGTACGGGCGTAGATTCCGTGCTTGGACCTGAAATGCGTTCGACGGGTGAAGTTATGGGTATTGCCGATTCGTTCGGAGAAGCTTATGCAAAGAGTCAAAGTGCTGCATTTGGCGCCCTACCCAAAAGTGGAAATGTCTTTCTCTCATTAAGTGAGCGAGATAAAGCAGGTTCAGTTGAACCAGCACGGACTCTGGTAAACCTTGGTTTTACTTTGTATACGACCTCCGGCACCCATGATTTCCTATCCGCCGCGGGTGTAAATTCGATTCTCGTTCGAAAGAACTCAGATATTAATGCATCGGGCCCATCGGCTGTCGACATCATCACTGACGGTACGGTCCAACTCGTAATAAATACTCCACTTGGACGAGGAACGCGGCATGATGGCTGGTTAATTCGCACCGCATCAGTTCAACGCTCTATCCCCATCATCACTACTATTGCAGGGTTCAAAGCAGCGGTTGCTGGTATTTCTGAAATTACTAGTCATCCCTTCTCCATAAAGTCTGTTCAGGAGTGGTCGGCATGAGTGCAATAAATTCACGCGCGGTGCAGTGCTCTGCGCAGGTTGTAAGTAATAAGAAAGTTGGCGCCTACCACCACATAATATTGTCAGTCGACTCCATTGCGGCTGCTGCCAGACCCGGTAACTTCGTTGCAATTGCAGTTGGCGGAGCTTCTTCTTCTTTGGTTCTTCGTCGAGCTTTTGCAATCTACAGGGCGGCCGATAAAGGAAGTGCTGGTGGCGTGATTGAGCTTGTTGTTGCACCGCATGGTGAAGGAAGTAAATGGTTAACAGCTCGGCAAGTCCATGAGACTGTTGATTTGGTTGGACCACTTGGTACCTCATTTGGTATCCCTACCGAACCTGTCCGCTGCATTCTAGTTGGCGGGGGTTACGGATCCGCGCCGCTATTTGGTTTGGCTGAAATCCTTAAGGCAAGAGGTTGCCGGGTTGATATGGTGCTCGGAGCAAGTTCTGCAGGAAAGATCTATGCACCTCTAGATGGAAAGCGCTCAGTCTCTTCGATGACGATCACTACTGACGATGGAAGTGCTGGTATGCACGGTCGAGTAAGTGAGGCTTTGTCACAGATTATTGAAGAGAATGGGTCTGAGCTTATTTATTCTTGTGGCCCAATGGCAATGCTTGAGGCAATTCAAGAGATTGCAGATAAATACAATCTCGTGCATCAAGCTTCGGTTGAAGAGAGTATGGCCTGTGGAATCGGAGTATGCATGACATGTGTTGTTCCGCTTCGGGGCTCAGATGGCGTAATTAGGATGTCTAGAACGTGTATAGATGGACCTGTTATGGATGGCGCAAATGTTATTTGGAATAGTCGTGGAAGTATCCCTGAAGGAACGTGGGGCGCATAATGTTTAACTATTCCACTTCTCTTGGAAGTACAGTTCTGCCAAATCCGATCGTGACTGCTAGTGGTTGCGCAGGCTCGGGCAAGGAACTTTCACAGTTCTTTCCTCTGACAGAACTTGGTGCAATAGTCACTAAATCAATCATGCTCAAACCACGAAGTGGCAGAGCTACCCCAAGAATGGCTGAGACGCCTAGTGGAATGCTGAATTCAATTGGACTACAAGGACCTGGAATCGATTCATTTTTAGAGAATGACATACCTTGGCTCCAATCGCAGAGCGCAAGAATAATTGTAAGTATTGCTGGCGAGAGCGTTGAGGATTATGCCTCACTTGCTAGACGGGTTCGAAATATCCCTAATGTGGTGGGTATAGAAGTTAACATCTCGTGTCCAAATGTTGAGAATAGAGGTATGGTTTTTTCATGCCAGCCAGATACTGCGCGCGCTGCAATTGAAAATGTGCGACGCAATATTGGGGGAGAAGTTCCAATATTCGCAAAATTGTCCCCGGATGTGACAGACATTGTGGCTATCGCGCGCGAAGTTGTAAACGCTGGAGCCGATGGGCTTGCTCTTATTAATACTGTTCTTGGCATGGTGATTGATGTAAACACAATGCGCCCTAAGTTGGCCCAAAAAACAGGAGGACTTTCAGGTCCGGCCATACGCCCGATAGCCGTGAGAGCGATTTATCAGGTACGCGCAGCGCTACCAAAAATTCCAATTATTGGAATGGGTGGAGTTGCCAGTGGTAAAGATGCGCTAGAACTTGTATTGGCAGGAGCAAGTGCGATTTCAGTAGGAACAGCGACTTTCGGTAACCCAACCGCGGTAATGAAAATCAAACAGGAATTGGAATCTTTACTGACCGAGCGAGGCTTTGATAACTTTGTAGATGCTGTTGGGTTTGCACATCGAATGGAGTCACTATGAGCGTTGCCAGCAATGAATCTCCAATAATCCTTGCCTTAGATACTCAGGATATTGAAAAAGCAGCGCAGTGGATCAGAGCGACAAACACAGTAGTGAAAACTTTTAAAGTTGGTTTAGAGTTTTATCTGACCCACGGACGAGTAGGCATTGATCGACTTGGGGAAGAGGGAGATTTTGATCTCTTCCTTGATTTGAAATTGCACGACATCCCAAACACAGTCTCCTCTGCGACAAAAGCTGTCGCGTCAATTAAACCAAGATTTCTCACAGTCCATGCATCAGGAGGAGCCGATATGGTGAGCGCTGCGGTACAGGCAGCTCCGGATATCGACATAACTGCAGTAACGGTGCTGACATCTCTATCAAAAGATTCCCTTTTGGAAATCGGTTTTGCGCAAGAGCCTCTCGAGTCGGCAGTCAAGCTTGCAAAACTCTCCTTAGGCGCAGGTGCTCGGGCAATAGTTACATCCCCACTTGAGGTTGGCGCTATTCGCGCAGCAGTAGGTGCCAAACCGATCATAATCACCCCGGGGGTAAGGACAGTGGGGTCGCCACTTGGCGATCAGACTCGCGTTCTTACTCCGAAGGATGCAATCGCAGAAGGTTCAAATTTTCTAGTTATTGGGCGTCCGATTACATCTCTTGAAACTTCGGCGTTGATGTTAAGTAAAGCTCTGGAAATCATGGACAGTATTTATTGATGACTCATCGGCCTAGTCTGCGACCGCTTCCCCCAAAGCTCACGATGGATGAGCGGCGCGCAAATTTAGAGTTGGCCAAGAGAGCGCGGCACGAGAGAGCTGATGTAAAGGCTGCTATATCTGCTGGCAGGATTTCAATCTTTAATGCGATAAATGACCCCCGTGACTCAATCCAGAGAATGAAAGTGATCGAACTCTTAGAAGCAATCCCTGGCGTTGGACCCGCACGCGCGGCTCTGATTATGGAAAAGAGAAAGATTTCTCTTTCGCGTAGAATTGCGGGACTCGGACCTCATCAATTGAAGTCTTTACGGCAGGAGGCTGGCATCATGAAGCTTGATCCACAACGCGGATCGCTCATAGTCATGTCCGGACCTGGTGGCGTTGGGAAGAGCACCATTACTCAATATTTGAAAGGCGATCCTAGATTTTGGGTTAGCATCTCGGTCACAACGAGAGCACCTCGTTCTACTGAAAAAAACGGAGTCGATTATTTTTTCGTGACAGAGAACAAATTTGATCAAATGATTGCGAATGATGAGTTCCTGGAATGGGCCGAATTTGCTGGTGCAAGATATGGAACACCGAAGCAAGCGGTCGCCGAGTGGCGAGATCTTGGAAAGCACGTCCTTTTGGAGATTGAGATTGCAGGAGCCCGGCAAATTAGGGCGAGTGATCCTTCGGCAAAACTCGTATTTATTGCCCCTCCATCCTGGGAAGAGCTTGCTAGTCGGTTAGCAAATCGTGGGACAGATTCATCAGAACGGCGCGCCGCACGCTTGGCTCTTGCCCGGGAAGAGATGGCTGCTGCTGGCGAATTCGACACTACGATAGTAAATGAGCAGGTCGAAGGGGTGGTTAGCCAGATGGTATCCTTGGCAACTGCTCTACAGGAATAAATCGTTTCAAGAATTAGCAAGGGGCTCATAATGTCAACAACTGACGGAATCACTAATCCACCTATCGATGAACTTCTCGATAAGGCAGGATCCAAGTACAGCCTCGTTCTCTATGCAGCAAAACGTGCGCGCCAGATTAATGCGTATTACTCACAACTCGGTGAAGGATTGCTTGAATATGTGGGACCACTAGTTGACACATACGTTCATGAGAAGCCTCTCTCTATCGCTCTGCGCGAGATTAATGAGGGTCTACTTACCATCGAAAATCTCGAGCCTAAGAGCGTAGAAGCTTCCGCTTAATTCGCAGGTTCTAGATGAGCCAGCACCCACTCGGAGTTTCTCGAGAAGTAGTACTTGGTATTGGCGGCGGTATAGCCGCATACAAATCATGCGATTTATTGCGTAGACTCAAAGATCACGGGTTCTTGGTCTCAGTTATTCCGACTCGCTCATCTCTCAATTTTGTTGGTTCTGCCACTTGGGAAGCCCTTTCTGGTCGTCCTGTGCAGACAGATTTATGGAATAACGTCCACGAAGTTCCGCATATCTCGATGGCAAAAAAAGCGGACGCAATAGTGATTGCTCCTGCTACGGCTGATTTAATTGCTCGCATTGCCTGCGGACGGGCAGATGATTTACTCACAAATGTTGTCATTGCTTCCAATGCTCCGATTATCTTGGTTCCGGCGATGCATACTGAAATGTGGCTCAATGAAGCTACGGTCGCAAATGTTGAAGCCCTTCGCAAGCGCGGAGTGATCGTTATCGATCCTGCGGTGGGTGATCTTTCAAGTGGCGATTCAGGGGTGGGAAGATATCCCGAAACTAAAGAGATTATTGATGTAGTTGAAAATACGTTTAACAGAAAAGCTGATTTGATTGGCAAGAAGGTTCTTGTAAGCGCTGGTGGGACACGAGAGGCGATTGATCCCGTGAGATACATCGGCAACCTTTCCTCGGGAAAGCAAGGAATTGCTGTTGCGTTGGACGCTGCAGCTAGGGGAGCGATAGTTACTCTTGTAATCGCAAATGCACCAGAAATCTCAATTGAAGATGTGGAAGTCATTCATGTTGTGACGGCTGAGCAAATGCTTGCCGCTCTCGACGCGAACTTTGATTCTGCCGATGTTGTAGTCATGACGGCAGCAGTCGCGGATGTAAGGCCAAAATTGAGTGCTTCTCAAAAGATTTCAAAGTCGGATTTAACAAGTATCGAGCTACTTCATAATCCAGACATTATTGGAACTCTCGCAAGTCGAAAGCGGCATCAAGTCCTGATTGGCTTCGCTGCGCAAACTGGAGCGGATCGTCTTTCCAAAGCCCATGAAAAGCTTGTATCAAAGCACCTTGATTTTCTTTATATGAATGATGTATCTAATGGGGCGATATTTGGTAGCGATGAGACCGAGGGTGTCATCATCGGCAGCTCACTAGAAGATCTTGATATTCCCATGACATCAAAGGCAACACTTGCAAGAAAACTGCTCACTCTGGCAATCGACAAGTTAGGTTAATCCAATGACAAAACGCCTCTTCACATCAGAATCCGTAACTGAGGGCCATCCAGACAAGATGGCTGATCAAATTTCAGATGCTATTTTGGATTCCCTCCTTAGTCAGGATTCGAAGAGTCGTGTCGCCGTTGAAACTCTTATCACCACCGGTCAGGTACATGTAGCTGGCGAGGTGACGACAAACGGTTATGCCGATGTCATGAGCATCGTTCGGGATACAGTGTTGGAAATCGGATATGACTCCTCTGAAAAAGGTTTTGATGGAAATTCTTGCGGAGTCTCATTGTCAATTGGTCAACAGTCTCAAGATATCGCACAAGGAGTTGATTCAGCCTTTGAAAAGCGTGTTTCATCTTCCCTCGATCCTTTAGATCTGCAAGGCGCGGGTGACCAAGGATTAATGTTTGGTTACGCGTGTGATGACACTCCAGAACTTATGCCTTTGCCAATACATCTTGCACATCTTCTTTCAATGCGACTTTCTGCAGTCCGCAAAAGTGGAGAACTCGCATATTTGCGCCCAGATGGAAAAACTCAAGTAACAATTGAATATGACGGGGATAAGGCAGTTGCTTTAAATACGGTAGTTATTTCATCGCAGCACTCTGCAGAAGTTGATATAGAAAAAACCCTTGCTCCAGATATCAAGCGACTCGTGATTGACCCCATAATCTCAGGGCTAAATATCGATATAAGTGATGTCCGCGCTCTGATTAATCCAACCGGGCGATTCGTTATTGGTGGGCCAATGGGAGATGCAGGATTAACTGGAAGAAAGATCATTGTTGATACATATGGTGGCATGGCCCGTCATGGCGGCGGAGCGTTTTCTGGAAAAGATCCGTCAAAGGTAGATCGTTCGGCTGCATATGCGATGCGATGGGTCGCAAAGAATGTTGTTGCATCCGGACTTGCAACACGTTGTGAAGTCCAAGTTGCATATGCGATTGGTAAGGCTCAACCTGTCGGACTTTTTGTGGAGTGTTTCGGCACGGAAAAGGTTCCTGTATTGCAGATTGAAGCTGCAATTGAGAGTGTATTTGATTTACGTCCTGCAGCAATCATCCGTGACTTAGAATTGCTACGCCCGATTTATTCAAAAACCAGTAGTTACGGCCACTTTGGTCGTGAACTTCCTGAATTTACTTGGGAACGTGTGGATCGAGCAGTCGCTCTCCAATCTGCAGTAAAGGGCTAATTTATTGTGGCTATTTTGAAGCCACTGAAATTGCGATCAGAGAAGGTCGCAGTCAAGCGCTCGATTGCTGCCGAAAACTTTGTTGCAGAAATATTGGTTGATACAAAGGTTTTTCATCTGGACGAGCCATACTCCTACCTGGTCCCAGAGCTATTTTCTGATCAAATTAGCGTCGGCACACTCGTCAAAGTTCCTTTTGGTCGCTCGAATACTGAGGGTATTGTGTTGCGCAGATACGAAACGCAGACAACTGGTGGTCTGAAATTGATCGATTCACCAATTTCGCAGATTCCAGCAGTCACAGATTTTCAAATTGAACTTTTTCGCGAAGTAGCTGCACGATATGGCGTTCCACTCTGGGATGTTTTTCACTTGGCGATACCTTCCTTCAGTAAGTCCGGTGAACGGCAATATCAAAATTCGGAGGAGATCAAAGCTTCTAGTATCAAGAGTATCCAGAGTCTCCAGAATGACCAGAGCCCTCTCACGAGGGAAGTTGTGACCCTTAAGCAAGGCGCAAATATTCGCGATGAGGTGGGAAATCTCGCCCTTCGCTATCCTGATCAGAAGATATTGATAATTGCGCCGGATGAAAAAACTCTCCGCCAGTTAGATGGTCTGGGTGCAACCTCTCTTTCGGGCTCACTCAACAAGAGTGAACGGTATGCCAATTACCTAAAGGCAAATTTTGCGACTAATGGGCTATTTATTGGGTTGAGAAGCTCGATTTTTGTGAGTTTCTCGGTTCACGACATACTCGTTGTCATTGATGAAACTGACGAGAATATGTATGAAAAGCGCACCCCGGGCTACAACGTTCGAGACATCGCATTTTTACGATCAAAGCGTCAATCAGTTGTATTTCTATCTGCTGTTCATTCTTTAGAAGTCGAGAGAGTTGTAGAAGCGGGTTGGTTTGTTGAAAGATCTGTTGGCTTTTATGGAAAACGAGTGATCTCTGAGACAGAAGAGAGTGCGCATGGGATAATTTCGGAAGGGTTGAAGCTTGGCTCGGTCCTCGTTGTTCATGCGAATACCGGATACGTGAATAGCTTTACATGTAACAATTGTCGAAACCTTGCGATGTGCAATTGCGGTGGGCGACTTATCCTTGCAAGAAACGGAAAAGCAACTACTTGTTCATTATGCGCAGCGAAGAAAGAATCTTGGGTTTGTGGGTATTGTCGAAATTCACTCCCTCGTTCTGTTAGCAAAGGTGTGGAGAAGCGGGCCGAAGATTATGGAAGGAGCTTTCCTCGCACAAGAGTGCTTTCCTCTACGGGACAAAATCCAGAAACCGAAATGCCGACTGAGAATTCGCTTGTGGTGGTTACTCCAGGAATGGAACCACAAGGGGAATATGCAGCTCTTCTTCTTATGGACGGAGACCAATTATTTAGTCGAACGGGTCTTCGAAGCGATGAGCAATCTGAATTGTTCTGGTGGAGTGCGTTAACAAAACTTGTAAATGGTGGGGTTGTTTACGTCTCTTTACCTACCGCCCATCCCATCACGCAATCTATTGTTCGCAATTCATTTACTAAATATCACTTAGAACGAATTTCCCAACGTGCTTCCGCTTTTCTACCTCCTATTTTTAGGATGGCTGTTGTAGAGGGAAAACCTTCAGAGACGGCTCACCTCTTCGAGTATTTAAGCAATTTGGAGGGGGAGGTAGATCTTCATATCCTAGGACCAATAGATCTACCCGCAGGGATTTCAAGAGTCGTGATCAAATTCGATGTTAACGCTCATAGCCAAATTGTTCGTAAACTCTATGAATACAACCGAATTAGGAGCTTAACAGGCCAAATTCCATTAAGGGTGCGTGTGGACCCCTTTGATCTCATCTAAGATTCTCGTATGTCGATCCAACCAATTCGCTATTTCGGAGACCCTGTTCTCACGACTCCTGCAGCCTTGGTGACGACTTTCGATAAGGAACTTCGCACCTTGGTCTCTGACTTGGTCGACACAATGCAAGATGCTCCCGGTGCAGGGCTCGCAGCTCCCCAAATTGGAGTCTCTTTGCGTGTGTTTGTGTGGAACGTTGACGAGGAGATCGGCCACCTTGTAAATCCAACTCTAGATTTAAGCGATGAGATGCAAGAAGGTGACGAGGGTTGCCTAAGTTTCCCTGCTCTTTCTTACAATACCCCGCGCGCACTTCGGGCGGTAGCCAAGGGATTTAACATGCACGGTGAACCTGTAATAATTGATGGAACGGAATTTTTGGCTCGCGCGCTACAACACGAGACTGATCACCTAGACGGAGTCCTATTCATTGACCGCTTGAGCAGCGTTGATCGCAAGCTTGCTATGAAAGAAATCCGCGAGAGTGAATGGTTTGGCGAGTCAACGAATTCAGGGGTTCTACCAACCATCAAAGTTTCTCCACATTCCACGCGCGGTTTAGGTTTCTAGTGAACTTCTTTGGAATATGCAGATAGCTGTGGCGAGTTCCTCGTCTGTAGGAATACCCATTCTAGATTCATTACTAGCCGGGCCGCACGAGGTTAAATACGTCCTCTCTAATCCCGACAAAGGAACTGGCAGGGGTCAAAAATTTGTTGCCAATGATTTTGCGCTACACGGCGCGTCTCATTCGGTAAAGGTAGTCAAGCCTAATAGCCAGCTCGAAATTCAAGAGACACTCTTATCTGATCCAGTTGATCTGGTGATCACGGTGGCATACGGAAAATTGATTGGTAAGCAAGCGCTTTCAATCCCAAAATTTGGTTGGATTAATGTGCATTTTTCAAAACTTCCACGATGGAGAGGGGCCGCCCCTGTCCAATACGCTCTGTTAAACCAGGATAAAGAAACAGGCGTGAGCATCTTTCAGCTCGATGAGGGTATGGATACGGGGCCAATTTATCTTGCTCGTGATTACCCAATCGCCGAAGCAGAAACAACGCCGACTCTTCTTTCTCGTCTTGCAAACGAAGCTTCGCACCTCATCGCAGATGTATTGAAACTGATCATTGATGGCCAAGCCCCCGTTGCCCAATCAGATGAGGGAGTCACGCATGCTCCAAAAATATCCAAGGAAGAGGGGAAGATCGATTGCACCCGAAATGTTTCCGAAATTCTTTCTCAGGTAAGAGCGCTATCGCAAAATCCTGGAGTTTTTCTGGCTTTTAGAGGCGAACGCCTGGGAATTAATGCAGCAGAAGAATCTAGCTTTTATGAAGGACCTGAAGAATGCGGATCACTTGTTGCGCGCAAACATGAGCTTGTGGTCCGAGTTTCTGATGGAGCAATTCGTCTCCTCTCGGTAACGCCTCAAGGCAAAAAGGAGATGTCAGGAAGCGATTTTGCTCGCGGGGCACGCATCCAACCGGGAGACCGAGTTGAATAAGGGACGCCGAATTCCAGTGGAATCCAGACTCGTTGCATACAACTTAATTCAACAAGTTAATCATGAAGGTGCTTATGCGAATTTGCGTCTCCCTTCGTTGCTTGAGGCATCAAAGCTGGATGCTCGCGATAGAGCGTTTGTAACCGAACTTTCTTATGGAACGCTACGAATGCAAGGAAAGTATGATGGATATATTGCCAAGCACGTCGATCGCGATGTTGGAAAGATTGATCCAGCGGTAATCGATATTTTGCGTATGGGGTTGCATGAAATCCTAGGTATGCGAACTCCCGAACATGCAGCGGTCAGTCAGGCGGTTGACATGGCAAAATACTTGGTAGGTGAGAGCAGTGGAGCATTTGTAAATGCGATTTTGCGAAATGTATTGCGAGATGAAACGACGCCAGTATACGAAAATGATTTAGATCGATTAAGTCACGAATATTCTCACCCCAAATGGATTGTGAGTGCTTTCTACGATCTCGTGAAAGATTGGAACCGAGTCGAAAGTATCTTGATGTCGAATAATGAAGCTGTGGCGCCGCAATTGGTTGCTTGGCCCGGTGAATCCACAACTGAAGAGTTGATGGAAGGTGGCGGCGCACTTCTTAGCAATACAAGATATGGAGTCGAAACTTTTCAACCGCCGAGGGAATATCTTGCCGTAAGAGAGCGTAGGGCTGGTGTACAAGATCGCGGTTCACAGTTGATTGGTGAAACATTCTTAGCCACGGCAACTGATCAAAACCTTAGTTGGTTAGACATGTGCGCGGGTCCTGGAGGCAAAGCGGCTTACATTTACTATTCGCTGAAAGCATTTAGACCCGATGATCAATTCACAGCAAATGAGGTGTCAGAACATCGAGCCGCTCTTGTCGCACAAGTGATTCCTTCAGGCAATGTGCGGGTAGGAAGCGGCCAGAGTCTTGTCGCGAATGTAGAGAAATTTGATCGAATAATGGTTGATGCGCCTTGTACTGGTTTAGGCGCTCTGCGTAGACGTCCCGAAGCTAGATGGCGCAGGAGCCTGCAGGATCTCAAGGAGTTGGTTGTCATACAACGCGAACTTCTAGATTCTGCCACACAAATTTTGTCGGGCGAGGGAATTATTGCCTATGTTACATGCTCGCCTCATTTGGCAGAGACGCGATTACAAGTTGCTGACTTCCTCTACAGACACAAAGATTTCGAACTTCTAAGCGCTAAGCCGTTTATGGGCAATATCCCAAGTGACGCTCTCGCGCCCGATGGAACTCTGCAATTGTGGACTGATTTGCACCAGTCAGATTCAATGTTTATGGCCTTTTTTCAACGAAGAGTCGAATCGAAGGATTGAGGTAGATAACATGAATGCAGTCCGTATCTGTCCGAGCATCCTCAACGCTGATCGAAATAATTTGAAGTCAGAAATTGCCAAGATTGAAAGCTCTGCTGATTGGCTTCACCTAGATATTATGGACGGTCTCTTCGTTCCGGCGACGACTTTTTCATTTGATGAATCGGTTGAAATAATTCGCGATTCGAAGATTCCAGTGGATGCACATTTAATGGTTGCAAACCCTGATGATGTGGCAAATGCATATGCCATCGCCGGTGCTTTTAGTGTTACTTTCCATCTTGAAGCTAGTAGCGATCCACGCTCAACTTTGAAGGCGATTAGAAAGACTGGCGCTAAGGCTTCTCTTGCGATTAAACCCTCAACTCCCGTTGAATCAACTTTCGACTACCTAGATGATCTAGATATGTTGCTTGTGATGACCGTTGAACCAGGAGCAGGTGGCCAATCTTTTATGGGCGATATGTTGGAAAAAGTTAGAACCCTGCGCGATATTTTCACCCAGAGCGGAAGAGGGCCGCTGATTCAGGTAGATGGTGGTATTAGTTTGGACACAATTTCAGAGGCTGCTAAGGCCGGAGCCGATACTTTCGTAGCGGGAAGCGCCGTATACAATGCCACAAATCCAAGTGAGATGGTCGATTCTCTCAGGAGATTGGCAGCCGCTTCCTTTAAGGGTTAGCAAGTTTTGTAGAATTTTTGTGAGAGGATATTCCTAGTTCCGGGGGTCGGTGAAATTCCGAACCGGCGGTTAAAGTCCGCGACCCGTACTGGCGAATGAGAGTTCGGCAGCACGGTTGACTTGGTGAAATTCCAAGACCGACAGTCAAAGTCTGGATAAAGGAGCTAAAAGCAACACAGGTGAGTTATGCCTGCGTGGCTTTACTAACCCTTGGAACCGCATTGAAAATCGTGTCGGAACTATAAAGGGAGTAAAAGTGTCAATACTTAAATGGCTTTTTGAAGCCAACCTTCATTTCGGCAGCAAATCAATTGCGGTTCGCGAAATCATTGGTGGCGTTTTGGGATTATCCAGCGCCGTCCTTGGTATGCGCCGCAAAGTTGCTGCTTGGCCCATTGGAATATTAGGCGATGGGTTGCTTTTCACAGTCTTTCTCGGAGCAGTCTTCTCATTCGGAGATAAGACTCAACACGCCAACTTCTACGGACAAGCTGGGCGCAATCTCTTGCTGATAATTGTGAGCGTTTACGGCTGGATCAAATGGGCACAACACAAAAAGCAAGATGTATCTGCGCCGGTTGTTGAACCCCGTTGGACGACAAGTCGCGAAAAATCATATTTGATTCCTGCGATCATCGCCTTTTTCGCCATCTCTTCAAGGATATTTGTTGCCTTGGGCGAGAGCGGAACATGGCTTCTAGTGGACACGTGGATATTCACTGGTACAGCCCTCGCTACTTATGGCATGAGTCGCGGATATGTTGAATTCTGGCTCGTTTGGGTAGCAGTGGACTTCGTAGGAGTTCCATTCGCCTTCAAGAATGGTTATTACCCAACCGGAACCTTGTACGCAATCTATTTGCCATTCGTGATCTGGGGCTTCATTTCATGGCTCAAGATTTCGAAGAATCAAAAACAGAGAGAGGCTGCAGTCCTGTAAAGTAAGGATATGAAGTCATTCGAAGCGCTCTGGTCAGAGCTCAATGAGATAGCAAAAGCTCGGCCAGAGGGTTCGGCAACAGTGGCCTCACTTGATGCCGGAATCCACGCGATGGGTAAGAAGGTTATTGAAGAAGCCGGGGAAGTGTGGCTAGCTGCAGAGCATGAGTCTGATCAGGCGTTGGCCTTAGAAATCAGCCAACTTCTTTATCGCCTTCAAGTTCTCATGATTGCTCGTGGTATTTCAATGGAAGACGTTTACAAGGAGCTATAGGAGAACCATGATTAAAGTTGCTGTTCCTAACAAGGGTTCTCTCTCTGAAAGTGCTGGGTTGATCCTAAAAGAGGCGGGTTATCGTCAACGCACCGATCCCAGAGATCTGACTCTTTACGATCCTGAAAACGACATCGAGTTTTATTACTTGCGACCTCGAGACATTGCCGTTTATGTGGGGTCTGGTGAATTGGATGTAGGCATCACGGGTCGTGATTTATTGGTAGATAGTGGCGTGCAGGCAACTGAGATTCTCTCACTCGACTTTGGGCGTAGCACTTTTAGGTTTGCCGCCAAAGAGGAGACCGATCTTGCAGGTAAGCGAATCGCTACAGCATATCCAGGACTCGTGCAGCAATATCTAAATCAAAAAGGTATCTCAGCATCAGTAGTCAGACTCGATGGCGCCGTTGAATCATCGGTACGTTTAGGGGTTGCTGATGTCATTGCAGATGTGGTTTCCACTGGTGGAACTCTGCGTCAAGCCGGCCTTCAAGTATTCGGAGCGCCAATTTTAGAGTCGGAGGCAATCCTCATTGAACGTGTTGGCGTTTCAAGAGTGGACGCAGTTGAGACTCTTATTCGACGCATTCATGGAGTTGTAATTGCGCGTCAGTATGTATTGGTTGATTATGACGTTGAGACGCAGAATCTTGTAGCCGCAACAGCGCTAACGCCGGGGATTGAGTCGCCAACAATCTCACCTTTGCAAAAAGAAGGTTGGAGCGCGGTTCGAGCGATGGTGAAGAGCAAAGAAGTGAACCGAATTATGGATGAATTATATAAAGTAGGCGCTAGAGGAATTCTGGTTACAGATATCCACGCTAGTCGTTTATAACATCCCTATCCGCAGCCTCTATCTCTTCGCGGGGAATTCCCATGAGATAGAGAATTGCATCCAGATATGGGGTATTAATCGAGGTATCAGCTTCAGCCTTTACGGCTGGTTTAGCGTTAAAAGCTATTCCAAGCCCAGCAGCTTTAAGCATATCTAAATCATTTGCGCCATCTCCAACAGCGATTGTTTGTGAAAGTGGAACGCCTTCATTTCTCGCAAACTCTTCAAGAAAATCAGCCTTTGCGGCGCGATCAACAATTGCCCCAGTGATTTTGCCAGTAAGTTTGCCATCGATCACTTCTAACGTGTTTGCTCTGAAGAAATCCAAACCCATCTCCAGAACAAGAGGCTCAATAACATTTGTGAAACCACCGGAAACTATGCCTACTTTATGGCCCAGACGATGAAGAGTGCGGACAAGGGTTCTTGCACCCGGCGTAAGAGTGATTCTCTTGCGAATAGAAATAAGAGATTCTTCCGTTAGTCCTGCTAGAAGAGCGGTGCGCGCTTCCAAGGATTGCGCGAAATCTAGCTCACCGCGCATGGCTCTTTCTGTGATTTCCTTAACTTGTGAGCCTACGCCCGCATCTTCTGCAAGCAGATCAATGACTTCCTGTTGAATAAAAGTGGAATCCATATCAAGAAGGACTATACGTTTGGAGCGTCGGGTCAATCCGCCGGCCTCAATGGCTAGGTCTATTCCTTGGTTAAGGGCAAGCTCGGCGAGACCTCGTTGCAAATCCTGAACCGAATTACCTAGGGGAAGTGAAACATCAAACTCAATGGCCGTTACGGGGTAAGAGGCGGTTCTTCTAAACCTATCAACGTTTCCGTGATGTGAATTGATTACTGCTGCAACTTTGGCAATCGCTTGGGGTCGGAGCTCCTTAGACAAGATCACAAGCTGAAGAGCCTTTGTTTCCTCATCGCTCTCGCGTTGAATATCGGTGAAATCAACTGCAATGTCTAGATTCAATTTTTCTCCAAGGAGCAGGAGATCATCCTCAACACCATCAGCGTGCGCGGGGTCCAGTGCAATGAGAGCTGTGAGAATCAAACGCCCACGAATCACGACCTGTTCCATGTCAAGGACGGTAATCAAGAAGGGAGAGAGAGTCTCAAATAGAGACTGAGTAACACCAGGAGCGTCAGCGCCAGACAGGAGAATCAAGCCAGTAAAGGTCGGGTGATGCAAAACTTGCTTGTTCATGCGAGCATTTTAGGGTGTTTATGCTCTTATGCCGGTATCTTTCACTCTCGTGAGCCCAATAATTGAATGTGAGAGCGTTGTAGTTGTTAGAGGTCACAAGAGGATTCTTGGTCCGCTGACTCTCCAAATTAATGAGGGGGAGCGTTGGGTAGTTTTAGGTCCAAACGGCGCCGGCAAGACAACCTTTTTTCAATTGGCCGCCACGCAAATGCATCCAACATCGGGGACCATCAAGATATTGGGCGAGCAGCTTGGGAAAGTTGACGTCTTTGAATTGCGACCACGGATTGGTTTAACTGCAAACAGTGTTCTAAGTCAGCTTCCTTTCGAAGAAACTGTAATGAATGTTGTGCTCACTTCAGCTTATGCAATGTATGGCCGTTGGCGAGAGGAATATGATCTTTGGGATGAATCTCGAGCGATGGGCCTTCTTACAACTCTGGGAGTGCGAGAACTCGCTACCCGTACATTTGGCACGCTAAGTGATGGGGAACAGAAGCGCGCGCTCATTGCGCGAGCCCTAATGCCAAATCCAGAGCTTCTACTTCTTGACGAACCAGCTGCAGGTTTAGATTTGGGAGGAAGAGAAGATCTATTACAGAGACTGACTGTCCTTGCACAAGATCCCCTTGCCCCTTCCACAATTATCGTTACGCACCATATCGAGGAAATTCCGATTGGGACCACTCACGCCTTACTCCTGAGCAAAGGTGGCACAGTTGCAGTCGGGGCTATTGATCAAGTTATAACCTCAGAGAACTTGAGCAAAGCGTATGAAATCCAGGTGCATGTAACCCAAGATTCGGGTCGTTATTTTGCCCGCGCTATTTGATCTCCTTCCAGAAGATTGGGCATCGCAGCTTAAGAGCCAACAATCAAACTTGGAGAAGATTTCACACTCGTTGGAATCTAGTTCGTACATTCCAGATTTTGAGGACATCTTCAAATGTCTATCAACTCCATTAGCAGATACCAAAGTCGTTATCCTTGGCCAGGATCCATACCCGAATCCTAAGCATGCAATGGGACTGGCGTTTGGAGTTCCATCAGAATGTAATCGTCTGCCACCGACTCTGAGAAATATATTCAAAGAATTGCATGAAGACCTCGGGGTAAAAAACATTTCTGGCGATCTTTCGCCATGGAGCTCGCAAGGAGTTTTACTCCTAAATAGAACATTAACTACCGAGCCAGGTGTATCACTTGCACACCACAAAGTGGGATGGCTTGAATTCACCGAGGAAGTTATAAAAATCGCGTCTCGCGAAAATCCCATAGCAATATTGTGGGGCAATAGCGCGCGAGAAATGAGCGGTTACTTCAAGACGGAGCGAACGATTTCATCGGCCCACCCAAGTCCATTGAGTGCATATCGAGGATTCTTTGGAAGCAGACCGTTTTCGCGCACTAACGAATTGTTAAAGCGATCAGAGAAAGAGACTATTTCTTGGCAAAGTGGTGAACAAGGCTAAAAGAAACTGCAACTGAATTTCCAATCAGAAGCGCAAACATTGCGGTTCCAATTCCGGCCCGGCCCCCAAGTGCAATACCCGCCGACAGGGCGATCAATTCAATGCAGAGCCTGGCGCGACCAACGCGTACACCCGTTTTTTTATGCAGCGCGGTCATAAGTCCATCGCGTGGCCCAGGCCCTAATCCGCACGTTATGTAGAGAGCCGATGCAAGACCGACCATTGCGATTCCAAGAAAAGCCATTCCCATTGAGAGCAGAATATTTGCGTGTACGAGTGGAATCAGAAAAACACCAATTTGCAGAAAAATTGCGATGACAAACATATTCGCGATAGTTCCAAAACCGGGACGTTCCCCGAGCGGTAGCCAAAGAAGCAGAATAACTGCGCTAATGACAAATGTGGATTCACCGATGCTCAGCGGGGTGTGCAGCGATAGTCCTTGGGAAAATACGACCCAGGGCGAATTGCCAATTCCTGATTGAACAAGAAAGGACTCGCCGATACCAAAGAGGGCCAGTCCAAGCGTCAAAATTAGAGTTCGTGAAATTGATAAATCCCAGCGGTTTTTCGCAGTCCACCAAACATGTGGAACAGTTTTGTGGGGGACAAGTAAAGCTAGCGTCTTCTTGAGAAGTGATTTCGATGCATCCACTGTTAGAGTTTAGTCATGTTTCATGGTCTTGGCACTGTAATTAATGTTGCCGCAATTTCTGCAGGCGGGTTCGTTGGCGTCTTGACTGGCGGAAAGTTGTCTGAAAGAACAAAATCACTTATTACAGATGTGCTTGGTTGTGTCACGCTACTGGCTGCATCAGATGCAGTAATCAGTTTATGGAATAAGGATTTCATCAAAGAAGTCCCACGAGGTTGGACTTTGTTATCTATCCTCTTTTCGTTGATTCTCGGCGCTATTCTTGGAACGCTTTTGCGCATACAAGATCGACTAGAAGATTTTGGTCACTTCTTAAAGCAAAAGTTTGGGGGAGGCGATGAAAATTCCTTCATCTCTGGCTTCATGGCAGCCACTCTTCTTTTTGCTATTGGTCCGCTAGCAATCCTCGGCAGCATAAGCGACGGTATGGGAAACGGAATCACACAATTAGCTCTTAAGAGCACCCTAGATTTCTTTGCAAGCATTGCTTTTGCTTCTACATTTGGATTTGGTGTGATTGCTTCGGTCATCCCGGTAGCCATTTACCAAGGGTTTTGGACAGGTGTTGGACTCTTTCTTGGAAATATTCTCGCTCCGTATCAAGTTGATGCCATGAATGTAGTGGGAGGAATCCTGCTTTTTGGAATATCACTACGACTTCTTGGAGTAAAGCAAATGCGGGTAGGGGATTTGTTACCCGCGATCTTCCTCGCTCCGCTAGTTGTCTTGGCGGCACATCAATTCATATAAGAAATCTTTAAAGGGTTTTGGCATCAATGACGAAACGATATTTGACGTCACTAGCAACCGTACGTTTGTAGGCCTCATTGATGTATTCGGCCGAGATAACTTCAACATCACTTGTAATGTTGTGTTCCCCGCAGAAATTCAACATTTCTTGGAGTTCAGGCATTCCACCAATCATTGACCCGGCGATTGATCTACGGGCTGGGAGAAGTACTGAAGCATCCAAAGAGTATGGTTTTCCTGGTAGCCCAATTACTACAAGGGTTCCATCAAGTTTCAACGAGCGAAGATATGGATGCAAATCAATTTCTGCAGACACTGTATTGAGAATCAGATCAAAAGAACTTGCTAGCTCTCTAAATGCATCTGCTCCTGTAGATAGAACAAAATGATCGGCTCCCATTGCGAGTGCGTCTGCTTTTTTATTTTCTGAGTGTGAAAAAACCGTAACTTCGGCGCCGAGTGCTGCAGCGAATTTTACGCCCATATGTCCAAGGCCACCCAGGCCAATTACTCCCACTTTCTTTCCTGGCCCAGCGTTCCAATGCTTGAGTGGTGAATACAAGGTTATTCCTGCGCACATCAGCGGAGCGACTCCTTCAAGAGCCAAATTCGCTGGAACATGGACGGCATATTTCTCGTCGATCACGAAGCGATTGGAATAGCCACCTTGGGCCGGCGTTACACCATCGCGCTCGTAGCCGTTGTATGTTCCAGTCATCCCGTTACTGCAGTAGTTTTCCAGACCTGCTGTGCAATTTTCGCACTCTCTGCAACTGTCGACAAAAACGCCAACACCAACTAAATCTCCCACTTTAAACTTTGAAGCGCTCGTTCCTACGGCGCTCACAGTACCCACAACTTCATGGCCAGGCACCAATGGCGTGAGGACTGAACCCCATTCACCTGCAACGGTGTGAATATCGGAGTGGCAGATACCTGCGAAACTTACATCGATAGATATGTCGCTCGCGCGTAGATCGCGTCTTTCAAAAGTGAAAGGCACTAGCTCTGTCTTGACGTCCATTGCCGCATAGCTACGTGTTGTTATACCCATGATTGCTCCTATTTGATTGGTTTTGTTAAAGATTCTGAAATGGTAGTGGCTGATTATCAGCTGGCTTTGCAGCTCGCGAAGTAACTTTGCGCATGTGATGACGTCGACACAAGACTTCATAAGATACTTCATGATCAGCGCGAGTATCTCCTACGACAACTTGCTCACCTATTGTAATCATTTCACCATTCTGTACACGAGCATTATGTGTTGCACGAGCACCGCACCAGCAAAGAGCCTCAACCTGCAGAGTAAGTACTCTGTCAGCTAACTCCACAAGCCTGGCCGATCCAGGAAAGAGAGCGGTTCTAAAATCCGTCAGGATCCCAAAAGCAAAAACGTCTATGCCTAATCCATCGACGACTTGTGCGAGTTGTTCGATATGTGCCGGTTCAAAAAACTGTGTTTCATCGCTAATAATGAAATCTATTCGCTCACCTTGCGAGAGTTTGTCCACTACGAGTTTGTGTAAATCCAACTCAGGGTCCACTTCAATTGCATCACTCTTTAAACCTAAGCGACTGGTGATTACGCCACGACCGCCGCGATCCTTATTTGTAAAAATGAGGCCTTTTCGCCCGCGGCTTTGGTGGTTATATGCAGTCTGAAGTGCGAGAGTGGACTTTCCAGAGTCCATGGTTCCGCAATAGTAGATAAGTTCTGCCACGTGGGTATCTTGCCATCATTTCTCAAAAAAATACTTGGTGTCCGAGAGGGGACTTGAACCCCTAATCCCTTGCGGGAACTAACACCTCAAGCTAGCGCGTCTGCCAATTCCGCCACCCGGACAAGAGAGAGAAAGATACCAATTTTCTTAGCCAGGCAGAAATTGAGAAAAAGTCAGAAAGTGACCCCTTTTTAGGCAGGCTTTTTGTGCTCAGAAAGTGGCAGGATAGCGCCATGAGCAACCCACAACATATGACTGCGCAGCAGATTAACTCCATGGAAGAAGATTGCGTTCGTATTCTTCAAGAGATGATTCGAATTCCAAGTGTGAATTTTGGCGAAGGCAAGGGCGATGAAAAAGCAATGGCGCAATATGTTGCAGCCGAACTTGCCGATGTTGGCATCGAAAGTGAATTGGTCATCGCTGGAGAAAACCGCGTCAGCGTAGTTGCTCGCATACCTGGGTCTGATACTTCTCGCCCGGGATTAGTTGTTCACGGACACATAGACACAGTCCCTGCCGATCCCATCGACTGGAGCGTTGATCCGTGGTCAGGCGAGATTAAGGATGGTTTTATCTGGGGGCGTGGAGCCGTTGATATGAAAGACGGATGTGCACAATTTCTTGCTCTTGCCAGAGCATGGAAGAAATACGGGTACACACCTCCCAGAAATATCTTGCTCATATTTTTTGCTGACGAAGAGGCTGGCGGTGTCTATGGATCGCGCTGGATGATTAAAAATCGCCCGGAAATTTTTGAAGGCTACACAGAGGCCATCTCTGAGGTGGGTGGATTCTCAGTCACGATTACCGGAGATCATCGACTCTACTGGGTTCAAACAGCCGAGAAGGGTCTTTCGTGGATGAAGCTGACAGCGAAAGGAACTGCTGGGCATGGTTCATTTATTAATCGCGATAATCCAATTACCAAACTTACGCGGGCAATCGCACGAATAGGCGAGCATCAATGGCCTGTGCGCGAGACGAAGACTGGCGCCAAATTTTGGGGGAAGATCGCGCAGTTGACTGGCGAAGAGTATGACCCAAAAGATCCTCGCCCTCTACAAAAACACATTGGTGGAGCAGCACGCATGATGGGTGCAACAGTTCAAAACACTTCAAATCCCACGATGTTGGAGGCCGGATACAAGGCAAATGTCATCCCACAATTAGCATCAGCAGTTGTCGATGGACGCTTCTTACCGGGCTATGAAGATGAACTGTTAGAAACCGTACGTGCCTTGGCTGGAGAGGACGCAACGGTTGAGATGCTTGTGCGAGACAAAGCTTTGGAAGTGGATTTTGACGGACCACTCGTTGCGGCAATGTGCGATGCACTTCACGCTGAGGACCCAGAAGGAATTCCTGTTCCCTACGTGATGAGTGGTGGTACAGATAACAAAGCGCTGTCGGATTTAGGAATTATTGGTTACGGATTTAGTCCGTTGAAACTTCCAGCAGATTTGGATTTCTTTGCTCTGTTTCATGGAGTAGATGAGCGAGTACCAGTAGATGGTTTGAAGTTTGGCGTGCGCACTCTCCAGCGTTTCCTTGAGAACTGTTAATCAGGGATTCTAGAAATCTCATCGAGGGCTTGGCGAACCGGAGCGGGTAGTTCTACTTCTTCAACAGTAAGTACGCCACGCAATTGCGCTCCTGTTCGTGCTCCAATAATTGAAGAGGTAACTCCAGGCGCATCTCTCACCCAAGAGAGAGCAACTTCAATGGGAGAGAAGCCCAATCCTTCTGCAGCAACGCAGACAGCATCCACAATTGCGCGAGCGCGTTGATCCAGGTACGGAGCCACGAAAGCTGAAAAATGCGGACTAGCTCCTCGAGAGTCTGAAGGCGTGCCATTCCTATATTTACCAGTTAATACACCCCTGCCTAGCGGAGACCAGGCTAGAAACCCGACCCCCAAATCCTCTGTGGCGGGAATCAATTCTCTTTCGGCGATCCTGTTGAGCAAAGAATATTCAGATTGGTTGGAAGTGATTGGTACTTTTCCAAAAATCGGATTTTGCATTGTTTGAGATTTTGCTAGCTGCCAACCATTGAAGTTGGAGACCCCGGCATAGCGCGCTTTTCCACTCTGCACCGCGTAGTCGATGGCCGAAAGGGTTTCCTCAAGAGGGGTCATTTCATCCCAAGCATGGACCTGCCACAAATCTATGTACTCAACACCAAGACGTTGCAACGATTTATCCAAATCTTCAACGAGTGATAGGCGCGAGTTTCTCACGCGGCGTTCTCCAGATTTAAATGAAATCCCAGCTTTTGAAGCAATAAGGAGTTCATCTCTATTAACCAGCGTTCCTAGAAAACCGCCGATAACACGTTCACTATCACCATCGGCGTAAACCGCAGCGGTATCAACAAGATTTCCGCCGATATCGAGAAAGGCCCGCAATTGGACTGCCGCCTCGTGCTCATCTGTATCCCGACCCCAGGTCATCGTTCCGAGAGCTAATCTGGAAACCTCAAGCCCGCTCTTCCCAAGGCTTCTCATTTTCATAGTTCGGACACTAGCAACAAGTGGCTACAACTATCGGTAACCTAGCCATATGACTCACCGCACTCCCGCCTCTACCGTCTACCTACTTCGGCATGCGCATTCTGTGGCGAACGGTCGAGGAATTTTGGCGGGGCAATCCAAAGGGATCAAACTTTCTGCAATCGGAAAGAAGCAAGCTGATAACCTCGTTGCGACTCTTGTACCGCTAGACATTGATTATGTTTATCTCAGTCCACTTGAGAGATGTTTGGAGACGGTTACACCTTTTTTGAAGGTTCATGAGAAGGCACTGATATCGCAAAGCCCCGAATTTGTTGAGATGAACTACGGAGGCTGGACCGGCAAAAGATTGGCAATACTGTCGCGCAGGTCCATGTGGAAAGATATTCAGAAGGAGCCATCAACCGTGCGATTCCCTCAAGGGGAGAGCTTCCTCGAGATGCGACATAGAGCTGTAGCTGGGGTTGAATCCCTACGAGGGAAGCCTGGGAATCACTTAGTTGTGTCTCACGGAGATGTAATTCGAGTGATTTTGAATCATTATCTTGGTGCGCATTTGGATAATTTCCAACGACTTTCTATTGATCCTGCCTCAATTAGCGCAATCAGGTTTGCACATGGTGGAGTAACAATTCAGAATATGAATTCGACAAGTTCTGTGAGCGCCCACTCCAGTTCAACGCTAGGTGGGGGAGCAGGGAAGAAGTGAGCAGAATTATTTACCGACATAACCAAGTCGACAGATTTGTTGTGGGCACTGTGGGTGAACCCGGTGAACGTACATTTTTTCTACAAGTCATATCAAGTGCGAGTAGCAATTGCATAGCTCTTGAGAAGTCACAAGTTCAAGCCCTAGTTGAAAGATTACAAATGATGATCCGCGAATTGCGGCGCAACAAATTAGCCAATATGGATCAACTCAATCAACCTGCCGTCCGCGATGATGCTCAGTTGGAATATCCCATAACCGAAGACTTTAGGGCCGGGGTTATCGCCATAGCTTATGAACAGGGTAATCAGCATATTGATATTCAAGTCCAAGCATTGGCCGAAGAAGAGTTTTCTGAATTGGTGGAAGAAGGGGAGGAGGACCCTGATTTAGACACTCCAGATTTACTGATGGCCAGCCTCACCATTGCTCAAGTTCGTGGATTCTGTGAACGCGCTCTCAATGTAGTTTCTGCCGGCAGAGTTCCCTGCCCATTTTGCGGAATTCCATTAAATCCCGAAGGCCACCTTTGCCCCCGAGCGAACGGTTATCGCCGATAGTGTCAATCAGTACCGGTGATATCTCTATTTTGGGACGCATAGCTGACGCTTCCAATGCAACACTTTTAGGTGAAATCTCTGGAAAGAAAGTTGTATACAAACCTGTAGCTGGTGAGAGACCTTTGTGGGATTTTCCGGATGGAAATCTGGCTCAAAGGGAATTTGCAGCGTACTTGGTCAGTGAATTACTCGAATTTGGAATAGTTCCACCTACATACTTAAGAGATGGACCATACGGTCTTGGAATGGTTCAAGAATGGATAGAAGCGGACGAAGAGATTGACATAGTAGAGCTTTCTCAATCCAACAACGCCTGCGTACGAAAGATTGCACTCTTCGACATCCTCATTAATAACGGCGATCGTAAGTTTGGTCATCTTCTTGCTACATCGCAATCCATGATTTATGGAATCGACCACGGGGTGACTTTTAATTCTGAAAATAAACTGCGAACCGTTCTTTGGCAATGGGTGGGGGAAGACTTTACAACCGAGGAATTGGGGCACATAAAGTACTTTTTGGATAATTTTCCCACTCCCGAAATTGGGGAGCTATTAACGCAGGAAGAGATTGAAGCGACAATCACAAGAGCTAAAACATTGCATGAGACTGGAACGTTCCCGGAGCCTTCGCAAGATTGGCCTGCAGTTCCGTGGCCACCTTTTTAGGCACTTTTCTGGCCATTTTTCTGGCCATGTTTATGTCACTAATTTACTAGAGAGATTGGGTAGGCTAACTTTCAATGAATATCTCAACATGGCCTGACATTTATGTTCCCAAATATCCCGTAGAAGTGCCTTCTCTAGAAATAAAGGCATCAAATGGGGTACATCTTTTCAGTGAGGCAACGACAAGCATGTATGTATGCGGTATCACGCCTTACGATGCAACGCATCTTGGTCATGCGGCTACGTATTTGACCTTTGATCTTATACACAGGTATTTACGCGTACAGGGCTCTCAGGTTTCTTTTGTTGAGAACATTACGGATATTGATGAGCCACTTTTGGAACGCGCCGTTCGAGACAACATTGATTGGCAAACACTTGCCCTGCAGCAAGTGGAGTTATTCGAGTCAGATATGAGTACGCTACATATCTTGCCGCCACAACATTTCATACCAGCAACCTCCGTAATGAAATTGATTGACGAAGCAATTTCACGCATGCAGCAGAACGGGTACGTCTACAAGGTAGATGAAGATCTATATTTTGACGTGAGTTCATTCTTGGTTAACTTGCCAGTCACTCATGATGAAGCGCTACGGATTTTTGGTGAACGCGGAGGCGATCCAGAGCGAGTAGGCAAAAGAAACGCACTTGATCCGGTTTTGTGGTTGGCCAACAAGAATGGCGAACCCGGGTGGGAGAGTTCTCACGGTTTTGGTCGTCCTGGTTGGCATATTGAATGTTGCGTTATTAGTTTGAGATATCTTCTGGGTGAAAATTATCTCAATGAGAGTCACGGTGGTTACCTCATTGATATTCAAGGCGGTGGTACTGATTTGATATTCCCACACCATTTCATGAGCGCGGCTCAGGCCAAGGCGCTACTCGGGAAGGAATTCGCAAGATCCTACATTCACACAGGCATGGTTGGACTTGATGGTGAGAAGATGAGTAAGTCAAAGGGAAACTTGGTTTTCGTCTCAAAACTCCTCCAGGATCGAGTTGACCCTATGGTTATTAGATACGCCCTTCTTACAAGTCATTATTCGAAGGACCGTATGTGGAATGCAGCGATACTTGAAAAAGCCCAAAAATCGATTGATCGAATCAGAGAAAATTTGAGTAAATCAGAGGTTGCACCGGCGCAACCGCTACTAACAAAGCTAGCAGCAGCGATTGCTAAGGATCTAGATACCGAGCAGGCCTTGCAGGCAATCGAAGATTGGTGCCTGCTGAGCGAGACTAATCCGCAGGTGGATGAAGCAGGCGTCGTTTCACGAGCACTAGATTCTTTGCTGGGATTAGCCCTGTAAACTAACTTCTCTATGAGCAGAGAAACCTTGCGCGAAGCGCTTACAAAGCGCGTAATTGTCGCTGATGGCGCAATGGGCACCATGCTCCAAGCAGCAAACCCAACACTCGAAGATTTTGAAGGACTTGAGGGTTGTAACGAAATCCTCAATATTTCAAGACCCGATATTGTCGAATCTGTTCACGCGCAATATCTCAAGGTCGGCGTTGATGCCATTGAGACAAATACATTTGGCGCAAACTGGGCGAACTTAGCCGAGTATGGAATTGAAAATCGAATTTACGAACTTTCAAAGGCCGGGGCGAAGATCGCGCGGAAAGTTTGCGACGATTTCGAAGTTGATGGACGAGCACGATTCGTTCTTGGCTCAATTGGTCCGGGCACGAAACTTCCGACCTTAGGCCACGTGCAATACCAATCACTGAAAGAGGCCTACTTTGAAAATGCGCGCGGCCTCCTAGACGGTGGTTCGGATGCAATCCTGATTGAAACTTCACAAGATCTTTTACAGGTTAAGGCTGCAATAAACGGTGCGCGCAAAGCAATCAAGCTCGCCAAGCGCGACGTGGTTCTCATTGCACAGGTCACTGTTGAAACAACCGGAACGATGCTTCTAGGTTCAGAGATTGGTGCTGCTCTAAACGCAATCTCCTCGCTCGGAGTGGATTTGATTGGTCTAAATTGTGCGACTGGACCGGCAGAGATGTCCGAGCACTTGCGATATTTGAGTGGAAATTCTTTATGTGGAATCTCGGTAATGCCAAATGCCGGATTGCCAGTTCTAGGGCCAAATGGGGCGTCCTACCCTTTAACTCCAGTTGAACTCGGCGCGAGCCTAAAAGAGTTTGTCACAAATTATGGAACAAATTTGGTTGGCGGATGTTGCGGAACAACGCCGGAACACCTTGCTGAAGTTGTTAAGAGTGTTAAAGCATTAACTATCAAGCCTCGCAGTGTCGCACCGGAGCGCGGAGCATCGTCGCTGTATCAATTTGTAGCGTTTAGACAAGATAAGTCCTATTTGGCAATTGGTGAGCGAACAAATGCGAATGGTTCACGAGCATTTCGCGACGCTCTTTTAGCAAGCGACTGGCAATCCTGCGTGGAGATTGCAAGAGACCAAATCCGCGATGGTGCTCATATGCTCGACTTGTCAGTGGATTATGTCGGGCGTGATGGTGTAAGTGATATGCGGGAAATAGCCTCCCGCTTAGCAACTACTTCTACGCTACCCATTGTTCTGGATTCAACTGAAGCTGCCGTAATTCAGGCAGGACTTGAACAACTTGGTGGTCGATGCGTCATAAATTCTGTGAATTTTGAAGATGGCGATGGGCCTACTTCGCGTTACGCAAAGATCATGCCTATCGTGATGGAGCATGGAGCAGCGGTTGTTGCCCTAACAATTGATGAACAAGGGCAAGCAAGAACGCAGGAATGGAAGATGCGCGTAGCTTCCAGGCTGATAACAGACCTTACCCAAAATTGGGGAATGGCAGTGGGGGACATCTTAATTGATTGCCTAACTTTCCCAATCGCAACTGGACAAGAGGAAACGCGCCGGGATGGAATCGAAACGCTTGCAGCGATAAAACAATTAAAAGAAGAATATCCCGATGTACAAACAACACTCGGTGTTAGCAATATTAGCTTCGGAATTAATCCTGCTGCTCGTATCGTTCTAAACTCAGTTTTTCTTCACGAGGCGGTCAAAAACGGTCTGGACTCAGCAATTGTGCATCCATCAAAGATCACACCTATAGCGCGTATAGAAGCTGAAGTTTTGAAGGTTGCATTGGATCTAATTTATGATCGACGTGAGTTCGACGGTGAAGGCAACTGCACATATGACCCACTGCAACGTTTTCTCGAACTCTTTGAAGGGGTCGAAGCAAAATCTAATAAACTTACTCGGGCGGCCGAACTTGCTGCTCTTCCCCTGGCCGAGAGACTCCAAAGACGCATTATTGATGGAGAAAAAGTAGGTCTAGAGGCAGACCTACAGATCGCAATGAATGAAGGAATCTCTCCGCTGCAAATAATAAATGACCATCTCTTGGCGGGCATGAAGGTTGTTGGTGAACTGTTTGGCTCGGGGGAGATGCAACTTCCTTTTGTACTGCAAAGCGCTGAAGTTATGAAGCAGGCTGTTGCATTTTTAGAACCGTTTATGGAGAAGGCTGACACTGAGGGCAAGGGAAAAATTCTTCTTGCAACGGTAAAGGGTGATGTCCACGATATCGGTAAGAATTTGGTCGATATTATTCTGACAAACAATGGATACACAACCGTCAATATCGGAATAAAGCAGACAATAAATCAAATTATTGACTCGGCGAAGAGTGAGAATGTAGACGTTATTGGAATGTCAGGCTTACTCGTAAAATCAACTGTAATAATGAAAGAAAATTTGGAAGAACTGACATCACGCGGACTGGGCGATAAGTGGCCCGTCATTCTGGGTGGCGCTGCGTTGACGCGTACCTTTGTTGAGGATGATCTTGCTTCGGAATTCAATGGGACAGTCCGCTACGCAAAGGATGCTTTTGAGGGCCTAACCCTCATGGATACTCTGATGGGGATTAAAAAGGGCGACCCATCTGCCGTGCTTCCGCCGCTCAAAAAACGAATCACCAACCCAAGAAAGAACGCGGAGCCAACAAGTATTGATACACAACGGTCTGATGTATCAGTAACTGTCCCTCTGGGCAGGGCACCGTTTTTTGGTTCACGTATTGTTAAAGGAATTCCACTTGCAGATTATTCTGGAATGCTTGATGAACGTGCGCTCTTTATGGGTCAATGGGGGCTCAAGGGCGCCAGAGGCGAATTCGAGCGCATGGTTGAGGAAGAAGGTCGACCAAGACTTCGCTCTCTGCTCAATGAGGTGCAATCCAAAGGTTGGCTAAATGCTGCCGTAGTGTATGGATATTTCCCTTGTTACAGCGAGAACAATGACCTAGTTATTTTGCATCATGAAGGTGAACTTAAAGGGCAAGAGAGAGTTCGATTTACATTCCCCAGACAATCTCGAGATCGACGACTTTGCTTAAGTGACTTCTACCGCCCAAAGAATTCGGGTGAAATCGATGTCGTGGCTTTTCATATTGTGACTATGGGGTCGGTGGTAAGTGAGGCTGCGGCAGAACTTTTCAAATCTAATTTATATCGCGAATATATGGAGCTTCATGGTCTTTCTGTACAGCTCACTGAGTCGTTAGCCGAACACTGGCATGCGCGCATTCGTAGTGAATTAGGTTTCGCAACTGAGGATGCAAACGAACTTGGAGAGATTTTGGACCAGGGTTACAGGGGCTCGCGCTATTCCTTTGGTTATCCAGCATGCCCTGATCTCTCTCAACAGGTGCAACTCTGTGAGCTGCTTGATCCATCTCGTATCGGCGTTGAATTGTCTGAAGAATTTCAGCTCCACCCAGAGCAGTCAACATCGGCGATCATCACTGTGCACCCTGAGGCAAAGTACTTCAATGCATCGTGAGGAATTCAATCGCTACAGAATTTGAAGCAATATTTTTTGATATGGACGGAACACTTATTAACTCCGAGCCTCAATGGATGTTGGCAGAAACGCAATTGATGGCTGAATACGGCCATGCTTGGACAATAGAGGACCAGCGTTACTGTTTAGGTGGCCCACTTACAAAGGTCGGCATCTATATGTCCAAGCTTGCGGGTAGCGTTGAGAGCCCGGAGTTCTTTCACGAGGAATTAGTACGTAGAACAATCCGTGCTTTCGAGCAAGAGATCGAATATATGCCAGGAGCTTTTGAGCTTCTTATGGAGAGTGTCGAAGCGGGGATAGCGGTAGGGCTTGTCACGGCAAGTCCCGCTCCTATGATGCGTGCAACTCTAAGTCGCTTTCCTGAAGGTATCTTCAATGTAACGATATCGGGTGATGATGTAGCCCTTACAAAGCCAAGTCCAGAATGCTACATACTGGCGGCTAAGACCCTTGGAGTAAATATTGCGAATTGCATAATACTTGAGGACTCAATCACTGGAGTTGCAGCTGCATCGGCAAGTGGTGCTTTCGTTATTGCTATTCCGCACTTAGTTACCATCGAAGAGAGTCCACGATTAAAGGTGCTTCAAACACTTGACGGTATTACTGTGGAAAGACTCAAGAGTATTTACAGATCAATCGATAGAGCGGAGCTCGTATAGTGGCAAATTTTAAATTCGGAGATCGCGTCCAGTTAACTGACGCAAAAGGAAAAGTTCAAACAATCACCTTGAAAGAGGATGGGGAATACCACACTCACCGTGGATGGATTGTTCACAATGAACTCGTTGGAACACCGGAAGGTTCAGTTGTTGAAACGACTGCAGGCATGAAATTTCTTGCATTTAAACCCCTTCTTGGAGACTTTGTGCTTTCAATGCCACGCGGAGCGACCATTGTGTATCCAAAGGATGCCGCATTCATTCTTGGATTTGCCGACATTGCTCCTGGCGTAAGAGTTCTAGAAGCGGGAGTGGGCTCTGGGGCGCTCTCAATTTCTCTGCTGAGAGCAGTTGGAACAACAGGCAAAGTAGATTCCTTCGAGCGACGTGACGAGTTTGCATCTGTCGCAAGGAAGAATGTTGAGATGTACTTCGGAGAGCTACCCGTGAATTGGTCGCTAACTCTTGGATCGGTGCAAGATGCTGTGCACTCCAAATATGACCGCGTTGTTCTAGACATGCTTGCCCCGTGGGAGTGTGTTGAGATGGCGGCAACTGTTTTGGAGGCCGGTGGAGTTCTACTTGCATATGTAGCAACAACGACACAGCTTTCACAAATGGCAGAGACGATCAAGGCGTCAGAAGCCTTCACTGAACCTGAAAGTATTGAGACACTCTTGCGCGGGTGGCACCATGAAGGACTTGCAGTCAGACCCCAGCATCGAATGATTGGGCATACCGGATTCCTTATTATGGCCCGTCGATTAGCCCCTGGTGTTATTGCACCACTGCGTCGACGTAGACCTTCAAAGGGTTCCTACGGTTTACCAGAAGATGAAGCTTAATTAAGCGACTTTAATCAGGTCCACAACAAAAACTAGTGTTTCATTTGGTCCGATAGGACCGCCACCTGATGCACCGTATCCGAGATCTGGTGGAATGACCAAGACTCGACGACCGCCCTCTTTCATTCCTGGAATACCTTGTTGCCAACCTGGGATTACCTGGGCCAGAGAGAAGGTGGCTGGCTGTCCACTATTCCAGGAGGACTCAACAACCTTTCCTGTAGACCAAGCCATCAATGTGTAATGAACGGTAAGTGTGGATGTTGCAACCGCTGCCGTCCCAGTTCCTGTTATCACATCGTGAGTCAATAGAGATGTTGGAGCAGCACCTTGTGGCGCAGCAATCGTTGGCGCAGAACCGGCGGCTCCCGTAACGGCTGGAATGCTCGGATTTGATGAAGTCGGTGTACTCACTGTTGCTTCTCCCGTTTTCGCGATTGGTTTCTGCCCACCGTCGGTTGTACATCCTGAAATTAGGGTTGTACCGGCGGTAGCAATAAGAATTAATGAAAGTAATTTTGCGCGATTTCTCATTGGGAAAGGATACCAAAGGCCTATCGTTCTCCTGTGTCAGACCTTAAGGCGGAGCGTCTCATCAACCTCACGATGGCGTTGCTTGCTACAAAACGCCTTATTACAAAGTCAGAGATATTCCAATCCGTAGCTGGTTACTCGGGCACTACTGAGTCGATGGAGCGGATGTTCGAGCGAGATAAGGATGATCTGCGATCTCTCGGAATCGAAATAGAAGTTTCGCCACTCGACTCACTCTTTGAGGACGAGCTTGGATACAGGATTAATCCTGATAGTTATTCACTTCAAATTCCAACACTCACACCCGCCGAACTTGGTGTGCTCTCGGTGGCAGCAAGCGCTTGGCAGAACTCCTTGTTTTCCCAAAGCGCGCAAAGGGCCCTACGAAAACTTGAAAGTTTGGGTGTAGAAACTTCAGTCGAGGCGCTGCGAACGGCCATCCTACCGATTGATCAAAATGTTCACGATTTCCCAACGCTTTGGCAGGCTACCTCGGAGAGAAAGACACTTTCATTTACTTACACCTCTTCTCAAGTTACTTCACGGCAAGTCAACCCATACAAAATTTCCCTATACAAAGGGGAGTGGTACCTCATCGGCGAAGATATCGAGAAAGGTTCCGTGCGGACATTTAAAGTGCGCAGAATGTCGGAGCTTAAAACAAAAGGCCGGCCCGGCTCCTTTCTCCGTCCGGTTGATTTTCAATTTAAGGACACTTTGTTCGCAAATGATGACGAACTCGATATTCACGTAGTTTTAAAGGTGAAGGTGGGCAGCGGACTTTCTTTGAGGGCATCTTGTGAGACAACGCCAATCGACGACGAATGGGATCAGTTGGTTAAGAATTATCCAAATGAAAGAGAAGCACTCGCAGAAATTCTTTGGCATACATCAGATGTGGTTGTAATAACTCCTGATCATTTGCGAGCTGAGATAATTTCTATTCTTGAGAGCAGGGTTTAATGGGCGCCAGCGCAATAGAGAAGACTGCACAGGCTCTGGATTTGATTCCATACATTCTCGAACATCCAGGTGTGAGCATTGAGGAACTGGCCGACTCTTTTGAATCAACGCCCTCCGATATCTCCGAGATACTAAGCATAATTTTCATGTGTGGTCTTCCAGGATATACACATTTAGAACTGATTGATCTCTCGACTGAACACGGGTTCGTTTCAATCATGGATCCACAGAACTTGGATAAGCCAAGACGGCTGACAAAAGTCGAGGTAGTAAGCATTCTCCTCGGGCTGCAAAACCTAGTCTCGCAAGGCGTCTCGGCTGAAGTCGCAAAAATTGTAGATTCGGTCTCAAAAAAAATGACGGATTTACTGGGAGACATTGCTACTCTAGAAATCATCGAAGGAGAGCAAAAGATTCCGCGTTCGGAGTGGAAGGATCTTGTCGAGATTGCTATTACGGATGGTAAAGCACTCGATATTGAATATCTTTCGCTATCCAATGAGAAGATTTCGATACGAACCATTTCGCCTAAGAAGCTTTATATAAGAGCAAGCAATTACTATGTGGAGGCATATTGCGACTCCTCAAAGGAAATTCGTCACTTTAGATTAGATCGAATGCGCACAGTGAATATTTCTCCGCGCTCTATTTCTACGTCAGACTCCACGAACACTAGTAGAAGTGCGGTAATCGAAGCTCTTATTCCGAAAAGTGCGCTTTACTTCCTGGAGACAAATGAAGAAATCGTGATGAATTCAGAAATATTTGGAGATCAGCTACGGGTCTCCTTGGAAGTTACGAATGAACAATGGCTCTTTCGGGCTCTCACCTCGATAAATGGTTCTGTAACAATAACCTCACCTGAAACTCTCAAGGCGGAGTTCGCCGATCTGAGTCGCAGAACTCTTGATAATTACGCTTGAAAACAGAGAATTAGTGAATGGTAGGATTTCACACACAGTTGCGATTACGTAGGGGGAAAAATGGGCGAGTTAAGACCTTGGCACATCATTGTTGTAGCACTAGTTTTTGTTGTTTTATTTGGAGCTAAACGACTACCTGACTCAGCTAAATCTGTTGCTCGATCACTCAAGATCTTTAAATCTGAACTCAAGGACGATACTGACTCTACTGAGGGTAAGCCAGGGAAAGATTTAAAGAACTAGAACCTAACGCCTTGAATATCGTGACTAAACAATGACGGATGAGATGTCCGGGCCAGAACGCGGCAGCATGCCTCTTCTTGAACATTTCCGTGAATTGCGTAAACGACTTTTCCGTGCTGCCCTTGGAATTATTTTAGGTGGATCCGTTGGCTGGATATTTTATGACCATATAGTTGAAAAGCTTTCACATCCCATTTGTGAGCTCAAATTGAAATCCTCTGCATTGAACGAAGGATGTGGAACTCTGTACATCAACGGAGTACTAGGACCCCTCAACTTAAAAATTAGCGTAGCAATTTTTGTTGGAATTATTTTGTCCTCTCCAATTTGGCTGTATCAACTTTGGGCTTTCATTTCACCGGCGCTTAAGAAGAAGGAGAAGCGTTACTCTCTCTCGTTCCTATTTCTGGCGACCCCCTTCTTCATGGCCGGCGTGTATTTTGCATATTGGCTACTGCCAATTGCGATCGAACAGATAATGGGTCTCACTCCGACAAACCTCTCAAATCTCATTAGGTTTGATGAGTACTTGGTATTTGTTTTGAAGCTTTTCTTAGTTTTTGGCATAGCTTTTGAACTTCCAGTGTTTCTGCTCGCGCTGAACCTCATGAACATTGTTAGCGGACGAAGCATGCTCAAGCCTTGGCGTTATGTCGTCTTTGCAATCACGGTTTTTTCGGCAGTGTTTGTGCCGACGGGTGATCCTTTCACGATGTTGCTCTTGGCAGTGCCTATGTGGTTTTTCTATTTCGCGGCGGCGTTCTTTGGAATTTTCCACGATAATGGTTGGAAAGTGAGGCGCAGGTGAATATTGCCCTTGTTGTTAATTCCAAGTCCGGTGGCGGAAAAGGGAAGCGCTTCGGCGAAAAAATCGCTCGAACGCTCACTCAAACGGGTTTGCATTTCACGTTAATACGCGAAAGAACTCTTTCTGAAACCCTCATTACTTTTGAACGCATTCACCAGAAAGACCCATTCTCCACAATCATCAGCGTTGGCGGCGATGGTTTAGCACACGCAATGTTTCCAGGTGCAATCAAGTATCGAATTCCGTTGCTTGTAGCGCCGGCAGGAACAGGCAACGACTTTTCTCGCTCTGTAGGCACATTTGGTTTGAAGGCCGAACAATTGGTTCAACTCATTCGTGAAAAGTCACCTGCAAATATTGATATGGGACTCATAAAACATGGGGATACCGAGATCTGGTTTGGACAAGTGTTGAGCACTGGATTTGATTCACTTGTGAACGAGCGAGCCAATTCATATAGATTCATACGAGGAAAACTTAAATACGTAATCGCCACAGCCCGGGAGCTGCCATTCTTTGTCCCACGTACGTACAAGATCACCATCGACGGCAAGGAAGAGGAGTCGGGATCGATGTTGGTTGCTATTGCAAATGGCAAGAGCTACGGGGGAGGGATGCAAGTATGTCCAGATGCAAATGCGCAAGATGGTCTTTTTGACGTTCTCTTGCTCAAACCCATTCCGGTAAGAGAGTTCATCCGCGTTTTCCCACGTGTTTTCTCGGGAAATCACATTGGACACCGTGCGGTCCAAATCCGCAGATGTTCCTCAATTACTTTGCAAAGTAATGCAATCGCCTATGCAGATGGTGAACGGATTGGATCTCTTCCAATCTCGGCGACGGTTGTCCCACTCGCGATGTTAACGTGGATCGCGTGATTGAACTTTCGCCAGCTGAAAAATTGGCTGCTGCGAAACAGAGAATGCGCTATGTAAAGCTACGTTCTTTTGCTGAAAAATATGCATTCCCATTCGATGATTTTCAAACTGAGGCATGTGAATTTCTTGAAGAAGGGCACGGTGTCTTGGTTGCCGCTCCCACCGGAGCTGGCAAGACAATTGTCGGCGAATTCGCAGCATTCCTAGCTCTTGAAACGGGCCGGCGATGTTTCTATACCGCGCCTATAAAGGCTCTTTCTAATCAGAAATATCAAGATTTGAAAGCGATGTTCGGTGAAGAAAAGGTTGGCCTCCTG
This sequence comes from uncultured Actinomycetes bacterium, assembly GCA_903827945.1. GTDB lineage: Bacteria > Actinomycetota > Actinomycetes > Nanopelagicales > Nanopelagicaceae > PALSA-747. The sequence goes on along the minus strand of CAIKKN010000006.1, from coordinate 24,039 downwards.
ACAGGTGACACAAATATAAATTCTGATGCGGCAGTTGTGGTTATGACTACAGAGGTTTTGAGAAATATGTTGTATGCCTCTCCGCAAGCCCTACGAGACCTCGGATTTGTGGTCATGGATGAAGTCCATTATCTAGCCGATCGGTTTAGAGGCGCTGTTTGGGAAGAAGTTCTCATTCACCTGGCTGACAGTGTCCAAGTTGTTTCTCTTTCGGCAACCGTCTCCAACGCAGAAGAGTTTGGTGATTGGTTGCAGGCAGTGCGAGGCAGTACTGAAGTAATCCTTTCGGAGACGAGGCCCGTGCCTCTTTACCAACACGTAATGTTTGGAAACCGGTTGTTGGACCTTTTTGCTGAGAACGGAAAAGTGAATCCTGAAATTTTGACCCTAGAAAAGGAATCGCATCGTCGAATTCGAGTAAGTGAGCAGGGAAGCGGTAAGGGGCACAAGAGCAGTCGAAACTGGAGAAATCCCGAGTCATTCCAAAGTGGGTCTAAGCCTTTAGGAAGAGCAGAAGTTATCGAGAAACTTAATAGGCAGGGAATGTTGCCAGCAATTACCTTTATTTTTTCGCGGGCAGCTTGTGCCGCAGCAGTTAAGCAGTGTGTCGATTCGGGCTTGAAGTTGACGAACGCAGATGAGAGAAGTGCCATCCGTGAGGTCGCTTTTGCGAAAACGAATCATATTCCCGAAGAAGATCTCAGCATCCTAGGTTTTCACGAGTGGTTAGATGCATTAGAAAAAGGAATAGCTGCTCATCACGCCGGAATGCTCCCAACCTTTAAAGAGGTCGTCGAAGAACTCTTTCAAAGAGGTTTAGTCAAAGCAATCTTTGCAACAGAAACCCTTGCATTGGGAATAAATATGCCTGCCAGAACGGTGGTGCTGGAGAAACTAAGCAAGTGGAACGGTGAAGCGCACGTAACAATCACTCCCGGAGAATTTACTCAGTTAACCGGAAGAGCCGGTCGCAGAGGAATTGATATTGAAGGAAATGCCGTCGTGATTTGGAATCGTGATACGGATTCAGCGTCACTCGCAGGGCTTGCATCTACGCGCACATATCCATTACGCAGCAGTTTTAAACCTACATACAACATGACAATCAATCTCATTTCGCAACTTGGGGCGACTCGAGCACGCACTTCATTAGAATCTTCATTTGCTCAATACCAGGCCGATAAAGCCGTAGTCGGATTATCTCGACAGATGCGCAAGAATGAAGAAGCGATCAATCAACTTCGTGAAAGTGTTGCATGTCATTTAGGTGATTTTCTTGCTTATACCGAGATAAAGGAAGAGCTTCGAGATATCGAAAAATCTCTCTCTAAGAACTCAAAGAAGAAGCGTTTACTGGCCGAAGAGCGAATAATTGAACTTCGACGCAGCCTGCGAAGCCATCCTTGTCACGGTTGCGCAGACAGAGAGCAACACGCAAGGCTTGCTGATCGAGCTTCACGATTGATCCGCGAAAATCGCGGACTTCAGGAGCGTGTGAGTAATCGCACGGATGTTATTGCTCGACGTTTTGATTTGGTTCAGATTATGTTGAAGGAACTTGGCTATTTGGAGGCAAATACAATCACACCACCTGGCCGCTTACTTGCAAAGATTTATGGTGAGACTGACTTACTTATTTCAGAGCTAGTACGCAAAGACATACTCGTTGGATTGAACGCGTCGGAACTGGTCTCCGTTCTTTCTAGTCTTGTTTATGAAGCTAGGCGCGAAGAAAGCCCAAAGATTCCTCACGGAAAAGTTCAAGATACTTTGGGGCAAGTTGTGAATATCTGGCACGAATTGCACGAACGTGAACTCGATCTTGGTTTGGAGCCTATGAGAGAACCTGACATTGGATTTTGTTGGGGTTCTTATCGATGGGCCAGTGGTCATTCACTCTCCTCAATTTTACGCGGAACCGAAACAACTGTTGGAGATTTCGTGCGTTCAATGAAGCAGATTATTGATCTACTCAGACAGTTAGGGAATGCATCACAAGAATTAGCTCCAGTTATTGAAGAAGCCCTTAAACGTGTCGACAGGGGAGTGGTTACATATGCAGGAGTAGTCGGATGACCCTGATGCTTCTAGACAGTGCCTCTCTTTGGTATCGCGCGTACTACGGCATGCCCGATACTTTAGTTAATTCACGAGGTGAGCCGGTACATGCAATAAGAGGATTTCTAGATATGAGCGCAAGGTTAATTGCGCAATATAAACCTAATCGAATTGTGGCTTGTTTAGATGGCGATTGGCGACCTTCGTGGAGAGTGGAATTGTTTCCTGAATATAAGGCAAACAGGGTTGATGATGGCGGCGGGGAAGAGGCCGAACCAGAAACGTTGACGCCACAGATTCCTATTCTTTTAGATGTACTTGACGCATTGGGAATCCCACTAATCGGAGCTGATGACTACGAGGCAGACGATGTGATTGCAACATACAGCGTGAAGGAACCTGGCCCAACCCTTATAGTTACTGGGGACCGCGATCTTTTTCAACTCGTGGACGACAAACGAAAAGTTAAAGTTGTTTATCTTGCGCGTGGAATCGCAAACCACGACCTTGTAGATAAGAAGTGGATTGCGGGCAGATACGAGATACCAGGGGATCGATACGCACTCTTTGCAATGATTAGAGGAGATGCATCAGATGGCCTACCTGGCATACGCGGTATTGGTGAAAAGGGAGCTGCCGTCATAGCAAATAATTTTTTCTCCATGCAGGAAGTTCTCCAAGCTGCTCAAGCAGATGATGAACGCCTAACTCCCGCTCTGCGAAAAAAATTGCTAGCTGACATCGATTATGCGAATATTGCGGAGAAATTGGTGCACTGCGCACTAGACGTTCCAATTCCGCAGATTGATTTGCAAATACCAAAGACACAACCGGATCTAAGCAAGGTGTATCAATTGAAGGAAGAGCATAATCTGGGCGCGAGTGTCGATAGATTTATCTCGGCAATTGGTTGGTGAGAAAACGTTATGTTAACCACATTACCAAGCGTCTTGATCTGTATTCCTACTTATAACGAGTCAGAGAACATCATTGAGATTCTGCAACGTCTGGAAAAGGCTATGACAGCGCTCAGTAACTCCTATCGTTGGCAAATATTGGTCATCGATGACAACTCACCAGATGGAACTGCAGAATTGGTTGCAAAATCCAACTTTAGTAACGTCCAGATTCTTCGTCGCGAGAAAAAAGCTGGTCTCGGTCCGGCATATCTGGCTGGCCTTTCTTGGGGAGTTGAACGAAATTTCGATCTTTTTGTGGAATGTGATGCAGATGGAAGCCATCAACCAGAGGAACTAGTTCACCTTCTCAGGGCAGCCTCAGGATCTGATTTGGTCATTGGTACAAGATGGATGCCAGGTGGTGAGGTCGTTAATTGGCCACTGAGTCGTAGATTGATATCAAGAATCGGCACGAAATACGCCCAAATTGTTCTGCGTTTGCCATACAAAGACTTAACTGGTGGATATCGTGTCTTAACCAATAATTGCTTGAAGAAAGTGGATTACTTAAAAGTTGAAAGTCTCGGATACGGATTTCAAATAGAAATGGCAATGAGAGCCCACGATGCCGGGTTATCTATTGCTCAAGTTCCCATAACCTTTATTGAGCGTACTCAGGGACAATCCAAGATGAGTAAGAAGATTGTCTTGGAAGCTCTTCTGCAGACCACAAAATGGGGGCTCCAGCGACTTTCCGGTTGATAGTATTAGCCCGATAATCTACATTATGTTAATTAAGAATTTGGGCGTTCAAATCCGCGGCTAGCTCCTCGATAGGCAAGCAGGCACAGACAAGATTCCTATCCCCGTAAACGCCGTCTATGCGCCCTGTGGTCGGCCAATATTTACCGCTTTGACCTATGCCGAGAACAACGCCGTTAGGGAAAGCCCCAACAGAACGTGAATATTTACGATTCCATTCTTTCTGCAATAAGTCGACATCGGTGTGCGGTGCATGGCGAAGAGGAGATTGCTCAACCACCAACTCCCCCTTTTCAATATCTGCAATTTCTGCGCGAATCGAAATCATGGCTTGTATGAACCTATCAAGTTCAGAGACATCCTCAGATTCGGTTGGTTCAACCATAAAGGTTCCAGCTACTGGGAAACTCATAGTTGGGGCGTGAAATCCATGATCCATCAAACGCTTTGCTACATCATCGACGGTTACCCCGGTGCGCTTTGTAATCTCGCGCATATCCAAAATACATTCATGGGCCACAAAACCATTCTCACCTTTGTACAGAACCGGAAAATGCTGGTCCAACTTGGCGGCGATGTAATTGGCAGACAAAATCGCAACTTGGGTTGCCTTTGTTAGCCCTGATCCACCCATCATTCGGATATACATCCACGAGATAGGCAAAATGCTGGCAGATCCAAATGGCGCCGAACTTACAGCGCCCGGACCGGTGCTTGGTCCGGCCAATTCATCCAATGGATGGTTTGGCAAGAAAGGCGCTAGGTGAGCGCGAGAAATTACCGGCCCAACTCCTGGGCCTCCTCCGCCATGTGGAATACAGAAAGTTTTGTGCAGATTAAGGTGGGAAACATCAGCGCCAAATTTCCCAGGCTGAGCGAGTCCTACAAGAGCATTCAGGTTGGCGCCATCTACATAAACCTGCCCACCCGCATCGTGTACCAGTGCGCAAATTTCGGTGATTGCAGTTTCAAATACACCGTGAGTTGAAGGATATGTAACCATCAGGCAGGCCAAAGCGCTGGAATGCGTGGCGATCTTCTCCTTCAGATCCTCTACCGATACGTTTCCGGAATCATCACAAGAAACGACAACTACTTTCATGCCCGCCATTACAGCTGAGGCTGCATTTGTTCCATGAGCACTTGATGGAATTAAGCAAATATTACGCTCTTCTTCCCCGCGTGCATCGAGATAGTTACGAATGGCAAGAAGGCCCGCAAATTCTCCTTGAGATCCCGCATTTGGTTGCAATGAGACTGCATCGTAACCAGTGATGTCTATCAGCCATTGGCTTAACTGCGAAATCATTTCCCGGATGCCACCAGTCTGATTTACAGGTGCAAATGGATGAAGCGAAGAAAATTCTGGCCAAGTCACGGGAATCATTTCCGAAGTCGCATTAAGTTTCATTGTGCAAGAACCCAACGGAATCATTGACCGATCTAGAGCCAAATCTCTATCTGAAAGAGCGCGGATGTAGCGCAACATTCCTGTCTCTGAATGATAATCATTAAAGATTCTATGAGTCAGGAAGGTTGAATTGCGCTTCAGATCTGCGGGAAGAGCCACTTCCCCACTCTCAAACTTTGCTCCAAAGAAACTGGCTATTTCAATTAGTTCCTTTTTTGTCACTGTTTCGTCAAGTGAAATTCCAATGTGCTTACCGTCAATATTGCGAAAGTTATAGCCAGGAGTTGCGATAGGAGCAGAATCCACAATGAATGTGTCAAAAACTTCTCCCTCAGAGACAACGAATCCCGCACTCTTAATGGCAGCTCGAAGTGCGTGCGTGTTTGAGCGCACTCGTGTTGCTATGTTAGTTAGGCCTGCTGGTCCATGCCACATCGCATAGAAAGCGCTCATGACGGCAAGTAGAACTTGCGCTGTGCAAATATTCGACGTCGCTTTATCTCTGCGAATATGTTGCTCGCGAGTTTGTAGCGCGAGTCGAAATCCTGGATTCCCGTGCACATCAACACTTTGACCAACTAACCGGCCTGGAATTCCGCGTTCTAAACCTTGGCGTACTGACATAAATCCAGCGTGTGGGCCACCAAATCCCATAGGTACTCCAAAACGCTGCGCTGAACCAACCGCAACATCCGCGCCCCACTCCCCCGGAGTTTTGTACAAAGTCAGTGCTAACAAATCACAATCTACGATTGCGAGTGCATTGTGCTCATGCGCAAAACGAAAAAGAGGGGCGAGATCCTGCGCAGCTCCATAAGTCGAATGAGCGGCGCCAATAACTCCAAAAACTTGCTCTTCCACTGTGGAAAGCGCTTCTTGTGTTATCGCACTTTCCTTCACAACAATCTTGAGTGGATTTGCTCTCGTATGTATAACTGCCTTCACGTGTGGATGCAACGCTTCATCAATGACAAATACTGCAGAATCCTCACCGCTCCATTGTCTGCGAGCTAGCGTCATAGCTTCTGCCGCAGCAGTTGCTTCATCAAGCATCGAAGCATTTGCAATTGGAAGTCCTGTTAAATCAGAGACCGCAGTTTGAAAGGCAAAGATTGCTTCTAATCGACCTTGACTAATTTCAGGTTGGTATGGCGTATACGCGGTGTACCAAGCTGGATTCTCTAAAATATTTCGGAGAACAACTGGTGGAGTAATCGTTCCGTAATAACCAATTCCTATGAGAGAGCGCGTAACTACATTCTGATTGGCCAATAACCGCAGCTCTTCAATCGCCGCTTCTTCTGAGATTGCAGATGGCAGATGCTTATCTAACGATTCTGAAATAGTAATTGAATTCGGTACAACCTTCGAAATGAATTCTGTCAGTGATGTAGCCCCGATTTCACGAAGCATGGATTCAATTTGCTCATCGTTTGGACCGATGTGACGGTCCACAAACTCACTTCTAAAAGCGCCCAAGGAAATCCCCCAATAGATTTGGCATCTGACATCAAAGCCTAGGGGGTCAGATTATTAGGCTTTACGCCCCTTTGCGCTTCCTACGCTCCAATAACTCATCCGTAGTGAGATTTGCAACAATCGAACCATCCGACGGATTCTCACCCTGAAGTGTCGCTAGAGATCCCTCAACTTCTGTCCAGACTTTGCTAATGGCAATTCCAAAGACGCCTTGACCACCTTGCAGCAAATCAATGATGTCATCGGCGCTAGCACACTCATAAATTGATGCTCCGTCACTCATCAGAGTCATGCTTTCAAGCTCAGTAATTCCTCGACCGCGTAAGTGTTCAACTGCTGTACGAATGTTTTGCAACGATACGCCAGTATCCAAAAGACGCTTTACGATTTTGAGAACAAGGATGTCTCTAAAGCCGTACAGGCGTTGTGAGCCTGACCCAGCAGCGTTCTTGATAGTTGGCTCAACAAGCCCAGTACGAGCCCAGTAATCCAGTTGTCGGTATGTTATGCCAGCGGCAACGCATGCGGTCGCGCCTCGATAGCCAATCTCTTGATTCATGGGAAGCTCACTTCTATGGGGAATGTCTGAAGTGTAGGTTGAGAGTTTGCAGAGAACAATAACCGACACGCCGAACTCTCAACCAATGCTTCAGGGTTCATTTTCATGGATTTCTATCTGCGCAACCGATTACCCGGCAAAGTCCTCGGGGTTAATGTGGTCCAAGAACTCCTTAAATTTCTCAACCTCATCTTCAGCCTGGTCTGGAATCTCTATTCCGGCCGCGTTGAAGAGTTCTTCGGTAGCAAGTATCGATGTTCCAGTTCGCAGTCCGAGAGCCAACGCATCACTTGGTCTTGCTGAAATTACTTTCCCACCCGTGAAATGCAGTTCGGCATAAAAGATGCCGTCCTTGAGCGAGGTTAGGTGGATGGCCTCCAGTGGCAGAGCGACTTCCTCAATCAAAGTTTTCATCAAATCATGGGTAAGCGGTCTCGCCGGCGTGACACCTTGTTGGGCAAAAGCGATCGCGGTCGCCTCAACGGCCCCGACCCAGATTGGGAGATAACGCACTCCATCAACTTCTCGCACAAGAATTATTGGCTGATTTGAAGGCATCTCAACTCGAACTCCAACAACTTCTACCGGGCGAAGATCACTCATAGTTGTTGGTTTTACTTAGCGCGGTGTAGACCAGCGCGAACGAGCGAGGCATGCAATCTGATCGAGAGCGAAGCAAGTTCGTTTTGCACTTCTTCGGCACGCGCCTTCGCGTCGGAACCTTTTTGACGAAGCAGCGGAGTTATTACTTGCTCCACTAAACCTATCTCTCTGTCTGCTGATGTCTTAAATGAGCGAAGGTGTCGAGGTTCAATTCCAAAAGCAGCAATCTCCGCCACTGCGCGCGCCACTGCTAGTGCATCAGCGTCAAAATGTCGGCCCTTGATTTCGACGAGCCCATAAGCCTCAAGCTCAACGAGAACTGCCTCATCCAAATTCGAGGACTCCAAAAGTTCTTCACGACTAAGTCGAAGTTCACTCTCTTGCGCGAAATGTGCCGACGCGAAGTCGCCATCAACGGTTGCAAGACGAGGTCCTGCCACTCCCCCTGGCGTAGCAGCTGGTACAAGTCCGCGATCCATCGCATCCAAATTTTCTTTAATAACACGCAATGGCAAATACTGATCACGCTGTGCTTGAAGAACATAGCGAAGACGTTCTAAATCTGAAGCTGTAAATTTACGATATCCAGAGGGAGTCCGCTGTGGATCGATCAATCCTTCAGATTCTAAAAATCGTATCTTCGAGATTGTGATGTCAGAGAACTCGGGACGAAGCTTTGCTAAAACTTCTCCGATGCTTAAATAAGCACGGGCTGGAACACTCATTAATTTACCTTTCCTGTAAAGAAATAAAATCTAAATTTTCCTATTTGAATCTCATCGCCCTGCGATAAGACTTGCGTAGAAATCGAAACAGCATTTACGTAAGTACCATTTAAACTTTTGGAGTCCTCAATTGTGTGCACTCCCTCTCGTGAAGAAATCCGGGCGTGTTTTCTGGAAACCGTGACATCATCTAGAGGAATGCTTGCTCCAAATTCGCGACCGATTGTTGATTCCGAACTATCTAGCAAGAATCTAAATCCTTTAGCGGGACCAGATACTCCAATAAGCATCGCCTTTTCTGGGGAAAGTTCAGAGACGATTCCACGATCTTCTTCTGAAATCTTCTCCAGAATTGAATCGATATTTTGCTCGTTAGGTACGGGGCGTAATTTTGAGAGATGAATAGTGGAGGTGAGATCTTTGTAGGAATCGCTTGGCTGATTCACTTTCTCCCCTTTTCTACTCGAAAACGCCTTCAGGTCTACTAGAGGCTGACACTATTCATGCCGCCGCCCGAGGTCAAGCCGTGAGAGCTCCGTACTCCCCTGCTGAAAGTAGAGGTTCGGACCGGTCAACATTTGAAATCTCGGCAATCCAACCCTCTCCGTACGGATCGGAGTTAATAAGTTCAGGATTGCTCTCCAACTTCTCGTTTACGCGCACAACTGTTCCGCCAACAGGTGCATAAATTTCAGAAACGCTCTTCGTTGACTCGACTTCTCCGCATACGGCTCCACCTTTTACAACTTGATTAACTTTCGGAAGTTGTATATAGACGATGTCACCTAACGCCCCTTGTGCGTAGTCCGTAATTCCTATGCGAACTGAACCATCTGGATTATCCAAAACCCACTCATGCTCTTTTGTATAGTGAACGTTCTCGGGGGTGTTAGACATCATTAACCTTTCAGTTAGTTATACGAGGTGGTCGTATCAGTTTTTCAAAGCATCGGAACTGTATTGCAGCGCAGTGAATAGGTAAAGACCAACTCCCCAAAACACGAACGCCCAGCCTGCTATGTAAAAGAATCGCGAAATCCCACTCTCCCCACCCAGCAGTAGAAAAGGGAAAGCATAGAGAAGATTAAATGTTGCAGCTTTTCCAAGGTAGGTGACGGCAAAGACCGAACCAGTCCTTGACTTCTTGATTGCAAGCGCGAGGGCCATCCATAAATCTCTGGCGACAAGAATTCCCACCAACCACCAAGGTATAACCTCACGAAGAGCCAGCGCGATAACTGTCGCTGCAACGTAGGCGCGGTCAATGGCTGGATCCATCATCGCTCCAAGATTGCTCTCTTGCTTGAGCGCTCTTGCTAGTTTGCCATCAAAATAATCTGTGGCGGCTCCAACGACGAGCACTACAAAAGCCCAACCCTTGAGATGTTCGGAGAGATAAAGCCATAAAAATATCGGGATTCCAAAAGCGCGTAGGAGCGTCAAACCATTCGGGATGGTCAGAATGCGATTCGTTGCTTGAGGGCTGCCTTCCATGACGCTAGTCCTTCTCTCGCACCTTAATTGCTACTTCAATCGGACTTCCGCTGAAGCCAAACTCCTCGCGCAGGCGTCGTTCAATGAAACGACGGTATGCAACTTCTACCCATTCGCTCGAGAATAGGACAAATTTAGGCGGAGAAATTTGTACTTGGGTTGCGAATCGAATCTTTGGTTGTTTGCCGCTTCGAACCGGAGGCGGCGTTGCAGAGATAAGCGCTCCCAGGAAGGAGTTGAGTTTGGATGTTGGGACACGAGTTTCCCAACCCTTTATTGCCGTGCGAAGTGCAGGAGCCAGGCGGTCACGGTGCCATCCAGTCTTTGCTGAAAGATTGACGCGTTGTACCCACGGATATCTTTCAAGGTTACGATCGAGTTCCTTCTCTAATTGAATCTGACGCTCTTCATCAACCATGTCCCACTTATTCATGACCAGAACCATTGCTCGACCAGCTTCTTCGGCCATAGTGATTACTCGTAGATCTTGCTCAGTTAATGGAATCGAAGCATCAAGAATAATTACTGCCACTTCTGCTCTATCTAAGGCGGCCGCAGTTCGCAAACTTGCGTAGTAGTCGGTGCCGCTATCGTAAATCGCGCGCTTTCGAATACCAGCTGTATCGATAAAGCGCCATGTGGTTCCACCAAACTCAATCAACTCATCAACTGGATCGCGAGTTGTACCGGCTACATCATCAACTAGAACTCTTGACTCTCCAGCCAAAATATTTAGAAGACTCGACTTTCCAACATTTGGGCGTCCAACCAATGCAATGCGACGATAACCATCGTCAGCTAATTCACTTCCAACTTCCGGAAGCTTCTCCATCACGATGTCCAGCAAATCACCTGCGCCTCGACCGTGCAGCGCCGAAACAAAATACGGTTGGTCAAGTCCCAAATTCCATAGTGCGTGAGCATCTGCTTCATCAACATCACTATCAACTTTGTTTGCCACAAGAATTGTCTCTTTGCCACTTCGACGAAGCAGATCAATCAGGGAATCGTCCTCATCTAAAGCACCAATTTGTACATCGACAACGAAGAGAATCAAATCTGCTTCTGCAATAGCCATCTCGGCCCCTGCAGTAATTTTCTGCGAAATTCCTTCCGGCTTTACTTCCCAGCCACCGGTGTCAATAAGTATGAAACGTCGACCATTCCATTCGGCTTCGTACTTCACGCGATCGCGAGTAACTCCAGGCGTATCCTCAACAATTGCTTCCCGACGTCCAATAATTCTGTTGACCAAGGTGGATTTTCCAACATTTGGCCTACCAATAATCGCCACTTTCGGTAAACCAAGAAGGCTTCGCTCGCCAAGCCATCCCCAAATGACATCGACAACTTCGTCCAAATTAAGGTTACTGGAGTCAATTTCTAGCGCATCTTCTGCAGGGCGCAAGGGGGAAATAGCTCGACTCATATCAATTGAATCGCGTGACTCAAGTGATTCTGCAACTCTTTCGGTTGATACCTTCTCGTCCATTTCAATTTCACGCCTATCAGTGCGTGACTTCAAATCGGCATAGAGAAATATCTTTAGTTGCGCATCGGGTGCAACAACAGTTCCAATATCGCGACCTTCCACAACAATTCCAGCGTGCGCAGATTCGATGATTGCTTGTTGAAGGCCAACTAAATATTCTCTTACTCGCGGCATACGTGCAAATTGCGAAACTTTATCTGTAATTCTTAGAGTTCTGATCACATCAGTGATATCTGCTCCATCCACAAATATGCGTGGAGCGTTCGGATCCGTACTAATTGAAATCTCATTTTTGGTGGCTAAATCGACAAGTAGATCTTCATCTTCACAATTATTTTCAAGGCCTAGCCAGGTTATGGCTCTGTAAAGCGCGCCGGTATCTAAATAGCTCCAATTGGCTCGACGAGCTATCGCCTTCGCTGTCGAGGACTTACCAGATCCACTCGGACCGTCAATCGCTACAACAACATTATTCATAAGTTAACTGTACTTTCTCTATTGATTAGCGATTTGCACGAATACCGTGCACTCGCCAATTCTTCTCGACAAGATGTGGACGCAAGATGTTTGCGTCATCTTGAGAAAGTGCCAACGTAATTAATCCAGTTTCCTGACCGGGGCTGTGCTCTATAAATAGATCTTCCACGTTCACTCCGGCGGCTGCACACTCATCAAAAATTGCAGCGAGTTGACCAGCTTTATCTTCGATCACGATTGGGAGGTAGACATATTCACGCGATTTTCCGCCATGCTTGCCTGGAATCCGAGATTTCGCAGCGCCACCGTCGCGAATGAATTCTTCCAATGCAGACTCATTCTCTGACTCAAGATGCGCCAGCATTCCCTCAATCTCACTCGCGACCTTTCGCAGGTCTTGAATGACATTGCTTCGATTTCGAATAAGTAAATCCGCCCAGAGTTTTGGGTTGCTATCAGCAAGTCGGGTGAGGTCTCGTAGACCTTGCCCAGCCAACCCCAATTCTTCTTCGCTCTTTGTAGACAATGTGCGTGCAAGAATTGTGCTGACCGCTTGTGGCAGGTGTGAAACACCGGAGATCAATTCATCATGCTTATTGGCCCCCACGACTCGAACGACTGAACCAAGTTCCAGGGCGATATTTTTCGCGGCTTCCAGGACCTCATCGTCAGTAAGCGCAGTTGGAGTGATTATCCACGTTGCACCTTGGAAGAGATCAGCTCGGGCGGCTGTCGGTCCCGACAACTCCCTGCCTGCCATGGGATGGGTCCCGCAAAATCTTCGTGCTAATTCCGGTAATTCTTCAACTTGCAGTAGAAGTTCAGACTTTAAACCACTGATTTCTATAAACATAGCTTGAGGGTTGATTGAAAATTGTTCTTTGAGAGCGGAGAAGACTCCCGCAGGCGGTGTGGCAACGATGACCAGGCTTGGATTGCCCCCTTCTGAAGGAACTCCGACCAAGTCTCGCGCAAATTGCAGATGCTCCACATTCGTATCCGCGAATGTGACTGTGTCACCGCGTTGCTTCAGAGCCAGGCCAATCGATGTGCCGATGAGCCCCGCCCCCACAATATGTATCTTCATCGAGGTTACTGCGCGATATCTTTACGCAAAGATTGTGCGCCACGGCGGTAAATATGCTTAATTTCAGTGTGGTTTCTGTTGGAATATGCGTGAACCATGACCCTTACGACTAGCGGAAGGGCGCCGGCAATATCAAGCTCTTGTGCGCAAATAAGAGGGACGGCTCCAAGATCTAAAGTTCTGGCAGCAGCAGCTGGGAAATCAGAATGGATATCCGGGGTAGCCGTGAAGAAGACGGATATCAAATCATCTACTGATAGCTCATTCTCAGCGAAAATTGCGCCAAGAAGCTCAACGACTGCCTCGCGCATCGCCTCCGGCGTATCGGCATCTAGCTGAGTTGCTCCACGTATCGCTCTTACCTTCATAAGTAAATTCTACCCTTCAGCTCGCTTCTATCGATTATATTTAAATAGTTACATACATATTTAGTTTTATTGACAAATGTATTTTTACTAATGTCGACTCTTTTTCCGTCGGGCATATGCCCATTATGAACATTATCGATAAAACGGTTTGTTACCAGCAATCCGTGCTTAATATTGTTTACAAATCGTTTTTCTGGCGGCATTGTAATAATCATTTTATCTATAAATAGGTATTTTTGATTGCGATTTATCGATTTAACTTTAAAAGGGTAAAAAGATTTTCAATCTCTCCCTGATTCATATGTCTCCATCGACCCACTTTCGTCTCCCCTACATTCAGAGGTCCAAACTCGGTTCGTATCAATCTCAAGACCGGCAACTCCAGCTCCTCAAACATTCGACGTACGATGTGGTATCGGCCTTCATGAATCGATATCTCAATCCAAGCGTTTTTAGGTGTTGGTTCTCGAAGAACGGTAACCTCAAGTGCTCTAGCCAAACCGTCCTCTAAGCGAATTCCAGATCGCAATTCTTGTGCCGCAGCTGCGCTTAAATGACCCTCGATTTCAACCAAATACTTCTTGACCAAACCGTATGAAGGGTGTGTTGCTCGGTGCGCGATTTCGCCATCATTTGTCAAAACGATAAGTCCTTCACTCTCCTTATCCAAACGACCTACGTGGAAAAGTCGCTCATTACGATCGGAGAAGTAATCACCAAGGCATGGGCGTCCTTCGGGGTCAGACATCGTGGACAGAACACCCGCAGGCTTATTAAATAGTAGGTAAGTTTTAGACTTATTTACAGAAACTGTCTCACCATCAACTGCTAGTTCAACGTTTTCCGGGTCAACTTTGCTACCTAGAGTGGTTATTTGGACTCCATTGACACTTACCCGACCAGAAGTGATCAGATCTTCGCATGCTCGGCGACTTGCTACCCCAGCATCGGCTAGCGCTTTTTGTAGACGTACTTCCATGTTCCGGAATCCTCTCGATTCGTTAGGAGAGGAACTCTACGACCATTAGCCCTAAAGAGCCAATTGAGGGTTATTACTCGGTGAGAGAAGCCAGAATCTCGTCCAGCCCGTCAGTATCCGGAAGGAAGGGAGCTAGAGCTGGAAGATCATCAATCGAATTTACCCCTACCTTTTCCAGAAAGACGGAGGTGGTTTTATATAAAATCGCTCCAGTTTCATGCTCAATCCCCGACTCTTCCACTAAACCACGTGTGATGAGCGTCTTCATCACTGCTTCAACATTGACGCCACGTATGGCACCAACTCTCGCCCTGGAAACAGGTTGGCGATACGCGATAACTGCCAGTGTCTCAAGAGCGGCTTGCGTGAGTCTTGACTGTTGGCCGTCTAGAACGAACTTTTCGACAATCGGTGACTGCTCCGGATGGCTATAGAAGCGCCAGCCCCCAGCAATGGCTCGGAGTTGAAATCCTCGACCCTCGGCTTCGTATGAAGCCGCCATCTCGTGCAATTCCGCGATTACTTCCTCGGTAGGCACTTCGGTGATTTGAGCTAATACGATCTCAGAAACTGGTTCATCAACGACCATCAGGACGGCTTCTAGAGACCTCTTAAGTTTTACTTTAGACATTTATTCCTCTTCTGTCTCATCGTCAATAGTTCCCTGAGGAACATCAAACTCATCACTCACAAGGACATCACCTTCGGCTGTTCCTGCCCATGTTATTTGCAACTCGCCCAACGCCACTACTTGCTCAAACCGGACAACACCTTCACGGTAGAGCTCAAGAATCGCTAGAAAGCGGGACACAACCATAAGCGTTGATTCGGCATCGGCGATAAGTGACCTAAAGCTTGCGCGACCATGCTTGCGCAGGGTATCGACTATCTTCACCGCTTCCTCGCCTACATTCACTGTTGGACTGTGAATATGTTCAGTATTCAAAGTCAGCGGAACCTTGGGCGCCAAAGCACGTTGAGCAAGGGCTGCAAAACGAGCAGGAGTGACACCTATGAGGACTTCAGGCAAAAGCTCGGCGAATTGAGGATCTAGCGCAACGGTCCGCGGGAAGGTCTTCTCTTGTACCTCAAATCTCGCACTGAAAATCGCTGCAATTTCCTTAAACGCTCTGTATTGAAGGAGTCTGGCAAAGAGCAGATCTCTCGCTTCCAGGAGAGCTAAGTCTGCTTCATCTTCAATCTCTCCGGACGGCAACAGTCTGGCCGCTTTTAGGTCTAAAAGGGTCGCTGCGACAACGAGGAACTCTGTGGTCTCATCGAGGTCCCAGCCTGCTTTTCCGCCCTCTACGCCCTTGATGTAGGCGATAAATTCGTCGGTGACCGCGCCCAGTGCCACTTCCGTGACATCCATTTTGTGCTTAGAAATCAGCTGTAGGAGTAAATCAAATGGGCCTTGGAAGTTGCTCAAATGGAGTGAGAACGATGAACCGGCAACAGGAGAGCTTTCTGACGGCTCCAAAACGGTCTCATTCATGCGCGAAACATACTCGAATCAGAACTTGCATGAGCACTCGCACCGCCGTAGTGTCCGGCGCATGGCTAAAGTTTCTTCGCAGGTTTCTCGCTTCGACGCTAAATCGACAAATCGAGACGAGGATGTCGTCACGACGGCACTGATGCTCGGACGAAAAGAGATCACAATCCCTGACGCACCCGAGCTAACTCAGCATGGTCACGCACAAGTCATTTCAGTCGTGAATCAAAAAGGTGGCGTAGGAAAGACAACAACAACAATCAATCTTGGCGCAGCCCTTGCAGAACTTGGTCGTCGAGTCTTGCTCGTCGATTTCGATCCACAGCATTCACTTTCTGTTGGTCTTGGAGTTTCCACAAGACAGCTCGATGGTTCAATTTATGACCTCATGATGGATGAAGCCAACAGCATCGAAAAGTTTCTTCTAAAAACAAGTGTTCCAGGTATGGACATGATTCCAAGTCATGAGAACTTAGCGGCCGCAGAAGGCGGATTGATGAATGTTATTGCTCGCGAAAAAGTTCTCAAGCGGGTTCTTGCTCCAGTTATCGATTTTTATGATGTCATCCTCATTGACTGCCAGCCATCCCTTGGATTGCTCACCGTGAATGCACTCACTGCATCTGATGGTGTCATCGTTCCTCTTGAATGTGAATACTTTGCACTTCGTGGAGTTGCGTTACTTGCAGACATCATCGGCAAGGTTCAAGAAAATACAAATCCAAATTTGAAATTAACTGGGATTCTTCCAACAATGTTTGATCGCAAAACCGTGCATAGCAAGGAAGTTCTTGAGCGAATCTCCGAGGCCTACCCTGCCGAAGTGTTCGACACAATTATTAGTCGCACTGTGAGGTTCCCAGAAACCACTGTTGCTGGTGAGCCAATTACAACCTATGCAAGTAGTTCTATTGGAGCTTCGAGCTACCGTCGTTTAGCCCGTGAATTAATTGCCGTTGGAGGTTGCAAGTGAGTCGTCGCGTAAGTTTGCCTGGAGCAGATGAACTCTTTAGAACCACAACAACTCTCTCTGCAGTGCCATCACAACTGCCTTCCGTTGATTCAACTTCAGCGGGCGATCTTTCGCCAAACACTCCCCTAGCGCCGGCCACAAAGAAAGCTGTGCGACAGACTCCGCGTCGTCGAGTTAATTCCCTAGATCGCTCAACATCTGGCCGCGAACGTCACGATGAGAAAATTACAGTTTATCTTTCACCGGAGGAACTCTACGATTTAGAACAAGCGCGCTTAGCAATTCGAGGTGACTTGGGGATGGCTGTTGATCGTGGCCGGATTGTTCGCGAGTCGCTCTCAATTATTATTGCTGACCTTGAAGCGAAGGGTGATCAAAGTATTCTCGCTCGGCGCCTAAGGGGACGCTAAACACTATTTAGTTTTTTGCCCGTGGATGTGCCTGTGCGTAGCTTTCGCGCAATTTATCGATAGTCACCAAGGTATATATCTGAGTAGTTGTAACCGATGAATGGCCCAATAACTCTTGAACCGTACGAATATCTGCTCCGCCATCCAATAGATGAGTTGCGAACGAGTGTCGAAGTGAGTGCGGTGAAATATCACTAGACATGCCCGCGCGTTCTGCTGCACGTTGCACAATTGCCCAAGCGCTCTGTCTAGAGAGTTTGCCTCCCCGTGTATTTAGAAAGAGTGCCTCGCTTCTCTTCTCCTTCAAAAGTGTTGGTCGCAATCTAATGAGGTACTGATCAAGAGCGCCTCGAGCATATCGGCCGACAGGAACCACGCGGTACTTGTTTCCTTTACCAAAAAGTCGAATTGAAGTAACTTCACCGCCTTCTAGTTTTGCGATATCCCCAACGCTGAGATTGATGATTTCAGAAACGCGACCACCTGTTGCATAAAGTAATTCCACAAGCGCCCTGTCGCGAAGGGTTATTAGTTCACCATCAATAAGAGAATTTTCAATCATTGCCGTTACCTCTGCAATTGTGAGCGCCTTAGGTAATCTTTTTGGAATACGCGGGGGTTTAAAGTCCTTGATGGGGTTAAGGAATATTCCCTCTTTCGAGGCAAACTCTAGATAGTTTCTAATCGCCACAACAGCTCTAGAAATTGAACTTTCTTGAAGTCCTTGTCCTCGTAACGCTGCTACATAATTCTCAAGAGCTGACATCGTGACTTGCCTTGGATCATTATTCACTGCAATGAACCGTGAGATATCGCGTCGATAAGCCTCGAGGGTATTTTTACTTAACCCCTTTTCCACGCCAAGGTGGGCGAGGAACTCTTCTTGAAAATCTGATTTAGCCATTTCGCTTAATTGCAGCTGCAATCAAACCAGCAAAGAGCGGATGAGGGCGAGTTGGTCGTGACAAGAACTCCGGGTGGGCCTGAGTGCCGACATAGTACGGATGTATCTCTTCTGGCAATTCAACGAACTCAACTAAATGAGCATCCGGTGAAAGTCCCGAGAATTGCAAACCAGTCGCCGCGATTCGATCTCGATATTGATTATTAACTTCATACCGATGTCTATGGCGTTCACTTATCTCCGTCGAACCATAAGTTTTGGCAACAATAGAATTCGCGGATAGAACTGCGGGATATAAACCTAGGCGCATCGTTCCACCCATGTCACCACGACCTGCAACGATATCCTCTTGGCTGGCCATAGTAGATATCACTGGATCTGGACTCTCTGGATCAAATTCTGCCGAACTTGCGAGAGGCAAGTTAGCTAAATTCCTAGCCGCTTCAATGACCATGCACTGCAATCCAAGACAGAGACCGAGAGTTGGAATTCTATTCTCGCGCGCATAGCGCAATGCGCCTAGCTTTCCTTCAATCCCTCGTACACCAAATCCTCCTGGAACGCAGACTGCATCAACGTTTTCAAGGTTCGCTTTTGCACCTTCTGGAGTTTCGCAGTCATCACTTGGAATCCATTTAATGTTTACTCGAGCATTGTTAGCGAATCCACCCGCTCGAAGAGCTTCTGTCACTGAAAGATAAGCATCGGGTAGATCAATATATTTTCCGACCAATGCCACAGTAACTTGGTGGGCAGGGAAATGGACTTTTTGCAGAAGCTCGTCCCATTCGGTCCAATCAACGTCAACTTGAGGCAAACCAAGGCGACGAACGATATAGCTATCTAAACCTTCTGAATGAATAACTTTTGGAATGTCGTAAATTGAAGGAGCATCTACGGCAGCAACAACCGCTTCGATGTCGACATCGCACATAGATGAAATCTTGCGCTTGATGCTATCTGGAATAGGTCTATCGGACCTGATTACTACGCCATCCGGTGCAATACCGATAGAGCGAAGCGCAGCAATCGAATGTTGAGTCGGTTTTGTCTTGAGTTCTCCGCTAGGCCCGATATATGGCACAAGAGAAACGTGTAAATAGAAAACGTTATCTCTTCCCACATCTTGACGAATTTGGCGCGCAGCTTCTAGAAACGGCAAAGATTCGATGTCTCCGACAGTACCGCCGATTTCTGTGATGACTACATCCACATCAGGTGCTGCCATTGCGCGGATTCGATCCTTAATTTCATTTGTAATATGGGGAATCACTTGGACCGTGTCGCCAAGGTATTCACCGCGACGCTCTTTGTTGATCACATTTTGATAAACCTGACCAGTAGTGACATTTGCGAAACCAACTAGATTTGTGTCTAAGAATCTTTCATAGTGCCCAATATCCAAATCGGTTTCAGCTCCATCGTCAGTAACAAACACTTCCCCGTGCTGAAATGGATTCATCGTTCCTGGGTCAACATTGATATAGGGATCCAACTTCTGCATGGTTACGCGATTTCCGCGAGCACGAAGGAGCCTTCCTAAACTTGATGCGGTGAGGCCCTTGCCCAGACTTGACGCTACTCCGCCAGTCACAAATATATGTTTTGTTACGTGATCACCATGATTACTGCTCATGGGAGATTAACTTATCACGCTTTCACTGACCATTCTCAATAGCTCTTCTGCGTGTGTCTGCGCTGTGAGCGAATCCTCTTGACCTGAGAGCATTCTTGCAATTTCTTTGCGTCGCTCCTCGGAATTTAAGGCATTTACTGAACTTTGTGTTATTGAACCAGATTGGTCTTTCGACACCAGAAGGTGATTATCTGCCCACACTGCCACTTGAGGTAGATGGGTCACCACTATGACTTGAGCGGTTTTTGAGAGAACTGACAGGCGCCGGCCAACCTCTACGGCAGCTTTACCTCCAACTCCAGAATCAACTTCATCGAAAATATATGTTCCGACTGGAGATTTGTGGGCCAGAACAATCTCGATCGCTAACATCAAACGTGACATCTCTCCCCCAGATGCGATTTTGGAAAGAGGTAGAAGTTTTGATCCGACATGTGGCGAGAAAAGAAAGGTGACATCGTCATACCCAAATGAGGTGTATTCGCTAAATTCCTCCGCGTTTCCAGAAACTACGTCTACCTTTACTTGCGCATTTGGCATAGATAAAGAATCAAGCTCTTTTGACACAGATTCACTTAGCGCAACTGCAGCCGCTACTCGGCTTTGATGCAATGTAGCCGCTACTTTTTTCAAAGCTTTAAATTGTTCTGTTAACTCAGCTTCAAGTTCGGCGACTCGTTCTGCTCCTCCATCCAAATCAGCCATCTTTATTTCAGCTTCGGAATAATCAACGATGAGGCGCTCTAGGGCTAATTCCTTATCTGTGCCTACGCCAAATTTCTTAATAAGGGCGTTTATTGATTGTTTGCGAAGTTGAAGTTGTTCAAAACGTTTTGGATCAGCTTCTAATCGAGCCAAATAGCTGACCAATTCACTTGCAACATCCTCCACCGTGTAGATCAACTCGGCAAAACGCTCGATGTGTGGATCGAGCTGGGTATCCTTAGCCAAGAGTTGGTCCAAAGATTTCTTAGCTGCTTTCAAATTATTTAGAGTGCCGCTTTCATCGCTTTCAAGAATATTGAGTGCATGTGAAAGCTGCGTGTGTATCTCTTCTACACTTCCTAGCCGATTAATTTCATTATCTATCTCCGCTAGCTCACCAGACCTTGGCATTACGGCCGCAAACGAAGTGACAAACTCGCGCAGTTCCTTTATTTGGCTTTGGGCTGAGGAGGATTCAGAAATCAATTTCGCGATTCGTTTTTGAAGTTCAGAATACTTCTCGTATTCAAGAGAATATGCGGCCAATTCTCCTTGTAACTCTCCAAAACTATCTAAAAGCTCTCGTTGAACAATTTGCTTACTTAACCTCAATGAGCTGGACTGCGCATGAATTTCTAGAAGGTCAGCGCAAATTTCGTGCACCTTGCTTGTTGTTGTGAGAATGCCGCCCATTGTGATTCGTGACTTGCCTTCAATTGAGACTGAACGTGCAATAGTCAAAACATTTCCGTCAACTTCAGCTCCAGAATCTAGAACCTTTTCGGCAGTCTGCGAGTCAACGCTAAACTGCGCAGAGACTACAGAACGTTCTGCTCCCGATCTAACAAAATCAGAATCTGCTCGCGCACCGGTAATCAATCCAAGCGCAGTTAAAACCATGGTTTTGCCCGCCCCTGTCTCCCCTGTGATGGCAGTGAAGCCAGGAGAAAAAGAGATGCTGGCGCTTTCAATAACTCCTAAGCCACGGATCGCAATTTCGTCGAGCGTTGGACGAAAATCCTTCTTACTCCCCACGCCAACCTTCAACGGGTAATTTGAATTTGGCAACTAGGCGATCGGTAAATGGAGAATGCTCGATGTGAGCGAGGGAAACTGTTGAAACATCTCTTGTAATCAATATGCGGTCACCTGCAAGTAACTCAGTTCGCCTAAATCCATCGGCAGATAACAAGGCGTCATCGGATTCCACGTCGATTGCAATTGTTGAATCCGGAGAGATCACCATGGGCCGCGAGAACAATGCATGCGCAGCAATAGGTAGAAGTACGAGTGCTGGAACCTCTGGCCAAACAACTGGGCCGCCTGCTGAGAATGCGTATGCGGTTGAGCCAGTAGGAGTTGCGCAGATAACTCCATCGCAGCCCCATCTGGAAAGTGGGCGATTATCAATTTGCACAAAGAGACCAATCATTGCCCCAGGAAGTCCTTCAATCACTACTTCATTGAGCGCCCAACCATCGGCAACTTGCGAACCGCCTCTTTCTACGACAAAACGAAGAACAAGACGTGGCTCTGATTTGTAAGTTTTGTTTTCAATGGCTGCAACAATCTCTGGAACTGTGGGTTTTCGTATTTCAGCCATAAAGCCGACACTTCCCAAATTGATTCCAAGAATTGGAACATTGGTATCTCTGCAAAGTTGAGCAGCTCGCAATATTGTTCCATCTCCGCCCAAAACGATTGCTATTTCCGCGCCAAGTGCAGAATCACGGCTCACTTCGTAGCCAGCACCTAATAAAGCGTTGCTCAACTCATCTGCATACAATTTCGCGTCCTCGCGCGTTGGATGTACAACGAGTAAGACTTTACTGGCGTTGCCTTTCATTGTGGCCCCATTTCAATAGCCTTTGATAGCGCCTCATCAGATATCTCTGCGCTGCCTCTACGAAGCCATAAAAAATACTCTACATTCCCCGATGGTCCAGGTAGAGAACTTGCGACTACACCATTGCAACCCAGGCCCATGTCATAAGCTGAATCTGCAACATCTCGAACTGCTGACTTTCGCAGTTGTGGATCACGCACGACCCCACCCGCACCAAGTTTTTCTCGTCCAACCTCAAACTGAGGTTTCACCATGACGAGAAAATCGGCAGCAGTTCGCGAAACAGAAACGAGTGCTGGTAAGACAAGAGTTAGTGAAATGAAGGAGAGATCAGCGACAATCAAATCAACGGGATCGCCAATTTGTTCAATCGTAAGATGGCGAACATTTGTGCGATCAAGAACAACTACCCGTGGATCATTACGTAATTCCCAAGCGAGTTGGCCGTAACCAACGTCAACTGCAACAACTTGCGCTACATCGCGCTTCAACAAAACGTCTGTGAAACCACCAGTCGATGCTCCCGCATCAAGAGCTCGTTTTCCTGCGACAACTATTTCAGGGAATGCATCCAGAGCCCCAGCGAGTTTGTGCCCGCCTCGCGAAACAAAATCGCTTCGCTCCCCCTGCAGGGTGATGGATGTTTCAGCATCCACTTGTGTTGCTGGTTTTGATGCTGGGATTCCAGTTACAAGAACAGTGCGCGACTCAATCAAATCGGCAGCGTGGTCCCTGGACCGTGCTAATCCGCGACGCACCAACTCAGCATCTAAACGCGTTTTCACAGAATGTCAGACACCTTCAACTGTTGAAAGCGCTCCTTCGAGAGCTCCATGTATAAGATCAAACTCTCCAACGTGTGCGTCCAAAGGAAGTTCCTGAATATGAGCGATGCGTTCTTTGATTTCTGCAATATCCATACTCTTAGGCTATCCAATTCAGAGAGAGAATTTCGTCTATAACCGCGCGATTTCCATCGCTTCCACCTGCCAGCGACTAGCAAGACCAGTTGGCGCCTGCCAAAATCTACGTCGAACAGCGCCCTTCACTTCCACCCAATAATCTATCCGCAGAGAGAGGGCCTTTCGCCTAGCCACAGAGGACCAGGCCGCAATATCCAAACTATCTACTTCACGTTTGCTGCCACGACTTGTAGCTCGATCAACAACGATACGAAACTCGACCACCTTATCGCCACTAGGTAAAACTCTCTCAACTCCCGCCGAACTTACGCGCCCGCGGAGTACTACTTCATTACAAGGTTCAAATTCCAGATCCGAACTCGTTGCCAGACTCTTCTTTTTCATATGCACTCGCTATCTCATGATGGTTTCGATGAGCAAAGGGTTCATTAAATTCCTTTCCGATGTTTTCCATTTCACGAACGCTGTGCGCAATTGATCATGTGCACAAAACAAAAAAGGCCCCATCAGAATTAACTGATGAGGCCTTTATAAATGAAGTCCGGCGGCGATCTACTCTCCCACAAGGTCCCCCTTGCAGTACCATCGACGATGAGAGGCTTAGCTTCCGGGTTCGAAATGGGACCGGGCGTTTCCCTCTCTCTATGGCCGCCGAAACGCTTTCGAGTTTCAGCGTATGTTTTTCAACATACATAGGACGAGATATTTAGTTATCCCGACCGTAACTCGGGAACCACACAGTGAACGCGAACAT
>CAIKKN010000005.1 GCA_903827945.1 uncultured Actinomycetes bacterium | reverse complement strand
TCACCGACGCAGCTCTCTCAGAGAAGAGCGATCCACTTCTTGGTCTTAAGGAGAACGTCATCATCGGTAAGTTGATTCCAGCTGGTACAGGTCTTGGTCGTTACCGCAACGTCAAGGTTGAGCCAACAGAAGAAGCAAAGGCTGCGGTCTACGCTGCTTACGATGAATACGAATTCACACCATTTGAGTCAACAGGCACAAGTGATGCAGTTCGTTTGGATGATCTCGAAGTTCGTTAAAACTAACTTCTCTAGAAAGGGTCTTGTCTTCGGACAGGGCCCTTTCTTATTTTATTTTTAGAGACCAAACCCCAAGAATGAATACCAGAATTCCTATTAGCGCACAGAGCCACCCGAAAGACAGCACACTTATAACAACTCCGCTTGCTGCGCCTCCAAGCGCTCCCATTAGATTCATGACTAAATCACTCGCACCTTGAGAAGATGGCTTCATGTCGACTGACACTGATTCAGACAAAAGAGTTGATCCTGCAATTAAGGTGCATGACCATCCCAGTCCGAGAAGAAAAAGTCCTAACCCAAGAGAAAGTGCATTCATTGCTGGAGAGAGTCCTGCGACAACTACTGAAGAGATAAGGATGACGACGCCGATTTGTATAACCCTAATTCGGCCTACTTTGTCACTTAATGCACCAACAATTGGAGAGAATGCATACATTCCAAGGACGTGGACGCTGATAACTAATCCAATTACTGAGAGAGTTACATCAACATGTGACATGTGCACGGGGGTCATCACCATGATGGAAACCATCGCAAGGTGACCCAATCCGACTGAAGTAATTGCAAAAAGTGCTCGAGGAATTTCACGAATATGTTTGAGGGCAGCACGTGTTGTTTCATGCTTCTTCTGATTTACTCCATCGGCAGACATGTTTGCCGTTAAATATGGATCGGGCTTTAAGAAAAAGAAGATCACAATAGTTGCTAATGAAAGTGTTGTCCCAGCAATGAAATAAGGGCCGACAAGGCGTGGTAATCCCAAGTAATGAGCAAAATCTCCTGCTGGTTGCATCAGGTTTGGTCCCGTGACTGCGCCTACTGTGGATCCCCATACTACGAGCGAGAGATTTCGCGATCGATTCTCGCTAGTTGCTAAGTCAATCGCGGCAAAGCGCGCTTGATAGGCTGATGCAGATGCCGCGCCGACAAAGAAAGCTCCGGTCAACATCAAGAAAAGAATTTTGTGCGTTCCTCCAAGAATTGCAAGAATAGCTCCCAAAACTCCAATCGAATATCCACTCATCAGAGAAAAGCGCCGCCCGCCTCGTTGGGTAAGTTTTGCAAGCGGAAGGGCCATCACGGCTGCCCCAAGAACTGTTGTCGTTTGTGCAAGTCCGGCGAGAGATTCAGATTTTGAAATTGAAGTAACAAGTAACGAACCAGCCGCCACTGTTCCAGATGTTCCAACTCCTGTGAGGATTTGAGCAACGCTGAGAGTTCGAATTACTTTCCTTTGATGATCCACAATCTCCAAGTAGCTATTTCCTATTCTTCATTGTTGAAAATCATAAGTGGAGTTTTCCAAAGCGAGGTACTTATAATCTCTTTGCCAGCCTTCTTGCGTGCATTTTCAATTGATTTACGGACCGCTATCCGACTAAATCGAAAAAGCAAAAAGGCAGCTGGTAGTTCGATAAATAAAGCCGATGCAATTGCTACCTTTTGATCCCATCCAGGATTCGATGTCAGAACATCGAACCACGAATCGATAATGAGAAATGTTGCCGAAACCATGGCACCAGGAATGGCCACTTGTCTTTGTTTCCAAAGAGCCCAACTTGTTGTTAAGAGCGTTGCAGTCATGGCGAAGTCATAACCAACCCAAGCAACATTCCAATGCGTGGCGCGATATGAGTCGGGGAGAGCTTCGAGTAAATAAACAATCCAACCGATTAAAACAAGAGCCGCAAGAACGAGGAGGAGGCTGTGAATTTTGAATGGGTTCGAGCTAGGCGAGCGCGTAACGGAATTCACCTAAGTGCACCTCAGTTTCTGTTGTTGCAAAGCATACCCCAGGGGGTATACCCTCCGGGGTATACAACCAATGGAGGTTAACGTGGCAAAAGTGCTTATTCTTGGCGCCGGAGTTGCCGGGCACACAGCGGCCTTGCACGCCAAGAGAATGCTTGGCAAAGAGAACGAAATTATCGTCATTTCACCAAATTCCAAGTACAACTGGATTCCATCCAACATCTGGGTGGGCGTTGGAAAGATGAGCGCAGATCAGGTGACTTTCCCACTGGCCCCTGTTTATGCGAAAAAAGGAATTACCTTCCATCAAGCGTTAGCTCAAGAGATTCATCCTGAGGGCGATGCCACAACCGATTCTGGCTTTGTCCAAGTCACCTATACGGATTCGGCAAGAAATGGTGAAGTAGCAAAAATCGAGTACGACTACCTTGTGAATGCCACTGGACCCAAATTGAACTTTGCAGCTACTCCGGGCCTTGGGCCCGATGGACATACAGTTTCAGTCTGCACCTTTGGCCATGCGATCGAAGCTGCAAAATCACTGAAAGATGTTATCGCCGTTATGAAAACTGGTAAACGTCAAGCAATCGCAATTGGCGTAGGCCATGGAACATGTACCTGTGAGGGCGCTGCCTTTGAATACACCTTCAATGTCGAACACGAGCTTCGCGCGGCCGGAGTTCGAGACCTAGCCGACATCACCTACATTACGAATGAATACGAACTTGGCGATTTTGGTGTCGGGGGAATGGTTTTCTCTCAACAAGGTTTTCAAACATCGAGCAAGATGTGGACAGAATCCTTATTCCGTGAACGAAACATTAAAGCAATTCTTGGCGCGCACGTCGAAAAAATTGAACCAAATGAAGTTCACTACGAGTTGGTAGATGGCACGAAAGACATTTTGAAATTTGATTTCGCAATGTTGCTTCCACCATTTCGTGGGGTTGACTTAAAAGCCTTTGATAAAAGCGGTGCTGATATTTCAGAGAAAATCTTTGCTCCATCTGGTTTCATGAAAGTAGATGCGGACTACTCGGGTAAGCCTTACGAAGAGTGGTTAGCATCTGATTGGCCAAAGACTTATCGAAATCCCTTGTATCCAAATGTATTCGCAGTAGGAATTGCATGTGCACCGCCGCATCAAATTTCTAAGCCTCGCAAATCTCCAAATGGAACTCTTATTGCGCCATCACCACCACGGACCGGAATGCCCTCAGGAATCATGGGTAAAACAGCGATTTTAAGTATTCGCGAACTCATCAAGAGTGGCAGTGGCGCTTCAGTTGCATCGGCATCGATGTCCGATATGGGCGCCGCCTGTGTTGCTTCGGCAGGTACGGGCTTACGAGGTGGATCGGCTGCTTCTATGACGATGTACCCAGTCGTTCCAGATTATGTGAAATATCCAAACACGGGAAGAAGTACCGAGGATACGTACGGCGAGATTGGACTTGCTGGTCACTGGATCAAACTCCTCTTGCACTACATGTTTATTTACAAGGCAAAGGGCCGCTTCGGCTGGTTCTTGATTCCGGAATAAGGGGCACAACATCATGGGAATAGATAATCCAAATGAAAGCATCAGCAGAGCTCCTCTCCCAACAGAGAAGACTCTTAAACAGCGTAGAAATCTTTTTCTTCAGTTTCTTCGATTCTGCGCCATCAATCTAAAGATGATCAAAATGATTCGTAAGGGCCATCATCCGATGGAAAAGAAAGGGAAGTAATCAATGGCAACGAAAGCAACCCCAACCCATATTCTTCAAAACGAAGAGACCGTAATGGCAATCGTTGCGCGAGTAAAAAGAGCACAAGGTCAATTAGGCGCAGTAGCGCGAATGCTAGAAGAAGGTCGCAATTGTGACGAAGTCGTTCATCAAATGTCAGCCGTAGCAAAAGCAGTAAATACCGCAGCATTCACTTTAATTTCAGCAAGTCTTGAGGAATGCATCCTTGAAGGAAAGAGTGATCAAAAGCAAGTGTCCGATAAATTACAAAAACTATTCTTAAGTTTGGCGTAAAAATGAAAAAGATAAAATTAATCAGTGTTTTGCTCGTATCTGTCGTCACACTAACCGCCTGTGGCGGATCTGGAGGAAAAGTGTCCAATCTAAATGTCAGTGAATTTGCGACCAAGATCGCAGACTCTTCTGTGACTCTCGTTGATGTCCGCACACCGGGCGAATTTATGTCTGGCCATATAACAGGAGCCACAAATATTGATTTCGAATCCGGAACTTTTGAGGCAGACATTCAAAAGCTTGATAAATCAAAGAGTTATGCGGTCTATTGCCGCAGTGGAAATCGTTCAGGTCAAGCGACGGCGCTCATGGTCAAGGATGGCTTTAAAGTTGTTTTTAACCTCAATGGCGGCGTAATTGATTGGACTGGCGCTGGCCAGGCTTTGGTCACAAACTAAATGAAACGCATTGTTGTAATAGGGGGAGTGGCGGGGGGAATGTCCTTCGCTGCGCGCATGAGGCGTCTGGATGAAACGGCAGAGATTGTCGTTTTAGAGAAGAGTGGTTTCGTTTCCTATGCCAACTGCGGTCTTCCTTATTACCTCGGTGGAGTAATCGAGAAAGAAGAATCACTACTTCTTCAAACTCCCGAAAGTCTTTGGAAACGCTTCAGGCTTGAAGTTCGCACTGGTTCGGAAGTACTTCGAATTGATCCCGCTGCAAAACAAGTTGATGTAGTCAATCGCGCTGATGGTCAGGAATATTCTCTTTCATACGATTTTCTTATTTATAGTCCTGGGGCAGCTCCTGTTCGTCCGAATCTTCCAGGAATCGAACGATCACTTTCGTTACGCAATGTCGAAGATGTAAAGAAGCTCTTCGACGTAGTGACTCACCGGCCGAAGAGTGCTGTTGTGATTGGTGGAGGATTTATCGGAGTTGAGGTTGCGGAAAATCTTTTTCATCGAGGAATCCCCACTTCACTTGTAGAGGCGCTAGATCAAGTTTTAATGCCGCTTGATCCAGAGATGGTCACCTTTGTTCACAATGAGCTCCAATCAAAAGGCGTCGAGCTTTACCTCGGCTCTGCTCTAGCTTCAATCACTCCTCATTCCGTACTGCTTGCAAATGGAATTGAAATCGAGGCTGAATTAGTCATAATGGCTATTGGTGTTCGTCCAGAAATTACTCTAGCTAAATCAGCTGGCTTAGAAATAGGCGAGCGCGGTGGAGTGAAAGTTGATGAATTTAACCGAACAAGTGATTTAAGTATTTATGCAGTGGGTGACGCTGTCGAAAAGACTGATGCCCTCGATGGAAATGCAGCTCTTGTACCTCTTGCGAATATAGCCAATAGACATGGCCGCGTAATCGCTGATCACATTGCAGGGAAGAAAGTTCGTCCTGTGAGCGCTCAAGGCACAGCAATTGTGAAGGTTTTTGACTTAACAATTGCAACTTCGGGATGGAGTGAAAAGAAGCTTAAGGCCGCAGGTCGTGACTTCGTTGCAGTTCATAACCATCCAGCCTCGCACGCGGGTTATTACCCAGGTGCTCAAGGTATGGCGTTAAAACTTTTGATTGACCCAAAAACACATTTAATTCTTGGAGTACAAGGCGTTGGCAAAGAAGGCGTGGATAAGCGAATCGATGTCATCGCTACCGCAATGCGTGGGGGAATTACAGCGCCAGAACTTGCCGATCTCGAGTTGGCGTACGCCCCTCCTTTTGGTTCCGCCAAAGATCCAGTAAATATGTTGGGTTATATCTCGGAGAATGTTTTATCTGGGATTACCCCTACCGTTCAATGGAATGAAGTCGAAAGAAAGGTCGCGGAGGGCTTCACAATTCTCGATGTTCGATCCGTGGGTGAAGTCGATCGTGGAACTTTGCCAGGAGCAATAAATCTTCCCATTGATGAAATTCGTGAACGTAAAGAGGAAATACCGCAAGGAAAGATTCTTGTCACCTGCCAGGTCGGCCAACGCGGGCACGCAGCAACGCGATTGCTTCGCGAGTTAGGGCATGACGCTGTCAATCTTGATGGCGGATATATGACATGGAGCAATTCACCAGCAAATAAAAAACTAGAGAAAATAGGAAAATAAATATGTGCAGTAGAACTACATGCCGTAAATGCGGAAAAGCTTCGTGGTCAGGTTGCGGGCAACACGTTGCTCAGGTCATGAAGGGGATTCCAAAGTCCCAACAATGTGCGGGTCATCAAAATGATCCTAAAGAGCCAGGTTTATTTAGTCGTTTATTCGGAAAGAAGGCGTAAAAATGTGCAGTGCAGTTAGATGCGAGAAATGCGGTAAAGCAACATGGGCTGGGTGCGGTCAACATATTGAAGAGGCCCTCGAAGGTTTTTCCGATGCAGAAAAATGTAAGTGTGACAGTGATTTGTCAGCTTGGACCCCAGGCAAATAATCCATGGGACTAATAAATGTCACTGGACCAGAGTTCGAAGAACTTGTTCCAAAAGATGGCGTTCTCTTTGTGGACTTCTGGGCAGCATGGTGTGGTCCATGCCGCGGTTTTGCACCCGCATTTGAGGCCGCTGCCGAGAAATATCCGGAAATAACTTTTGCAAAAGTAGATACCGATGCAGAAAGAGATCTCGCATCAGCAGCTGGAATTACTTCGATTCCAACGCTCATGGCATTTCGCGACGGAGTGTTAGTCTTTCGGCAACCCGGAGCGATGCCCGCGCCAGGGTTTGAAGAACTTATTCAAGCTGTATTGAAAATAAATATGGATGAAGTTCGCGCAGAGATTGCAAAGGAAGAGAGCAAGAGTTAATGGAGACAGCCGCAGGAAATATTTGGAGAGAATCACTTGCGGCATGGGCAATCCCCAAAGAGATTTTGGATCAAGCCCCTGAGAATCCTTGGATTCATCCACCGGTCATGTTTCAACTGCCCGATGTGATTGAAGATTCGATTTCTCATCAACGTGCACGTGAGGCAATAATTCCAGGAGGATCAATTCTTGATATTGGTTGCGGGGGAGGAATTGCAGCATTTGCAGTAACGCCACCGGCAGCGCATGTAATTGGCGTTGATCACCAGAGTGAAATGCTTGAGATGTTTGAGGAAAACGCGAATTCTCGTGGCTTAACTTCGCAAGTATTTGATGGTTTTTGGCCTGCAGTTGCAGCGGATGTACCCGTTGCTGACGTTGCAGTTGCCCACCATGTCATGTACAACGTTTCGCCAATTGAGGATTTCTTACTTGGCATGAATGCGCACGCTTCGAAGCGCGTTGTCATTGAAATGCCACAACGCCATCCACTCACTACAGCGGCACCATTGTGGAAACATTTTTGGAATCTCGATCGACCAACACAGCCACTTCCAACTGACCTAATGAGCGTCCTCGCAGAGTTAGGAATTGACGCTCATTTAGAGCTGTGGGATGGCTCCATGAGGGTAGAAGCAGACTTAGCTTCACAAGCTCATTTTTCCCGCATTCGGCTTTGCTTGCCTGAATCTCGCGAACCTGAAGTTTTTGAATTTCTCAGTAATGAACCAAAAGTTGCGATTAGAAATCTCGCTACGATTTGGTGGGACGTTAAGTAAGTGAGAAAGCGCTCGAAGGCCAGAACACTAGTAACCGCTCAATTCACATTACTGGGAGTGATTGGAATTAGCGCGCTTGTGGCAATGAAGAGGGCAACACACACATATATTGCATTTGAATCATTTGTAATTCTCTGTGGAACTCTAGTTCTTTTATTTGCTTGGAAGGCGCTAAGACCTTCGTTGCAAATTTCTCCTATTCCAAAAGATGGAGCAATCTTCATTTCTAGAGGTATCTATAAATATGTACGCCATCCAATGTATTTAAGCGTCATCCTTATTGGGATTGGGATGGCTGGCTATGCCGATAACTCAGTTGCCTGGATTTCTGAATTAGGACTAATTCTTGTTTTGAATGTGAAGGCTACATTTGAAGATGGGTTGCTTCGCGAGAAATATCCGGAAGCTTGGCACTACCAACGCCACACTTCCAAAGTTCTCCCATGCCTCGGCGGATCTTGCCGCGACAAATGCTTTAATTAAAAAACCCCGCCGCAATCGCGACGGGGTTTTTAATTGCTTTTTTAGATTAGCTTTGGCCAACCTTTGTCTTTGCTTTTGCGTGGAATGCCTTAACAGCAGAAACAGCGCTATTTGCAAATGAGTTGGTGTAAGTCGCATCTAGCTTCACGGCTGCAACCTTGGCTGCTGTCCATACACCGTAATCAATACGACCCTTTTGCTCGGCACGAAGTACGCCCAGCGCAGCGCCGATTGGCATTCTGATTCCAGGGTTGTACATAACCTTTTCATCAGCAAGTGCAGAGACGTAGGTATCTAAGCCAACACCTGCGTAATAATCGGCAGGCATTGCCTTAGCGATTTGTAGAGGTGTGTGAGCATCGATCCAAGCCATGGTGTCATACATTGCATTAACAACACCTTGAACCTGGGTTGTGTGAGAGTTGATCCAATCAGTCATGCCGTACACGGTGGTAGCAACATAGTTGTGACCAAGTGCTGCCTTTGTTAGGTTTCCGTAACGCATGTCAGTAAGCACATAACCAAGCTTCTGTCCGAGAATTGCAGAAATTGTTGGCTCTGTAGTCATTCCACAATCAACAGTCTTGTTCTTGAATGCAGCAATAAATGTTGCACCAGCACCGATTACGACAGAGTGCATATCCTTAGCTGGGACGCCAGCTGCAGAACCAATGGCGCGGGTGATGAAGTTTGTTGATGAACCTAGTCCAGTTACGCCAACGTTAACTCCACCCTTCCAGTCAGCAGGAGTCTTGATCTTGTCAGCTAAATCAGCGCGACAAAGTTCAACTTCACCAGGTGACTTTAGAAGGACTGCAACAGATTCTGCGCTCTTTCCAAGAATCTGAAGGTCGATATTGTGGTCAAAGAATCCACCGGTGAGTTGTACTCCACCAGCGACCATGTCGTTTGTAGCGTCTCCACCAGCAGGCTCGTCAACAAGCTCGACATTTACGCCATAACGCTTATACATACCCAATTGCTGCGCCAACATAAATGGCAAGTAAATCTGTTTAGACAATCCACCAACTTCGATTTTGATAAGTGAGTTATCAGCTGCTTTAGCTGTCTGAACTCCACTTAATGTTGTCAGGGCTAGTGCGGATGCACCCAGAACCGCTACAACTTTATTAGATAACTTCATTCTTTCTCCTTTTTTTGCGGTAAATATTCCGGAACTTATTAGAGTTCAGCCCCGGAATTCTGATTTGGTCGCCAGTTCAATAGGCGATTTTCGAGTTGTGTAATAAGCCATTCAGCGGTCAGCGCCATAATTCCAATGATTAACATCGCTGCATAAACTCCATTTGGATTAAATGTCGCCTGTGCCGTAGCGATGAGTAGTCCTAGCCCGTGATTTGAGCCAAGGAATTCACCAACGATGGCTCCGATAATCGCGAAACCAAATGAAACGTGCATTGAGGCCATGATCCATGAGAGTGCTGATGGCAAAACAACTTTACGAGTTACTTGTCGCTTTGAAGCTCCAAGGAGGCGTGCATTTGAAATCAATTTCTTATCAGCTTCATGCGTACCAGTGAATGCGTTAAAGAAGACTGGAAAGAAAACGAGTACGAAAGCTAGCGCTATTTTTGAAGTTGATCCGAGTCCCCAAATAACAGTAAAGATTGAACCAAGAACAACGCGAGGAATTGAATTAGCAATCTTGATGTACGGAGCGAAAACTTCGGCCAATATGCGATTGCGTCCCAACATTATGCCGAAAATAACTCCAAGTACTACACCAATGAGGAAGCCGTAGGTCGACTCCATAAGCGTTACATATGCGTTGTACCAGAGTGAACCAGCAGCCGTTCCATTGTGGATCCATGTAAGCAATTGGGACCAAACTCCACTTGGTCGTCCGAAAAAGAATGGATCGAGAATTTTGTGGTCTGCTAGTACCTGCCACGAAGTGAGTAGAAAGACTGCAAGTGAAATCTGCAAGGCCTTAATGCGGACCACCCGAAGCCGTGCTTTACGTTTAAGTTGCGCTTCGGAAGCAAAATCTGGATTTGAGTTAGTTTGTTCAATGCTCATTTTTTCATTCCTCACTTCGACGCAATCAATTGACGCGCGTAAGCCACATCGACTTCTTCGCGAAGAACTTCCCAAATTTCTTGGTAGATCTTTATGAATTCAGGACTAAAGCGAATATCGCGAGCTTTGCGAGGACGAGGAAGGTCAATCTTGAAATTCGCTTTCACGCTTCCTGGGCCTGCAGTCATTACTAATACGCGATCTGACAGTGCGATTGCTTCTTCAAGATCGTGTGTCACAAACATTACGGTTGCTCCAGTTTGATCCCGGAGTTGCATCAATTCTTCAGTCATGATTGCACGTGTTTGAACATCAAGAGCAGAAAATGGTTCATCAAGAAGGAGTAATCGGGGTTCATTAATAAGTGATTGCGCTAATGCAACTCGTTTGCGCATTCCGCCGGATAGTTGGTGGGGAAAATGTTTTTCAAAACCCGTAAGACCGACTTTTCCGATCCAAAGCTGCACGAGAGCTTGCACATCTTTTTCTGGAAGTCCTCTGAACCTAGGTCCTGCGGCTACGTTGTTTGCAACATTCATCCAAGGGAAAGTTGCATCATGTTGGAAAACAAATCCAGTACTTGTATCAATATCTTTTACTGTTTCGTTTTCTACTTTTACGCTACCAAGGCTTGGAAATTCGAGGCCGGAAACGAGAGTGAGAGCTGTTGACTTTCCACAACCAGTTGGGCCAACAAGTGAAACGAATTCGCCGGGTTGTATTTCGAAATCCAACTCTTTGATTGCTTGATACCAATCTCCCTTAGGAGTTCGAAATCTCTTAGATACATTTGAAAATTTAACATGCACGCCTTTTGTCATGAATTCATCGTAGGTTCGGTAAATAGGCAACTTTGGCTTTATAACAAGACCGTTACTCTAAATCCCGTTAAGAAAGGTTCTGCTCGTTTTGCTCAGATATGAAAAAGACTGACAAGCGGAGAAATAGTGGGCAGACTTATGCAATGCAAAATGGTCGTACTCGGTTACTGAGATTGCTATCTAATCGCACGCTTATTGTGGTGGTGGCTGCGCTTCTCGGGCTTGTAATGACTTTCAAGGTTTCTCAACAAGTTCAAAACCAAGAGTATTTATCTCGCGCTCTCACATTATCTGAGTCAATATCAATGATGCCAGATGTCATCACCCTTGTAGAAAGCGGAGATCCTGGTCATGAATTACCTAAGTTGGCCCTGACTATTGCCCACCGCACTAAAGCTTCTTACATCGTTATTGCTGACAAGAATGGGGTGAGATTGACGCACCCAAATCCAGCTTTGATTGGCCAACCACTTGGTGATGCCCAAGACGTACTTTCTGGAAAATCAACTGCTACTTTTCATGAAGGATCCTTAGGTTTATCAGCAAATGGTCGTACACCAATTCGAGATAGCACTGACAAAATAATTGGACTCGTTTCATCAGGTTATGTCACAAATACATTTGCAGGTGAAATAAGGCACCTCCAAAGGTCATTCATTCTTTATGGCTTTGGAGTGATATTCCTTGGATTCATTCTTGCCGAAATACTCTCTCGAACGTTACGAAATCGCCGAATTGAAAACGAACTTCAGGAAGCGAAGAACAAGTATCAGGAACGAGAGGCGATGTTGCATGCGATTAAAGAGGGAGTGATTACTCTTTCGCTAGATCGAAAGATTCTATTGATCAATGATGAGGCTATGCGCCTTTTGGATCTTCGAAGTGATGTTGTAGGAAAGCCCATTGACGCTGTTGTGCCGCAAGGGCGATTACTTGATTTATTAGAAGGTGAAACTCCCCAAGGAGATGACGAGATTGTGCTGAATGATAAGTTCTCTTTGAAAATCAATTCAAGACAAGTTCGCCAATTGGGCCGCCACATAGGTTCAGTAATTACCCTGCGAGACCGAACAGAACATATCGGACTTATGCGAGAACTCGACAGCGTCACAAATCTAACAAATGCCCTTCGAGCCCAGCAACACGAATACGCGAACCGTATCCATACCCTTTCAGGTCTGGTTGAGCTAGGTCGATTTGATGACGTGCAGGAATACCTCGGTGAAATTTCAGCAATGGATGCAGATCTTGCCGAAAAACTAAACGACAAGATTGCTAATCAGACTGTCACCGCTTTACTTTTAGCAAAAGTTGTAATTGCGCGAGAGAAAGGCGTCGTGTTAAATATCGATCCGCAAACCTCGTTGGATGATTTAAGTCTGGACCTAAATGCGCAAATAACCGTCATTGGTAACTTAATTGATAACGCCATAGATGCAGTGATTGCTCGTCCAGATGCTCAGGTAAGTCTCTCTTTTCAAGCGAGCCACAGCAACTCAAAAATTATTACTGTGAGAGACAATGGAAGTGGACTCCCAGAACCCCGCCCGGAGATCGTTTTTGAAGATGGTTTTTCTACTAAGAAAGTTGAGAATTCAGTTCATCGAGGACTGGGGCTGGCCATTGTTTCTAGACTCGTGAAGCAATCTGGCGGTTCCATCACGTGTTACAACAACCATGGGGCAGTCTTTGTCGTAGAAGTTCCGGTGAAGAAATGATTCGCACCCTCATTATTGAAGATGATTTCCGTGTTGCTGAAATTAATGCAGCCTATGTAGCAAAAGACCCGGATTTCGAGGTAATCGGCGTCGCTTCGACTGCAGCCCGTGGATACCAAATGGTCATCGAGGAAAAACCTGATTTGGTGCTCTTGGATCTGTATCTACCCGATGAACATGGCTTGGAGCTCTTTGCCCGCTTACAACAGTTACCTAGAGGTTCGAAGCCTGATGTATTTGTAATTACTGCAGCGCGCGATTCGCAAAGTCTTAAAGATGCCGTGCAACTCGGTGCGGCAACATATATCGTAAAACCGTTTAATGGCAATGAATTAATTGAAAGACTTAGAACATATAAATCAGCACAGGCTCGACTAAATTCTGCAAGTGAAATATCTCAGGAAGATGCCGATGCTACGGTCGCACTTTTGAGAGGTAATAAAGTAAATGTGGAAGAATCTGCAACGAGAAATCCAACAACAGCGCTGATACTTGCTTGCCTTCAAGAAAATTCAAAAGCCATGAGCGCTAGTGAAGTAGCCGGTGAACTTGGAATTGGAAGAGCCACAGCGCAGAGATATTTAACTCAAATGGCAGATAGAAAATTAGTTGCTCTCGAACTTCAGTACGGAACTGCTGGAAGACCAATCAACAATTACAAAATTGTAGTAAAAGAAATTAATTAGCTTTTTTGAAAAATAACTAACGCTGCAGCAATAAATTGCAACATAAATGCAGCAGCGGTAAATGCGTGAAAGAGTTCGTGAAATCCAAACCAGTTAATTGAAAAGTTTGGTTTCTTTAGCGCGTAAATAATTCCACCCGCGGTGTAACAAAGTCCGCCTGCTGCAATTAAAACAAACACCGCAACGCCGCCTTCCGTCCAAAATGTTGGAAGATAAAAGACGGCAGCCCAACCGAGTGCGATATATGCGATGACATAAAGCCATCTGGGAGCGTTAAGCCAGGTAATACGAAGAATTGAGGTGAGAATCGCTCCTCCCCATACGCAGGAGAGCAAAATGGTTGCCTGATTGTGCGAGAGCAGGTAGACGGCGAAGGGGGTATAGCTGCCGGCTATCAAAATGGTGATGTTTGCATGGTCGATCCGGCGCCAAAGGGCCTTTGCCTTGGGTTTCCAGGCAATCCGGTGATAAATGGCGCTGCAGGTGAACAAAGTGACGGCCGTGAGCGTGAAAATCCCCAAAGTAATGCGCCCTTGGAGGCGATCGGCGGTAGTAATAAGGACTAAACCGGCCACCAGACTGACAGGGGACATAATCAAGTGGATCAGACCCCGTAATTTAGGCTTTTCTGGTGCAATAACCTGGCTCATGCCTTAAGCATAGGGTGCGACACGCCCGAGCGGTGGATTTTTGGGGAATTACACCACTGTCGGGGCGGGCAGGAGTAAAAGCCTCGTTTTGACCGTTCCGGCATTGGTCAGATACCTTACTCCTCTGCTCATCTGCAAGACGAGCTATGTCCGCACGCTTAATCTGAAAAGTTTTAAGCGTAGATATGCGAAGTTGTGGCAACACACCCGACCTCGTGTTACGTAGAAATACGTGGAGATAGATACGAATTGAAAATGAATCGCAGTAACTGCTTAATGTAAACAGAGGAGAAGAAGTGCCAACAATTGCGCAGCTGGTCCGTAAGGGTCGCTCCGATAAGACGACGAAGACAAAGACTCCTGGTCTTAAGGGAAGTCCACAACGTCGCGGAGTATGTACACGTGTTTATACAACGACACCTAAGAAGCCTAACTCTGCGCTTCGCAAGGTAGCTCGTGTGCGTCTCACTTCTGGCATGGAAGTTTCTGCATACATTCCTGGTGAAGGTCACAACCTACAAGAGCACTCAATCGTTCTTGTTCGTGGTGGTCGTGTAAAAGATCTACCAGGTGTGCGTTACAAGATCATTCGCGGTTCTCTAGATACACAAGGTGTTAAAGATCGTAAGCAATCACGCTCCCGCTACGGCGCTAAAAAAGATAAGAAGTAGGTAAAAACTTATGCCACGTAAAGGTCCCGTCACCAAGAACCCAGTTGTTGCAGATCCTGTTTACAACTCACCTGTCGTTACTGCGCTGATCAACCGCGTATTGCTACACGGTAAGCGTTCAACTGCAGAAGCAATTGTTTAC
>CAIKKN010000004.1 GCA_903827945.1 uncultured Actinomycetes bacterium | reverse complement strand
TAGCTGACAGTGCTCGCGAGAATGGATTGGACTTCTAATGGCAGCTCCAGCAACAACTCCTCGTACAGGCGATAACAACGCCGGCGGTAAGAGCAACGATCGTCGTGAACGTCGCGACCGTCGTGATGGTGGACCTGAGAAAGAGAAGAGTCCATACACAGAGCGCGTTGTCTTCATCAACCGCGTAGCAAAGGTTGTAAAGGGTGGACGTCGTTTCTCCTTCACAGCACTTGTAGTCGTCGGTGATCAAAAGGGAACAATCGGAATCGGTTACGGCAAGGCTAAGGAAGTTCCTCAAGCTATTGCTAAGGCTGTTGAAGATGCGAAGAAGCAATTCTTCAAGGTCCCAGTAGTCAACGGAACTATTCCTCACCCAGTTACAGGTGAGAAGGCAGCAGGCATTGTTCTACTTCGCCCAGCTAGCCCAGGTACCGGAGTCATCGCAGGCGGCCCAGTTCGTGCCGTTCTCGAGTGCGCAGGTATTACAGATGTCTTGACCAAGTCTCTTGGTTCAGCAAACCCAATCAACATGGTTCATGCAACTGCACAAGCTTTGAAGGATCTTGAAGATCCTGCATCGATTGCTGCTCGTCGCGGAAAATCCCTAGAAGATGTCGCACCTGCAGCTCTTGTGCGTGCCATCGCATCGGTAGGTGCATAATGCCTCGTTTAAAAGTTACACAACTACGTTCCAAAGTTGGCGGTCGTCCTGAACACCGCGAAACTTTGCGTTCACTCGGTTTAAAGCGCATCGGTGACGTTGTGGTGAAGGAAGATCGTCCAGAAATTCGTGGAATGGTCGTCGCTGTTCGCCATCTCGTTAAGGTTGAGGAGGTCGAATAAGAATGGTTCTCAAGGTACATCACCTTCGCCCAGCTCCTGGAGCGAAGAAGACAAAGACTCGTAAGGGTCGCGGTGAGGCATCAAAAGGTAAGACTGCTGGTCGTGGCGGCAAGGGAACACGTGCTCGTAACGTTGTTCGTGCCGGTTTCGAAGGTGGTCAGCTCCCATTGGTAATGCGTCTTCCTAAGCTTCGTGGTTTCAAAAACCCAGAGCGCGTGGAATACCAGCCAGTGAACGTTTCAACAATCAACGCTCTTTATCCAAAGGGTGGAGATGTAACTGTTGAAGATCTCATTGCAAAGGGTGCAGTACGCGATGGCTACCCAGTGAAGTTGCTTGGAAACGGCGAAATTTCCGTCAAGGTTAATCTCTCTGTTCACGCATATTCTGCTTCAGCATCTGGAAAGATTGAAGCTGCTGGTGGCACAGTTACTGCAGTAAAGAAGTAAAAGCTTTAATAATTAATGATTCAGAACCGAAACGGATAACTTAGGAGCGATATAAATGCTTTCAGCATTTGGTAAGGCCTTTAAGACACCTGATCTACGTAAGAAGATTTTCTTCACACTTGCGATCATGGGTCTCTTCCGTTTCGGATCAATCATTCCAACACCTGGTGTTTCGTACACAAACATCCAGACATGTTTAAAGCAAGCAAACAACGGTGGCCTCTTTGGTCTCGTTAACCTTTTCTCTGGTGGAGCGCTCTTACAGCTTTCTGTTTTTGCCCTCGGCATCATGCCTTACATCACCAGCTCAATCATTGTTCAGCTCCTGACTGTTGTTATTCCTCGCTTTGAAGCACTGAAGAACGAAGGACAATCTGGTCAGGCAAAGCTCACCCAGTACACCCGTTACCTCACAATTGGTCTTGGAGTATTGCAATCAACAGGTTTGATTGCTGTTGCTCGCACACCTGGCCGCTTGTTTAGCGGATGTTCTCTTGCAATTATTCCTGATACTTCATGGACCCACATCGCAACAATGGTTTGCGTAATGACAGCGGGAACATCAGTAATCATGTGGCTCGGTGAATTGATCACAGATCGCGGTATCGGAAACGGTATGTCTATCTTGATCTTCACATCAATTGCAGCTCGCTTCCCAACACAGCTCTGGTCAATTAAACTTCAAAAAGGAATCTTCGCATTCCTCGTTGTCATGGTTATGGGTGTTGCGGTAGTTGCAGCTGTTGTATTCGTGGAACAGGCACAACGCCGTATCCCAGTTCAATATGCGAAGCGCCAAGTAGGACGTCAGTCATATGGCGGAACCAGCACATACATCCCAATTAAGGTGAACCAAGCTGGAGTTATTCCAATCATTTTCGCATCATCCCTTCTCTATATTCCATCGCTCATCGTGAACTTCTCTGGAAGTAAAGCTGGCTGGGCTACATGGGTTGAACAAAACCTCGTTAAGGGCGATCACCCTATTTACATTATTGCGTACGCAACTTTGATTGTTTTCTTCACCTACTTCTATGTGGCAATCACATTTAACCCAGATGAAGTTGCAGAAAATATGAAGACATACGGCGGATTTATTCCAGGCATTCGTTCAGGACGCCCAACTAGTGAATATCTCCAATACGTTCTCTCTCGTATCACCGCACCTGGATCGGCATACCTTGCATTCGTTGCGATTATTCCGATTATTGCGTTGATTATGGTGAGCGCATCTTCAAACTTCCCATTTGGAGGAACAGCTATTCTGATCGTTGTTGGTGTCGGCTTGGATACTTCTAAGCAGATTGAAAGCCAATTGCAGCAACGTTCATATGAGGGATTCCTTCACTAATGCGCCTTATCCTGGTTGGACCACCAGGAGCAGGTAAGGGAACTCAGGCAGTTCATCTTGCTGCTCACTTCAACATTCCCCATATTTCAACGGGAGATATTTTCCGTGCAAATATAAAAGGTGGAACTGAACTTGGAAAGCTTGCTGCTTCTTACTCTGATAAGGGCCAGCTAGTGCCAGATTCTGTTACGAATGAGATGGTTAAAGACAGACTCAATCAAAGCGATTTGGAGAACGGTTTTCTCCTCGATGGATATCCACGAAATATTTTGCAGGCAGAAGTCTTACGCGCAATTCTTGCTGAAAAAGAAACTCCTCTAGATGCAGTGCTTGAACTTTCACTAGAAGATTCTGTAATTGTTGAACGTCTTTCTGGTCGCCGCACATGTAAAGATTGTCAGGCAAGTTTTCATATTCTTTTTGAAAAGCCTGCAGTTGAAGGAAAATGCGACAAATGTGGCGGAGATCTTTATCAGCGTACTGATGATGGCGTTGATGTCATTCAAAGCCGTTTAACT
This sequence comes from uncultured Actinomycetes bacterium, assembly GCA_903827945.1. Taxonomy (GTDB): domain Bacteria; phylum Actinomycetota; class Actinomycetes; order Nanopelagicales; family Nanopelagicaceae; genus PALSA-747. The sequence continues at coordinate 4,500 of CAIKKN010000004.1, read as the reverse complement.
GTTTATGCTGATCAAACAAAGCCAATTATTGCTTTTTATCGCGCTGAGGGCCTGCTAATAACTACGCCAGCCGAAGGTGACGTTTCTGAAATTACAGAACGCGCAATCAGCGCATTGAACGCGGCTGTCTCCTAAAGCGCAGGTAAATGATGGCTATTCAGATAAAGACAATTGAGCAGCTTAAGCAGATGCGCGTGGCAGGGCTTGTTGTGGCCGAAGCGTTGCGATTAATGAAAGAGGCGATTGAGCCAGGGTTAACAACTCTCGATCTTGATGCTATTGCAGTCAAAGTTCTTAAAGAACATAAAGCGACCCCTTCGTTCTTGAATTATCACGGCTATCCAAATGTAATTTGTGCTTCAGTCAATCATGAAGTTGTTCACGGAATTCCAAATGAACGAAAGTTTGTCGAAGGTGACATTATCTCGATTGATTTTGGCGCAATTGTTGATGGATGGCATGGTGATTCAGCGTTCTCAGTTGGTGTCGGAAAGATAGACCCTGCTGACCAGAAGTTGATGGACGTATGTGATGAATCAATGTGGCGGGGAATAGCTGCAGGCAAAGTTGGGGGACACCTCACGGATATTTCTGCTGCCATCGAGTCTTACATTAATTCACAAGGCACTTACGGAATCTTGCGCGAATATGGTGGCCATGGAATTGGCACGGAGATGCACCAGGAGCCGCATGTTTTGAATTATGGGAAAGCAGGTCTCGGACCGGAGCTTAAAGTTGGTCTCGCACTTGCAATTGAACCAATGATCACTCGTGGCACTTCTAGAACTCAGGTTCTTTCTGATGATTGGACTGTGATTTCTGCAGACAAGTCGAACGGTGCGCATTTTGAACACTCATTTGCTTTTTGCCCTGATGGAAAGCCATTTGTATTGACCGCTCATGATGGTGGAAAAGAGCGCCTTGGGCGTCTTGGAATTGAGATTAGTTCTACTCTCGAGTAATAAATATTCTCAAAAGCCTAATCAATAAAGCCCCAATATGCATGACTAGTCACCTACGATTTGGCAATGGAAATTATTGAATTTAAACCCACGCGGGATGAACTTGTTTATACCTTCGGCGGAAATCCAGCGATACGTCGCGTTAAGCCAGGAACTGCAATTCGCATTTGGACTGAAGATGCTTTTAACAACACAATAACTTCAATCGATGATCTTTCCAGTGAGAAAGTAGATTTTAGATACGTGAATCCCCAAAGCGGACCCTTCTATGTTGAGGGTGCCCAACCAGGGGATGCAATTGCCGTTCACATTGTAGATATGAAGCCGGCTCGCAGTTATGGAATTTCAAGCACGATTCCATTTTTTGGAGGCCTCACTTCTACCGACCGCACAGCGATGTTGCAAGATGCTCTGCCGGATGTCACATGGGTTTATCAAGTGGACTCGACTAAAAACACAGTTGGATTCGAATCTCGTTTTGGAGATTTTTCTGTAGAGCTTCCGATGAATCCAATGTTTGGAACTATTGGAGTTGCACCCGCCGGAAATGAGGTTCGTTCTGCTCTCGTTCCTGAACGTTTTGGTGGCAACATGGATTCTCCCGAAGTCACAACAGGTGCCACTATTTATCTTGGAGTAAATGTAGAAGGCGCTCTCTTTTCCATTGGCGATGGACACTATCGCCAAGGCGAAGGTGAGGCTTGCGGAACAGCGGTAGAAGGCGCAATGGACGCAATAATTATTGTTGAACTTATAAAGGGCGCGGCACCGGCCTGGCCTCGTATTGAAAATGATACCCACTACATGGCCGTTGGATCTTCGCGTCCAATGGAAGATTCTTGGCGTATTGCTCAGTTAGAAATGATTCGCTGGTTCCAAGATCTTTATAACTTACATCAGATGGATTCATATCAATTGTTATCTCAAATAACAAAAGCGCCAATCGCAAATGTTGTTGATTCTAATTACAGCGTTGTCGTGATGGCAGAAAAGAGCTTATTGCCAAAGGTTTCAGCATTCGGTGGAATGCACGCACAACTTCGTGAACGGGCAAAAGGTTTAAGCCTTTAATGATATTCCTTGGGAAATTCCCAAGGGGAAGAAACGAGAATGAAACAGGAGAGTGATGAGTAAGTCAGTTGATAAATTAGAGGGCAATGCGATCGGATTACGCGAAGTTGTATTCCAATCCATCTGCTCCATGGCACCAGGAGCTGCAATCGCAGCGTCAATTCCTTTCGGAGCACCACTTGCAGGCGGAGCACTTCCTCTCGCTGTAATTTTCGCATTTATTGGAATTCTCTTCACCGCATCAAGCATTGGACAGCTTGCAAAGCACATCCCTGCAGCTGGTTCGGTCGCAACATATAGCGCAATTGGCCTTCGCCCTTGGGTGGGTTATTTGGTCGGTTGGGGCTATGCAGCTGTAGAAGTTCTTATCGTTCCACTTGTAATGCTTCAACTTGGTTACACGGTTGCGGGCGAATGGAACTCTCAGAGCCACGGATTCCCGGTCGGTTCATGGTGGGTATTCATGACACTTGGAACTCTTCTTGTTTGCGCACTCGTTTACCGCGGCGTTCGCACTTCTGCCAAGGTCGGTACTTGGCTTGGCTTTATCGAAATTTCAGTATTCGTTCTACTAGGCGCAGTTTTGATTTTCAAAGCTGGACATGCAAACACGCTTTCAGTCTTCACAACAGCTCATGCAAACGCAAAGGGATTTGGTGGATGGTCAGGTGTAATCGCTGGTTCAGTATTCACACTTCTTGCATTCTCTGGTTTTGAGGCTGCTGCTCCACTTGCAGAAGAGAGCAAAGATCCTAGAAAGAATGTTCCAAAAGCAATCATGATTGCGACTGTTGTGATCGGCGCTGTTTATGCTTTTACTACTTATGCCGCAACAGTTTCGTTTGGTCCTGATAAGTTCAAGGATTTCGCTGGCTACAACAATGGTGTCCCATGGGATGGCCTAGCTAAGGGCGTTGGATCAATTTTCTACGTACTTGTCTTATTTGCGATTGTTAACTCAACAATTGCGAATGCAAACGCAGGTGCAAACGTATTTACGCGCACTGCATACGCATTTGGTCGTGCGGGAGTCTTCCCAGCGAAGTTGGCTGCACTTGATCCAAAGTACAAGTCTCCTCGCAACGCACTACTGCTCCAGTTGATTCTCGGATTGGTTATCGGTCTTGGACTTGGCTTTAAATACACACCACAGGTTGCATTCGGAATTGTTGCAACTGGCCTTGTCGTGATTGTCGTCGTTGTTTATATCGTTGCAAATATTGCGTGTATTGGTTACTACGCAAAGCATCGTAAAGAAGAACGTCATCCAATTATCCATATCGTTGTTCCAGCAGTAGGAGCCCTCTTCTTGGTTCCAGGATTCCTCAATGCAGCTGGTATCACTGGTATCCCAGGACTTGGTTTTATCGTCTCCTTGTCGGCACCACTTTCCTATGCGGCATATTTCATGGCAGCATGGATGGCAGTTGGCGTAATTTCCTTGATTGTTCTTCAGAAGAAGAATCCAAAGGCAATTGCGGCGGTAGCCGATATCCACGTTTAACCCTTAAAGTAGAAATGCCCCTTCTCTCCAGGAGGGGCATTTTTATTGGATATTTATCTTCAAACCCTTGGGTTGGTAACCTCGGTCACCCAAAATCCGGTCCAATAGGGCGTCTTATACCCCCAAAAGGGTGAAATGCCCGATTTCCCGTATGGCGAGTTTCCCCCTAGAATTCTCATCTTGCCCCTAGATAAAGAACTAGAGGCTGGATTAACCAAACCCGGTTCAGAAAAGTAGGTACTGCTTGGCTAAGAAAGACGGCGCCATCGAAATTGAAGGCTCTGTAGCTGAAGCACTTCCTAACGCCATGTTCCGAGTGACGTTAACAAATGGACACGTTGTGCTTGCACACATCTCCGGAAAGATGCGACAGAACTACATTCGCATTTTGCCTGAAGATCGTGTGATTGTAGAACTCAGTCCATATGACCTAACACGAGGTCGCATTATTTATCGTTACAAGTAAGAAAGAAGGAATATCGTGAAGGTAAAACCAAGCGTGAAGAAGATTTGCGACAAGTGCAAAGTCATTCGTCGTAATGGTCGCGTCATGGTCATTTGCGACAACCTTCGTCACAAGCAGAGACAGGGTTAGTCAAAACTAATTCTTTTGCAGTACCAGTAATAAAAACGCGTGATGCGATTCAAGTAGCAATACTTGAAACTCTCGGACCGGTAGGCCGAGACTAATGTTGTGAAACATTGGATGCATTGCGGAGGACCTTCCGGATATAGAAAAGGTAATAGATATGGCACGTCTTGTTGGCGTCGATCTACCACGTGAAAAGCGTGTTGAGATTGCGCTCACTTACATCTTCGGGATTGGATTAACTCGCGCGCATGCAACTCTTGCTGCTACCGGAGTAAATCCAGATACCCGCGTTAAAGATCTTCAAGAGCCCGAGCTAGCAAAACTTCGTGAGTTCATTGAATCTAACTTTAAAATCGAAGGCGATCTTCGCC
>CAIKKN010000003.1 GCA_903827945.1 uncultured Actinomycetes bacterium | reverse complement strand
CTTATGCAGCTAGAGCGAAATCAACTGTAGTTTTATCTGCAGTTATAGTTTTGCTTGGTTTTTGGTTAACGAGATCATCCAAGCTTCCTCGGCCCGCTTCCTCTGTTCCAACAACTAAAGTCGAAACCGATCACCCCCATGGTTTGAACATGGAAATTGAAAGCATTTATGTAACGCATCCATATGTAGTTTTCATTCCTGCAATTTATAGAACCCAATTCTAATGGGTCTGAAGCGACTAGTAATCCTCGCCTTATGGCTCTGAAGCGACTAGTAATCCTTGCCGGAATTACTCCGCGAGAAATTACGCGCAATCTCGCGCTTGGCTTGATTCTCCAAAAGGGTTTGACGCTTGTCGTGCGCCTTTTTGCCTTTAGCCAGAGCGATCTCAACCTTTGCGCGACCATCCTTGAAATACAAAGAAAGAGGCACCAGTGTGAGACCACCTTGTTTGATGATTGAATGAAGCTTGTCGATTTCACGACGGTGCATCAAGAGCTTTCGCTTACGACGAGGTGTGTGGTTAGTCCAACTTCCTTCGTTGTATTCAGGAATGTGAATTCCTTCCAACCATGCCTCGCCCTCATCAATCGTTGCAAAACCATCGATCAATGATGCTCGACCAGCACGAAGTGATTTAACTTCGGTCCCATTAAGAACAATCCCACATTCATAAACTTCTTCAATGAAATAGTCATGACGAGCAGCCTTATTCTGGGCAATCATCTTTTTGCCTGTTTCCTTAACCATCTCATCACCTCCATTTCAGTCGTTACGAATCAACCTGCACTGGACAGGCAGAATCATTTATGGGTACATCTGTATAGACACATTCTCTCGCAAAATGTTGCCTTTGATTAGCCAACCGCCCCCATTGGGGCTCAAATCAGACTTTTAAGTGGCGGCGAAGAGTAATTACTGAAGAAACTGATGAGATAAGAAGGCCCACCCCGAGCAATTCTGCGGAGGCAACCCAGACATCTGACCACGTGAAGAATCGAGTGAAACTCAAAAGCGGAGCGACTCTAGAAGAGATGAGAAGCTTGAATAATGAGAGTAACCCAGTTGAAACCATCCAACCGATGATTGCCGAGAATACTCCCTCAAGCAGGAATGGTAATTGAATAGAAAATGAGGTTGCGCCGACAAGTTTCATCACGCCCGTTTCGCGGCGTCGATTAAACGCTGCAATTCGAAGTGTATTTGAAATAAGCAGCATCGCTGTTCCAATAGATGCAACACCAATAGCAAGAGCACCATCGCGCAATACATTCAAAAGCTTAAAGAATTTGTCGAGGATTGCTCGCTGGTCTTGAACGGTATCCACTCCTGGTCGGCCAGCAAAGGCAGATTGAATAACAGCAAATTTAGTTGGATCCTTCAATTTCACTCGGAATGATTCTGGAAGTTGATCCGGGGTCACATTTTGTGCAATCGCAGAATTCTTAAATCGCTCTTGGAAGTGTTGGTATGCCTGCGCCTGTGACTCATAGAAAACATTTTGAACTACAGGAAGAGCTTGCAGATCTTGCTGAATTGCCAAGCGTTGGCCAGCAGTGATTGGGCCCCCAGCGCACGATGGTGATTCAGAAAGGGATCCACATAAGAATACGGATACTTCAATCTTGTCATACCAATAATCCTTCATTACTCGGACTTGGGAGTTAGTAAGCAATCCGATTCCAAGAAGCGTAAGCGATATAGCAATGGTGACCATTACGGCAAATGTCATGGTGAGATTGCGGCGAATGCCAATTTTTACTTCACTCGCTACAAACGCTGCGCGCATCTTCTTTTACCGCTTTCTGTCTCGTCTTGCCGATTCAAACTTTCTTGCCCTGTCTTGCCGATTCAAACTTTCTTGCCCTGTCTTGCCCTGTCTTGCCCTTTATTACCGATTCAAACTTTCTTTTTGTGGCACTACCGATCAACCGGTGTACCCATAGACGCCACGAACTTGATCGCGGACGACCTGACCGCCATCGAGCTCAATAACGCGCTTGCGCATTTGATCCACGATTCCTGAATCGTGAGTAGCCATCACCACAGTCGTACCTTCTCGATTAATTCTGTCGAGCAACTTCATAATTCCAACTGAAGTAGCTGGGTCCAAGTTTCCAGTTGGTTCATCTGCAATTAAGATCATTGGGCGGGAGACATAAGCGCGAGCGATAGCGACACGTTGCTGTTCGCCGCCAGAAAGTTCAGATGGTTTACGGTCTGCTTTCTCTTCAAGACCTACAAGCTCAAGCACTTCTGGAACTTCGCGATTAATTTCCTTCTGGGTGTAACCGAGGACGTGAAGCGTAAAAGCGACATTCTCAAAAACAGTTTTGTTTGGAAGCAAACGGAAGTCTTGGAAAACCGTTCCTACCTGGCGGCGAAGTTCCGGAACTTTATGTGAGGCCAAAGTTCCCAAATCCTTGCCTGCAACGGTGATTGTTCCCGAAGTTGGCATATCTTCGCGCAAACATAATCGCAAAAATGTGGATTTTCCAGATCCGGAAAGTCCTACAAGAAAAACGAATTCGCCTTTCGCAATATCCAAATTCACTCTGTCCAGAGCAGGCTTCTCCTGCTTCGGATATAACTTGGTCACATTCTCAAAACGAATCACATTTACTCCTTAATTCTTCCTTCAACACCACTACGGAAAGCACGCCTCCCGATACAGTCCAAAGTTTAGGTAGGGGCAGGGCGAAGAGCGGGGAAATACGCGCGGAATTCGCTGTGAGAAAACCCAATTACGCGTGAATGTGGCAAGAAATTTGGGCGAAACCGATGAATAAAAGATAAAAAGAGTAAAACTAGGCGATCTTGCTCCACTCAGTAAAACTAGGAGCTCTTTCTCCACTCAGTAAAACTAGGAGCTCTTTCTCCATTTAATTGCGGCCTCAATAAAACCATCGATATCTCCATCTAGAACTGCAGATGGATTTCCAACTTCATAATCCGTGCGCAGATCTTTCACCATTTGGTATGGAGCCAATACGTATGAGCGCATTTGATTTCCCCAAGAACCTGTTGTGTCACCTTTGAGGGCATCCATGCGCGCACGCTCTTCTTGGCGACGACGTTCCAATAACTTAGATTGTAAAACTGCCATCGCAGTTGCCTTGTTTTGAATTTGTGAACGTTCGTTCTGACAAGAAACAACAATCCCTGTTGATAGATGCGTGATGCGTACGGCTGAGTCAGTCGTGTTTACGCCCTGACCACCAGGGCCTGATGAACGGTATACGTCTACACGAATATCTTTTTCATCAATCTCAACGTGATCGCTCTGCGCAACAACGGGAACTACTTCAACTCCTGCAAAGGAGGTATGCCTGCGAGATTGTGAGTCAAACGGAGAAATACGAACTAGGCGATGGGTTCCCTGCTCTACAGAGAGGTGGCCGTATGCGTATGGAGCTGTTACTCGGAATGTAGAGGATTTAATTCCCGCTTCTTCGGCGTATGAGGTTTCAAGCACATCAACTTTGTAGCCTTTGCGCTCGCAATACCGCAGATACATTCGCTGGACCATTTGAGCCCAATCAGCAGCCTCGACTCCCCCGGCTTCGGAGCGAATCGTGACAAGTGCGTCGCGATCGTCATATTCACCGTTAAGCAAAGTTTGAACTTCTAACTCTCTAATTGTCTTTTCAATAGCATCTAGTTCATTCCCAGCGTCAAGGACCGCGGCTGAATCCTTCTCCTCCATTGCTAATTCATACAACAACGGAATTTCTTCAAGGTGGCGACGAATTGTCTTCGCACGATTGAGCGTTGCTTGCACTCTGGAAAGTTTGCTTGTGACAACCTGAGCCTTCTCGGGGTCATCCCAAAGATTTGGTGCGCTCGCTTCTGCTTCCAACTCAATGGATTCCTTCTCCAGCTTTGGGAGATTTAAGACGGCCTCAATGCTTTTGAGTACGCCATTGAGAGCTTCGACCTCTGCTTCCCATTCGCGCGCTGCCATGGGGAAAGAATAACTGACAAGCCGCTAACTCAATTACAGCGCCGCCTGATTCTTTGATAGCGGTATTGCGTGTCAACGGTATTGCTTGTTAGCGGTATTGGGAGGCCGTTTATTGGATCCACGAAAATGTCCTCACTCACTGCGCAGCTTGCAGTCGATTGAGAACTGAAATTTCTGCGGTAATTGTAAAAGGGTTGTCTGAGCCGATTATCGGTAGCGCGAATAAGTGTTTAGTTTGCGTGGAAATTGATGCATGAATCGAATATCCGTCACAACTCCAACCCGAAAAATGGATTTGATTGTTTCTTAAGTTTGACTGCGCAATTTCATTGGAAAAAGATTGGTAGGCAGCCGAGCAATCGATAGGAAGTGCGGCGGTCGAATTCACGAAGTACGTTGGATTATTTGAATAATATGCGCCTTGGTCTAGATGTTGTGCAGCTCTCGTTGCAACCGCCTCCCCAATCTGTACCAATTCACGCTTCGCTAAGAATGCAGATGAGGCGTTCATAATTACAAAAGATGTTAGAACCAGAATTAAGAAGAGAGAAGTGGAGAGTATTGTCAGCGATCCTCGATCTCCTTTGTAATTATTAGGCCGCGTCTTCGGCTGTTGTGGCTGTTGTGGCTGTTGTGGCTGTTGTGGCTGTTGTGGCTGTTGTGGCTGTTGTGGCTGTTGTGGCTGTTGTGGCTGTATTGCTTGTACGGTGGCAGCCACACCTGATTTTGTCTCCAGTGCAGAATTCATCGACTGAAAAGCAATCACTCGGTGCTTCGCCAAGAATCGACGACCTGGGTGTCATGAGCAATAACTCTCGCTGGGTTCTCATGTAAGAATCTAAGGTACCCGCTCGGCTTTAAGGAGTTGTCGAGAATGCTAACAATCACTTCAACATCAGATCCTGGAGTTAAACATGGCGATGATGCGCAAATTATTTGTACATCGGGAGTATTAGTGATGCCGTGCCTTTTCAATACGTTATTTATGAATGTTCTAACCACTAAGTTAGTTCGAGAAGTGGTCAGCGCCTCCGAAGGGCTAGTTATATATGCTCGTGCAACTTGCCGCGCCAAATTGTGAGCGTCGAAGGCAATCTGCGTTTGATTATTCATCACCGCTAGATAGATGGCAAAGGGAACGAAGAGCGGAAGGGTCAATGCCACGAATTCAATAACAGCGCTTCCTCCATCAGGATGAAGCACGATTGGACTACTCCAGAATCGCAATTCCCGTAGCTTCGTAGTTATCACCGCCGGGCAAAAGTGGTGAAACTGCTAGTTGATGTATGCGGCGCGAACCAACGACTATGGAGCCACCACCGGGAAGATCAATCAAAGTTGGCGTTACTACGTCACTCGACCCAGCGGATGTTGCATCAACGCTTCCGGTGATCGCTGCTGTAGCAATCGCGCCCTGAACCACATTGGTCGAAACTGCTCGCGCCATCACCCCGGTTGATACTTGCAATACGCTTAGAAAAGTTATTAAAAGCGGAATCATTACCATCAGGCTTTCTGTCATCTTCGTGTTACCGAATGTTGTTCATTGAGTCGAGAGATGTCCGAAGAATCGATTGAATTCGAGGTGCGGCCAGTGTCCAAATGGCTGTAACAAGGCCTGTGGTCATTAATACAACCAACACCCAGCCAGGCACATCTCCTCTGTCATTGAGCAACTGAGTTCGTGCTCGATGTAAACCGTGTCGTAAATTCACAATTGCAAAGCACGCAATTCGAATTCCCCATTGTTTCCAACCCGGATTGATGAGTTTCTTTAGCGTAAATGACTCACGTATGTGACGCTTAATATTTCCAACTAATCGATCAAACTCGATTTGCTCCTCTGGTGAATACTGACTCCTTCGAATTTTCATAAGCTCCTACTTTCCTAGTGATCTCAACTTGGTTGTGACTTGCCTTCTTAGATCCTTACCGCTGACTCGCTTCCCCAAGACACCTTTGGATACGCCTACCTTTGCAAGCGCCCACCTCTGGGAATGCGTCCACCTCTGGGAATGCGCATCTTGCTCTTTTCGCCGGTCCAATGAATAGAAGTGAATGAAGACTGTGGATGAGCGGTTATCAACATCTACGCTTTGAAATCTTTTGTACCGCTCCACGTTTTCAAGCAAAAGACGTTTCAAGCAAAAGACGTTTCAAGCAAAAGACGTTTCAAGCAAAAGACGTTTCAACCAAAAAACGATTTCAGTGTTGTCAAAAACCCCTCGCATACATATTCGTTATCAATCTCAAACTCATTAAAAACCCATACTTTGTCCAAGGGCAAAATAGGAAGGCCATAGAGCGAAGAGAACTGAAACGGGAAGGATGAGAAAGACGACCGGAATCATGAGTGCAATTTCCGCTTTGCCAGCCCGTTCGAGGAGTGAAGTCCGTTGTGCCTGTCGAACCTCGTCAACTTGGCGTGAAATAACGTCAGCCAGAGGAGTTCCTCGTTCAATTGCAATCAAAATGGAATCATTAAAGCGTCGAATTACTTGAGACTTTACGACAGTGTTAATCATGTCTAGTGCGTTAGAAACGGGGGCTCCATTGCGCATTTCATCTACTGCTTCTCCCAACAATTGCGCGAATGCTCCCGTGCTCACCTCGCTAATCCGAAGAAGCGCCGCAGATGGGCTCATACCCGCTGAGACGAGAATCGTAAATAGTTCTACAACGCTAGGGAACTCCAACTCAATCTGATGCAACTCCTTCTTTCTTCGTTGCTTAAATATCTGATCAGAATATATTGAATGCACATCCTCTCTAAGGTCATCTATCAGCATTAATCCACCGATAAGCAATATCGGAAAAAGAATGAATAGAGACATTAAAAGATTCACTACTCGTTACACAGCTCTCATAAATATTCGTGGCGGTTCTTCAATTTTGCCGACTTTGCCCATCCAAAAAAATGCAAGAGCACTCATTCCCGCTCCCAGTATGAGAACTGCTATTCCTGTTCCCGTTGAGAAGGCGCGAATCGTCGTCGGTTGTGCTGAGAGAATCATCAACAAAATCCATGGTGCAAGCGTTGCAATTACGGCAGAGTTTTTAATCCATCCATGTTTGGCACGAATCTCGGATTTGATCGCGATATCTGCGCGAATATGATCTCCCAGCGTTCGTAAAATGATGGCGATATCTCGACTTCCTGACTGTCTGGCAAAATCCAGAACTTCGCAAACTTGGTCAGCAATGGAATCGCTGAATTCCAATTTGATGTGAGCAAAAACAGCTGGGAAACCATTTATAGAGCGAAGAAGAGATTCGCAGTCAGCAAATATGGCTCGAGCGCGGTCAGGTCCGCGAGTGGAAAGTTGAACCAGGGTCTCAGCCAAGGACAACCCGGACCTGAGTCCACTTATTAAATGATCAATGATTTCTGGCCACAAAAGAGCCAGCGCCAGGCGATCCTGCACTTGCTTTCTCTGGGTGAAGTAGAAAGGCAGATACGCGGTGCCTGCAGCAAATGGCAGAGCCAACAAAAGCGAACCGATGATTGTTTGCGCAATTAAAAGTCCCAGAAAGAAAAATACCAAGGCTTGTAAGAAGTCCTTCTGCTTTGCAAGGGAAAATCTTAATGTTGAATTATCTTTCCTTCTCCTACTCACAAGCGTCGCCGTTCGAAGATTCTTTCAGGATCGCCCAAACCGGTTTCATAGTCACCGGAATTGGGATTTGAATTGGGATGTGGACGAAAAGTAAAGAGGGGTTCGACCTCGACATTGTTATTTTCAACTCTGCCTGTAATGAATCCTATCTCCGTGATCTTGCGAACTCCGGTCTCTCGAAGAATGGTTGTGTGCACTATCAAATCAATGGCGTTGGCAACTATCGGCGCGATGAATTCATGCGAGATATTTTCACCAGCTAGAAGAGGGAGTATTTGAAGTTTGGCGATGGCATCACGCGCTGAATTTGCGTGAATAGTCGCCATACCCGGAATGCCTGAGTTCAGAGCTATGAGCAAGTCCAGTGACTCGGCTTCACGAATTTCTCCTACAACTATTTGTGTTGGTCGCATACGCAGTGACTCTTTGATTAGCCGGCGCAATGGAATTTCACCCTCCCCTTGCAAATTTGCTGGCTTAGTTTGCAATGCAACGCAGTCAGGTAAGCGCGGCTTCAATTCGAAGACTTCCTCAATTGTTATAACCCGACTGCGCAATGAAACCGAACTAACTAAAGCATTGAGAAGGGTTGTTTTCCCAGCTTGGGTTGATCCACTCACCATAATGTTGAGTCCAGCCTGAACGGCCCGTCCCAAGAAAGAGGCAATCGTTGGCGTCATCACATTCAGGTCGGCTAACTCTTGAAGAGATTTACCCCTGACAAGGTGCTTTCGTATATTGACCGCCCAATGGGTTGCCGTGACTTCTGGAATAGCCACGTGCAACCGACTTCCATCAGGCAATCTGGCGTCAACAAACGGATGAGATAGGTCGAGCCGTCGCCCGCCCCACATCAAGAGTCGTTCAACTAAGTCCCTCACTTCAGCCGAAGACATCACGATATTCGTAAGTTCACTGACACCAGATTTTGCGACAAAGATTCGATTTGGAGAATTAAGCCAGATCTCCTCCACTTCGGGGTTGCTCATAAGGTCACTTAAAAGACCAAATTCCCGATGTGAATCTCGAAACGTTTCTATTGCCACGAGGGCAGGTAACTACGGTTGCCGAAAATTTGTTGCTGACCATTGAGCTTCCTGTGAATTCAATGGAACTTTGCGACTCTATGCATTTTCTTTCGCGCTTTGGGTAGGCTCAAACCATGAATCCGAAGAGAAGTTCGCAGAAGTTGTTCAGAACGAGTTCGTTCATAGCGTTAAGCGCATTAATGCTCACCCTTCTCTCGGCCTGTGGTCCACAATCAGGAAATCAACGCCCGGATGATGCAACGCTGCGAAAGGGAATCGCCCAACTCACGCAAACTTTCGAAGGCAAATATCCGAAGTTGAAGACTTGGGATGACGCAGCAGTAAAGGCGCAAATCGAAACAAAGTTGCCCACTGGCAATGCAACAGAAGCTGGCTGGCATTTAGTGTGGCCAAATGCATCGGCAACAGAACTCAGTCAAGTTTATGTTCCTTGGGCATTAATCGGACAAATTCCAGAGACATTTAAATCTGATACTGCAAGATACGCGGGTGGAAAGAACGTACCGAGTTCGGTTATTCAAGACCTTCGACGACAATTCTTAGCACTCGCAAATTTTGGCGACTATTTCGCAGCCATCACAAATGTGCGTTACTCACTCAAGAATTCAAAATACATAATTTTTGAGAGTATCCCTTATCTTCCCGTAACCGATCCAGCATATGGATGGGCCTCTGCAACAAGTGGTTCGTGGAAAGTAATTGATTATGGAACTGCAACTGTTGGATGTGGTGTTGTTCCAGCCGATGTCCAGGCAGAGTTTGGATTTGGTTGCCCTTCTAACTAATTACTAGCTTTGACTGCTAACGAATGACACTACGGCTATCGGCTATCGGCTATCGGCTATCGGGTCGCCTTCTCTTTGAGAAAGCCTTCTTTGCAACCATCCATGCAGAAGTAATACATCTTGCTTTCATATTCGGTTGAGGCTGGCGCATCTTCTTTTCGTACCTGCATTCCACAGATAGGATCCTGGGCGAATTCACTGTCGTCTTCAACGTTGCGGCTCTTGTATAGCGCGTACACAACAAGGCAAACAACCAAAAAGAGCGCATCCAGGATGGTCGTGTAGTTCCAACCGATTCGACTCATAGACATATTGCGATGGCTATCGGAGGGAACCAATTTTAGAAGCGAGAAGATCCCCTGAGTAATGAGACCGCTCGTGCTCATAATTGCCCAAAAGAGAAAACTCATTCGAAGAGCAATCTTGTTTCCGTAATATTTTCTGTAAATCATGACGAGAGGAAAAGCCAGAAGGTCGGCAAATATAAATGCAACAACTCCGCCGAAAGTGATGCCCGCATGCCAGAGCGCGGCCGCGAGTGGAACATTTCCGACCGAGCAGACAAAACTTATGAAAGCAAGGAATGGTCCAATAATCGCATTCTCAAGAGCAGAGAGAAAACCGTGATTGGAGATGAATAATGACTGCCAAAATGAGAACGGCACAACGGTTGCTGCTAATCCTGCAACAATGAATCCGATAACTAACTCTTTGCGAAGCATAATGAAGTCGCCCATGGTGTATCCGGCAGCGCTAATCCAATTCTTCTTGTGACTCCATTTACTTGCACCATTGCTCTCATCAATCGATGTGGTACCCATAACGGAATTAATGTCGGAATCTATAGCCGAATCTGCCATGGAAAGCATTGTCATTCCAACGGGCGGTGCCATGAAGGCGGCATTTTTTCCATCCTTGGCGAGCTCATCACTTCGTACCTGATTTATTAATTTCGAAGAAATAACACGTGGCAAAGTGAGAGCAAGCAAAATGATCATGATTGCTCCGCCAACAAATTCTGCGACAGCAAACTGCCATCCCAACATAAGCCACAAGACAATTCCAAGTTCAATGACTAAGTTTGTGCTTGCAAACATAAAGACCATCGACGTTGTGAAATCTGCGCCCTTAATAAATATTGATCGACCTAGGGCTGATGCGGCATAAGAACAAGAAGAAGAGACCATGCCGAAAAATGAAGCTTTGCCGATTGTTCGGGCATCTCGTTTCCCTAAAGCTGACTCCATCGACTTTCGAGTGACAAAAGCTTGGACAACCCCCGAAAGAGTGAACCCCAGTACTAACGCCCAGAACGTGTGGAAGAACATCCACCAACCTTCTGATAGGCCGCTAATTATTTTCTCTTGCATGTTGAGAACGATACGCCTATTCGTTCACAGTTTTCTCACGAAGTGTCTCGCGAGCATAATCTTTATCGCGTTCGTGCAGTTTGCGAATCTGAAGTTCGATGGCTTCGACCGCCTTATCGAACGCTGCTAAATCGTTGAAGCCTTCACCATCGGCGCGCATAAAAGGTCCACTTCCATGCGTTGTTAAGACAACCGAGTGTGATGATTTACCGTGATGCGGATTGGCTTCATGTTTTATCTCAACTTTTATTTCATCCAGTTTTACTCCGAACCTCAGAAGGCTCTCTAATTTATCCTTTGCAATTCCTCGAAAATCTTCAGCAAGGTCTGCATTCCTGGAATGAAAAACGATCTGCATAATTTCCTCCATCTCGTTACTTAAGAAGGTACTCCCCTGCCGTTGGACATGCAAGGGAGTAGATGATGGGATTCCTTACAACCTGAATTCCTGCTTTAGGATTTTCCCTCACATTCTTCAGATTTCTACTGAGTTACGCCCTCAAACGCAAGCGAGCGCGAGGTTTAGCAATCCGACTTACCTTTCGCGCAACCTTCGTTGCAGACTTTTTCGTCGCGCTTTTGACTACTGCCTTCTTGGCAGCAACCTTTGTCACAACTGCTTTCTTAGCTGAAGTAACAGCTTTTGCCACCTTTGCAGGTGTTGCCTTTGAAGCCTTGCCCGGCGTTCGCGCATTAATTCCCTTCGCACTACTTCCAGGAATCTTGGAACTATTTTTCTTGGAAGCGGTACTTTTCTTTGCGACTTTCTTTACTGCGACTTTCTTGACTGCGACTTTCTTTACTGCGACTTTCTTTACTACCGCTTTGGGCACGACCGCGGTCGAAACGGGAGTGACCGGAGAAACGGGAGTGACCGAAGAAAACGGAGAGACCGGTAATACGGATGTCACTGGTGTCACTGGTGTCACTGGTGACGCTATTTTGTTGAGGTCGATCGGAGCTGTTGAATCCGCTGCAAAAGCAGATTCCATGGATATCGCTCCTAGAGTTAAGGCAACTACAGCGAGAGCGACTGAACTCTTGCGCATCAAAGCCGCTTGAGATGAATACATCGGTTTCTTCATTGATTTCTACTTTCTTCCTAGTTATTTGGATTGAACTTGTACTTCTGTGGCGAACGTGAGGTTTGTAAAACCTGACGACCCGAATAGTCGCCACAATTGAGACTCGGCGCCGAGGCAAAAGCGCAAACTGTGTAATTCACACCCGTTAATGGCACACTTACGCACTATGGCGGAGGAAAAAAATGAAGCGCAGGCACCACGTGCCGTCACCTACGCTCCGCGCATCCAAGTCTTCGAACCTCATCGGGCATCACTCCCGCCAATTCGCGGATACATGCGTGAATTTTGGAGACGCAAACGTTTCTCTCTCGAACTAGCGCGCTTCGCCGACAAGGCCGAGTACCTCGATAGCAACCTTGGAAAAGTCTGGCTCGTTCTCAATCCTCTTCTTTTGGCCTTCGTCTATTTCCTCTTGGTAACAGTTCTTCGCGGTGGATCAGATAAAGCCCACGGTTTCACCACCCTCGCCCACATTCTGATTGGGCTTTTTACCTTTTACTTCGCACAAAATGTAATAAGTGATGGCGCGCAATCCATCACCCAAGGTGGTCGCCTCATCTTGAACCAGGCTTTCCCACGAACACTTCTCCCTCTGTCTTCTGCAATTCGCTCATTCTGGCAATATCTTCCAACAATCCCCGTGTACATCGCGGTTGTTATCTTGGGAAAGATTTTCATTCCAAAAGCTGATGTCCATATTTTCAGTTGGGCTCTTTTGTGGATTCCATATGTAACAGCCTGCTTGGCTTTAACAGCATTTGGAATGGCGCTTATCTTTGCAACAATGAACGTGTACTTCCGCGATACATCAAAGTTGCTCTCATACACAACTCGAATTTGGTTGTACGGATCCCCAGTTCTATGGCTTCCTGAAATGTTGCATGGTTGGCACCGCGTTATTTTGTATGTGAATCCACTTGGACCAGCCCTTGCCGCAACATCTGAAATCTGGATTCGTGGACACGCACCAACGCTGGCCCAATTAATTGGATTGCTCGTATGGGCACTTATTGCAATGGTCTTTGGTGGTTACTTCTTTATTTCAAGGGAGCGTGATTTCGCTGTCCGCATCTAACTCGCCCCGCAATAAAAATCGCATGCTTATTGATATGCCAGATGATCTAGCTGTTCGCATCGAAGACTTATCGATTACCTACAAAATCAATGTCGATACAAAGAAAACCTTGAAAAACGCCGTCATGCGTGCAAGTAAGGGCGAAAAGGTACGTATGCGAACGGTTGAAGCGGTCAAGCATATGAATTTAGATATTCCACATGGTTCTGTTCTCGGCATCGTTGGCGCGAATGGTGCTGGTAAATCAACACTGATGCGTTCTATCGCTGGCATTTTGCCTCCAAGTGAAGGTCGCATCACTGTTAACGGCAAAATCTCAACACTCCTCGCACTTGGCGTGGGCTTCAATCCTGCGCTCTCGGGCCGCGACAACATCATCTTGGGCGGACTTGCATCTGGCCTGTCAAAAGAAGAGATCGCAAATAAGACCGATGAAATTGCAAAGTTTGCCGACTTGCCTGATGGCTTCATAGATATGCCAGTACGCACTTATTCCTCTGGAATGTATGGCCGCGTTGCTTTCGCAGTCGCAGTCGCGATGACTCCAGATATCTTGCTTCTTGATGAAGCCCTTTCAGCTGGCGATGCTGCATTCAAAGAAAAGTCTTTCCTTCGCATGCGCGAGCTTGTGAAAGAAGCGCGAACTATTGTGATTGTCTCCCACGCACTTCAAACCGTTAAGGACTTATGTACTCACGCAATTTGGATGCACAAAGGTGAGATTCTGGCCAAGGGTGAGCCTGGCGCAATTACCGAAAAATACCTAGATTTTCTAAACGTTGGAACCCTTCCATCAAATGACGAAGATTTCTAAATCTAGATTCCTCTTTCACAACGAACGTTTTCAGCCCAAATTCTCAAATAATTTCAGCGCGATTTCCTTATAACAACTCGCAAATTCCCCGGAATCATTAAGATTAAACCGTGGCTCTCTCGGTAGCAATTCTCACAAGCGCAGATAACGTTGCTGATGCGCGTCTTCATCGCCTGAGTAACGCGCTAGTAAAAGGTGGATGCGATGTCGAGGTTCGCGCGCTAGGTGTGGCAAGTGACGCGCCCGACGGAGTGAAATTCTTTACAGTTCCAGGAAAGAAAAACTTCGCTGGCCGAATCTTGCGTGATTTTGTTTTACCTCTTGCGACAAAGGCAGATGTCTGGGTAGTAGTGGCGCCAGATTTATTGCCACCTGCATGGTTATTTGCCAAAATGCGTGGAAAGAAAATTGTGGCCGATGTTCACGAAGATTATGTGCAACTTCTCAAGGATCGCGCCTGGGCAAAAGGGCTTGTTGGAATCGCGGCGAAATTCGTGGCGCGCTTAGCAACCCGGTTGGCTGCATCATCAGATATGACCTCGGTTGCAGATACTCAAGTTCCGCCATTTAATGCAAAAAAGAGAATCGTTGTGCGAAACCTCCCTGATCTTTCGCTCTTGACCGTAAGCAGAGACCTCTCAACAACTCCGACTGCAATTTATATCGGTGATGTACGCAGGTCCCGTGGCATCTTTACTATTTTAGAAACAGCAGAAAAAGCTCCAACGTGGAGATTTGAAATTGTTGGAAATGTTGCAGCGGCTGATGCCGATGCCATTGCAAGGTGGAAGGCGCACTCACCTGCCAGCGCGCGAGTAACTTTTCATGGTCGTCTTGCTCCAAAGGAATCTTGGAAGTTTGCAAAGAGCGCATGGGTCGGGCTCACACTTTTAGAATCTACTCCGGCATTTGTCGAAGCAGTCCCAAGCAAGCTTTATGAATATATGAGTGCGGGATTAGCAACTATTTCCACGCCCCTACCCCGTTGCATTGAATTATTGGATCAAAGCCAGGGTGGAAAGAGCGCAGCCACCAGCTCAGAAGTAGCGCAATTATTGAATCACTGGGAAGAAAATCCCGATGAGATTCGCGCCATACGCGCCCAGGCAAAGAGTTGGGCAGACGCAAATCTAGATAGCGAGCGCGAATATGCTGCGTTCGTAAATGGAATCAAATCTCTTTAGTTTGAATGGCTCAGGCTAGACTGAGCAAGTGACCGTACGAATCGCTCCCGGCGCGGATATAGATCCCACAGCAACAATTGGTGATGGAAGCTCCGTCTGGCATTTGGCTCAAGTGAGAGACAATGCCGTACTTGGGACCAATTGCATTATTGGCCGAGGCGCATACATCGGAAGTGGCGCGGTTCTTGGCGATAATTGCAAAGTTCAAAATTACGCACTTGTGTACGAACCAGCGAAGCTTGGCAACGGAGTATTTATTGGGCCAGCAGTCGTTCTCACAAATGATCATTTCCCTCGCGCTGTAAATCCGGATGGCTCACTAAAGAGCGCATCTGATTGGGACGCAGTTGGAGTAACAATCGGAGATGGCGCGTCGATTGGCGCCCGAGCCGTTTGCGTTGCTCCAGTCAAGATCGGTGCATGGGCCTTAGTTGCGGCCGGCGCTGTTGTGACAAAAGACGTCCCTGAATACGCACTTGTGGCAGGAGTCCCAGCAAAACGCATCCGTTGGGTGGGTCGCGAAGGGCTTCCACTTGAGGAAATTGGAGATAATCGCTTCCGTTGTCCTTCCAGTGGGGCAACGTATAAAGAAATTGAACCTGAAAAACTTGTACAAGAATAGCTTTGCTTACAAACAGAAGCGATAGGAAAAGGACTGAAATGATTCCAGCAGCGAAACCGATTATCGGAGATGAAGAACGCGAAGCAGTAGACCGCGTATTGCGTTCTGGGATGTTGGCTCAAGGTCCAGAAGTTAAAGCATTCGAAGATGAATTTTCAGCAACTGTTGGAGGACGCCACTGCGTTGCAATGAACTCTGGAACTTCAGGCTTGCACCTTGGTTTCATCGCAGCAGGCATTGAACGAGGCGATGAAGTTATCGTTCCATCTTTCTCTTTTGCAGCTACAGCGAACTCGGTTGCACTTGCTGGTGGGACACCTATCTTTGCCGATATCGATCCTAAGACTTTTAATATGGATCCTGATCATGTCGAAACCTTGATCACAAGCAAGACAAAAGCAATCATGCCGGTCCACCTTTATGGACACATTGCAGCCATGGATCGCTACCAGGAGATTTCAAGCAAGTACGGCGTGAAGATTATTGAAGATGCCGCTCAAGGCCACCTGGCTTCACTCAATGGGCGAAACGCTGGCGAATTTGGCGTATGTGCAACATTCTCTTTCTATCCTACGAAGA
Organism: uncultured Actinomycetes bacterium; assembly: GCA_903827945.1. Lineage (GTDB taxonomy): Bacteria > Actinomycetota > Actinomycetes > Nanopelagicales > Nanopelagicaceae > PALSA-747. The sequence continues at coordinate 64,420 of CAIKKN010000003.1, read as the reverse complement.
ATATGACTGCCGGCGAGGGTGGCATGGTCGTTACCGACGATGCTGCAGTTGCTCGCATGTTGCGCCTTCTTCGCAACCAAGGCCAAGAAGTTCGTTATCAAAATGAAGTAGTCGGGTTTAACACTCGCATGACTGACATTCACGCAGCAATTGGCCGAGTTCAACTTCGTAAACTTCCAGGTTGGACAAAACAACGCCAAGACAATGCCGCATATCTAGATTCCCACATTAAGGGCGTAGTAGTTCCTTTCGTTCAACCAGGTTCAACACATTCTTATCACCAGTACACAGTTCGCGTTCCTGGAGCATCCTCTGAAAAGCGCGATGCATTTATGAAAGGTTTGACCGATCGCGGAGTAGGTTCTGGCGTTTACTACCCAACTCCAATTCATCGATTAAAGTCATTTAATCTCACCCTTGACCTTCCAGAGACAGAATTGCTCGCAAAAGAGTGTGTTTCTCTTCCTGTACATCCATCACTTTCGCAGAGCGATCTTGAGACTATTGCAACAGCAGTAAATGAAGTGGCGGCATCGCTTTAATATTTAATTCAAATCAATTGTAAGAGTGCAATTCAAATGGAAATGGACAAAACGTGAGCGATAAGAAACTCCGCGCAGGATTAGTCGGTCTTGGCATGATGGGTCGCCATCATGCACGCGTTCTTGGTTCCCTTGATGGAGTTGAACTCGTAGCGGTCTGTGATCCCATGGGAGACGCGCACAACGTTGCAGGCGGACGTCCCGTTTTCACAAAAGTTTCCGAGTTGATTGCCGCAGGAATTGATTATGCAATGGTTGCCGCGCCAACTGCTTTCCACGAAGAGCTTGCTCTTGAATTAGCTGAGGCTGGAATTCATGCGCTCATTGAAAAACCTCTCGCAGTCGATACTCCTGCAGCAAAGCGCATCCAAGAAGCATTCGCTGCTAAAGGACTTGTAGGCGCAGTTGGTCATATCGAGCGTTACAACCCCGCTCTCCAACAACTTCGCGCACGTCTTGATAACGGTGAGCTCGGCGCGGTTTATCAAATTGCAACCCGTCGCCAAGGCCCATTCCCAGCCCGTATTGCAGACGTTGGCGTTATAAAAGATCTGGCAACCCACGATATTGATTCAACTGCTTGGGTTGCTCGTTCCAAATTTGTTTCAGTTTCTGCACAAACCGCCCATAAATCTGGGCGGCCGCATGAAGATATGGTCGCCGCAATTGGCAAATTGGAAAATGGAATCATCACAAATCACCTTGTCAATTGGTTAACACCATTCAAGGAGCGTCTAACGATTGTCACCGGCGAACGCGGCGCACTTGTTGCAGATACATTAACCGCAGATCTCACTTTCTTCGCAAACGCATCTGTCGATACTGAATGGGACTCTGTGGCCGCTTTTCGCGGTGTGAGTGAGGGCGATGTCATTCGTTACGCATTCTCAAAGCCAGAACCACTTCGCACAGAACACGAAGCATTCCGTGATGCGGTACTTGGACTCCCTGGCGCGGTTGATCGAATTGTCACGATGGAACAAGGTCTTGCAACAGTTGCTGTTGCCTCCGCAATGATTGATAGCTCAAAGAATGGAAATGTGGTTTTACTATGAAAATAGCTGTTGTAGCACTCGGAAAGATTGGGCTTCCTCTGGCTGTTCAATTCGCTAAAAAGGGTCACCACGTTATTGGTTGCGATGTAAATCCAAAGACTGTCGAACTCGTCAACGCCGGTACAGAACCATTCCCAGGTGAAGCACACCTAGACACTTACATGAAGGAAGTTGTTGGATCAGCTCATCTTGTTGCAACAACAGATACAACCGCGGCAGTTGCCGAATCAGAAGCCGTTGTCATTGTCGTACCTCTTTTTGTAGATAACGATGGCGTTCCTGACTTTGGCTGGATGGATGAAGCAACGCAGAAGATTGCCGCTGGTCTCAAGCCCGGCACGCTTGTCTCTTACGAAACTACTCTTCCAGTTGGAACCACACGTAATCGTTTTGCAAAAGCCCTTGAAAAAGGATCAGGACTTGTTGCTGGCAAAGATTTCCACCTCGTCTTCTCCCCTGAGCGCGTTCTTACTGGACGAGTATTTGCTGATCTACGTAAGTATCCAAAGCTCGTCGGTGGAATCAATGAGTCATCAACTGCAGCAGGAATAAAGTTTTATGAAGCTGTCCTTGATTTTGATGATCGTCCTGACCTCGCACAAAAGAATGGCGTATGGGATTTGGGCACATCCGAGGCTTCTGAAATGGCAAAGCTGGCAGAAACAACTTATCGGGACGTCAATATTGCCCTGGCCAATCAATTCGCAATTTTTGCCGAAGGTGCAAACATCGATATTGCAAAAGTTATTGCGGCATCAAACTCCCAGCCATACAGCCATATTCACCAACCAGGCATAGCTGTTGGTGGTCACTGTATTCCGATTTATCCACGTTTCTACCTTTGGAATGATCCAGAGGCAACTGTTGTTCGAGCAGCACGTGAAGCAAATGCAGGAATGCCAGCGCACGCAGTTTCACTTCTCGCTGATGCACTTGGAAATCTTCAAGGCAAAAAGGTTGTTGTTCTTGGAATTTCTTATCGCGGTGGAGTGAAGGAATCTGCATTCTCTGGAGTATTTGGAACCGTCACTGCTCTTGCGGCTCAAGGCGCCGAAGTTGTTGTCCATGATCCTATGTACACCGATGAAGAATCAATTCGCCTTGGATTCACCCCTTACGCAATGGGCGCAGCTGTTGATGGAGTCGTACTGCAAGCTGATCACAGCGAATACAAAAAACTCACTTCGAAAGATTTCCCAGGAGTCCAAGCGGTCGTTGACGGTCGCCGCTCACTAGATTCGGCTAACTTCCCAGGAGTTGCATTCAGAGTTATCGGCGCTCCGGCGCGTTAAATTCAATTAATGGCATCTATTGGCGGGGTCACCGGCGCCTGTACGTCGAAGTAATTAATTAAGTAATTTCGAAGACGTTACAGGTGCGAGTGTGACCCTAAAAAGTTTTTCGCCCAATATGCCGAAGGCATCTATTGGCGGGGTCACCGGCGCCTGTACGTCGAAGTAATTAATTAATTTCGAAGGGCATATGAGCCCGAGGAGTAGGCGAGACATCAGCAATCTTGTTGTAGATGGCAACCAAGTGTTCTGCCTGACGTTCCCATGATCGCTCACTCAAAACTTCTGGCGTGTAAACATTTACGTAAGCGGCTTTATTCTTAAGTACTTTGTTAACTGCCCTAGCGAAATCCGCGGTGTCCGCAGCGATAAAGACCTCTCCATTACCTAACCGGCGAACTTCTGCCGACATGGTACGAACATCGCTAACGACGATCGGAAGCCGCGCTTGCATGTATTCACCGAATTTAGTGATCAAGGAAATCTCGTGATTGAGTTTGTGGTGAATCGGTATCAACCCAATATCTGCAGTTGAAAGATAGGAAACTAATTCGGCATTTGGAACATATGGCAAGACATGGAAACGGTCTTCTAAATCTGGATGATCCTCAACATATTTAATAACGGTTGCGTTCTTGGGATTGGCGATAAGAGCAAGATGTACACCTGGCATATTTCGAAGAGCGTTCAAGGCATCGCCAACACCGCGTTGTGGAGCAACGGCTCCGCTGTAAACCAATAGAGGTACATCCGAGGAGATGCCACAGTCAGTGCGAAGATTGCGCTTGGAAGGTTGTTGGCCCTCAAAAAGTGGATCATTTGCGACGATGTCAGGAATTGCTGAGATACCTAAGTGAGGAATCAGGAGTTCATTCATACCTTCACTGACTGACAAGATTGCAGAGGAGCGAGCTGCGAAGTAGCGCTCTTTATTTGTGTAGACACGGCGAAGTGGCTTATTGAGATGTGCAACTCCAGGCACATATTCATGAGCATCGTAAACAAGCTTGCAAACGTGACCTGATTTCTTCAATTTTTCAACGATTGCTCCAGCGATAGGAAGAGCGGTGTAATCGTGGGCATGAATGACGTCGGGTAAGAATTCGAGGGCCACTGGTGAAATAGCGGCAACCGAACGGTGCAAGTTAGGAATTGGTGGATTTAATTTCTTAATGATTCGATTTTCAATCTTTCGTTTAATTTTTCTCATGTAACGCAAAAACAGCGCCATTTGTTGTTGCGTTACGACTGGCTTTAAGTGCAACCTCTTGATGCGGGCATAGCCAATACCAATTTCATCTATATGTTGCGTGGAAGTGGCTCCAATAACAAGAACATCCCAACCTGCATTCCCGAGAGACCATGCACATTTCAAAACACGGGAATCTTCTACAACTGCATTGAGCACAATATGCAGGGTGCGAGGAGCCACTTTTGCATTAGATTGTGGCGAATTTCCCATAGGCGGAATCTACTAATAAAGCTGGATGGGTGTACGGTTACTGAACCATGAAGTTGCCTGAGAATTTGTTTCCGAAGAAATCCGATTATTCCGGACTCTCCAAAAGTTGGCGGAGTGATCTAGTTGCCGGAATTACTGTTGGAATTGTCGCTCTACCCCTCGCACTTGCATTTGGTATCACGACCGGAGCAGGCGCTTCGGCTGGGCTCATCACTGCAGTTCTAGCTGGCTTGGTGGCTGCTATTTTCGGAGGTTCCCACCTTCAAGTCAGCGGTCCCACCGGCGCAATGACAGTTGTGCTCGTACCAATCGTTGCTAAATTTGGAATAGGTGTCCTGGTACCTCTTGGAGTTGTAGCCGGCGCCCTCGTCATTTTTTCTGGAATTTTTGGAGTCGGAAATTTAATCAATCGCGTTCCATGGTCAGTGATGGAGGGTTTCACGCTAGGAATTGCAATGGTTATTGGGCTTCAACAATTGCCGATGGCTCTAGATGTTGCCAAAGGCCATGGAGAGCGCACAATTCCCGTTGCTTGGGAGACTTTGAAGAACGCGATGAGCGCTGGATTTAATTGGACCTCCATCGGGATAGTAATTGCAACTCTTGGAATTAAATTTGCTACTCCTCATATGCTTAAGAAGTTGAAAATTAAGATATTTATTCCAGGAAGCTTTCTCTCGATCTTCGTGATGACTGCGCTCCTTTGGAGCGCTCACGTAGCAAAGGTAGGTGATGTTCCACGAGCGCTGGTGAACACTCACGGGCACTCATATTCTCTTCAAGGGATGAGCGCAATCGCTTTTGCTTACGCAGCTTTTTCAATTGCGGCCCTATCTGGAATTGAATCTTTGCTTTCAGCTCGCGTTGCTGATCAAATGGCCCATCACAGTAATCTCACAAAGACGCTTCCTAATCGTGAATTATTCGGGCAAGGCTTGGCAACGATAGTTGCGTCGGCGCTCGGTGGAATTCCTGCGACTGGCGCGATTGCGCGCACCAGTGTGAATGTACGGTCCGGAGCAAGAACGAGATTTGCCGCCATTGCGCATTCACTTTTTCTTATCTTGGTTATTACCTCATTAAGTTCAGTAATTTCAAACGTTCCCACAGCAACCTTGGCTGCCGTCTTAATTGGAACATCGATTCGTATTGCAAGCCCTAAGCGTCTTATCGAAGTTCTTCGCACAACTGGCCCGAATGAAGCGGTTTTAGTTGTAACTGCTCTATCCGTTTTGCTTATTGATTTAATTTGGGGAATCGCAATTGGAATTGCTCTTCATGTGATTTTAACAAAATATCTAAAAAAGAAAGTTGCTTAAAGAAAAGTCGCCCGTTAAAACTATTTAATTGGCATTGCCATTGTGACGGCAACAATCACTGCCGTGAGCAATATTGCCTGACCAAGCAATGAAAGCGCAGTCTTGCGATCTTCAGCGCGTTGCTCGGGCGTTAATACTTTCGTAATTGCCCCGACCTTGCCAAAGTTAAAGGCTCCCATGAAACCAAAAGCGAGGCAGAACTTCTTACGAGATTGAACAAATCCGATTGCAAAAACAAATGCAGGCAGCGCGATACTTATGCGATCGATACGAGCAGCATGGCTTTGTTGAAAACTTGCAAGAGTGACTACCGAGAGGATGCAGCCGAGCCACATAACAATTCTGCGACGACGTATTTCTGCTGGACCAATATTGCAGGTTCCGGGAATGTAATTATTTTCAGTCATTATTAAATGTCTCAGGCGCCCTTAAAGAGCGTGCTCTTCGTCTTCGAAAACTTCGTTGCTGTCATGCTCGTTCTGATCTAACCACTCAAAAAGACTCTTAAGCGCGCCAAAAATTAAAGCAATGAGAGCAAAGAGGCCAAAAAGGCGACGAATAGCTTTCAACATGGCTCAATAATACCCGAGGGCGGAGTCAATATCTGCCCACAAGTCTTCGACATCCTCAATCCCAACTGAGAGTCGAATCAAATTTTCCGGAATGGAAGGGCTTTCCGCGCTCCAACGATGGCGGCGCTCCCAAAGAGACTCAACTCCCCCAAGTGAAGTTGCTTGCGAAATGAGTTTGGATGCTGAACAGACTTTGTCGGCATCGCCAGCACTTCCGGCAATTTCAAAACTTAGTACCGCCCCAAACCCCTTCATGAATTTCTTGGCTGTCGCATGGTGTGGATCTGAAGGCAACCCCGGGTAACGCACTTTACTCACCTTCGGGTGCTTACTCAAACGAGTCGCAATTTCTAGAGCATTTTCCTGAGATTGCTTTAGGCGAATCGCAAGAGTGCGAATTCCGCGTAACGCTAACCAGGCTTCAAAAGGTCCAGCGATTGCACCGCCCAATTTGCGCTGATCTTCAAGACGTGTAAATAAAGCGCCGTCACTCGTTGAGAGAGAACCCAACAACACATCGCTGTGTCCTGCAAGAAATTTAGTTACTGAATTCATCGAAATATCAGCGCCCATGGCAAGTGGCTGCTGATTAAGCGCTGTAGCAAAAGTATTATCGACACCAACTCCACAATTCAATTTCTTCGCGGCGGTAATAATTGTTGGGAGATCGGCAACTTCAAGTGCTGGATTTGTGGGCGATTCGAGCCAAAGCAAGACCGTTCCCGGTAGTGAATCTAAGACTTCACTTGTGTTTGAGACATCGACATAGCGAACGTCAACTCTGCCATCAGACTCCAGCTTTTTTAGCAGCGACATTGTTCCGCTGTAACCATTCTTGGAGGCAGTGATTACTGCTCCATGAGGCAACATGTTAAAGACAGCTGAAATTGCTGCCATGCCTGATCCAAAAAGTAATGTCCGTCCACCTTCAAGGGCGGAGATAGCTTCTTCCAGCGCACTCCACGTCTCATTTCCATAGCGACCATAACCGGCGCCACCTGCATTTGGTGCATGAAATGTTGAGTTCAAAGAGATTGATGGATTCAGTTCTCCATCCGGAGTCACTGCAGGACGACCTGCACTAACCACAAGGGAAGCCGGACTAAGAGGCCGCGAATCTTTGGGTGTACTCATCGGTGAATCGTACCCTTGCCAGCCGTGAGGATTTAAGCGATTTTCGCAATTCGATCAATAGCTTGAGTCAGAATTTCTTGGCTGGTAGCAAAATTAAGGCGTATAAATTGAGAATGCGTACTGCTGAAACTGCTTCCGGCATTAAATGCCACTCGGCCTTTTTCAAGCAGGGCCTCTGAAGGGTTCTCCCCTAAATTGAGGGCAGTCATATCCAACCAAGCAAGGTAACTATTGTTTGGAATTCGATATCCGACGCTAGGTAGTTGTTCAGTCAAGAGTGTCTTTAGAAATTTTCGATTTTCGTCCAGAGTTACCAAACATGCGTCTAACCAATCCACGCACTGATAAGCCCGGGCAGCGGCAAAGGCGCCAAATAAGGATGCTCTCCCATGGACTGCTGGTGGCATTTCCTTTGCAGTCTGCGCCCATTTCTCGTGTTGCGTAATAATGGTTGCGCATTTAAGACCTGCGATATTCCACGCCTTACTTGCGGCGGTCACCGTTATTCCAACTTCGCGAGCAGTCTGGCTGACGTTGAGAAAAGGTACAAATTCATTTTCCGAATAAGTAAGTGGGGCATGAATTTCATCGCTAAAAATAACTACGCCATACTTCTTGGCCAACTCCGCCAACTCCGCCAATTCCGCTTTTGTGTGAACTGTTCCAGTTGGATTTTGAGGATTGCATAGGAAGTGAATCTTCACACCGTTTTTATATCCCGCTTCAATTAAAGGGATATTCAAGGTGTAGTGCAATCCATCCTTTTTCATTGGGACATCAACGATGTGGCACTTCAGTTCATTTATCCAGTTTGCAAAATTATGATAAACGGGAGAATCAACCAAGATGTGATCCCCTGGCTTCACAACCATTCGTGCCATTTCCACCATGCCAACCCCGACATCAGTGGATGGAAATACTTGGTCTGTATCCACCTTCCAATTCCAACGATCTCCCATGAACTTAGCCAGATTTACACCCAACTCCGGGATAGATCCAAGATAACCCGTATCTGAGCGATTAAGCATCTCAATAAGTTGATTTCGAATTGGTTCGGCAATCTCAAAGTCCATCTCCGCCACTGGGAGAGGAAGTACATCTGATGGAAAACCTCGCCATTTTGTTGAAAGCCGTTTTTGAAGTTCTATTAATGGAAGTGCCTTCAACGGTTGCATATCGTCAGTATTTCACGGGAGGCCTTTTTTTTCTAGGTGATTTACAACCTAAAGCGCTTCTTTTATTGCCAGACGTACTACTTAAGAAAGTTTTCGTTCTTCTCGCTTGGAAGAGGCAAGGCTCACAATTGCAGTCGTAATTAGCACAACAATGATGAAACCGAGGCTCACTTGTAGAGAGACCTCAGGGAGATGGACTCCAAGAACCTTGTGGTGGCCACCATTAACCGCAGCCTCAAGAACTAATTTCACTCCTATGAATGCGAGTATCAACGATAGACCTTCGGTCAAATAGATCAGTTTTGACATTAAACCACCGATGAGAAAGTAAAGTTGTCGCAGTCCCATCAGAGCAAAAACATTTGCGGTCACAATAATAAAGGGATTCTTTGTCAGGCCAAAGATTGCAGGAATTGAATCAAAAGCGAAGAGAACATTTGTAGTTGAAATTGCTATCAATGCCAAGACAAATGTCGACGCGCCTTTTGAGCGAATGAGGGAGATAAATCGCCCTTCTTTCCACTCATCTGATTCAGATTCGCGGAAAAGTTGCACTGCGGTATAAATAAGGAAGAAACCAAAGAAGTAGAAAATCCAGGCATATCGATTCACAAGCGCAGATCCTCCGGCAATAAAAATTCCTCGGAGGAAGAGAGAAGAGAGAATTCCAATATAGAGGACAAGCTCCTCTTTCTCTTTAGGAACTTGGAGCCTGGCAAGGATCAATATAAATACAAAAAGGTTATCGAAAGATAATGAATACTCAGTAATCCAGCCCGCGAAGAATTCACTTCGCGCTCCTTCTGAAGCCCAGGCCGCAAGGTATAGCCCGAAAGCAATTGCGAGGCCAACATAAAAAAGTGTCCAAAAAGTCGCTGCTCTCAGCGTTGTCTTCTTGTTTCTATTGATGAAAGCCATCGCAAAATCAAAGGCCAAGACAAGTGTGAGACCTGCAAGGGTGAAAACCCAGGCATGAGTGCTCATTGAGGTGGAGGTAGTCATTGCGAGAACTCTATCAAGGTAGAGGATTCGCCACTAAAGTTCTTGCGTGGCCCTGATTAATGAAGCGCAAATGGTTGCGATCACGAAGAAGATTATTAAGGCAGACCCCGCTTTCAAACCAATCATTAAGAACTCCCCGCTATGCACTATTGGCCAGAAGCGACCAAAACATGGGCACTTTGAAACGCTTGTCGAGTCGATTCTCTCGCAACTGATTTCAACAAAAGCAGCCGACACAATTACCGCTCGGGTGCGAGAGCTTGGAAAGGGAGAATTAACGCCTGAAAGTCTTAGCCGGCTTTCACATGAGAAACTTCGAAGCGCTGGGCTAACAAATGTCAAAACGCGAGCTATCACCGAATTAGCCGAAGCATCTCTCTTGGGGCAGATTAATTTCAAAAGTTTGAGCAGATTATCGAACGAAGAAATTTCCAAAGAACTGATTAAAATTACAGGGATAGGTCGCTGGACCGTCGAAATGTTTCTCATCTTCCATCTTGGCCGCTTAGATGTCTGGCCAGTCGGCGATTTGGCCGTCCGAAAAGGGTGGCAAATGGTTCACGGAAAGAAGACGGAAATAGAGGCGAAAAAGTTAGACCTCTTGGGCGAAACTTTTGACGGATTTCAATCCGTTGTCGCTTGGTACTGCTGGCGGGCAACAGATACGAAATAAAGAATTAATTACTCAAGACTGGGAATGCAACTCCTGTTGAAGAGTGGCAGTCATATCCATTTGGATTTTTCTCCAAATAACGTTGATGATATTCCTCGGCATCCCAATATTGATGGCTTTCTGCCTCCTGGATTTCGGTACAAATTTTCCCAAGGTCACTTTTGTTTAACTCTGAATCATAGATATCGCGAGTATTTACTGCTTCGATCATCTGATCTGGAGTAGTCGTATAAATTGCACTTCGATATTGCGTACCAATATCTCCACCTTGTTTGTTAAGTGAGGTTGGATCATGCATCGTCCAAAATTCCTGAAGTAATCGATTGTAAGAAATTTCAAGTGGATTGAATTCGACTTTCACCATTTCTGCATGGCCAGTGGTGCCAGTGCAAACTTCTTCGTAAGTTGGCTGACTCTTGGTTCCCCCCATATAACCAACTGAAGTTTGGATCACGCCAGGCATATTCCAGAATCGACGCTCGGCTCCCCAAAAGCAGCCTGTTGCAAAATAAGCAGTTTCATGCGGATGTGTTGGGCCGTCAGTCTGGAATTCGCTCATGAGGGTAATCCTGCCACTTTCGTCTAGAGTTGCTTACTGGCGTGCAATCAACGCGCCCTCGTAGCTCAGGGGATAGAGCACTGCCCTCCGGAGGCAGGTGCGCAGGTTCGATTCCTGCCGAGGGCACTCCCCTTAATTTTATGGATTCTTAGGGATAATCAAGATTTTGGTTGAAAGTAGAACTAAATCACACCCTTTTATTAAGAATATGAGGAATCTTTTTCGTTTCGCCCTTGTTATGCGAGTAGATAAACGGGAGAATACGGTGTGCGTTTCGCTCAGAAACGCGTACTTGTAAATCTGATTGAACCCAGTTTTTACCTAGCTTTTCAATGATGCAGCGTTGCAGCAGCAGGTCGACGTCGGCCTGACACAGTATTTGTACCCTGATAGTTCGATCCCCCGAACTGCGGTTTTTGAGTTATGAAGGAGATGCCATGGATTGGCGACATGAATCGGCTTGCCGAGATGAAGATCCAGAGCTCTTTTTCCCTATCGGAAATACAGGGCCCGCAATCGCTCAGATTGAAGAAGCAAAAAAGGTTTGTCAGCGATGCATTGTTAAAGATGCCTGCCTGGCTTGGGCAATCGAATCTGGCCAAGACGCTGGAGTATGGGGCGGACTTTCAGAAGACGAACGCCGCGCTATGAAGCGCCGTGCTGCGCGTAACCGCGCACGCATGATGGAGCAGCAACAGCAGTTCTAATTACTCTAATTACTCTAATTACTCTAATTACTCGAGCTCTCCTAAGAGCTTGAATTGGCCATCGTTGGCAATCTGCCCTTGACGTGAATACATTTCTAATTTCGCGCGAGTGTCAGCAATATCTAGATTTCTCATGGTGAGCTGCCCGATGCGATCTGTTGGACCGAAAGCTGAATCCTCATTTCGCTCCATTGACAATTTATCTGGGTGATAGGAGAGCGCCGGTCCGGTTGTATTGATAATGCTGTAATCATCTCCGCGACGAAGGCGAATAGTGACTTCGCCAGTAACGGCAGAAGCAACCCAACGTTGCAAAGATTCGCGCAGCATGAGCGCTTGAGGATCAAACCAACGGCCTTCATACAGCAGGCGGCCAAGACGACGACCTTCTGCGTGATAGTTCGCGATTGTGTCTTCGTTGTGAATCGCTGAAATCAAGCGTTCGTACGCAATAAACAAGAGCGCCATTCCCGGAGCTTCATAAATTCCGCGAGATTTTGCTTCAATAATTCTGTTTTCAATTTGATCAGCCATTCCTAAACCGTGGCGACCACCAATTTTGTTGACGGTATCCATTAATTCCACAACGTCATCGAAGCTTTTCCCATTTACTGAAACAGGGCGGCCTTGATTAAATTCGATTCGTACATCTTCGCTATCAATTTTTACCGAGGAATCCCAGAACTTGACTCCCATAATTGGCTGTACAAGCTCCACTGAAGTATCAAGGTTTTCGAGGTCTTTTGCTTCATGGGTTGCACCCAGGATATTTGCATCCGTGGAATAAGCTTTTTCGACGCTATCGCGATAAGGCAATTTATTCGCTACTAACCATTCAGACATTTCCTTGCGTCCGCCAAGTTCCCGAACAAAATCAGCATCCAGCCAAGGCTTGTAAATTTTCAGCTTTGGATTTGCTAGTAAGCCGTAACGATAAAAACGTTCAATATCATTGCCCTTATATGTTGAGCCATCGCCCCAAATAGAGACGTCATCTTTGAGCATTGCACGCACAAGGAGAGTTCCTGTAACTGCCCGACCAAGCGGGGTTGTGTTGAAATATTGTTTGCCGCCAGAACGAATGTGAAACGCTCCGCAAGCAATCGCTACTAAACCTTCTTCAACCAGAGGTTCGCGGCAATCAACAAGGCGTGCGCCTTCTGCGCCATATGCTTTTGCGCGATCAGGAACTGATGCAATATCGGGCTCGTCATACTGACCCAAGTCAGCGGTATATGTAAAAGGAATAGCGCCTTTTGCTCTCATCCATGCAACAGCAACGGAAGTATCAAGGCCGCCAGAAAAAGCAATGCCTACGCGCTCACCGACAGGCAGTGAGGCTAGAACTTTGTTTCCTGATTGCCCGGAATTGGCCGAGGATGCTGATGTCATTGGATAAGCCTAATGCGTACGGAGAGCCAAAATTCACAGGCAGTACTCAGCCCAAAATTGATAATTTTGATAGGCGGGAAATCAACTCCCATCTAACCTTCTCCCATGAAAACTTCTTCTTCTAAGAGTCGCCTTTCCTCTGCTTCATCAGTCATCGCCTTAGGCGCTTTAATGATTGGTGCATTCACCACTCTCTCGGCTGGATCGCTCGCACAAGGCGCGACTCCAATTGCAAAACCATCGCTGGGCGCTGCACGTCCAACGATTGGTGGCGGAAATTCCCAAGAAGGATCTGCAGAAGGTGTTGCTCCTCGCGCTGCGTTCGCAAAGTACCAAGATTGCTTAACAAAGACTGGCGTCGCACTTCCAAGCTTTGGCGGTCGTGGTTTTGGCGGAGGAGCAGATGATCAAAATCGCGTGCGCCCCACGGGTGCGCCCGCTAATCCCGCTAATCCCGCCAATCCTCCGAAGGCACGTCCAACTCTTTCTGCTGCGCAACAAGCAGCCCTAGATAAGTGCGCGCCACTTCGACCTTCATTTGGGCGCGGATTTGACGGAGGAAAACGACCAGCGGGTATAAATCCAAGTGCCGGAACTATTATCAAGAAAGTCGCTCCGTCTACAGCTGCGTCTAAAGCTGCATCTAAGCCAGCGGCGGGCGCTGCGTATATTTCATGTCTTAATGCAAATGGAGTCAACGTAACAACTGCTGCGCAAATTGCGACTCTCGATAAGAAAAGTCCAAAAATTGCAGCCGCGCTTTCAAAGTGTGCGCCTAAGAAGTAGAAAAATGGGCGCAATCGCTCAAGGCTATCCACTCATCAATTGAAATCGGTGGCGCGCATTCGATTATGGATGTGCGCCATTTGCCTTTGAGGGATTGCCCAAGAATTCTTTCTGAAAGTTTCGAAGCAGAGCTTTTGTCTCCCCGAACAGCAATCCAATAACCATCTTCAGATATTCTCGAGAAAAATTCCCCGCTCCTCAAGTGAGAGACGATGGTTCGTGCCATTGAAATGAGTTGCAACTCCGTCAAGGTTGAAGAGTTCGTTGGCCTGATCGATAAAATTGACAAGGTGCGAGAATCGCGCGATGCCCCCGCGTGCTCTCTTGAGAGGCTAGAAAGAAAAACTGCCGGAGCTGGCGCGTGAGTCAGCGAATCAATTAAGCCATTATTGGAAAATTCGAGAACACCCATGGTGAATTGAAATTAACGGTTATTCTCTTCTCATGGAAGAGATTCACCACTCCCGTAATTCTGAGGAAAAGTTCCCTCCATTGATGGAGTTCGCGCGGAAAAGTGCGTGCCACCTCCTTCGCATTGAATCAGCGCTACTCATCTTGCTTGCCCTCTACCTCTCCATTTCTGCAATGATAAAAACTGTATCCGCCCCAGGAGCACTTGCCGGTGAGATTTCGTTCTCCTTAATTGCTGCAATTGGACTCTTCATCTGCTCCCGTGGGTTCACTCAAAGAAAGTCTTATGGTCGGGCGCCGGCGCTTTTGGCCAACCTCATTGCCCTTGGGGTTGCCTATTTCATGATTTCTGGGAAGTTGGTATGGGTTGGAGCCCTTCTTGCTCTCCTGGCCTTCGCTACAGCCCTATCTGCGCTGCTTGGCTATACGGAGTAATTGGCTAAGCCCCAGAATCTGCAAAAGCGGGTAACCCATCCCACATTTCTCACATTCCGGTCGTTTGTGAACCTTGGAGCCAAGCACCCTAGACTTTGGCCGGACGTAAAGGAGTAAATGCCAGTGCCGGCAACGGGAAGTAATACACCTTCAAATCATTTCGGTGGTTCTTTTGGAGCCAACGAGTGGTTAGTTGATGAGATGTATCAGCGTTTCCTTGCTGATCCGAATTCCGTTGACAAAGCGTGGCACGAATTTTTTGGCGATTACGCTCAAGCAAAATCAGCAACACAAACAATTTCCCCACTGAGCGACGCCCCTCGTGGTGGCACACCGCCCGTTCCAAAATCAGTAGCCAAGTCAGGGACTTCACCAGCGCCTGTTGCTACACCAGCGCCTGTTGCTACACCAGCGCCTGTTGCTACAGCAGCGCCTGTTGCTACACCTGCGCCCGCACCAGTCAGTACTCCAATTGTTAATACTGAAATAACAGAGCAAGTAAAAGTTCAAGAAAAAGTTCAAGTAAATGTACAAGAAACGGTGGCACCTGTTGTGACTACTCCTGCCCAAACTCCTGCTGATCCAGTTGTTAAACCAATTCCAACTCTTGTGACACCGGGCGCATCAAGTGCCGAGCCAATAAGAGGCGTAGCGGCAAGAGTTGTCCAGAGCATGGAAGCATCGTTAACAGTTCCAACAGCAACTTCAGTTCGCGTAGTCCCAGCAAAATTGATGATCGACAATCGCATTGTTATTAATAATCATTTGAAGCGCGCACGAGGCGGAAAAGTTTCATTTACTCATCTCATTGGTTACGCGATGATCAAGGCAATGCGCCAAATGCCAGAGATGAACGCCTTCTTCACACAAGTTGATGGCAAGCCTGCAATTGGAAAACCAGAACATATAAACCTTGGTATCGCAATTGATTTGGCTAAGCCAAGTGGTGAGCGCCAATTGTTAGTTCCCTCAATCAAGGGTTGCGAAGAATTAGATTTTGGACAATTTTGGGCATCGTATGAAGATACTGTTCGAAAGGCGCGTAATGGCCAGCTCACGGTCGATGATTTTGCAGGAACAACAGTCTCTTTAACAAACCCTGGAACTATCGGAACTGTTCATTCAGTACCTCGCTTAGTGCAAGGCCAAGGTTTGATTCTTGGCGTTGGAGCGATGGATTACCCTGCCGAATTCCAAGGCGCCTCGGAAGAGACGCTTGCAAACCTCGCAATTAGCAAGGTTGTAACACTCACAAGTACGTATGATCATCGCATTATTCAAGGCGCGACTTCGGGTGATTTCCTTCGTCGTATTCATGCAATTCTGCTTGGAGAAGATAATTTCTACGACGAGATTTTCGCTGCACTTCGAATTCCATACGTTCCAATCCGTTGGAGCCAAGATATCCAAGTAACACGAAAAGATCAGATTTCTAAAGAAACTCGAATTCAAGAGCTCATTCGCTCATATCGCACAAACGGTCATCTCATGGCAGATATTGATCCCCTCAAGTATGAGCAGAAATATCATCCTGACTTAGATGTCTTAACGCACGGATTAACTTTGTGGGATCTAGATCGCGAATTTCTCACAGGCGGATTTGGTGGGAAAGCATTCTTGCCTCTCCGCAAGATTCTTGGTCGCCTGCGTGACTCGTATTGCCGCACGATTGGCGTCGAGTACATGTACATCGACAGCACTGAAGAGCGTCAGTGGATTCAAGAACATGTCGAATCCGGCGCAACGCAAACTCCACGCGAAGAACAACTGCGAATTCTCTATAAACTCAATAGCGCTGAAGCATTCGAAACTTTCTTACATACAAAATATGTTGGGCAAAAGCGCTTTTCACTGGAAGGTGGCGAGTCAGTAATTCCGCTCTTGGATGCAATTATTTCCGGCGCAGCCGACAATCAGCTCGACGAAGTTTGCATTGGTATGCCACACCGTGGTCGCCTCAATGTTCTTGCAAACATCGCTGGCAAATCCATTGGACAAATTTTCCAGGAATTTGAAGGCCACTACCACGACAACCAGGTTCAAGGTTCAGGCGATGTTAAGTATCACCTCGGAACTAAAGGAACTTTCACCGCACCATCTGGCTCGCAGACAAAGGTCTACTTGGCCGCTAATCCATCTCATCTAGAAGCAGTAAATCCCGTACTCGAAGGAATTGTTCGCGCTAAGCAAGACCGAATGAATACAAAAGAGAGCTATTCCGTAATGCCAATTTTGATTCACGGAGATGCTGCTTTTGCTGGACAAGGTGTCGTTTCTGAGACATTGAGCCTTTCATTATTGAAGGGATACCGCGTCGGGGGAACAATTCACATAGTGATCAATAACCAAGTTGGATTCACAACTTCTCCTCACGCTTCGCGTTCATCAACATATTGCACGGATATCGCAAAGATGATTCAGGCGCCTGTTTTCCACGTCAATGGCGATGATCCAGAATCCGTTGTGCGTGTAGCAAGACTGGCATATGAATATCGCCAAGCATTTAATAAAGATGTCATCATTGATCTAGTTTGCTACCGCCGGCGCGGCCACAACGAAGGTGATGAACCAGCATTCACGCAACCAGAGATGTACAAACTGATCGACCAAAAGAGAAGCACTCGTAAGTTGTACACAGAAGCTCTCATCGGTCGTGGCGACATCACCGTAGAAGAAGCTGAAGAAGTACTTCGCGATTACCAGTCAAAACTTGATGGCGACTTCAGCATTGTTCATAATGTTGAACCAGAATCGGATCCAAACTTCCGTGAGCCTATGCCTCCAGCGGCCCATGAAATTGTTACAGCTGTGGATGAAGCAACACTTCGTCGCATCGCCGCAACTCAAATTGCAATACCTGAAGGATTTACCATGCATTCAAAACTCTTGCCTCAGTTGGCCAAGAGAAATGAGATGCTCAATGATGCTTCAGTGGATTGGGCAACTGGAGAGATGTTGGCGTTTGGCTCAATTCTTCTTGAAGGTCATCCAATTCGAATGGCCGGACAAGATGTACGCCGCGGAACATTCTCTAATCGTCATGCCGTAATCATTGATCAAAACAATGGAAGTGAGTGGACTCCCCTACGCGGTCTCATCGATGATGAAAATCAGTTCTTTATCTTCGACTCACTTCTTTCTGAGTATGCGGCGCTTGGTTTTGAATATGGTTATTCAGTAGAGCGAAGTGAAGCCTTAACAATTTGGGAAGCACAATTTGGTGACTTCATGAATGGCGCGCAAACAATTGTGGACGAATTCGTCTCTTCATCTCTTCAAAAGTGGGGCGAGCGTTCTGGCCTCGTGATGCTTTTGCCGCACGGCTATGAAGGCCAAGGTCCTGATCACTCATCAGCTCGCATCGAGCGATTCTTAACACTCGCTGCTGAGCAAAACATGACCATTGCCCAACCTTCCTCTCCTGCACAGTATTTCCATCTACTTCGCTGGCACATGAAGAACAGCGCACGACGTCCTCTCATTGTCTTCGAGCCAAAATCGATGCTCCGCTTAAAGGCAGCTGCATCAGGTTTGCAAGATTTCACCACTGGACATTTTCAGCCAGTAATTTCTGATGACAAGGTCCAGAATGCAACTCGCGTAATCTTCTGTTCAGGAAAGGTCTATTACGACCTCCTCGCCCAGAGAGAAAAGCTTGGAGAATGGACGACAGCAATTGTTCGCGTTGAACTCTTGTATCCATTCCCAGCTAATGAAATGGCTGATGAGGCTAGTAAGCATCCGAACGCAACTTTGCTCTGGGTTCAAGATGAGCCAGCAAACCAAGGTCCATACCCTTACATTGGACTTCGGACTGCAAACTCATTCAATGGACGCACACTTCGCAGAGTTTCTCGCCGCGCAACTGCAAGTCCGGCAACTGGAAGCCATCATCTTCATGAAGAAGAGCAAAATGCACTCATCATGGAAGCATTCACTCGCTAGTCCTAGTTAGTGGTGTCGAAAGGCAACTGCAATGATTTCCTCTGGGGATAAATATCCCCACTTTCGCGAATCAGTTGATTCTTCCAAATTGTCACCCTCAACCCAGATGCCCTCTGATGTGATGGATGTGATCCGCTTTATATAGAAAATACCCGGATAGCTTTCTCGCTCGATCAGAACGATTTGTCCCACTCTCCTTAGGGTTGCTCCCCCACGAAAATACAACACCTTCCCATCTTGAAATGTGGGAAGCATAGAGCGCCCAGAAATCTTCACACGCCTAATGGGAAATGGCGACCAGGTACGAATGGGCAGGAGTGTCATAGGAGTAGTAGTCTCACATATGTAGGATTCGCAAGTGAAGGTTCACTTCAAGCGGCAAGTCAATTAAGGTTAACTTAGGAAACTGAAATCAATAGGAGAGAAAAATGAAGCTTTTTGAAAAGACAATAGTGGCTCTTGCTCACTGCGATCTTCCATGTGGCGTCTATGACCCTGCACAAGCAAAGCTTGAAGCACAGTCAGTTAAGGCTGCAATGGAAAAATATGCTGCATCGACCGATGCTGATTTCAAATCTCGCGCTGTTGCTGTCAAAGAGGAGCGTTCTGAGATGGTCAAGCATCATCTATGGGTGCTTTGGACCGACTATTTCAAGCCAAATCACTTTGAAGCCTACCCACAGCTTCATGTTCTATTCAACGAAGCAACAAAATTAGCTGGCGCCGGCGGCACAAAGGGAACAAATGACGTTGCAGTAGCCGACAAGCTTCTTGGAAAGATTGAAGAGATTTCTGAAATCTTCTGGGCAACAAAGAAGTAATTCAAAAACTCTTACTTAGGAATTAATTCTTTCGGCCGCAATCCGGGCCATGTAAGAAACTCGATCTACCAATCGCCGCTGCACTTCTGCAGTGGCGATTGTTCTATTTAAATGTGTAACTTCTGCTTCAAAAGTAAAGACATTGTCATCGATTTCTATGCATCGCGCATTTGCGCGTAATTCCTCTCCAGCGGTCACCGTTGTCATGATTTCCAAAGTGAATTTTGCTGTTTGTGTCGTCTCACCAATCTCAAGCAAGTCAATCACTGCTGAACTACATGCACTTTCAATCACATTGAGGATTGCCATGGAAGAAACGACTGAAAGATCGTTGATTCCCATTGCAACAGATGTATCGCCAGGACGTACTGAAATTGATGCCATTCCAACGCATCCCAGAACCGCCTCGTAATCCATAACGGAAAACCTACTCGGGAATTACGGAATTGGTGGGGATTTACTCTTCTTCGGAGTCGAAATGATGTGTTATTTCCGTCGTTTCGATCTCTATGCGAGTTTCAATGCCATCAACGGTGAACTCAGTGCGGCTGTATTGAGTAAAGACCTGTGAAGCGAACACAGAAGGCATCCCAAAGAATTGCGCCTGCATCTGTTGCGCCAGCTCTTCTGTTTGGCTGAGAATTTTTTCGTGAAGGGCGTCTGAAGCTTTTTCATTACAAGAACTTGTCATGAGCTCTTTAAGTCTTGAAAGGACTACTTGTTCGTGCTGTAGTTCCTGGTTGCACGGTGGGCATTCTTGAATATGAATTTCAATTTGATGAACCTGGTTCTGATCTTCAAGTTCGTCGTCGATAAAGAGGATCAGGGAGTGAAGGACATCGTGGCAGGGAGTTTCGTGAGGATTACCGCAACTCATTTCTCACCCTCCTCTACTGAGCCCTTGGCAGAAATGAATCCACGATCCTTTGCATAGTCAGCAAGGGATGCGCGCAAAAGTTTGCGACCACGGTGGAGTCGAGACATTACAGTTCCTGTAGGAACGCCAACAATTTCTGCTATTTCCTTGTATGCAAAACCTTCGACATCTGCAAGATAAACAGCCATGCGAAACTCTTCAGGCATATCGGCAAGGGCTTTTTTAATATCAACATCTGCGATGTTTTCTAAGACTTCATCTTCGGCGCTCTTACCCTGATCACTTGTATGCGAAGCTGCATCATGCAGTTGCCAATCCTCGACTTCTCCCCCATTGGATTGAAGTGGACGACGTTGATCCTTGCGATAGTTGTTGATAAAAGTTGTTGTCAAAATGCGGTATAGCCACGCTTTGAGATTTGTGCCTTCTTCAAATTGATGGAAAGAGACGAATGCTTTCGCATATGTATCTTGAACCAGATCTTCAGCGTCACTTGGATTCTTTGTGTATCGCATCGCCGCGGCATAAAGTTGATTTGTGTATTGAAGTGCATCTCGCTCAAATCTTTCTTTGCGCTGCACAACAGACTCTGTGCTGCCAGAAAGCGCAACGCCACCTCTGCGAGCAGGGGCGATTTCAGAGCTCGAATCGTTCTTCATCGTTAATAAGGCTACAGCCATATTCAGAGAACCCGTTGCCTCCGGGAATTATTCCCATGCTTGCTGTCTTGACAGTATGGCCTCCAGCCACGGCCGAGCGAGGTATCAATGAGCACTAAAAGAGAGTCTCAGGCTCCCCAAGTTCCACCTGAACTGTCAGCTGCGGCCCGTTGTTGCGCACAAGATTCACAGCCTTGCTCACAGGATAGGCGGTAAGCCCTTCGGCAGGCGAAGCTACATTCATCATCTCTCGAATCTCGTCCAATTTTTGAATTCTTGAGTCAAGCCAAGAATCCCACCGCTCTTTCGGTAAGAAAGTTGGCATCCGATGATGAATTTTAGCCAAAGGATCAACGGCTTCTCGTGTGATGATGGATGCGCTCTCCTTTATTTCACCAGTGGGCGAAACCCAGCGATCCCAAATTCCTGCAAAAAGCATTGTCCCTTGATCACTTCTTGAAATATAAAAAGGTTGTTTGGAGGGCGCAGTTAATTCAGTTGCCCACTCATAATATCCATCGGCAGGAATCAAACACCGGCGCGAAACAAATGCACTTCTAAATGTTGGTTTAACATCGACTGATTCACTCCGTGCATTAATAGCAATCGATTGCGACTTCACCGCATCAGATACCGTCTTGCTCCATGGGGCAATCAATCCCCATGAGGCCGTCGTTAATTCACGCTTATCATCTGATCCTTGGCGAATGAGATAAATTTGCTTTGTCGGAGCAATATTCCAATCCGCAGGCAAGAGCGGGAGAGTTTTCCCCGTATGAATTTCAAATTCTTCTATTAATTCAGCCGGAAGCTTGCTGAGAGCGTAGCGGCCACACATGGCTTCAGCGTATCAAGGCTCAGGGGCACTGCGTTAAGATTCCCTATATGACGAATTTGTGGAGTGCACCGTATCGCGGGATGGTTCCCGTAGATGCGCGCATCACAATTCCTGGATCCAAATCTGTAACTAATCGAGCACTAATCCTTGCCGCGCTTTCAGATTCTCCAACATTAATGCGCAAGCCCCTTCATTCGCGCGATTCGGCTTTAATGATCGGCGGATTGAAAGCACTTGGCGTAGGAATTGCTGAAGCAGAAAACGGTGATCTCACCATTACTCCTGCCCCGCTCTTTGGCCCAGCACATATTGATGTTGGCAATGCAGGAACAGTTATGAGATTTCTTCCTCCTGTTGCGGCAATGGCAAAGGGAATTCTGCATTTCGATGGAGATCCTCGTTCGCATGAAAGGCCACTCGGTCCGGTCATAGCGGCGCTCGAATCTCTTGGCGTTTCAATCGAGCATGGTGGTAGATACTCACTTCCATTAACAATGAATTCAAACGGTCAATTGCAAGGTGGAAGCGTTGATGTGGATGCATCATCTTCCAGCCAATTTATCTCTGCTCTTCTTCTTGTGGCTCCTGCAACAAAGGATGGAATCACAATTCGGCATACAGGTACCTCGTTACCTTCAATGCCACATATCGACATGACAGTTCATATGCTTCGCGAACTCGGAGTCGAAATCGAAATTATTGATAACAAAGAATGGCGAGTTTCTCCCTCTGTGCTGCACGGACGAGAAATAACAATCGAGCCTGACCTTTCAAATGCTGCGCCATTCATGGGAGCGGCGATGATTTGTGGAGGTTCGGTAACTATTACTGATTGGCCACAATCGACAACCCAACCCGGGGATCATCTACGCTCAATTCTCACTCACATGGGAGCATCTGTTTCTTTCGAAAAATCTTCAACAGGTTTTGATTTGAAGTTAACGAGCGATGGCAAAATTCACGGGATTGATGTTGACCTACACGATGTCGGAGAGTTGACGCCATCAATTGCAGCCCTTGCAGTGCTAGCTGACTCACCTTCCTCTTTGCGAGGCATCGGACACTTGCGCCTTCATGAGACTGATCGACTTGCTGCGATCGCCCATGAAGTTAATGCCCTTGGCGGAGCGGTTGTTGAAGAAGAGAGCGCTCTTCACATCACGCCAGCTCCACTCCACGGCGGCACTTTCCACACTTACGAAGATCATCGCCTCGCAACTGCGGGAGCAATGATTGGACTTCGAATTCCTGGAATTGAAGTAGAGAATATCGCCACCACGCAGAAGACCCTTCCCGATTTTCCAGGTGCTTGGGCTGATCTGCTTTCTCAGGTACATTCAAAATAATTAAGGTAATTAGGATTATTAGGTATTTGCGATGACTTCTCGCTCATATGATGAAGAGGACGTTCGCATTCGTCCATCTCGCAGAACTCGCCCTCGGACTAAAGATCGCCCCGACCACTCTGATGCAATTGAAGGCCGTGTAATAGGGGTAGATCGTGGACGGACCACATGTTTGGTACTTGAGCACAATAAACCAGTAACAGCGATGAAGGCTCGCGAACTTGGCCAAAAATCGGTTGTTGTTGGTGACCTTGTTTCACTCGTCGGGGATATTTCGGGAACCGAGGGAACTCTCTGCAGAATTGTTGCTGTTCAAACAAGATCGAATGTACTCACTCGTACTGTTGACGACGCTGCTCAATTTGAAAGAATGATTGTTTCAAATGTAGATCAAATCGCGATAGTGATTGCAGCCGCTGATCCAGAACCTCGTCACGGATTTGTTGATAGAGCCTTGGTCGTTGCATTCGACCAGGGAATTAAGCCTCTTATCATTGTGACAAAGTGCGACCTGCAAAATCCTTCAGAATTCTTGGCGCCCTATGAAACGCTCCTGGTTCCCTCCATCCGAGTCCAAAGAGGATCTGACCTTTCTGAATTAAAGAAAGCACTTGAAGGAAAGAGAACAGTTTTGCTTGGGCACTCTGGTGTCGGTAAATCCACTCTTGTTAACGCTCTTTTTGGTAACGATGTCCGGGCAACCGGAGATGTCAACACAATCACTGGTCGTGGCCGTCATACTTCATCTAGCGCCCTTGCTCTTTCACTTGATGCAATTCCACATGACAAGGGAACATGGATTATCGATACACCGGGTGTTCGCTCCTTTGGACTTGCACACGTTGAACGGGATCGAGTAATCCGAGCTTTCGGAGAGTTCACCGAGGCGATTGAACATTGCCCACGAAATTGCTCTCATGACGAGGAAGACTGCGCTCTCAATCACTGGGAATTTACCGATGAAACAAAGGCTCGCCTTGTGAATTTACGCGGCTTGCTCAACGAGCGATAACCTTCTCCCGTGACTTCACAACCGCGCGAGCTTCTCGCAGATTTAGCACTCGCCCACAAGATGGCTGATGCTGCAGATCTCATTACCTTGAGCCGCTTTCAATCAAATGATTTAATTATCGAAACAAAGCCGGATACGACCCCGGTAACGGATGCAGATAAAGCTACAGAAAAGAAGATTCGCGAATTCATTTCCAAAGATCGGCCTGAAGATTTGGTCATCGGTGAAGAATTTGGCGCACCAGACCCAGCCAGTGACACAAGCGGAAAGTATTACTGGGTTATCGATCCAATTGATGGAACAAAGAATTTTGTCCGTGGAATTCCAGTTTGGGCAACCCTTATCGGGCTCGTCTCACCAGACCACAAAGTTGTAGCTGGAGTTGTCTCATCTCCTGCTCTGGCTCGCAGATGGAGCGCTGCAGAAGGACATGGAGCATTTATTTCTGCAAATGGATCATCTCCACAAAGAATCCAGGTCTCTGCAGTTTCCAAACTAGAAGATGCGCAACTTATGTACAGCGACCTCATCGGATGGGGATCGCGTAAATCAGCAATGCTTGAATTGCAGGAAAAGGTTTGGCGTACTCGTGGCATTGGAGATTTTTGGTCACACATGTTGGTTGCTGAGGGGGCTGCAGACATTGCTGTTGAACCCGTATTGGCAGTCTGGGATATGGCCGCTCTCGACATTATTGTGCGGGAAGCTGGCGGTTCATTTTCTAATATAGATGGAGCGCCTGGACCTCATGGCCGTAGCGGAGTTTCAAGTAACGGAAAGCTTCACAGCGCTTTCCTTGAAGCACTCAACGAAAGCAAGTAGAACTTATGGGGATTTTTTCTAAACTTTTTGGGCGCAAATCCGGTAGCAATCCGCAAAACTCCACAGTTAGCGCCCGCAAAGGTGCTCCCTCGCTGACTGAACATTTCTCGATAACCGATTTGGTAATTGTTCCAGCGCCCCTTGGCAAAGTTTCTGGCACAGTACTTGATGAAGGCGTTATCCGATCCTGCATAACTGCTGTCTTAAAAAATCAAGGCACAAAAGTAAATAATTTGATTATTGATGAGATGAAAGCACCTTTTGATTTTCTTTCAACCGGATACAGTCACAATACAGAACGGGGCTATGCCGCAGTTGTTCGAGATAATTCTGGCGATAATACGCAATTCCCAAAGGATCGCAGAGTTTTAATCGGAGGCGCGAGTTATGTTCGGCGAGCAACAACTGATTTACACCCCGATATTTCAGAAATTGTAAATCGAGATTTGGCAGTTGACTCAACTCTGCATTTAGCCGCTATAGATGGTATTGCTTATGCAGCAATCGTCATCAAGCGCGAAATGAAATAAAGCGTTACAGATCAATCCAATTTCCGCCGACTAGCTCATCTGAGTTATCTGGACCCCAAGTCCCAACGAAGTAGGGATGTACGGGCGATTCATTATTAAGAATATCTTTGACGATTCTCCAGGTTTCTAGAACTGAATCAATGCGAGTAAAGCGCATATGATCGCCAAGCATCGCAGCTCGGATTAAGCGCTCATACGCCTCTTGTCGCTCCCCCAAAGCAGCGCTGAATTCAACATTTAGCTGCACGGGAATGGTTGAAAGGTGATCACCTGGAGCCTTTGCCATCAATTCGATATCCACGCCATCTTTCTTGCCTAGGCGAAAGCGCAGAATATTTGGTGAAGCTTTCTCAGTCTCGGCAAATAGCATGCGAGGTGGTTGTTTGAATTCCACAATTACTTCAAGGGTTGTTTCAGCGAGTGCTTTTCCTGTTCTGATAATGAAGGGAACTCCAGCCCAGCGCCATGAATCAACATGAACCTTCGCAGCTGCAAATGTTTCAGTCTGTGAATGTTCTGCAACGCCAGGTTCTTGCAAATACCCGACATATTGGCCGCGAACTACCTCAGTTGGTTTTAACTCTGAAATTGCGCGGAATACCTTTAGCTTCTCCATTTCCATGGATTCAGCAGACATATCTGCCGGTGGTTCCATTGCAATAAGTGCTACAACTTGAAGAAGGTGGTTCTGCAAGACATCGCGAATAGCGCCCACACCATCGTAAAACTTGCCACGACCTTCGATACCAAAATCTTCGGCCATTGTGATTTGAATGCTATTGATATATCTACGATTCCAAAGTGGTTCCCAAATGGAATTTGCGAAGCGGAAGATCAAGATATCTTCAACTGATTCTTTGCCGAGATAATGATCAATTCGATAAATCCGCTTTTCTGGAAGAACTGCTTCAAGAACATCTTGCAAATGTTCTGCAGATTCAAGATCGCGTCCAAATGGTTTCTCAACAACTAATCTGCAACGATTTGTGAGACCAACGCGAGCCAAACCCTGCGTCACATTCTCAAATGCTGCTGGAGGAATTGCCAAATAAATAACTGGCTTCTCTTTATCTTTCAAGACTTCAGCAAGTTGTTCGTACAACTCTGGAGATTCATAGTTTCCGACAATCAGATCAAGATATGAATCTAACTTTGCAAGGACTTCAGGATCTGGATCCTTGATAGCTGCAAGAATTCCTTCATTTGCATGCTTTGTAAATTCTGCATGATCCCATTTTGAGGAGGCGACGCCGTAAACAGGGACGTTGAGAAATCCACTTTTAGCCATGTTATACAAAGCTGGAAAGAGTTTCTTTTTCGCCAAGTCACCCGTCGCGCCAAACATAACCAACGCATCAGCTGGTCGCTTTTGAAAGACTCTCGGGTTCATCAATTAGAAGACTTCTTAACTTCTGATTTCTTGACCTCTATGTGGCCACCAAATTTCTTTCTCATTGCAGAGAGAACCTTATTTCCATACATTCCATTCCCACGCGAGGAGAATCGATCCATCAGTGAGGCACTCAACACATTTGCTGGAGTTCCTGCATCAATTGCTGTCTGAACTGTCCAGCGGCCTTCACCAGAGTCTGAAACCGAGCCCTCATAAGTTGAAAGTTCTGGATCCTCTTCATATGCAGTGGCGGTCAAATCTAGAAGCCATGAAGCTACAACTGAGCCACGGCGCCAGACTTCAGTAATTTCAGTGAGGTTTAAGTCATATTTCGTTTCGTTGTGATCACCAACTGATGTTGGATGTTTTATTCCATCCCCTGCCGCATGAAGAAGATTTAAACCTTCTGCATACGCTGCCATCGCACCATACTCAATTCCGTTGTGAACCATCTTTACAAAGTGGCCAGCACCGACAGGCCCACAATGGTAAAAACCATATTCTGCTTGCGACGGTGTTCCATCTTTTCCAGGAGTACGTTCTGCTGCTTCAATTCCTGGAGCGAGTGCCTTGAATATTGGGTTGAGGCGTTCGACAACAGCGCTATCCCCACCAATCATTAGGCTATATCCACGATCAAGTCCATAGACACCGCCAGAAGTTCCTACATCAACAAAATTAATCTTCTTTTCTGCTAGCAAATCGGCGTTCGCAATATCATCGCGATAGAAAGTGTTTCCGCCATCAATAATCGTTGAGCCCGGAGAAAGATGCTCTGAAATCTTCATGATTGTTTCCTTTGTTACTTCTGCAGGAACCATCACCCAAACAATTTGTGGATTAGCGTCGTTGTTATAGTGAGAAAGCTCGGAGAGTGAGGCCAGTCCCGTGAAACCTTCTTTGGAAAGAGTGGCCACAGAATCGGCGTTTACATCAAAGACTGAGATATTTACTGGCGTTGATGGGTCTATGTGCTTTTGAACTCGTCGAGCGATGTTTGCGCCCATTCGACCGAGACCGACCATGGTGAATTGAAGTTGTGTAGTCATTTTTCTCTCCGCTTCGGCTTTCCTATATTCGTGCCTAAATTCCTACTTAAATAAGTCTGACTATATTTGCAAATCTGTAGCAATCACCATCTGAGCGAATCTACCAACTTCCTGGAGCAATGCCACCGGTCCATCATGATGTTCCAATAAATTCACCAAGGCTTCACGTTTGCCCTCGCCCAAGGCAAAAATATAGATTGCTGATGCATTTGCAAGCCGATCAACACTGATACTTACCCGCTCGGCGGGAGGCTTAGGAGAATTATCCACTGCAACTGCCAATTTGAATGAATGCAGGGTCGAATCGAGCCCTGGAAAAAGTGAAGCAACATGGCCATCTTCACCCATGCTCAGAATGACGGCATCAAATGGATGCTCGCTCAATAGATCGTCGAGAAGGTGGGAATAGTCATCTGCGGCGTCCTCGAGGGTGACAAGCTTGGGAGAGGAAACGCGGTGAAAATGAATGCGCAAGAATTTGGATTTAATTGATTTTGTAAATGCAGCAATGAGTTTTGTATCAGTCCGCTCAGGATCCAAGAGATCGGTAAAGCGCTCGTCGCTAAACCAAATATGAAGATCAAAGACATCTCCACTCTTATCCGCAGAGATAAGCCGGAACAATTCAATATCAAGAGTTTCGGCAATTAAGACGCCTGTGCGGCCACCCGTCAGAACTATGTGGGCTGGGCGAAATTGTTTCCAATTGTGGGAAATTGCTGCCACGGTTTTGTTCACGACGTCAGAGACAAGAACCCCTGTTGAGGGGTCGGTGATTGTCGTGACGTTCATAGTAGCGGGGACAGGATTTGAACCTATGACCTCTGGGTTATGAGCCCAGCGAGCTACCGAGCTGCTCCACCCCGCGTCGGTAGTGGAATCTTAGTTTGATTCCACTACATAAGTAAAATTCAACCGAAACGGTCTATTTACTCTACTTTCCTGCGGCTTGGGCCTTTATCGCATCGCTAATTGCCGACTTTAAGCGATCTTGTGCTTTTCCGTATGCACCAAAATCTCCATTCTTCAACGCTGTTTGCGAATCCTTTATAGCCGCCTGTGCTGCCGCTAATGCAGCTTTTACAGAACTTGAAAGAACCGTTGTAGATGTGGAGGTGGATGTAGAAGTCGATGTAGATCCTGTGTTGTTAAGAGTTGTTCCAGAGTTTCCACCAAAAACTTGATCCAGCGCTGATTTCAAGTTGTTATCAAATCCAATTTGATCACCGAATGAAACCAATACTTTTTGCAAAAGTGGATAGGCCGAAGAGTTCGCTGTTGCCTTCACATAAACAGGTTGGACATAGAGCAAACCACTTCCAACTGGAAGTGTGAGCAAATTACCAAGCACTACATCAGAGCCACCTTGTCTGAGCAATGAAAGTGCTTGTGCAACATCTGGCTTGGCTTCAAAGTTTGAAGCAACCTGTGATGGCCCTGGAATGTTTGTCGAGCGAGGTAGTTGAAGCACAGTCATTTTGCCGTAATTTGGACCTGAGTCAGAATTTACAACAGCAAGTGCTGTGAGGTTTTGACGACCACCACGAGGAACAAATGCCGTCGAAAGCGAGAAGTCTTGCGTCTTGCTTCCAGGCAATTTCATTGTTTGATAAAGAGGTGGTTGCGCTCCTGCATTTGCGCCCAAGGATGATGGGTCACTTGGAATGCGCCAGAAGTCTTGTCCTCCGTAGAACGCACCCGCAGTTGTCACGTGGTAGGTACCCAAGACATCTCGTTGTACTTCGAAGATATCTGCAGGGTAACGAATGTGCTGCAACAAAGCTGGTGAAATAGCGCTCTTTGGCTTAACAGTTCCAGGGAATGCCTTAGACCACGTTTTCAGCACAGGATCTGCTGTGTCCCATTGATAAAGGGTGACTGTTCCGTCATAAGCATCAACTGTTGCTTTTACGCTATTGCGGATGTAGTTCACATTCTTATCAGCAAGTGGGGCAACAGAAGTCGTTGCTGCAGTGACAGAGTTGCTCGTAGCACTAGCTAGGTTTGTGAACTTCGAATAAGGATAGCCAGCACTTGTTGTGTAGCCATCAATTATCCAAAGCACCTTGCCATTAACAATTGCTGGATAAGGGTTTCCATCGAGTGTTAACCATGGCGCAACTTTTTGAACGCGAACACTTGGGTCACGGTTGAAGAGGATTTTCGAATCAGAGTTGATGAGATTTGAAAGCACAATTCTCTGCTCTTTATATTTAACTGCAAATAGGATGCGAGTAAGCATTGAGCCCATAGGAACTCCGCCAGTACCCGTGTATGTGTAATTCTTCTGTCCGTTTGAAGATGTGTCATCTGGATAATCCAACTCCGTCGGAGCAGAATTCTTGGCTCCTCCAATAATCGAATAGTCAGGGACGTTCTCACCAAAGTAAATGCGAGGTTCAAATTTACCAAGTCCGTTAGTCGGTGGAATATTTCCTACGCTGAAGTTTGGTTTTCCATCGGCATCTACAGTGTTTGCGTAAGCACCAACAAATCCGAAGCCATGCGTGTAAACCAAATGATCGTTAATCCAATTTCGGACTGGGTTTCCCGCAATATTTAATTCTCGAACAGCTACTACGGTGTCACGACTTTTCCCGTTTACGTTGTAACGATCGACATCCAAAGAATCTGGGAATGTGTAATAAGGCTTTATTTGCTGCAATTGGCGGAAGGTAGCCGAAACTACATTCGGGTCAATGAGTCGAATATTTGAGATTGTGGAAGCATCATTTGCAAGTTGCCCGGCCGCAGTTGAACTCACTGCTTGATAATCCTGCACAGTGACGTTGCTCAGGCCGTAAGCGGCGCGAGTTGCATCGATATTGCGCTGAATATATGGGGCTTCCTTCGAAGATTCACTTGGTTTAACAGTGAACTGCTGAATGAATGATGGATAAACGCCAGCTATCAAGAGAGATGAAATACCCAATAGAGCCGTTCCTGCTGCAGGCAATACCCAAGAGCGACGAACAATATTTGCGAAGAACAAGAGCGCACAAATTACTGCAATTCCGGCAAGAATCGCTTTGGCAGGAAGCGTTGCATTTACATCCGTATACGCAAGACCAGTAATTAGCTTGCCTTGTTTCAAAGCCAGGTTGTATCGGTCTAACCAATATGCAACCGCCTTCAAAAGAACAAGGGCGCCAAGCAGAACTGAAAGTTGTACCCGAGCCGCAACGGTTGTGCGATCCTCGCGAACCTGTGGGCGAATTCCGCCATAGAGGTAGTGCACGCCAGCTGAAATAAGGAGAGTCAAAACTACAATTGATATAGCCCAAGAAAGAAGAGATTGATACATAGGAAGCTTGAAGGCATAAAATGAAATGTCTTTTCCAAATTGCGGATCCTTCACGCCAAATGCTGTGGCATTCCTAAATTGAAGCCATGTTTCCCAAAGCCGGCTTCCTGAGCTGCCAGAGAAATAGAAGAGTCCAACAGCGATTGCTGCAATGACAGTCTTCCTAATTGGCTCAATTTGGCCGCGGTATCGTTCTAAATTATCGATCTCAACCGGCGCGTAGATCGGACGAGTCCGGTAAGCGATGATTACAAAGGCAGTGATGAAAAGTGAGCTGATTAATCCAAACAATACAAAGAGTTCAAATTTAGTGAAAAGTGTTGTGCGCCAGACTTCAGTAAATGAGACTGATCTAAACCAAAGTAGGTCTGCGTAGAAGGAGCTCAAAGACAGGAAAATCACTACGAGGATGGCGAAAACAATTGCCGTCAGCCCTGCCGGACCGATCTTGCGGCGAGGTGCACCGCCACCTTGGTTTTGGGAGAAAGGATTGCCTGGAAACTGGAATGAACTCATAGGGCAACACTAATAGACCTGGATAGACCTTTATAACTGGTTACAACTGGTTACAACTGGCTAGAACTGGTTATAACCGGCTAGAACTGGTGGATTTGAACTACTTAGGCTGGTCATCCTTGAAACTTGCCTGAAATTTGTTGAACTTCCCTACAGATCGGTGTGTTTGATTGTCGAAACCCGACTTGAATTTGGAGACCCAAACCACGTACGCAATTGCGCCAAGAACGGCAAGAATTGGAACTATCCACCAGGCAAGCGCGGCAATGGCCGATGAGCTGGCGTGAATACCACCCTTGAGAGCCAGAGATTTAATTGCCACAGCTTTGAACATGAGCAGAGTCTAGCCGTTTTGCCAGATGGGCCAGATGGGCCAGATGGGCCAGATGGGCCAGATGGGCCAGATGGGAATGTTTATGCGCGCTTCGGTTGTTACCATCACCATACAGAAAAACTTGCACGTACTAGCGGGATTAGAAGGATTAGCGGGATTAGAAGGATCAGAAGGAATGAAAGGATCGGAATGAGCAATTTTGGATTTGGCCCTGGAGACTTCCTGAACGCTGCCCGAGGAAAAAACAATAGCGAGCTCATAACTCTCGATGCACTTCGCGAAAGTTCTCGCACATTTATTGCCGCTCACGAAATCATCCCAGTTGGTTCAACTGATGTCTCACAGATGAAGGAGGCGCTCGAACTTGCCGAGCTTTGGCTCGATGACGTAACAGTTTTCCCTTCCACAAATTCCAGCAACGATGTCGCGTGGTCGCGTCGTGAGTGGCTAGATAATTCGTTGGCAGGTTGGCAGAAGATGGTCGAACCCCTTGCAGAAGGCATGGCAACCGCGCTCTCCACTGTTCTCACAGAAATGACTCAGCAACTCGGAGGTTCGAATCCTGAAGGAATGGATGCGGAAACCTCTAATGAAGTTCGAGATGCAATCGCTGAAAATCTTGGATTACCTCAAGGATTTCCTATGGGCGGCTTTAGCGTTGAGGCGATAAATCCGATTATGCGGGGATTTATGGGTTCACTTGTAGCAACTCAACTTGGACTATCCGTCGGTGGTTTAGCTCTGAAAATCACTGGATCTCATGATGTTTCACTTCCATTGTTCACAAAGCCTG
Organism: uncultured Actinomycetes bacterium; assembly: GCA_903827945.1. Classification (GTDB taxonomy): domain Bacteria; phylum Actinomycetota; class Actinomycetes; order Nanopelagicales; family Nanopelagicaceae; genus PALSA-747. Next base: position 31,665 of record CAIKKN010000003.1, on the reverse strand, counting down.
GTACTCACCTCATCCCACAAAACATAAAGGAATGGGCGAAGGATCTTGATATCGAAGAACGAGAAGTTACATATTTCTTGGCACTTCGCGAAGCTGCGGCGGCAAGACTTTTCGCTCATACTCCGTGGCTCACACAATATATTCAAGATTGCATGACGCAATATGGAAAAGGTATCCGCATCGATGTTGAAAGTATTCAGCGTCAGGCAGAAGACGCAATGGCGTCAGGTGAACTCGATATAAACAACCCTGCATCAATTAATATTGCAATCAACCAGGGAATGTTTATGCCAGAAACTACTCAACAACAAGCATCAGCGCTAGAGAAATTAGAAATGGCATTGGCTCTCATTGAAGGATGGGTTGATCATGTCGTGACGATGGCTGCAAAGGATCGCTTGCCAGCATTTATTTCGCTTCAAGAAATGCAGCGTCGAAGTCGAGCAACTAATTCACCTTCTCAACAACTCTTTGCAACTTTGCTGGGATTAGAAGTTTCACCACGCAAAACTCGAGAATGTTCGATCTTCTGGGGCGAACTCGTTGCACTCGCAACGCAGGAATTGCCTGAAGGTATTAAAATTCGTGATCATCGTTGGGAAGATTCTGCGCTTCTACCAACTTTAAAAGATCTCGCTGACCCCGAGGGTTTTATTCGAAGCACTACTGTTCCTGATGATTTATCGGGCCTTCTCTAGACCGCTCTCGCCTTTTGATTTTGGCCTGATCTAGATTTTGATTTAGGCCATAAAAAAGCGAAGCCCCCGGGCGCACGATTCTTTATTTGCCTTCCCCTTGCAAATAATGAACGGTTATCCGAGGACTTCGTGTGCTCAACCTACGAGAACTAAGAATTAGAATCAAATGAGAACTCCGTGTGGGCGAGAATATTTTTGTGAATTTCAACAGTATTTACTATTCACTGTTAAAAGTGGCCGGTGTCGCACTGATGTGGATGTCCTTGCTTTGGACCGGGATGAGATTGACCGTTATCACTTGGTGATTGATGAATCGATGTGCGATTCTTAACGTACGAGCTGCCGCCTGTTGATAAACATGTGGAGAAGACGGGGATAACTCACAGTGTCGGTGGATAACCCAATGAAAGACAGCAACTCACCTATTCACAGAGATCCTGACAAATATATTCAGGAGTTAATTTTTGGAGATATCTTTGAAGGTGTGGGAGAAAAAGCCGTAAGAACTCGTCAGGCTCGCACAACCACAAGATCCACAAATCTTTCAGGCCTGCCCTCTCTTCCGGCCAACCTTCCCGAGTTTCGGGTCATCAGAAGTGCCCGCCGCAAACGAGGAATCTCGGCAATCCGACAAAACGGACTTATTGAAATCCATATCCCTGAAAAGATGACCAGGCGTCAAGAGCGAGAGATCATCCCCGAGATGATTGGCGCGCTGCTTCGCCGGGAAGCCAAACTCAAACGAGGCAATGAGGTTTTGGAGAAGATGGCCTTGGAGCTTCTAGAGCAACACCTGCCCGACTTTCATGAGAGACCCGCTTCGGTCTCCTGGCGCTCTATGCGCGAGCGCTGGGGTTCTTGTACAACCATAGACCGAACCATTCGAATTTCAGACCGCCTTAATGGGGCTCCTGAATACGTTCTAGCGTGTGTCCTCATTCATGAGCTCATACATCTTCGTATCGCTGACCACAGCGAGGCTTTTTACGCCCAATTAGCCCGATTCCCCGATCTTGCGCGGGCAGAAGCCTGGCTGGAGGGCTTTGAGGCTGGAATTCAGCTCCTGCCAGACTCGCCAGTGCTGAATTCATCCGTGGATTAAATCCACAAATACGCGTCAAAATCCCCCGCTCAAGCGTGAAGTGCCTGTAACCTCTATGCATACGCACGCTCAGGTCGGGAGGCTCCCGGCCATTGCCTTACTCCAAAAGGAAAGGCGTCGAACTCGACAAGGGCGTCGCGGTGATTGGAGGAGCAATATGGCTGAGGAATATAAGGGTGAGGCTTACTGCGTAAAGTGCAAAGAGAAGCGTGCCTTTGAAGGACACGTCAAGGTCTCAGATTCCGGTCGCCGCATGGCACAGGGCATCTGTCCAGTATGCGGTACCAAAGTGAATCGCATCTTGGGTAAGGCTTAATAGCTAAACAGCTCGATTAAGCGAAGGCCATTTTGAATTTGTAAATTTGAGCCTCAAAATTCTATAAAGACCGCAGCTTCATCATTGAGAGATTGCTTCTCAAGATATGAAGTTGCGGTTTTTTATTTCCCTCGCAGTAGAAGGTGACCTGTGGAATCCCCAGGTTTGGCGCAACGCCAGATATTTAAAGGCAATTCACTGAACACTCTGCCTCGTGCATCATCCAAGGTTTAGCTCCCCCAACCAGATCTTTCCAATGCTCAAGCCTGGGATTTTGCTCATTCAATTGAACACAAAGGAATTCTACGTAGGAGAAGAAAGCGCTGGGTTGTACGTTCCATCAGATCCATATCTTTCGATTGCTCGCGCGTGTGATGGCACGAGGAGTACGGGGTCAATCGCTGAACTTTGTAATCTCGATCACGAAGTAATCCTGGATTTCCTCAAGGAGCTCACCACTCACAACTATGTTGAGTTTCGCACAAGCATCCCGCAAAAGCTTGGTTTGAATCTTTTGAAGAATCATTACCTCGAGCGCGTCACACCCGAGTTCGACCTTTATACGTGGAGAGCGGCTACCTCTGATGGCGGGGAGCGCGAAGTTGCATCACGAAAATCATTTGCAATCCTCATTCTTGGAGATAACAGATTGGCTCGGGCCCTGCTGGCGAATCTGCAGGCTAGCGGTTTTAGCCAATCGAAAATATTTACGACACCAGAGAGCTCAAATAAACGAACTTCACCAAAAGATGTCTGCGGCGTATTCGTAAAGCCCCTAGATATTGGGAGAAAATACCTTGAAATCAATAAGGAGATCATTGGCAGTTCTCAATTGACTTATGCCGAGCATGCTATTGATTTGGCCCCTCAATTGATAATTTCAACTGGTAATACTGAATTTGATTTCATTCAGCCATGGACGAGTGAAGGGATTCCTCACCTTCAGATTTCAATGCCAACATCTCACACCCTTGAAATCGGGCCGTTGGTCATTCCCAGTGATACTTCTACGGCTGCATCGGGCTCTAGCGCATGTCTCAATTGTGTGAGACTCCACCGGCGCGATTATGTGCCGCTTTTTATCAGCATTGCGACTCAAAACAACACCATGCAACTCAAAAGTCGAGAGATGACAACTGCTTCAACATCATTTGCGGCAGGCGCAGTTACTTCTTATATTTGCGAATTTGCAGCAGGAGGAAGAACTTCCCTCATCAACCATTCGCTCACAATCGATCTTCTAAAACCTCTTGAGGGCATACGCCATCACCATTGGAGCACGCATCCTGAATGTGGTTGTGCCTCAAGCAACGCGTTCGTCCATCAACTCAGCCTCTGAATTAATGTCCAATTGAGTTTCGAGTGTAAGTCGTGGTCGCCCAACTCCTCGCTTTTGACTTATAACCCGACCATTGTCGAATAATTGACCGCCCCATACTCCACACGGTTCACTGCGAGAGAGAGCACCTTCAAGGCATGCCCTCGCCATTGGACATGCGCCACAAGCCCTCTTCGCGCGCGCGATCGTTTCCAAATCTTCGGCGAAAAAGATTTCAGGATCAGCGCTGTGACAAGGCAAGCTCATCGCATTCACTTCACCTTCAAGGCAGGTCACTTCGCGCAGGCCAATCATCACTCCGGCGCCAGAACTGCTAGAACTGCCAGAACTACTAGAACTACTAGAACTACTTACTATGCCGCTATCAGCCCACCCTGGGACTAATAGCTCACTCAGGAGAACTCCCATTGTTCTCACTTCCTCTCTACTTGATTTCTATTGATTATTGATCTGGTTTTATTTATTTTCCTTCTGGAAAAGAAAAAGGACCGCCATCCGTTTGGATGAGCGGCCCTGGTGTGGACTTTTATCGGTTAGCCGATAATCCCCCAGGTTCCGCTCTTCGCATACTTATGATTGGCGAAGGCTGCTGTAAACGCATAGGCGTTAGCTGCGGTTGTTGTTGTGGCATGCCAGAGTGACGCAGTTGTAGCTGCGCCTGATTGCAAAGCACTAGAAGTCGTAACAAGTGTTGAATCCAACATTTGCCACTCCCTTCTGGATTTCTCTGAAAGCCTCACAGCGGTTGCCGTGAAGTGCCAAGGGTACGGGGCGAGGATTGAACCGCGCAACTTAATTAATTCGAGTGAGCAGGGATTAAATGGAAGCGAGAAATTGGCTGGGTTTTGCCACATAACTTAGGTGCACTTGCTTCTTCGCTCGAGTCAGACCCACATAAAAGAGACGGCGTTCCTCTTCGACCTCTGCAGACCCGCGAATATTTGAAAGCGGCAATGTCCCATCATTTACGCCAACAAGAAAGACGTGATCCCATTCCAAGCCTTTAGCAGCGTGGAGCGTGGAAAGAACAACCCCAGGCAAAGTTGGCGGATTGTTCTGTTCGGCACGGTCTTCAAGTTCACGTAAGAATTGGCGGAGCGTTGTTGTTCCACTCGCCTTCAACTCCAATCCCAGATTAAGAAAGGCGTAGACATAATCTGCTTTTCCAAAGGGCGTAAGAACCGATTCTAGGTCGCGATACCAATCATCTGAAGGCAGCACCGAAGCTTGGCGGATGACTTTCATTGCATCTCTCACATCAACGCGTTCAAAGAATCGGTCAGCGCCTTTTACTTGTGAGGGAATACCTCGCTTTGCAAGTTCATTCTCAAAAATATCTAATTGCGAATTTGTACGAGCCAAGATTGCCAACTCTAAATTCTCGTTCTTCTCGCGAAGTTCGCCCAAGTATTCAACGACTGCTCGGGCTTCATCAAAAGTTGTCTTGTATTCATTGAGAGTAAATGGCTCCCCCGGTTGGTTCATTGATACAAGTTCGTGATGCTCTACATCGTGATGCTGTCCTGCCTGCCTCAATACCTTATTTGCGGCGCGAATGATTTCAGGTGTTGATCGATAGCCACGGCTTAATCGCACAACTTTTGCTTGTGGAAAGCGCTTTGTGAATGAAAGAAGAAAGGTGGAGGAGGCGCCAGCGAATGAGTAAATAGTTTGTGCCGAATCCCCGACAACGCATATCTCTTCGCGATTGCCCAACCAGAGATTAAGAAGGCGCTGTTGAAGCGGGGAGACATCCTGGTATTCATCGACTGTGAAGTATCGATACTGATCTCTCACTCGTTCACGGACTGCGCGATCTTCTTCCATCATTCCGACGGTGAGCAGGAGCACATCTTCGAAATCAATTACGCGTTCCTGTTTCTTCGTTGCTTCATATTGTTCATAAACTTTCGCAATCTCAAAGAGATTTTCCTTATTGCTCTTTCCATTTGGCATCATGAGAGTCCGGGATGCTGCTGTCGCTTCGTCCACATAAAAATGTGGAGCGATTTCCATCGACTTAGCCCATTCAATCTCCGAAGAGATATCGCGCAGCGTTTGAGCCCCTTGAGTCAGATATGTATCTGTCGCATTTATTGAAGCTGCTAGAAGTGGCGCTTTTGTCGTTAAAAGGCGGGGAAATTGGCCACCCAGTGAATGCGGCCAGAAAAACATTAACTGTCGAAGCGCTGCTGAGTGAAATGTTCTGGCAGATGCATTTGGAACGCCAAGCTGGCGCAAGCGTGCACGCATCTCCCCTGCTGCCCGAGCAGTAAATGTCAGGGCTAAAGTCTTTGATGGATCAGCAACACCTGATGCAACTGCGTAGGCGATGCGGTGTGTAATTACTCTTGTTTTTCCTGTACCGGCTCCGGCAATGACCACAACCGGCCCTCGAATTGTAGTAACCGCTTCACGCTGTTCGGCATCTAGTCCTTCAAGTATTTCTTCTGGATTGAGTGCCATCTACTTAACGCCAACTCTCTGGGCTATCAAGACGTGGACGTTCTACTCCGTCGGCGATGTACCAAGCATCAATCATTGCTCGCGCCACTGAAAGGGGAGGTGGAAGCAGAAGAGTCTCAGCTTTTAATTGCTCCACAATAGAGTCACGATCAAGCCACTTAATATCAACAATCTCTTCGCCATCTGGTTTAGCATTTGACGGGTCTTCGATAATTGCGCTGAACGCAATCATGAGTGATGCTGGGAATGGCCAAGGTTGCGAGCCAATATATTCAATGGAATGTACTTTGACGTTAGCTTCTTCTTTTACCTCACGAACAACAGCAGCTTCAAAAGATTCACCAGGCTCAACAAATCCGGCAAAAGTTGAGAAGCGATGTTCTGGCCATACTTGTTGGCGACCAAGGAGAATTCGGTCATTACTGTCGCGAGTTAAAACAATGATTGCTGGATCTGTACGTGGGTAATGTTCTGCTTCACAGCTTGGACATTTGCGAACGGCCCCGCCCTGAGCTGGCGCAGTGCCTGCCCCGCACATTGAACAATGCGGGTGGCGTTTATGCCACAGTGCTAATGATTGACCATGTACCGCCAGGCCGATATGTAAATCATTTAATTGTGCTTCGCGAAGCAAGTGATAATTTTCTTCCGGCGCTAAGAGAGTTTCTGAATGGAAGAGAAAATATGCCACGCCTGAGCCATCAACACCTAGAAAATATCGTTCGCCATGGCCGATAGATGTCGGTTCTAGAAAAACTAAACCGTTTTCATCCGTCAGAAACTTCTCTCCATTGAAGTGGGTAATTTTTCCTTGCGCCCAAAGAGAATCTAGTTTCCCTTGATCGAGACGAAAATGCGCCGCCCTATCGACCCCACTCTTTGCCAGCGGCAAATTGAGCGGGAAATTGAGCGGAGCGACCATAGGGCGACCCTACTAGACCCAGCTACGCTCGTTCCATGAAGGTTATTTCTTGGAATGTGCTCCACGGAATGGCCATTCCCCCTGCCCCAGATAGTGGCTTCGAGCAGGCCCTTTCCAGACTTCAGCAAGCGGTGGCGAAGTTGGACGTGGATGTTCTAGGCCTTCAAGAAATTGACCACAAGCAAAGTCGTTCTTTTCATATTCATCATGTGCAGGAAATTGCCCACGCGATGGAGACTCACCATTGGGCATTTGCGCCAACACTAATCGGGACACCGGGTGAAAGCTGGCACGCTGTTGGAGAAGATGAATCGAAAATAGTTTCTCACGATAAAGGTGTTCTCGGCGAGAGCGCTTATGGCATCGGCTTAATATCGCGAATCCCTGTCAAAAAATGGCATCGAGTCGAACTTGGACGCTCACGAGTTGGCTTACCACTTGCTGTTCCAAGCAAGCGCGGCGTGGGTCTTGCTTATGTTCGCGATGAACCTCGAGTTGCACTTGTCGCTGAACTTGAAAATGGCTTTACTGTTGCTGTGACACATCTTTCTTTTGTACCAATTCTAAACTTTCTACAACTTAAAAAATTGCAACGCGAACTCCATAAGCTTCCCGGGATAGCAATAATTATTGGAGATCTAAACTTGCCATGGAATTTACCGGAGCGCACTGGATGGAAATCAATCACGTCAAAACTCACCTATCCATCGTGGGGTCCAAAGATTCAATTTGATTACCTTTTGGCTTCAAAAAAGAATCTGGCAAAAATAGATGTGGACGAGCTTTCAATAAAAGAGCTTGGTGTTAGCGATCATCTAGCAATAGGCGCTGTGATTAAACTAAAGTAACAGCCGAAATTAACTTCTTGATTCCATCTTCATCAAGAATATCTGCAGGACGAATAGTTTTGTTTGCTGGGATGTAATGGAAAGCTGCGCTTATATTTTCCAATGGAATTTCGTGAAGTTTTGAATAGGCCAAGCGATACATTGCTAATTGGATAGCGGCATCGGCCAATTCTTCCCCGCTCTTCACCTTTCCAGTCTTCCAATCAACTACTTCATACTTTTCCTCCCCAATCCGATAAACCGCATCGATTCGACCTCGAAGGAGGATGCCTTCAATTACTGTTTCAAACCCTTCCTCCACACTGAGCGGCTGCCTAGAGCCCCACTCACTAGCGAGCCATTGGCCTTGTAACTTTTTAAGGGCAGCAGAGCCTTTTTCCTCGCTCATATGTTCGATTTCATCAGCATCTTCATTTCCAAAGATGTCATCATCAAAGAGAACGCTTCTCTCAAAGTGTCGTTCAATCCAGGTATGAAAATCTGTTCCTTGGCGCGCAACGTGTGGGGTATGTGAGGGCATTGGTCTTCGAATATTTAATGCAAGCTCGCTCGGATCAGATTTCAATCGAATGAGCGTGGAAACGGAAAGCCTTGTTGGTAAATAAACCTCAGTAACTGCCGAGTATCTTCGGCGTTCTAGAATGAGGGCAGCTGCATCTTTAAGAAGTGCCTCTTCACCACTCGTTGTAGCAGAAATATCTTCATATTTCCTCTCTTCTGTACTTTCCACCAATTTCGCCGATCTTTGGATAGATGCTTGACGCAAGGGGGCAAGTGGCCATGTTGCACTCTTCTTTGTGACAAGATTTGGATTCTCGATAACATCTTCACTTATTTGCGAGAGCACTCTCTCCGGATATCTAGCTTCGACAAACTCTTTCATCCAGGTAAATATTTCACTCTCAGCGTTAGCTCGCTTGCCATCTCCGTACATCGCACTTGTTCCAAAAAGATGGGTCTTGGCACGTGTAAAAGCCACATAGGCAAGTCGTAACTCTTCCTCACGCTTCTTTCGTTTCCAGCGAGATTCAAATTCCTTCAGTGCTCTTCCAGTGGCCACAAATGTATTCTCAATCGGAAGCCTAAAGTCATCTACATCCATGGAATCTTTTCGAAGCGCAAGTTGAATTGAACCTGAACTCTTGAGCCAACTATCTGAGCCTTTGCCTGCATTTGGAAAATTCTTTTCGTTAAGCCCAGGAACTGCAACTGCTTCCCATTCCGCTCCCTTAGAAGTGTGAATAGTCAATATTTGAATTGCATCATTAGAAACGGTAACGGTTGCGGGTTTAAGCCCACCTTCCTGAGCCTCGGCGACTTCTAACCAGCGAAGGAAGGCGGAAAGCGTTCCCCCGCTTCGTTGAAATGATGATGCTTCATCCAAGAATGAATCGATATGTCTGCGACCTGATTGCCAACCATCGCGCACGAGAAGTTCAGTATCTAGTCGGAGAAATCTTTCAACTTCTGTAATGATGTCGGTCAGTGATCCTCCGAGGGAACGACGCAAAGAAGCCAGTTCTAAGGCAAATTCCTTCAATCGTTTCAAACCCTCGCCGGTGAAATATGAGCTTTGAGCTTTTTCAATCTCATCCAAAGCTTCAATAAGGGAACCGACTGGCAAATCATCGGCTTCCAATACATCTGGGCTGCCATTTTCAAGGGCGTACTCCAGAGATTTTGCTCGAGAGTCATTTCCATCTTTCGCTCTATCGCGAGCAAATCGACCGAGCCCTGCAAGATCTTTTGGTCCAAGGGCTACACGTGGTCCTACAAGTAATCGAGCAAGCGCTGTTCCGTGATCTGGAAATGTCACCGACCTCAATACAGCGATGATGTCCGCAATCTCTGGGACATGGATTAACCCCCCAAGGCCAACCACTTCCGTTGGGAGGCCGCGATCTCGCAGCGCATTTTCAATCTCAGTTATATAACTCTTAGTGCGAACTAAGACTGCACACGTAGGGCGCTCATCGGCCGGCCGTGGTTTTCCTGTCTCATCCATCCATAGTTTCTCGAAATAATCTGCAATTCCTTCGGCTTCATCTTGACGAGTTACATAACGTCCAGCAAACACTTCACCGTTGCCTGCTCCAGGTCGTAATGAGAGTTTCTTTACACTCGTTCTAGAGCCGCTCCCTTTGGATTCGTTGATAGCTGCTGCATGTTGATCAATTATCAAGTTTGCGAAATCAAGAATTTCAAGGTCGTTACGCCATGTTGTGAGCAAATTAAATTCGACGCATTGCCTACCACTCGAGGCAAATCGCTTTTCGAAGTCTCCAAGTGTTTGCGCTGCCGCGCCGCGCCACCCATAAATAGATTGATGGGGATCACCTACCGCCGTGACGCAATGTCCAGAGTTTCCAAAGAGATTAGAGAGAAAGCGCACTTGGCTAAATGATGTGTCTTGATATTCATCAAGTAAGACCACTTTGTAACGAGCAGATTCTCGGACTGACATTTCTTTAACTTCTTCAGATAAGCGCGCTGCTAGAGCCATGTGATCATCAAATGTCAGAGTGCCATTCGACTTTCGATATTCATCTGCCTCCCGCACCATGCGCAGTATCGATATTCGCTCTTTCAAGACCGTTATCGCATCGCGAACATCCTGATTTGAGCGCCCAGTTATGGCCTCAAACTCAGCCAATTTCGCCCTATCGAGAGCTTCGACTTCCCCGATAGTCAGATTATGTTCAGCAATCTGGGAAGAGAGCGACATTACATTTTCGACAATTTTCTTTGGCTTGTGCGTGATTGGGAATTCGATATCTCCTTCACGGGTGACGATATTGTGCGTTAATTGCCAAGCCGCTGCCTCGCCAATTGGCTCAACCGAGGAATCAATTCCTAGCAAGATTCCATATTCATTGAGCGCCCGTCCGGCATAGGAATGATATGTAGAAACTTCGACAGCGATATCTAGACTCTCGCCAATCTCATCGTTTGGTAACAAACCAACTTTGCGCAATTGACGAAGGCGCTTGCGAATACGTTGAGAAAGTTCTCCCGCCGCCTTTCGTGTAAATGTAAGTCCGAGAATCTCATTTGGCGCGACAACTCCGTTTGCAACCAGCCAAAGAACTCGTTGGCTCATCGTCTCAGTTTTACCTGAGCCAGCACCGGCAATGATGACAGCAGGACCCCAATGTTTAGATTCAATAATTGCACGCTGTTCTGCGGTTGGCAGAATTAGTTTTCCACTTAAGGATCCGAGCGCTTCGGCAATTTGGGTGGAACTTATTTCCTTGCGAAGTTCGATTTTTCCATCAACTATGCGAGCGTTACTTGTCATTACTCAATCACACTCCTTCCATTTGCTTGCAAAGGACAGATGAGTTTGACTGAGCATGTGCGGCAGTTCTTGTTCAGAGTTGCAGTGAATTGATTTGCACTCATTCCTTCAGCAGCGCTCTCTATTTCAGCAGCAACAGCGTCACGGTCTACCGTTGGTTGGCTTCGATGGGCGGCATCTGCGCGATCTCCCGCTACAAAGAGAAGTTCCGCTCCCCCGGATTTCTTAATATCTGTAACTGCAGCGAATCCACCTTCCATGACGGCAAGTTGATAAGCGGCAAGTTGTTTATGTTCTAGAGCATCTGCGGGTGAAATTGCGGTTGCGCCAGTCTTCAGATCAACAACATGCAAAGACGTGCCATCACTTTCAAGTCGATCAACACTTCCACTCAATATTGCTCGACCAATTTCTACTTTGAATTTCTCTTCTACTGCCACTATTTCGCGCTTATTTTCGCGGTGCCAATCAAAGAAACGCTTCAACATGGCACGCGCCTCAACAAGCTGAGCTTCTTTAAACCAGCCAACGCTTTGATCCACGATTGACCACGAGGCAGTCAATTTCACAATAGCCTCTTCTAGAGTGAGGGTCGAATCATCTGCTGCCATTCGCGCAAGGGCGTGAATTGCAGTTCCGAGAAGTTGAGCAGTTGAATCTCCATCTCGTGCGCCATTCTTTTCAAGAAACCATTTCAGTCCACAATCTTCGAAACTCTGCAATCCACTGGGAGATACAAAGACAGATTGATCTTGTGCAACTACAGGGGCGTCACTGCTCAACGGGCGGGCGCCAAGCCACGTTGATGGATTAGCTGATGAAAATCCTTCCGATGCCAGGCTCTTTAATAACGAGGCTGCAAACTCTTTGTCTCCTTCTGCGCCGCCTTCTAGAACTCTACGAAGCTGGGAAATCAGTGCTTGCGGGGTCAGTGCTCGCTCACTCGTTGCATGCTCACCCTCATCCGATGAGATTCCATAAATTTCTTCATATATCTCATCAAAGAAGCGAGAAGGTTGCAAGTCTTCGGCCTGCACGGCAGTAACCAAGAGCCGCGACTTGGCGCGCGTTCGCGCAACGTTGAGGAGTCGTCGTTCATCTTTAATGAGTCCATATGAAGCACTCGCTGCAATTTCACTAGGTGAGCGCAAGCCAGTGCGCTCTGCTTCCACTAGACGCTCACTTCCCAGCAGCGAACCTCGCTCTTTTAAATTTGGCCAAGCGCCTTCTTGTAGTCCGGCGAGTGCGACAAAATTCCACTCCAAACCTTTGGCAGCATGAACCGTCAACAAAGAGACTACATTCTCTTTTTGTGCCTTTGAAAAGATTGCATCGCTGAGAATTCGCTCTTCGAAGAGTTGATCAATAAATGTAGTCGCGCGCGCTCCTGGTGCTCGTTCACTAAACCTGCGAGCCGATTCAAAGAGTTGAATCACAGAATCTATATCGCGATCGGCAAGTGCTCCTTTATTTCCACCGTTGAGAGCTCTTTCCCGCCACAGAAGCGAAATTTTTGCTCCGTTGTAATCCATTGAACTATCCCAAATTGCCCACAAGACATCACTCACATCTCCACGCGATGCTTTCCGTGCAGCAACCAACAAATCTCTCAATCGAGCAAAAGGGCGAAACTCTGAATCCACCGAAATCGTCGGATTCTCAATGAGTTCCAGTGCCATCTCTGTCGTTGTTTTTGATTCACCGTCGATACGTTCCTTCGCTAATTTCACGCGAATTTGTCGAAGCTCCAATGCATCTGCTCCACAGAATTCTGAGAGCAAAACAGCCTCAATTCGCTCCCAATTACCTGGAGTTAAAAGATGTGGGCGAAGCGCAAAGTTTGCGATATCCAAAATTGGACGAACAGCAGGGTTATAAGCCAATGCAAGGGCGCCGGCATCAACGCTTAAAGGAATTCCATTTTGCGCAAGCGCTCTTTGCAAGGCAGCCACTTGAAGGCCAGGATTTCGAACAAGCACGGCCATCTCTGACCAAGGCAGTCCATCGTGAAGATATGAACGTTTTAGTGCGTGAGCGATGTATTGAGCAGCTTCAGCGTGGCTTGCAAGCTTTGCCGCCTCTTCAACTCGTTCACCAATGAAGCGATGTCCTTTCTCCAATGTGATCTGTTTTGAAGTTTTTTCCCGAACATATCTTTCAATGCTATCTGGATCTGCGCCACGGAATCGACCAACCGCAGATTCTGCATCGAGAAAGAAAATAGTATCTTTTGGCGCAATCAATTCAAGAAGTTCGCGTTGACTCTTATCACTCTCTTGGAATTCATCAATCAGAATGGTTGTAAACATCGAGCGATACTTTGAAAGTAATTCTGGCGATGATTTCAAACGATTAATCGCTTCAACAATAATGGCAGAGGGGTCAATGCGAATTACTGTTTCACCAACGCTCATGCTTCGCAAATTCATCACATCGACATATGATGCCCAAAAATCTGCTGCTCCATTCCAATATGGCTCATTCATCTCATGTGCCAATCGTTTTAAATCTTCAGGCAATAGACCAAGTTCGGTACCTCGAAGAATCAAATCGCGCACTTCGCGAACAAATCCTTTGGTCTTTCTTGCTAAATCTAAATCTTCATGCCACGCAGATTTATCAAAGCCGCTTTCAAGCATTTCACTAATAAATGCATCTTGTTCGGCACCTGATACCAATATATACATAGGATCTTCGGGAGAAAGCTTCTCGTTGAGAATAGAGAAAGCCAAAGAGTGAAAAGTTCTGGCCAACGGATTTGTCGCTGTGCTCTTTGCACCAATAGCAATCTGATCACGAATTATCGATGCACTCTCGCGGCCGTAGGTGATAATCAAAACTGTATTTGGATCTTGCCCTGCATCCATTCGAGAAAGTGCGGCGCGAATGAGCGTCGTAGTTTTGCCGCATCCAGCTTTGCCAAAAACCCCGAGTGAACCTCTGAAACTAATTACTTCCTCTTGAGCAGAATCTGATGTGAAGGTGGGCACGGCAATTGCTCGACGAACGAGCTTCAGATTGGCGGCCATGGCACTATCTAACCCAATGAGACTGACAAATGAGGATGGAAATGACGAAAGTCCCGACTCAACGTGGAATCGGGACTTTCGAGGTCAAACTAATTGGCGGTTAGGTTGGATTTCTTTGCGCGAGCAGTTGCACGTGCGCGCTCGTTGCCGTCAAGGGTGACCTTGCGGATACGAACAACGGCAGGGGTAACTTCAACGCATTCATCTTCGCGGCAGAATTCCAAAGCACCTTCCATGTTGAGCTTCTTCGGTGGAATCAAACGCTCTGATTCATCTGTACCTGAAGCACGCATGTTCGTGAGCTTCTTTTCGCGAACACAGTTAACGTCCATATCTTCAGAACGTGAGTTCTCACCGATAACCATGCCTTCGTAAACTTCATCACCTGGCTCAACAAAGATGCTTCCGCGGTCTTGTGTTCCATAAAGAGCATAAGAAGTAACTGTTCCCATTCGGTCTGAAACAAGTGATCCAGTTCCGCGGGTGCGGATATCTCCGTGCCAAGCTTCATAACCATCAAATACGTGGTGCAGGAGGCCTGTTCCACGAGTTTCAGTTAAGAATTCAGTTCTGAAACCAATAAGCCCACGTGAAGGAACGCGGTAATCAAGCCGAATCCATCCGGTGCCATGGTTAACCATTTGCTCCATGCGGCCTTTGCGAAGCGCCATTAGCTGAGTAAGAACTCCGAGGAATTCTTCAGGTGCATCAATGGATAGACGCTCCATTGGCTCGTGAACTTTGCCATCGACCTTCTTCAAAACTACTTGTGGCTTTCCAACTGTAAGTTCGAAACCTTCGCGCTTCATGATTTCAACAAGAACAGCAAGCTGCAATTCTCCGCGGCCTTGAACTTCCCATGTATCTGGGCGTTCTGTGTTGAGAACGCGAAGTGAAACGTTACCAACGAGCTCGGCATCAAGGCGACCCTTAACTTGGCGAGCAGTGAGCTTTGTTCCACTCTTGCCAGCAAGAGGAGAAGTGTTGATACCAATTGTCATAGAAATTGAAGGTTCATCCACTGTAATCAATGGAAGTGCAACTGGGTTTTCTACATCTGCAAGTGTTTCACCAAGTGTGATGGTCTCAATACCCGCTACAGCAATGATGTCTCCAGGATGTGCTTCAAGAGCCGGAACACGTTCAAGTGCTTCGGTAATCAAAAGCTCTGAAATCTTTACTCGCTCAGATGTTCCATCTGTCTTCATCCAAACAACTTGCTGGCCCTTCTTAATTACACCTTCACGAACGCGACAGAGTGCAAGGCGACCAAGGAATGGAGATGAGTCAAGGTTTGTCACGTGAGCTTGAAGTGGGGCACCTTCATGATATTCAGGTGCTGGAATTGCAGAGAAAATTGTGTCGAACAAAACGTCGAGGTTCTCTTCTTCTGGCATTCCACCATCTGCAGGACGAGTCAATGATGCACGGCCTGCTTTCGCTGATGCATATACAACTGGGAATTCAATTTGTTGTTCGTTCGCATCTAGATCCAAGAACAATTCATAAGCTTCATCAACAACTTCAGCGATACGTGAATCCGGACGGTCAACTTTGTTAATAACCAAGATAACTGGAAGATTCTTTTGAAGAGCCTTGCGCAACACGAAACGTGTCTGAGGAAGTGGGCCTTCTGAAGCGTCAACAAGCAAGATAACGCCATCGACCATTTCAAGTCCGCGCTCTACCTCGCCACCGAAGTCGGCGTGGCCCGGAGTATCAATGATGTTTACGATGGTGTTTCCGCGCTTAACAGCGGTGTTCTTGGCAAGGATCGTAATTCCCTTTTCGCGCTCAAGATCCATGGAATCCATCATGCGGTCTTGGCCTTCATTCTGCTTTTTATGCGCAGCAAATGCGCCAGATTGCCACAACATCGCGTCAACAAGTGTGGTCTTGCCATGGTCAACGTGGGCAATGATCGCAACGTTACGAAGATCTTCGCGTTTCTTTACAGGCAGGTCTTTAAGGTGTGGTTGCTTTTTCATTTATATCCTCGTTTGTTTAGACGTTGAATCGGAATTCAACGACATCTCCATCTTGCATTACGTAATCTTTACCTTCCATGCGCACTTTTCCATGCGCACGTGCTTCTGCCATCGACCCTGCAGCGATTAAATCGTTGAAGGAAACAACTTCTGCCTTGATAAAACCTTTTTGAAAATCTGTATGAATGACGCCAGCTGCCATTGGCGCAGTGTCACCCTTATGAATTGTCCAAGCACGTGATTCTTTTGGACCAGCAGTCAGATAAGTCTGCAGTCCCAAAGTGTCGAAACCAACGCGTGCCAAAGTTGTGAGTCCAGGTTCTGTTAACCCGATTGCTTCCAACAACTCCATCGCATCAGCGTCATCGAGTTCAGAAAGTTCTGCCTCTGTCTTTGCATCTAACAAGATTGCTTCCGAAGGGGCAACTAACGCTTGCAGCTTTGCGCGGAGTTCGGAATCACCAAGTTCTTGGGCATCAACATTGAAAACATACAAGAAAGGCTTTGTCGTCATCAGTTGAAGTTCAGCTATAAGTGAGAGGTCAATTTTTGAACCGTAAAGAAGTTTTCCCTCATTCAAGATGAACTGGGCTTTCTTCACTTCTTCAAGAACGCCTGCCTTCTCTTTTTGAATACGCGCTTCTTTTTCTAGGCGAGGAATTGCTTTCTCGATTGTTTGAAGGTCAGCGAGCGCAAGCTCTGTATTGATAACTTCGATATCCGACGCTGGGTCAACGAAGGCAGATGTGCGTTCACCTTCACGAGTGACGTTCTCATCTGTGAAGACTCGAATGACTTGGCAGATTGCATCTGTCTCGCGGATGTTGGCTAAGAATTTATTACCGAGTCCAGCACCTTCAGAGGCGCCTTTCACAATTCCGGCGATATCCACGAAGGAGACGACAGCAGGGAGGAGCTTTTCTGATCCGAAGACTGTTGCCAATTTAGCTAGGCGCTCATCTGGGACCCCCACGACGCCCACGTTCGGCTCAATGGTGGCAAAGGGATAGTTGGCCGCTAGGACGTTGTTCTTGGTGAGGGCATTAAATAGGGTCGACTTACCCACGTTTGGCAGTCCGACGATTCCAATTGAGAGGCTCACAGGGGGTTAAGGATACGGGGCTTTGTCGGTCCTTCCTGCCACGATACGTCCATGAGCAACCATTCCCTCGTGATTTCAGCGCTAGTCGGTCTAGTGGGCCTAGTCGTAGGCGGGGCTTTGGCCACCCTTTACGCTCGCGCTCGCTCTTCAAAACTTAATTCCGAGATTTCTGCTGAAATAGCAAAAAATAAGGTCTTAACAGATCAACTTGATGCCCTTCGAAAAGAAGAGAGCGAGAAGGTTCGCCTCGATCAGTCGCTACAAGCCGTTACTCAAACAATCAATATTCTCTCCAAGCAATCGCAAGAGGCAGAGCTAAAACGCGTTGAAGCCGAATCTGTGATGCGTACTCAAATCGAAAATATGCGCACTGGAAATGAAACACTTCTTCGCGAGACAACTCGATTGGCTGGCGCACTTTCAAATTCTCAAACCCGTGGAAAGTTTGGCGAAACACAACTTGAGATGATTTTGGAAAATTCAGGGCTTATCGAAGGCGTGCATTTCTTCAAACAGGATTACCGATCGAAAGATGCTGCAATTTCAAAGCCTGATATCCGCATCGCAATTCCCGGTGGTTCTGAAATATTTATCGATTCCAAGTTTCCCTTTGATCGCTTTCTTGAAGCAATCGGTGAAAGTGATCCGACCACTCGTCGCTCCCTGATGGAGTTACACGCAAAAGATTTGATGGGGCACGTAAACGCTCTTGCTAAACGTGGCTATCAAGAGAGTTCAAATTCTCCTGACTACGTAGTCCTCTTTGCGCCATTTGAATCCATACTCTCGGAGGCTCTCGAAGTTGATCCACAGATTCTTCACAAGTCATTTGAAAAAGGCATAACCATCGCAACACCCACCACGATGATGGCCCTTCTTCGCACCGTTGCTTACGTATTTAATCAATCAGAGATGGCGCACAACGCAACTGCAATTACCGATTTGGCTGGGCTTCTTCTTAAGCGAATTGGCGTCGTCCACAACAAAATTGCCGCCCTTGGTAAATCCATCAAGACTTCAGAGCGTGCCTTCAACGACTTGGTACAAAGTGCGGAAGAAAACATGTTGCGCCCTGCCCGCAAAATGCTCTCACTTGGCGTTCCCTCATCCAATAAACTCAAATCTAATGAGCATCTAGATGATGAACTCCGTGAAATAAAGCCAAAACTTGCGATTGTGAATGGCGAACTCTTCGATGATGAAGATATTGATTTGGATGAGACGGATGGAGAGTTAGAATGAGCGGTGTGAGCAATTTGAACAATATAACCGATATAAGGATTTCAAACCCAATCAAGGGTCCTGGGCTTAAGGGTCCTGGAATTGTTATCTTACAATTTCTTCTTATTCTCTTCTTTGAGACTTTTGAATATGCCTTCACAAAAGTAGGAATTTTTACAGGGCTAGCAATTTTGATTGCATTTCTGGGTGGAATTTATCTTGGTCGCAGTGGAACAATTTTTACTGCCGTAGTGACGCCGCCACTCGCATTTCTTTTCTCAACTCTGCTTTTGATTGCAAGTATTGGGGGTGCAGGGCTAAGTGTTTCTCATATCGGACTTGATCTTGTCTCAATGCTCGGCGCTGCCGCTCCATTTTTAGTTATTGGCGCTGCCGCTGGATGGTTGTACTACTTCATTCAAAAATTAAAGAAATAGCGCTAATTCACGCCAGCATCTTTTAAGTCTTTGCGAAGTTCCTGAGGAAGCGCAAAAGTTAGGCTCTCTTCAATAGCTGTCACTGTCTGCACATCTCCAAAGCCTCGCTGCGCAAGCCAATCGAGCAAATCATCAACCAAAATTTCGGGAACTGATGCCCCACTGGAGACTCCAATAGTCTCAACTCCAACAAGCCATTCTTCATTAACTTCTGAGGCAAAATCCACAAGGTAGGCGTTCTTGGCACCGTACTCTTTTGAAACTTCTACAAGGCGAACTGAGTTAGAAGAATTAGTGGAACCGACAACAAGAACCAAATCAGCCTGCGGGGCAATCTGTTTTATTGCTTGCTGGCGATTCTGAGTTGCGTAGCAAATGTCATCACTTGGCGGATCTTGAAGAAGTGGGAATTTCTGTTTTAATGATGCGACGGTTGCAAGAGTTTCATCAACGCTCAGAGTTGTCTGCGAAAGCCAAATAACTTTCTTCTCATCGCGAACTGTGGCGTTCTTGATGCCATTAACTCCATCCACAAGTTGTACATGCCCCGGCGCCTCACCAGCCGTACCTTCAACTTCTTCATGTCCTTCGTGACCAATAAGTAAAATGTCGTAATCTTCGCGCGCAAATCGCTTTGCTTCATGGTGAACCTTTGTCACCAGCGGACAGGTTGCATCGATAGTCTTCAAGTTACGTTTTGCAGATTCGTCATGCACCGATGGGGCAACTCCATGAGCGGAGAAAACTACGGTTGCACCCTCTGGCACCTCATCGACCTCTTCCACAAAAATCGCGCCTTTTGCCTCAAGAGTTGCTACTACGTGCTTGTTATGGACGATCTGCTTTCGGACATAAACAGGAGCGCCGTAAAGCTCAAGCGCCTTTTGGACAGCAATTACTGCTCTATCGACCCCTGCGCAATAACCGCGTGGTGCGGCAAGAAGAACTCGTTTAGCCATCCCCCGATACTAATAGAGTTAGCGGGTGCACGAGACATCCGCGGAAAAGCCCCTCTCCGTCCGCGTTATTTCTGAGGCGATCGGTGATTACATAAGCAAACTGGGCGCTGTATGGATTGAGGGCGAACTTTCCGAAGTCACCGTAAGACCCGGGGCTCCGATGGTCTTTATGCGCCTTCGAGACACAAGCGCCGACATGAGTCTTTCGATTATGTGTCACCGATCAGTTTTGGAAGCCGTACAACCGCTGCCACAAAATGCGCGCGTAGTTATGCACTCAAAAGTCTCTTGGTATGCCAAGAACGGTTCGCTCTCAATGTCTGTAAAAGAAATTCGGCAAGTCGGCGTTGGCGAACTTCTTGCAAGACTTGAACTTCTAAAATCAACGCTAGCTAGCGAAGGCCTTTTCGACCTTGACCGCAAGAAACCACTTCCATTTCTACCGAGAAAAGTTGGCCTCATTTGTGGGCGCAACAGTGACGCCGAAAAGGATGTCATCGAAAATGCGAAGAGGCGTTGGCCATCTGTGCAATTTGAACTTCGAGAAGTTGCCGTACAAGGCGCCGCTGCCGTAGTTGAGGTTTCACAAGCGCTATTGGATCTCGACGCAGATCCTGATGTGGATGTAATCATTATTACCCGAGGCGGTGGCTCCTTTGAAGACCTCCTACCTTTCAGCGACGAGAGCTTGGTTCGTTTGGTAGCAGATGCAGTGACGCCAATCGTGAGCGCAATTGGACATGAAAAGGATGCTCCTCTTCTTGATCTCGTTGCAGATTATCGCGCTTCGACTCCGACTGATGCTGGCAAACGCGTTGTGCCAGATGTGCAAGAAGAAATGACGAAGATTAGAAATCTGCAAGACCGAGCCGCAAGACATATCAGCAACTTCATCGATTTTGAACGTCATCGATTGGAAAACATTCGCAGCCGGCCCATATTCCGAGATCCACTTTCAATGGTGACTCTTCGCCAAGAAGCAATAAGCGCATTGCGTGCGAGGTCTATTCGAAGCACGGGCCACCGCCTAAACCTTGCCCAGGAAGAACTCACTAATTTGCGTGCTCAAGTCCGCACACTCTCCCCGCAAGCCACTTTGGATCGCGGCTATGCCGTCGTTCTTACACAAGAGGGAAATATCGTTAGAAAAGCTTCATCGCTCATGGTTGGCCAGAAGATTGCCATCCGCGTAGCACACGGTGTGGTTGCCGCCACAACCGATGGCGTCAAAGAAGAGGAGTAGATTTAAGAAATGACCGAGAAGAAGATTTCTTATGAAGCAGCCCGAGATGAACTCGCTGAACTAGTTTCGCAATTAGAAAGTGGACAAGCTTCACTTGAAGAATCCCTCGCACTGTGGGAGCGCGGAGAAGCGCTTGCCAAAATTTGTCAAGAGTGGCTAGATGGAGCCAAAGCGAAACTGGATGCGGTGGCGAAAGATGCCTGAGTTTCATTACAGCGATCTTCTTCCTATCGGAGAAGATAAAACCGAATACCGCCTTGTATCTACAGAAGGTCTCTCAACGTTCTCGGCCGAAGGAATCGAATTCTTAAGAGTCGCCCCGGAAGCACTAGAGCGGTTAACGGCCGAGGCAATCCATGACATCAACCATTATCTTCGTCCGGCTCATCTTCAACAACTTCAAAATATTGTCAACGATCCAGAGAGCTCTCCTAACGATAGATTTGTGGCAATCGATTTATTGAAAAACGCAAATATTTCAGCTGGCGGAATTTTGCCAATGTGCCAAGACACTGGAACCGCACTTGTCATGGGTAAAAAAGGTCAGCATGTGTTGACCTCCGAAAAGGATGAGAAATCAATTTCAAAGGGCGTCTATGACGCTTACACAACTTTAAACCTTCGTTACTCCCAGATGGCGCCCGTCACCACATGGGAAGAGAAGAACACTGGAAATAACCTCCCTGCTCAAGTTGAAATTTATTCAGATTCGCAACATGCATCTGAATACAACTTCCTTTTCATCGCAAAGGGCGGCGGAAGCGCGAACAAGTCATTTCTCTACCAAGAGACCAAAGCCGTATTGAATCCCAAGTCATTTATGAATTGGCTAGATGAAAAGCTTCGCTCACTTGGAACGGCAGCCTGTCCGCCATATCACTTGGCAATTGTCATAGGTGGAACGAGCGCCGAACACACCTTAAAAACAGCGAAATTGGCTTCTACTAAGTACCTTGATGCTCTGCCTCTTAAAGGCGATCCAGTAACTGGCCATGCATTTCGCGATATTGAACTTGAAGAGGAAGTCTTGAAACTTACCCGCACCCTTGGAATAGGTGCCCAATTCGGGGGCAAGTATTTCTGTCACGATGTGCGCGTCGTTCGCCTTCCTCGTCACGGAGCCTCCTTGCCAATTGCTATTGCAGTCTCATGTTCAGCTGACCGCCAAGCAAAGGGAAAAATTACAAAGGATGGAATTTTCCTAGAAAAATTGGAACGCGAGCCTGCTCATTTCTTGCCAGAAACAACCGATGAACATCTAGACGACAACGTCGTACATGTCGATTTGAATCAACCAATGTCAGAAGTCCTAAAGACGCTCTCACAATACCCAATTAAGACCAGACTCTCGCTCAACGGAACTCTGGTAGTTGCAAGAGATATCGCGCATGCAAAAATCAAAGAGTTAATTGATGCTGGAAAGCCGATGCCGGACTACATCAAAAATCACGCGGTTTACTATGCCGGCCCTGCCAAAACTCCTGAAGGTTATGCATCGGGTTCTTTCGGTCCGACAACGGCTGGACGCATGGATTCTTACGTCGATCAATTTCAATCCTTGGGCGGCTCCATGATCATGCTCGCAAAAGGCAATCGCTCAAAGGCCGTCACAGATGCTTGCCAAAAAAATGGTGGCTTCTATCTAGGATCAATTGGTGGGCCAGCTGCACGACTTGCGCAAGATTGCATCAAGAAAGTTGAAGTCCTGGATTACGAGGAGCTAGGAATGGAAGCAATCTGGAAGATTGAAGTTGAAAACTTCCCAGCATTTATTGTTGTGGACGATAAAGGCAATGATTTTTTTGCTGCAACTTCCAAACCAATGCAGATTGGCTTAAAGCCGGAAAATTAGTAGCCGTGGCTCCGATGTTGCTTGCGAAGAGCCGCGCATGGTGAGCCATAACGGGAATTGATATAACGAAGTCCCCAGCGAATTTGGGTGACTGGATTTGTTCGCCAATCTAGTGAAATGACTGCCATCTTGTCCGCAGGCATTGCCTGAGGAATTCCGTGGGCGCCGCTTCGGTAATTGTGGGCTTTAAAGTTCCAATGGCTCTCGTTATTCCAAAGCTGGTCCAGACAGGAAATCTGGCTCGAGTTCCACTTTGAATAATTGACCGCGATGAGGTCGGCTGCCACAGATTTCGCTCCAAGAGGAGTCTTTGCTAATTCCACTTGCTTTGCCTGGAGAGAGACCAGAGCCATGACATGGGCGTTCACCGACGGAACATTTCCAAGATCAAGAAGACCTGGCTCCAACGATGTTGGGTCGATGGCAGTTTGGGCAGGAAGATCAGGAAGGGTAACTTCGCGAGACATTGCGTTTTGAGCAAAAGAGGTGTCGACGGTTGCAAGGATGGAGAGTCCGAATGCGACTGCTACTGCGAAACCTGGCTTGCGAAACTTTTCAAACATCCTCTGCGACTCCTTCCTTCTGAACCGTTAAATTCACCTGCAGTTAATCTGCGGGCTTCTTGTACGGGTGAAGGCTTTCAAGGATGGCAAGTCAGGGCAAATCTAATCCCGCGTGGGGCGGAAAAAAGATTTATGTCACAGTTTTCTACCCTTGCAAAAGTGCAGGTCAGACAGGTAACTGTCCGATTTAACCCTTTTGTCGGGCAGAGCTCTTTGTGGCCTCAGATGCGGCTGAATCTGGATACCAGCCGCTGAAGTTCAAAGGCTCCTCAAGCATCTCGGTGACAAGCGCGGCGATGGCAGAGCGCTCGGACCTGGTCAAAGTGACGTGGGCAAAGAGCGGATGGCCTTTGAGCGACTCGACCACTGCGACGACGCCGTCATGACGGCCAACTCGGATGTTGTCTCTCTGGGCAACGTCGTGAGTTAAGACGACTCTGGAGTTTTGACCCATTCGAGAGAGAACCGTGAGCAAAACACCACGCTCCAACGACTGGGCTTCATCAACAATGACGAAGGAATCATGCAAGGAGCGCCCGCGAATATGGGTCAACGGCAGAACTTCGATGAGGCCGCGCTCGATAATCTCGTCGATAACCTGCTGGCTGACTAAAGCTCCCAAGGTATCGAAAACAGCCTGAGCCCAAGGCGACATTTTCTCGCCCTCTGATCCTGGAAGGTAGCCAAGCTCTTGACCCCCGACGGCATAAAGAGGCCTAAAGATCACAACTTTCTTATGTTGGCGACGTTCAAGAACTGTTTCTAGTCCGGCGCACAAAGCAAGAGCGGACTTTCCTGTTCCTGCCCGACCCCCAAGGGAAACTATGCCAATTTCATTATCCAAAAGCAGGTCAAGAGCGATGCGCTGTTCCGCGCTTCGACCATGCAACCCAAAAGCCGCGCGATCTCCGCGAACTAATTGGAGGCGCTTGTCAGCAGTTACCTTCGCGAGGGCGCTTCCCTTTTCAGAATGCAGGACGACGCCGGTATGGACTGGGTTTGTCTGCGCTAATTCGTGTTTGATCTTTTCGCCTTCATAAAGGGAATCAATCATGGAGTGCCCAACATTTGCTTCAACAATTCCAGACCACCCACTTGTTGGAGCTAGTTCGGCGCGGTATTCATCAGCTTCAACTCCAACAGATGATGCCTTGACCCGAAGTGGCAAGTCTTTCGTGACGAGAACTACGTCAGCGCCCTCCGCCATGAAATTTCTGGCAACAGCAAGGATTCGAGAATCATTAGAACTGTCTCGAAGGAAGCCGGCAGGAAGTGAGGAAGGGTCGGTGTGGTTGAGTTCTACTTTGAGAGTGCCGCCTTCATCGTTGATTGAAATCTCTTCATCCAGGCGACCATGCTTGACTCGTAAATCATCTAGGGAGCGAAGGGCTAGACGAGCAAAATAACCAAGCTCTGGGTGCTCTCTTTTGGTCTCTAATTCACCAATGACCACTATCGGAATAATTACTTGGTGCTCTGCAAAGCGGGCTATTGCTCCCGGATCTGCTAGAAGGACGCTAGTGTCGATTACATACGTCTTGCGGCCATCTTTGGGAGATCGAGCCAATGTAGGTCTCACAATCTTTGCCGACTTGCGGCATTAATAAGCGCCTCTCCGCGGGGAAAACGGACTTATAAGTCATCTACAGACATAAGGTAAATCTCGGACAGGCGCCAAGCGCACCGACACGCTCGAGCGCGGGTTGAATTTTAGGTAACAGTTTTGTTTCAAACTCCGAAGCGACGGTGGCGTTGGCTATAGGCACGAAGAGCTCGGAGGAAATCAACTCTTCGAAAGTCTGGCCAATAGGCCTCGCAAAAATAGAATTCAGAATGGGCCGATTGCCACAACAAAAATCCTGAGAGCCTCTGTTCTCCCGAGGTTCTGATCACCAAATCAGGGTCTGGGAGCCCGGCCGTATATAAGTGCTTTCCAATCTCATCACTACTGATCTCATCAGCAATTTCATCCGCAGACTTTCCAGACGTGACGCCCGTTCGAATGTAATTACGTACGGCATCGACTATCTCCCGGCGACCGCCGTATCCGATTGCAACATTGACCACGATATCCGAAGCGCCCTTACTGTCGATTGCAACTTTCGAAAGCTTTTCATGCAACCATGTTGGCAGAAGGTCCAAGGCGCCAAGAGGTTTAATCTCCCACCTTTGGAGCTCGGCCAATCTATCTACAGCAGCGCCAATAATCTGTAATAGCGGATCCAACTCTTCGGCTGGGCGATTGAGATTATCGGTTGAGAGTAGCCACAACGTAATGACTTTTACATTTGCTTCCTCGCACCATTCAAGAACTTCAATAATCTTTTCGGCACCTTTACGGTGGCCATGTTCTGGTGTTTGTGGAATAGAAAAGGCGCTCTTCGCCCAACGCCTATTCCCATCAAGAATGATTCCGACATGATGCGGAGTCTCTTTATAATTTAGCTGCGAGAGTAAGCGTCGCTCATAAAGAGGATAAAGAGCAGCCTTAATTACGCTTTTGATGACTGCTTTCATGATTGTGTATTGCTACTCCGGAAGGTTGGAGCCGCCAGTGAGGGCTGCATATTCTGCGCGAGCCCGCCGATCGGCAACAAAGGAAGCAATAGGAAGAGTTCCTGCTGCAAGATATCCCAGCATTGAGAAGAAGGGCTTTCGAACCGCAAGAGAATAATTAAAGGCAGTAAGGACATAAATCATGTACATAAATCCATGTACTACGGCTATTAATCTGATTGGGGTTGCGACATTGTCATTTACTGCTGTGAGTTTGATTGGCAGATAAACAAGCCATAAAAGTAGTGACATTACGCCTGCAATATTAGCCATAACGCGGAACCGAGCCAGTGCTCCTGCACGGTTAAATTTAAGTAAGTTCATGCCTAAACCTTACTCGCCCTTAAGTTTGGCGTCCCGAAATCGATTATAAAAAGGGAAGGAAAGAATGAGTAAACCCATGAACCACCAGGTGATGACGTAGGCGATGTGCTGCCAATAAAAAGCGCCGCCCTGGGAGAGCAATTGCGGGGCAGCAATCTGGCCACCGGTCGCAATTACATATCCGTCAAAAAGAGTGAATCCGCTATCCCCTGCAACGAGCGCCGGGTCCAACCGCGAAAGTCTTCCGACTCCCCCTTCAGCCTGATCGACATTTTGGCGCGGGTATAAACGTCCATTTACTCGTGCCGACGATTGCTTTTCCGGGAAGGTCCCCTCGTAAATTCCACGCACAACTAGAACGGCTCGATTATCTGCAAGCCTTGCCAAGGAGACTACGAGGTCTTTTCGACTTTGGGTTCCATCTGTAAAGGTCACAAGTTGATTTGGCGCGACGTAGTTTTTTTCATATGAAGCATTAAAGGTGACCAAGCGATTGAACGCTGTATTTCTAAGATTTGAACCCGCACTTGCCGCATTCGTTAATTCCACAACAGAACGTTCTGGCTGTGGCTTTTGAAACTTGGCCATCCCTTGCGCGCGATGCCACTGCCAAAGTCCTAATTCAAAGCATGTGGAAGTCGCCAGAATAATGAGAAGAGCAAATGAGAGTGTTTTAAGGCTTTTGCGCATTCAGAATGAATTACTGCTCAGGATCTTGTTTATTTGCTGCTCGCTTATATCTGCGATAAAAACTGACCATAAGAAGTGTGACGGCTGCGACGAGCACAATCATGGTGAGTGAGCCAGCGAGACCCACATTCACAGTAGCTGGAGCATCATTCATGCCGCAATTATCCACCCTCTCGCTAGACTTTATGACATGAGCTCGAATCAAGATCCGCAAGTAACCGCCTTCTTGAGGGAGCGCTACGGAAATTCCGAAGGTAGAAAGTGGCTCGCTGGATGGAAACTGCCGGCGCTTGTAATCACACTCATCGGTGGAAGCTGGCTAATTTGGAGTGGGAGCCATGCCGCTAATCCAGAAATCCGATCATCCCTCATCTCCTTTACATCCCTTTCTTCAACTTCGATGGAGATTCGTTACTCAGTACAAATCAAGCATCCAATTGGAAACCACCAATGCACCTTGATTGCTCGAGACAGCGACAAGAACACTGTGGGTGAAATCGTTGACCAAATCCCCCTAGGTCAGGCTTCATCCACGCGTGTGGTGATAATCCCTACGCGCCTGCAGGCCGTGAATGCAGCGATTGGCTCCTGTACCAGTCTTTAATGCCTGTAAACTTTCCCTCTTATGACTGATACCCCAAAGACATGGTTAACCCAAGCAGCAGCAGACCGACTCAACGCTGAACTCTCAGACCTTGAAGGTCCACGCCGCGCTGACATCGTGAAGAAGATTGAAGCAGCACGCGCTGAAGGTGACCTAAAGGAAAATGGCGGTTACCACGCAGCCAAGGATGAACAAGGAAAAATCGAAGCCCGCATCCGTCAGCTAAAGCACATGCTTGAAAATGCCCATATTGGTGAACCTCCGGCCAGCGCCGCGGGAATAGTCGGACATGGCATGCGCGTTATAGTCGACATCATGGGTGATGAGATGCACTTCCTCCTCGGCTCCCGTGAAATTGATATTGAAGGCTTGGACGTTTACAGTGAAAAATCACCTCTCGGGTCGGCTGTCATGGGACAGAAGATTGGGGAGACAGTGACATACACAGCTCCAAATGGTCGTGAAATCAAAGTAACGATTAAAGACGCAAAATTTCATTAACAAAATCGAAGTACATACATAAGGAGAGACATGTCTGCTGGCACAAAAAAAGCTCATGATGGGCAATTAAGTCATAAAGAAATTATGGCTGTTCTCAGCGGTTTGATGATGGGAATGCTGCTCGCAGCACTCGATCAGACAATCGTTTCAACCGCTCTCAAGAGAATCGTTGAAGATTTCAATGGCCTCTCCCACTACACATGGGTTGTTACGGCTTACCTTCTAACTTCAACAGCCTCGACGCCTTTGTACGGAAAGATTTCAGACTTGTATGGCCGTCGCCCTGTCTTCCAATTCGCAATCATCACATTCCTTATCGGTTCATTTGCGGCAGGTGCTGCTCAAACAATGACCCAACTTATTATTTTCCGTGCCCTTCAGGGACTAGGTGCCGGCGGCCTTATGGCACTTACCTTCGTGATTATCGGAGATATTGTTTCGCCTCGTGACCGAGGCAAGTACCAGGGATATTTCGGTGGAGTTTGGGGTCTTTCATCTGTAGCTGGCCCTCTCCTTGGAGGCTTCTTCTCTGATCACGCACACATCTTGGGAATTGTTGGATGGCGTTGGATTTTCTACATCAACCTTCCAATTGGCCTAGCAGCTCTTGTGATCACTTCTGCAAGTTTGCACATTCCAAAGGTAAAGCGCGAGCACAAGATTGATTACTTGGGCGCGCTCCTGCTTGTCACCGGAGTCTCAGCACTTCTCCTCGCGGTTTCCGTATTTGGACCAGATAATGGTTGGTCTTCACCAAAGACATATGCCGCTTTTGGAGCATTTGCAGTTCTGTTTCTTCTCTTTTTGCTTCAAGAATCTAGGGCAAAAGAGCCAATTCTTCCGCTCAATCTTTTCAAGAACCACACCTTCTCGATTACCTCGATATTGGCCTTCATCATTGGCGCAGGCATGTTTGGCGCAATCATTATGGTGCCTCTCTACCTACAAATTGTTCAAGGTAACTCTGCAACTGCAGCTGGCTTGAAATTGATTCCATTTATGATCGGTATCGTTTCGATGTCTATCTACAGCGGTAAGACAATTTCAAAGCATGGTCATTACAAGCGTTTCCCAATCATCGGCCTCACCTTGATGGCGATTGGTATCGGCTTCATGACAACTCTTGGAACCCACACTCCTTACTGGAAGCTTGCAATTTATGCCTGCTTAATTGGAATGGGGCTTGGCTTCTCAATGCAGACGATTGTTATTGCTTTGCAGAACGCGGTTGAATTCAAGGACATGGGTGTTTCAACATCTGCCAATACCTTCTTCCGCTCAGTCGGCGGAACAATCGGTGTGGCACTCTTTGGAACTATCTATGCAAATAAGTTGGCGCGAGAGCTTCCAAAGGCAATCACTCAAGTAGCGACCACCAATCCTGCGGCGATGGCTGGCTTTACACCAGAGAAAGCTGCGCAACTGCGGAACAACACGTCTGTTTTGAAGACGTTTACTCCACAACTTCAAGAAGGCATCATGGGCGCTTTTGTTAAGGGCTTCCATGCTGTCTTTATCTCGGCGCTTCCAGTCATTCTCCTCGGACTTGCTATCGCGTTCTTCTTGCGCGAAGCTCCATTGAAGACGGGCGCGGCCCATGCTGCGGCACGTGATGAAGCAGCTGGAGAAGCTGTCGGCTAAAAACTCAATTAAAAAAGCCCCACCAATAAAATGGTGGGGCTTTTTTAATTCTTCTTAACGATCGCGAAGTATTGAGAGTAAGCGAATGATTTCAAGGTAGAGCCACACGACAGTCACCATGAGGCCAAAGCCGGCGCGCCATGACTCTTCATGAGGGGCTCCTGCGTTGATCATCTTCTGGATTTGATCGAAATCTACAATCAAGAAAAATGACGCTAGCGCTACGCCGCCGACACAAAGAAGCAGACCAATGCCACCGGTGTAGAGACCATAACCTTTACCAACCCCAAAGGCACCGGCAACCATAGAAACAAGTCCGAGAACTAGGTAGCCGATCATGGCACCCATCATTGCTCGTTGGAATTGTGGAGTTACTTTCACGCGACCGCTTCGATACAAGAACAATACGCCAGCAAATGCTGCAACTGTTCCGATGATTGCTTGTGAAACTATGCCTGGGTAGCGAGTTTCATAAACGTGGCTAAGAACTCCAAGGGCCAAGCCTTCTAAAGCAGCATAAGCAATAGCCAGCGCTGGGCGTACTTTCTTGCTGAATGTATTAATCATTCCAACAACAAAGGCTCCGAGGAAGCCAACCATGAGGATGCCGCCGCCGAGATTTGCTGTCCAAGCAAAGCCACCGACCGCAATGAGTACTACAAAAAGAATGGTTGTACGAGCAACAACATCTTCCATAGTCATGCGACCAGTTTGAAGACCTGAAGCTGAAGGGGCAGCGTAAATTTCTTCAATCGTTGGTTCTTGTTGCGTTACAGCGCCCGAACGAGAATTCCTACTTCCAGGCATTGCAGCATAGCCACGACTCAGTACTGGATTTGAACTTTCCATTTATTCTCTCCGTATTCGATTAAGGATTTGTTGATTGAGATGGATCTGGTTGGAACATCATTCCTGGGCCACCAGGGAAGCCATTATCGTTCTGATAACCCTGATTTCCATTGTTACTAAATGCGCGGTGATTACCCATTCCCATATGTCGGAAACCACCTCTACCAAACTGACCATCATCGTTGTTATTTACTCCTGCGCAAGCCAGCATCATTGCAAACATCGCTAACCATCCGATGGTGAGAATCCCGCCAATCCAAATTGCCGCCGTCGCGAATGGACGACCTGTGAATTTTCCTTCGGACTGCTCGATTTGTTTCCGAGCTCTAAATCCGAGAATCCATCCAACAAGTGGAAGCAAGACGCTTGTCACCAGTGCAATTACTGTGAGATCGGAAATGCCTGCCTTGCCTTCGTTGCGCTCTTGCTTACTCATCAGAACTCCTCGGTAGGTGGAAACCTCTTTATTGCCTGTATAGAGATTAACAAGGGAACCTGAGAATCCATTCCTCTGTCGCGAGAAGGGCAAAAAAATAAACCCCCTAATTTCTTAGGGGGTCTCTCTCCGTTTGGCGGAAATACTTACTTATACTTACTCATAATTACATAGCGCGCGAGAAGATCTCATCGATCTCTGATCGCTCAGAAGGTGTCATTGCCGCTGCTTGTAGGCGTTCCCACTCGCGACGGATTTGAGCTTCTTTTAGGCCGGCCGGTGCCGGGATAATTTGAGCCGCAACTTTGCGACCACTTCGTCCGGTGAGGACGTTCAATAAGTTTGACATTTTGGCCTCTCCTTTCGGTGCCAGTTCATAACAATTTGTTATAAACACAGGGTAAATATAACAAAAAGTTATAAATATGTCACCTTGAAATGGGGAGATTGAGGGCATAAGTCTGAAATGTCCGAATTAAATAAAGGGATCTGGCTTAATGGATGCGTGCCCCCGGTCGGACTCGAACCGACACTTGGAGGATGTTAAGGCCACTTTTACGGTGAACACAAAACTTTCAGGCGGCCATAGTTATACCTACGTGCAGGCTGAGATACCGAACGTTCTCAGGTGGTTCACATGGAGCAAGGCCTAATCTATTCACCGTATCTTTGAACCCCGTT
>CAIKKN010000002.1 GCA_903827945.1 uncultured Actinomycetes bacterium | reverse complement strand
GGCCGTGAATTAAATACAACTTGCGTAATAACTCACAAGCCGATTCTGTTAACTCAACGCGTAATGGAATTTCCATATTTGTAGTTTAGCCGGCTTAAAAGAATCCGAGCTTGTTCTCGCTATAAGAAACAAGAAGATTCTTTGTCTGCTGATAATGATCAAGCATCATCGCGTGGTTTTCACGGCCGATACCTGATGCCTTATAGCCACCGAACGCTGCTCCTGCAGGATATGCGTGATAACAGTTTGTCCAGACACGGCCAGCTTTGATTTCACGTCCTGCGCGGTATGCAACGTTTCCGTTACGACTCCACACGCCAGCGCCAAGGCCATACAAGGTGTCATTTGCAATCGACATCGCCTCATCAAATCCATCGAACTTTGTCACAGAGACAACAGGTCCAAAGATTTCTTCCTGGAAGATACGCATCTTGTTGTTACCTTCAAAGATGGTTGGGGTTACATAGAAACCACCAGAAAGTTCGCCGCCAAGATCAGCACGAGCGCCTCCAGTAATTACCTTTGCACCTTCCTTTTGACCAATTTCGATGTAGGAAAGAATCTTCTCGAGTTGATCATTTGATGCTTGTGCACCAATCATTGTTGAGAGATCCAATGGGTGTCCCTGAACGATTGCCTTTGTGCGGGCTGTGACATCTCCGAGGAATTTGTCATATATACCAGCCTCAATAAGGCCGCGTGAAGGACATGTACAAACTTCACCTTGGTTTAAAGCAAAGAGAGTAAAGCCTTCTAGAGCCTTGTCATAGAACGCATCGTTCTTATCGGCAACGTCATTGAAGAAGATATTTGGTGACTTGCCACCAAGCTCCAAAGTGACTGGAATGATGTTCTCTGCTGCATATTGCATGATCAAACGACCGGTTGTTGTTTCACCGGTAAACGCGATCTTTGCAATGCGAGGAGAGGACGCAAGAGGCTTTCCTGCTTCAACACCAAATCCATTAACGATATTGAGAACACCTGCTGGAAGAAGATTTGCAATCAATTCATTCAAGAACAAGATTGATACAGGGGTCTGTTCTGCTGGCTTCAAAACAACGCAGTTACCTGCAGCGAGCGCAGGTGCCAATTTCCAAACAGCCATCAAGATTGGGAAGTTCCACGGAATGATCTGTCCGACCACACCTAGAGGCTCATGGAAGTGATATGCAACTGTGTCATTATCAAGTTGAGTTGATGATCCCTCTTGCGCGCGAATGCATCCTGCGAAATATCGGAAGTGATCAATTGCCAATGGGATATCGGCATTAATTGTTTCGCGAATTGGCTTGCCGTTATCCCAAGTTTCAGCAACCGCGATTGCTTCGAGATTGGCTTCCATTACATCGGCGATTTTGTTCAAGATAATTGCGCGCTCGGTTGCAGATGTCTTGCCCCAAGCAGGCGCGGCTTTATGCGCTGCATCCAAAGCAAGATCGATATCTGCTGCATTTCCGCGTGCAACTTCGCAAAATACTTTTCCGGTTACTGGAGTTACATTTTCAAAATATTGACCTGAAGTTGGCTTTACGTACTCCCCGCCAATCCAATGGTCATAACGTGCTTTAAAGGTTGCTTTGCTTCCTGGTAATCCAGGTGCAACGTAATCCGTCATTTCCGCTCCTTTTTACTCCGAGCGCCGATGCCCAGAATTCAATCGGAACGTACTCTCACCCCCTCCGACTCAAAAGAGGCGGGGTGCGGACTAGCCCTCACTTAATGGGTACGAGTAAACGAGTTCCTGCTGCCACTGAAGATGAAGCCAAGTGATTAATCGCCACGATCTCATCGACCACGTTAGCTACATCGGAAGATCCAGCCACAAGAGCAGCGACGCTCCACAGGGTCTCTCCCGGTGCAACGACAACGCGCACATAATCTCCAGAGGTAACGGATGCAGAAGCGCCAACAACCTTTTCAGAAGCGCTTGACCCAACAGCGCTAAAACCAGCGCCAATCACTACTAATAGCGATGCAACAGCAACGCCGCGAACTAGATTCTTGCCACGATTTGTAAGTGCCATGAGAACCACTTCCTTTACAACCACCGATGTTCGAGGGGATTCGAACATCTGTACGAAATGAAACTATACACACTTCCACCGACAAATGCGAACAAATGTTCGACAAATTCCCAAACTTGCCCTACCCTTATCCCATGACTAAAAAGATCTCCGAGCTCCCCGACGGCCCAGCCGATTCCAACGGACTCACTCCCCGCCAGATCAAGATCCTCCTGGCCATCAAAGATTCCATCGAAACAAACGGTTTCCCGCCATCTATGCGTGAAATCGGCGAATTAGCAGGCCTCGCCTCTCCCGCCTCGGTCTCCTACCAGCTCAAGGCTCTGGAAGAAAAGGGATTCCTCAACAAGGATTCCAAAGGCCGCACCCTTGAAGTGCGCCTCCCAGGAGATGAGCCAAAGCAGCAAGCCGAGAAGACACGCAACGTTCCACTCGTTGGCCAAATCGCTGCCGGTATCCCAATCACCGCAGACCAGAACATTGAAGAAGTCCACACCCTCCCTGAATCCCTAGTCGGCAAAGGCGAGATCTACATGCTCAAAGTAAAGGGCGACTCCATGATCGATGCCGCCATTTGCGACGGCGACTTCGTTGTCATTCGCCAACAAAAGAACGCCGAAAAAGGAGAGATCGTTGCAGCCATGATCGATGGTGAAGCAACCGTCAAAACTTTCTCCAAAAAAGACGGCCACTACTGGCTCCTCCCCGCCAACTCCGACTTCGCTCCCATTCCTGCAGATAACGCAGAGATTTTGGGCAAGGTTGTGGCGGTGTTGCGGTCAGTTAAGTAAACGCTTTAAGTCAACAAGGGTCGCAGACGTTGCGGCCCTTTTCTTTTTTGTTCTTTCTGAATAGTGAGGAAGATGCAAGTAAAGAGGTCTACCCATTAGCCTCAAAATTTGTCGCTTCAAAAGTTTTCATTAAATAGGGAACGGCAGAATTCGCATACCAATCATCGACTGAAATTCCGAATGCACTTTGAAAAGTATTTTTCCACTCCCCTGCAGCTATCCCTTGAGCAAGAATCCAACCATTTACTTTCAAGGGCGCAAAATCAAGTACCAGCCGTTCTACCATGGCCGTGCCAATTGAATAGCCAAGAGCATATTTAAAGCAACCAGCTTCTCCTCTATTTTCATTAGCTTTTAAGAAAGCTAACCAATCCGCTGAAGTTGCCGGTGGGATGAAACCAAGAGATCGAGTATTTTGGAACTGGGCCGCTCGAATACTTGACATAGAAACCTGTTCATTGCCCATTGAAAGAGCAAACCCATAAAAACTAGGGTGGCCTTCAGCAAACCAGCACGAAGGCTGGTTTGTAACGTAGTTAGTTTCTTCGCTGAGGAACATAATTCCATGTGCGGCATTGTGATAGGACTGAGTGAGAAGTCCTAATTTGTTAATCGCATGAGACTGCGAACCAACAAATAGAATAAAGGTTGGAACACCAGATGTGGATGGGAGATATTCTTCTAGCGCCTGCCCCTCACTATAACTTTGTCCATTGATATTCCATTGCCCGTTTTTAAAAAGAAACGAGTCGTAAGCCCCTGCACCCAACGCAGAAAGCTGTTGGGTTGCCCAAGCAACGTCATTTTCATTGACCTCAACAAGACTTATTTCTGCTGATTTTGGAGACAGCCCTTGCCAGTAACTCAGTGAATATTGCAGGGCTAACTCCATCGTGTGTGAAAAGCTTGAAGAGGTGAAGTCGGGAGATTGAATTATTTTAAGAGTTAATTTGCTAGACGAACGCGATTCTTCATAAGTGAATACTTGCTGGGCAGCGCGCTGCCACAATAGCGAGGAATCGAAAATAGCTAATCTGGTGGGGCTCGCAGAAGGTGTTGGGGAAACTGGACGCGGACTAGGCGTTGATTTTGGCTCAGGTGAACTGATTGAATTTCCACTATAACTTACGTTAGGTGCTGCTAGAGGGTGGGCTTTCTTCTTGGCTACATTTCCAACTTCTACCCAAATGATTTTTTTGCCTGATTTAAGGCACTTATAACTGTGAGCGCCATTGCTTGCGGTTGCGTTTACCTTTAAACACAAAGCACCTGCTTTGGGGTTGGCGCCTTGTGCACTTGTAATCGCAGCAAAACCGAAAAATATTGTCAGTACGGAAATTGCTTTTAGTTTCCTCATTATCACTCTTTTGTCGAGAACTGCTTGCTAAACAGCTACTGCGTACGTAAGAACAGTTGTTGAGTGAATAGTTGCAGTAAAGGTAGCCGCTGGTGAACCAGCGTTTAAACTCAATGTAAGAGTTCCGCTCGCTGCCGTGAGAGTTATTGTCAATGGAGTCGCACTGGATATCGTCGTGCTCGCTCCAGTTACTCCGACTCCCGCAACAACTGTCCAAGTTCCGCCTGATACCGTAATAGTGGTCGTCGGATTAGCGCCAGACCCTCCAGCACGGGCGAGTGTGATGGTTGTCCGGGTAGCCGATGCTGCATATCCAACAGGCACCGACGCACTTGTTGGAGAGGCGGACGCAGATGCTACTGAGAATGCAGCAGCTGGAGTAATAGCAGCAGATGCAGCAGATGCACTTCCTGTTCCTGCGATGTTTGCGGCTGCAACCTTGAAGAAGTAGGCAGTTCCATTAGTCAGACCTGTGACAGTGCAGGTGCCTGCAGCGGTGATTGTTGTGCAGGTGCCTGCGGCAACAGCTGCGAAGGTTCCTGTTGCTGAGGTTGATTGTGTGACTTTGTAACTTGTAATAGCAGATCCACCATTTGAAGCTGGGGCTGCAATAGTTAAGGTGACTTGAGTATTGC
>CAIKKN010000001.1 GCA_903827945.1 uncultured Actinomycetes bacterium | reverse complement strand
TTGCTCGCGAATTGAACGTAAACGCTGAGGGCATCGAAATGGGACCTTCCATTCAAGATGCTGCTCTTGCTGCTGACCTTGCTCTTCCAATCGAAGATCTTGATCTCACAGTCCGTTCATACAATTGCTTAAAGCGCGAAGGAATCCACACTGTCGGCGAGCTCGTTGGCCGTTCAGAAGCTGACCTTCTCGACATCCGCAACTTTGGTTCAAAATCAATTGATGAAGTGAAAGCGAAACTTCACTCCATGGGCCTACAGCTCAAGGATTCACCAATCGGATTTGATCCAACAAAACATGCCAACTACGGAACTGATGTTGACGATGACCTCGTTGACGCAGAACAGATCTAGTCGCTCTGGAATTAAAGAGGAGATAAAACAAAATGCCAAAGCCAAGTAAGGGACCACGTCTTGGAGCAGGTCCTGCTCACGAGAGGTTGTTGCTAGGCACTCTTGCAGAGCAACTATTTGAACACGGAAAGATCACAACAACTGAGGCAAAGGCCAAGCGCCTTCGTCCACTTGCTGAGCGTCTGATCACTCACGCTAAGGCGGGAGATCTTGCGGCTCGTCGTCGTGTTCTTGCAACAATCGCAAACAAGAGTGTTGTTCATACTCTCTTCACAGTGATTGCGCCACGTTTTGTAGATCGCAACGGCGGATACACACGTATTACAAAGGTTGGTCCTCGTCACGGTGATAACGCGCCAATGGCAGTTAT
Source organism: uncultured Actinomycetes bacterium (assembly GCA_903827945.1). Lineage (GTDB taxonomy): Bacteria > Actinomycetota > Actinomycetes > Nanopelagicales > Nanopelagicaceae > PALSA-747. The sequence goes on along the minus strand of CAIKKN010000001.1, from coordinate 74,877 downwards.
CGAAGTTTTGACTGAAGGAACACCTGAAAAGAAGGCAACAGTTAAGGCAGCTGAAAAGATTGCTAAGAAGTCTTCTGAAAAGGCTGCTGAATAAACCCAGCGCTTTATATTTACAATGACGATTCCCGTTCTCAACCCTGAGGGCGGGTTTCGTCGTTTACAGATCGATTTCTCTTACGATGGAACAAACTTCCAAGGCTGGGCAAAACAGCCGAATTACCGGACTATTCAAGGGGTTCTTGAAGAACTCATTGGCAAATTAGTAAGAGCGAAAGTTGATTGTGTAACTGCCGGCCGCACAGATGCGGGAGTGCACGCAACGGGCGCAGTTCTTCATGTCGACGTCCCTGATCAGGAAATGGATATCGAGAATTTCGCCTTTAAATTAAATCGAATTCTGGATGAAGATATTCGAATTATTTCAGTGCGTGAGGCTCCTGAAGGATTCCATGCTCGCTATTCGGCAACTGCTAGGCACTATGAATATAAAATAGCTGACGGCAATCGCCCCATCTCACCGTTGGAACGCCATTATGTTGCAGATTGGTATCGCCCTCTTGATTTAGATTTGCTTAACGCTGCATCTGCATCTCTTCTTGGCACTCATGATTTTGCTGCATTCTGTAAGTGGCGGGCTAATGCCACAACCATTCGGACGCTGAAAGATTTCTCATGGGTTCGAAATGAAAGTGGCCTTTTGGTCTCACACATCTGCGCGGATGGCTTTGGTTACAACATGGTTCGTAATTTGGTAGGCGCCGCCGTCTGCGTAGGCGAGAAACGATATGAACTTGAGTGGATTCGCAGAGTACTCACAGAGAAGTCTCGGGTCTCTGACTCTTATGTCTTCCCAAGTCGTGGTTTAACATTAGCCAAAGTTGATTATCCCGATGATGCCAAACTTCCCGCAATTGCGCAGGCAGCTTGGGAATCCAAATTAGCTGGCGAAGATGAACTGGAGTGAAAAATGTTCTTAGCAAGTAGAAGCGTTAAAGCGGTACTTGGTGCGGCGACTATCGGTTCACTTGCATTAACAGATTACTCATTCGCGGCGGCACAAACTTTTCTAGGAAATGCCGTAAACAATGCGCTTGGTGGGCAACTTCAAGTTCAGATATCTGTTGACGGCGGAAAGATCACTTCTATAACGACACCAGTTATTCCCACCGGTCGAAACGCACGGTACGCTAATTTCGCGGTACCAACTTTGACGCAGGAAGCGTTGGTGGCGCAAAGTGCAACAATTCAAGCGGTTTCAGGAGCTTCATATATTTCAACTGCTTGGAAACAATCACTTGCTTCGGCCATCTCTAAAGCCGGCTCTGCGTTAACTAGCGCTTCGCAACCGACTGCAACTCTTCCAGCAACGCCACCAGCTCCGGTAGTCACAAAGCCAGCAATTTCCGGCGGCGAAAATGAATCTGAAGGAGTTGGCCACAATCCTGAAGGAAGTAAAGAAGGTCAAGAAGCTCAAGAAGCTCAAGAAGGAAGCGACGATGGATATCGTGCGCCTTTGCCGAAGAGAACGAGGTCAGCGCTTCCTAAACCAGCCCCAGTTCTCACGCCGACTGCATCAGCATCTCCAACTTCATCCGCACTGGGTTTAACCATGGGAGCCGGAGTTATTAAGAAGACGATAACCTGTGTAAAGGGAAAGCTCGCCAAGACGGTCAAGTCCACAAATCCAAAATGCCCGGCGGGATACACGCTCAAAAAGAAGTGATTTTAGGCGGATTTTGCCGCCAATTCCTCGTTTTGACCCCAGCCAGAGTCTGTTAGTAACCTACTCCTCTGCCCGTTAGCTCGTTCTGAGGGGCTAACCAATATGTTTGAAAAAGCATTTAATTAGGAAAGAGAGACCTCGTGCGCACATATACACCTACCGCAGGTGACCAAGCCACAGCCCGCAAGTGGCATGTCATCGATGCCGAAGGAATTGTCCTCGGACGTCTTGCAAGCCATGCAGCCGCAATTCTTCGCGGAAAGCATAAGACAACATTTGCACCTCACATGGATATGGGTGACTTTGTCATCATCATCAATGCAGAGAAGATTGCACTTACCGGACAGAAGGCAAGCCAAAAGTTTGCTCACCATCACTCTGGTTTCCCAGGTGGAATGACTTCTGTTGTTTACGCAGACTTGATCAACCAAGATCCAACCCGCGTTGTTGAGAAGGCAATTCTTGGAATGATTCCTAAGAACAAGATTGGTCGCTCAATTGCGACAAAGCTAAAGGTCTACGCAGGCCCAACACATCCACATGCTGCGCAGAATCCTTCAGTGTATGAACTCACCCAAATTTCCCAGTTGACGAAGTAATAGGAGCTAAATAAAAAATGTCAGATTTCGATACAACCGTTGAGATCGATGACGAAGTTCCTACTTCGTACTCATCAAGCACACCTGCTGCTGCAACAAATCGCTCAGCAATCAAGGCACCAGGCGGCGGCACCGGTCGTCGTAAGGAAGCTGTTGCACGCGTTCGCCTCATCCCAGGTACAGGTAAGTGGACTGTTAACGGTAAGGCACTTGAAAATTACTTCCCAAATAAAGTTCACCAACAACTAGTGTCAGAACCTTTCCGCACAGTTGGTGCTGAAAATGGTTATGACGTTATTGCACGCATCAATGGTGGCGGAACATCTGGCCAAGCCGGTGCTCTTCGTCTTGGAGTTGCACGTGCACTCAATGAGATTGATCGCGATGCGAATCGTCCGGCGCTTAAGAAGGCTGGATTCCTCACACGTGATCCACGTGTTATCGAGCGTAAGAAGTACGGCCTGAAGAAGGCTCGTAAGCGTTCTCAATACAGCAAGCGTTAATTCGCTTCTCGCTCAGATATTTATAGGCGAATTTAAATGGCCCTCTTTGGCACCGACGGTGTAAGAGGGCTAGCTAATCGCGATCTCACTGCTGAATTAGCACTCGATCTTGCCGTTGCCGCGGCTCACGTATTAAGTGAAAAAGGCGCCTTCGCAGGACACCCCAATAACGAACGCCCTAAAGCTATTGTCGGACAAGACTCCCGTGCATCAGGTGAATTTCTTGAGGCAGCTGTTGTTGCGGGCCTAGCAAGTGCAGGTGTTGATGTTTATCGCGTGGGCGTACTTCCAACACCAGCCATTGCTCACCTCGTTGCTGAAAGCGGAGCAGATCTTGGCGTAATGCTTAGCGCTTCGCACAATGCAATGCCAGATAACGGAATTAAGTTTTTTGCAAAAGGTGGCGGAAAGCTAGATGACACTCTAGAAGCGGCAATCGAAGCGAAACTCAAAGAACCTTGGGAGCGTCCGGTTGGCGCGGCTGTTGGTCGAGTGATTCTGGATGAAAGCGCTCAAGAAAGATATATCTATCATCTTCTTTCCTCACTCTCCGCTCCTCTTACTGGTTTAAAGATTGTTGTTGATTGTGCAAATGGTGCTTCCTCTCGCGTCGCCCCAAAAACTTATATTCGCGCTGGGGCACACGTAACAGCAATTCATGCATCACCAACAGGGCTAAATATCAATGAAAATTGCGGATCAACGCATATGGAAAGCCTCATTGCAAAGGTAGCGGAAGTAGGAGCAGATCTTGGAATTGCCCATGATGGCGATGCCGATCGTTGCTTAGCCGTTGATCACGAGGGAAATCTCATTGATGGCGATTTCATCATGGCAATTCTTGCAGCGTCGTGGAAAGAGCAGGGTCGACTTAAAAAAGATTCAGTAGTTGGTACGGTTATGAGCAATCTCGGTTTTATGAAGGCGATGAAATCTTTAGGGATTTCAGTACCGACAACTGCGGTGGGGGATCGTTACGTATTAGAAAGAATGATTGCTGAAGATTTCGTTTTAGGCGGAGAACAATCTGGCCATGTAATCATGCGGGATTTTGCAAATACAGGCGATGGAATTCTTACTGCGCTCCAATTAATGCAAGTAGTGGTCTCTTCAGGTAAGAGCCTTAAAGAACTATCGGGCATTATGAAAAGATTCCCACAGTCTCTTATCAACGTTAAAGGCGTTAAGAAAGAAGAGCTCGCAACCTCGGAGAAGATTTCGAAGGAAATTGCAACCCACGAACAGGCTCTCGGTGGAAGTGGCAGAATTCTCGTGCGTCCCTCAGGTACCGAGGCACTTGTGAGGGTGATGGTTGAAGCAGAAAGCAACGAACAAGCTGAAAGAATCGCAAGTGAGATTGCTTCTCTAGTACGATCAGAACTTCAGTAGAAATAAACTTACGCGTAGATAGAGGTTTGCGATGTGCGGAATTGTCGGTTACACCGGTAAGTCCGACGCACTCTCTCCGGTCCTAGAAGGACTACGGCGCCTTGAATATCGAGGTTATGACTCTGCGGGAATCGCACTTCCTACCAAACAAGGTGAACCGCTCTGGGTTGAAAAACGTTCTGGCAAACTTGGAAATCTCGAAGGCGTTCTTGGAGATTCAGTTCCAAAATCGAAGAGTGGAATTGGACATACTCGCTGGGCAACTCACGGCGGTCCAACTGATGCGAATGCGCACCCACACCTAGATAACGATGGAAAGCTTGCTCTCATTCACAACGGAATCATCGAAAACTATGTCGAACTTCGTACTGAACTTGAAAAGCGTGGCCATATATTTTCCTCCGAAACAGATACAGAGTCGGTAGTACATCTTCTCAGTGATGCACGAAAGAAGAATCACGGCGATCTTGCTGCTGCGATGCGTGAAGTCTGCAAAGAGTTACGCGGTTCCTTCACCCTCCTGGCAATTCACTCTGATGATCCGCAGAGAATTGTCGGTGCTCGAAGAAATTCACCGCTTGTTGTGGGCGTGGGCGATGGTGAGAATTTCCTCGCATCCGACGTTGCAGCTTTTATATCCCATACAAAGCGGGCACTTGAATTAGGACAGGATGAAGTTGTTGACATAACGCCAACTTCGATCACCGTCACAAATTTGCTGGGCGATGTGTTGCCGCCAAATGAATATGAAATTTCATGGGATGCATCGGCAGCAGAGCGTGGTGGATTTCCACATTTTATGTTGAAGGAAATTTATGAACAACCAAAGGCAGTCGCAGACACCTTGATTGGTAGAACACATGGCTTATCCGAAGAGATAACAGCAGGCGTAGATTTAACAGGAATAACAAAAGTTGTGATCATCGCCTGTGGTACTGCTTACCACGCAGGCATGGTCGGCAAGTATGCGATCGAAAGATGGGCAGATGTATCTGTTGATGTTGAGCTAGCATCCGAATATCGCTATCGCGAGCCAAGTATTGATAAGAACACCTTGGTTATACCAATTTCACAGTCCGGCGAGACCATGGATACGTTAATGGCGCTTCGTTACGCAAAATCTCATGGCGCTCAAATCTTCTCTGTCTGTAATACAAATGGCTCAACAATTCCCCGTGAGTCAGACGCAGTTCTTTATACCCATGCTGGGCCTGAGATAGCAGTGGCTTCCACAAAAGCTTTCCTCACTCAATTAGTTGCCATGTATTTGATCGCGCTGCACATGGGGCGCGTGCGTGGCACGCTCTCAAAAGAGTTAGATTTAGAAATAGCACAGGAAATTGCAGAACTTCCAGGGAAGATTGAACAAGTCCTAGAAACAGTAGAACCATTACGAGAACTCACGAGGCAGTTAAAGGATTCAACATCCATGCTCTTTCTTGGAAGGCACGTCGGTTACCCAACCGCGCTAGAAGGTGCTTTGAAGTTGAAAGAGTTGGCTTATATGCATGCCGAAGGATTTGCCGGCGGTGAACTCAAACACGGCCCCATCGCCTTGATTGATGAAGGGACTCCGGTCATCGCAATTATGCCTACCGAACACTCGTTGCTTAACGAGAAAATGGCGAGCAATGTGCAGGAAGTAAAGGCACGAGGTGCCATCGTGATTGCTATAGGAGATGCTGATCTTCCGTCGGCAACTCACAATATTCGCATTCCGAGTACTCATGAATTCTTACAACCTGTATTAGCTGTCGTTCCCTTACAAGTGATTGCTTATGAAATGGCGGTTGCAAGAGGCAATGATGTAGATCAACCTCGTAACTTGGCTAAATCTGTAACGGTTGAGTAATGTTTGAAAATCTTTCGCTAGAACGAAAAGCCGAGATGTGGAAGGCGATTCGTGGATCAATCTGGCTCTTCTTTGGCTTCCTTATTGTTACTCAACAGGTTCTTGCAAAAGGTTATTTGTACCAGTTTGACCGCTGGGTTAAGCATTTAAAACGTCACACATTTCACGGCTTGTCGAGCCATATGTTGCTTGCTGTTGATGACTTAGGACTACGTGGATTCACGGCCACAGTTTTAATTATTTCCGCATTACTCATTGGATGGAGATTTCGTTCGTGGCGTCCATTCAATCTTTCAGTTTTATCACTTCTCCTTCTCAACGGAGTAGTCGGATTGTCTAAACTTGCATTCCACCGAGTAAAACCAAGACTTGCAAACGACTTGCTTCACACCTCAGGGCTTTCGTATCCAAGTGGTCACGCAGCTAATGCACTACTTACCTGGGGGCTTCTTGCATACCTAATTTTTCGTTACACACAGAAGGAGCCTTTTGTAGGGATGAGATTAGATTGGCCGGTTGGAATTATTACGCTCTCTGTCTGCATAGTCTCCCTGATGCGAGACACCCACTGGTTTTCAGATTTATTGGGCGGGCTCCTTCTTGGAGGCTCACTTCTAGTCTTTGTTATAGCGGTAGATCGAGCAGTTCCTTCTGCAAAACAGCCATCTTGATTAGGCTACGCAAATGATTGAAGGAATTGGAATCGACGTCGTCGACATCTCTCGTTTCCAGGAGTCCCTTGATCGCACCCCTGCCCTTCGAGAGAAATTATTTACTTCCCGTGAAGCAGTGTTACCGGTTTCATCACTTGCCGCCAGATTCGCGGCAAAAGAAGCTTTAGCAAAAGCCCTTAACGCTCGATATGTATTTGCTTGGCACGATTGCGAAGTCATCAACGAGGAGAGCGGCCGGCCGGCCTTTATTTTTACTGGCACAGTGGCTGAAAGAGTTGATGGCGCAACCGTTCATCTAACTTTGTCACATGATGCAGGCATTGCATCTGCAATGGTGATTGTGGAGCGTATCTAATGACGTATCGCGCTTATGTAGAAATAGATTTGAAAGTAATCGCGGCAAATGTTGCCACAATTGCGAAATCAACCAACGCGCAGATCCTTGCCGTAGTAAAGGCTGATGCTTATGGCCATGGACTCGTTCAAGTGGCGCAGACGGCGACTAGCGCAGGTGCAACATGGCTTGGAGTTGCTCTTTTGGAAGAAGCTATCGAACTTCGCAAGGCGGGGATTTCGCAGAGAACGATTGCTTGGTTGACTCCGCCGGGAGAAGATTTCATCAGTGCACTGAAGCATGACATCGACTTATCGGTCTCATCTATTTCACTTCTGCGCGAAATTCTTTCCGCAAGTAGGACTCTTGGAAAGAAAGCGCGCATCCACATTGAAGTTGATACTGGCATGAGGCGCGGCGGTTTATTGGATGAATGGAGCGACTTCGTTTCTGAAATCGCGAAGGTTCAAGATGAGATTCAGATCGTAGGACTTTGGACGCATTTTGCGCGAGCAGATGAACCAGATTCGAGCGTCACACAAGAACAAATTGATGAGTTTGAGAAATATCGCGCTGATTTAAATTCAGCGGGAATCAGCCCTGAATATATACATCTTTCAAATTCAGCAGCAACACTCACGCGTTCATCGGCGCATCGATCGATGGTTCGACTTGGAATTGCGATGTACGGATTGAGTCCAGATGTCACAACACTTGGTGATGCGGCCAAGTACGCATTAAAGCCAGCCATGACACTCAAAGGAAAATTAAGTTTAGTAAAGCGTGCCTCGAAAGGTTCTGCGGTTGGTTATGGGGGAACTTCCATTTTGACGGAGGAGACCAAAATTGGAATTGTGGTACTTGGATACTCAGATGGCATTCCCCGCAACACGACTTCTAGCGCTGGAGTCTGGATAAATGGGGAAAGAGCGCCAATAGTTGGTCGAGTTTCAATGGATCAATTTGTTGTAAATCTTGGTGCAGAAAGTACCGCTACTGCCGGTGATTACGTCACTGTATTTGGCACCACTCCAGATGGAAATGGCTATTCAATTGATGAATGGGCTGCTGCGGCAGCAACAATAAATTACGAGATTGTGACCCGAATTGCTTCCCGAGTACCAAGAATCTATCTAAACTAACTCCACTATTCAGCGTGGATTGGGGATCATTGTGGGGTCGTCTTTGCTTTCGATCTCAGATCTCACCGTTAAGTTTGGCGGACTTACTGCTCTTTCAAGCGTCCACATAGATTTACATCCAGGAGAAGTCGTTGGGCTCATTGGTCCAAATGGAGCCGGTAAGACAACGCTTTTTAATGCTCTCACCGGATTTGCGCCAGTCTCATCCGGGAAGCTGACTCTTCACGGAGAAGCGCACGATTGGCCTAAAAGCCACCAGCTCGTAGATTTAGGAATCGCTAGAACTCTTCAAGGCGTCGGGCTTTTCCCTGATCTTTCTGTTCTTGAAAATGTAATGGTCGGTGGTCAGCGTTTTGCGAAGGGAAGTGTAATTCGCGCGGCTCTTGGGCTTGATGGTTCAAATGAAAAGTTCTTATCAGAAAAGGCAGCGATTGCTCTTGAAAGAGTTTATGCATCATCACTTGGTGAGAAGCGAGCCGATGCCCTTCCTTATCCAGTGACAAAACGCGTTGCAATTGCACGCGCACTAATGAGTGATCCGAAGATTCTTCTTCTTGATGAACCTGCGGGGGGATTGGGATCGCAAGATATTGAATGGATGAATGGGCTGATTCATAATCTGAAGACTGATACTTCAATTCTCTTAGTGGAACATCACATGGATGTCGTTATGAATGTTTGCGACAGAATTTATGTATTGAATTTTGGAGAATTGATTGCCGAGGGAACTCCGGCAGAAGTTCGTGAGAATCCTGCTGTAATCGCTGCCTACCTCGGTGCGGAGGCTGTTAAATGAGCGCACTCGTAGTTTCAAACCTTTCTATTAGCCACGGTGCAATCAGCGCAGTGAAAGACCTTTCATTTACAATCGAGAAAGGGCAACTTGCTGCAATCATCGGATCCAACGGCGCCGGCAAAACCACTCTTCTTCGGGCACTTTCAGGTCTCATTCCCGCTTCACACGGAACTGCTACATGGCAAGGCAAGTCCCTCCTTGGTGTGAAACCGGAGGATCTTGTGCGCTCTGGAATAGTGCATGTGTCTGAAGGAAAATCAGTAATTCCCGAGCTCAATGTGAAAGAAAATTTGGCACTTGGCGGAATATGGAGAAAAGATAAGAAGGATGTAGCACTTGCAACGGAAGAAGTTCTCGAACTCTTTCCAAGATTGCGAGAACGCTTGCAGCAATCGGCAGACACCTTATCGGGTGGTGAGCGTCAGATGCTTGCAATTGGCAGAGCCCTTATTGCAAGGCCACAGCTTCTTCTTTTGGACGAACCTTCATTAGGACTTGCTCCGCTTATCATTGAACAGATTTTTGAAGCTATCAACAAACTTCGTCATCGATTAGATCTAACAGTTTTATTGGTCGAACAGAATGCAATGAGCGCTCTAAAAATTGCAGATATCGGGATAATCATTAATGTGGGATCACTCGTGGCCTCAGGGCCTTCGCAAGAGTTATTGGCTGACGCCAATCTCCGAGCCGCATATTTGGGGTACTGATGTTATTTTTAGATACCTTACTTATAGGGCTCAGTAGCGGCGCAATTTACGCATTGATGGCTCTGGCTCTTGTTCTTGTCTGGCGATCAACTCGCGTCGTGAATTTTGCTCAAGCTGGGCAAGCAATATTGTCTACATACCTTGGGTATGAAGTTATGAGTGTCACGCACAATTATTGGGTCTCGATTCCTTTTGCAATTCTGGGGGGCGCGGCAATTGCTGCATTCGTTGACGCAGTGATCATGCGTTCACTCGCCAAAAGATCTCATAAGGGATCAGTTTCTGAAATCGCTCCGGTGATTGCAACCTTAGGCTTGCTTGGACTCATCAGAAGCTTGACCGGGATGATTTGGGGAAATGCTTATTTGCAATACACCTCTCCGCTTTCTAGCAAGGGTTACACGATTGGTAGCCACACGATTCCATTTTCACCTCTTAATCTCGTCATTGTCGTAGGCGCACTTTTCGTCATGGGAGTATTTGCTGCAATATTTAAATTCACGAATTTAGGCCTTGCGCTACGTGCTGCTTCATTCCAACCTGAGATTTCTCGTCTAGCTGGAATTCGAGTTGATCGAATTCGCACTGTCGGCTGGGCCTTTGCTGGAGCAGCAGGCGCCGTCGCTGGAGCGCTGGTAACACCAACAACATATTTGTCGCCAAACAGCTTGGATTTGCTGCTTGTCTCAGGTTTTGTAGCTGCAGTCATAGGAGGACTAGATAGCCTGATTGGAGCAGTACTTGGCGGGCTTCTTCTGGGAGTTGGATTTGCCTTCATTCTTCAATACATCGGAACCTCAGTCACATTCTCTGCCGCTTTTATCATTTTAATTCTTGTCTTATTTGTTCGGCCTCGTGGAATTCTTGGCTCAAAAGTTGGGCGCAGAGATGCGTAAATCTAAATCACTCAGCGCGCTGATCTTTCTAGCAATTGGATTATTTTTACTTGGCTTAAGTAATTTTGTCGATGAATTACGTGTTTACCAAGGAGCACAGATTGCAGTGTATGTAATTGCGATCTCCTCCATAATTTTGCTCACTGGGTATTCAGGACAAATTTCACTCGGCCATGGCGCACTCATGGCGATTGGCGGATATGCCGCGGTTCTTTCATATACATATTGGCACGTTCCATTTTTAATTGCCTTCACGATAGGCGCTCTTGCGGCGGCTTTGGGCGGTTTTATTTTAGGTATGGCAGCTGCCAGGTTATCGGGACCATACTTAGCGGGAACAACACTGGCACTTGCTGTCGGACTTCCATCACTTGCAAACCAATTCCATATTCTTGGAGGGGAACAAGGTTTGTCATTTGATATCGGTGAAGCCCCAAAGTGGATTGCAAATAAAACTGGCGGAGACTTCACCCAATACAAATGGTTCTTTTGGGTCAGTGTGGTCTGCGCTTTGGCAACTATTTGGTTTATAAAGAATTTGTTACAAAGTCGCTTCGGTAGAACATGGCGAGCAGTACGCGGAAATCCGAGCGCAGCAGCCTTGAGCGGTATCAATATTGGAAGATCTAAAGTTTTGGCATTCACCGTTAGTTCGGCGTTGGCAGGCTTGGCAGGAGCGCTTTTAGCGATGCTTTTAGGCCTTGTTGCCCCGATGGCCTTTACGCTAACACTCTCATTCACAATTGTTACGGGTGCGGTGCTTGCGGGGGTTACTAACCTCGCGGGTAGCATTGTCGGAGCAGTGGTGCTCGTTGTAATTCCCGAGTTCACGGATGCAGTAGCTACGCATCTGGGAGGCTCGGAGAAGATTTCAGCGAATTTACCAGGCTTGATTACAAGCGTGTTGTTGATTCTTACGGTGATTTTTGCACCGAACGGACCTAAACTTCACAAACGTAAGAAAGCTAATAACTAAATAGAAATCTATACAGATAACCCTCTCAATTAATATCTGGAAGGAACAACATGCTCGTTCATCGAAGCACGAAGCGTGGAGCGTTTACAGTAGCAATTGCTGCTGTCGCGGCTCTCGCTGTTAGCGCGCTACCAGCGCAAGCGTTTTCTCCTCGTTCTGAAACAGGAGTAACGTCAACAACAATCAAACTTGGAATCACTGTTCCACTTACTGGCGCAGCTGCTCCTGGCTACAACAAGGTGCCTTATGGCATGAAGGCTTATTTTGATTACGTTAACGATAATGGTGGAGTTAATGGTCGTAAGATCCAACTCGTCATTAAAGATGACGCTTACAGCCCAATTCTTGCAAAGTCAGTGACCAACGATTTGATTTTGAAAGATAAAGTTTTTGCTCTTGTTGGAACACTTGGTACAGCCAACAACGAAGCAACCACAAAATTTGTTAACGATAAAGGCGTTCCACGCTTATTCGTGAACACAGGATTTAGCGGATTCGCAAACGTAAAGAAGTATCCAACAACGTATGCACTTTTCCCTTCTTACTTCATGGAAGCTAAGGCAATTGGTGGATACCTTGCCGATAAACTCCCTGGCAAGAAAGTAGCGCTCCTTTATCAGGATGATGACTTTGGAATCGACGCACTTTCTGGCTTTGCCCAGGTCGGTACTTCATTTGCTGTCAAGATTCCTTACGCTTCAGGATCACAAGCTGATCCAACAGTTGTTGGTAAGTGGATCACAAGCATCGTTGCATCTGGCGCAGACACCGTTGTTGTCTTTGGTGTTACAAGTGCATCTGCTGCAGCCCTTGGCGGAGCATATAAAGCAGGGCTTGCTGGAAAGTTGCAATGGATTCTTGGTTCAGTTGGAGCAGATCCAACAACAATTAAGGCAGTTGCACCTACAGCTATGCCACTCTTGAACGGCGCAATTGCAGCTTCATTCTTGCCATCACCAAGTGATTCAGCTGATGAATATGTAAAGCAATTCCAAGAGATCAATGCTCAATACAACAAGGGTGCAACATTTGATAACAACGTTCTCGTTGGTATGAATGCCGGCATGCTCGCTGTACAGGCCCTTCGTGCAGCTGGTGCAACTCCAACTCGTGCGAAATTGATGGCTGCTCTTAATTCACAAGGCTCAACCTTTGCAAGCGCAGGCTTTGCTCCATTGGGTTGGTCAAAGACAAGCCATGCCGGTTACAACGGATATTGGTTTGGTCGCTTAGCCGCCGATGGATCTCAAACTCCAGTCGATGGTGCAGGCAAATATGTCTTGTACACAACAGATTCATCTAAGGGCGCAGTCGTGAAATCTACGATCACTCGTCCAGCGATGCCAGCGAAGGGATTGCCAACAAACTAATGAAAACTTCACTCTCTAAGAAGATTGCAGTAGTAGGGGCAGTTGCTCTCGCTTCATTCGCAATTAATCTCACTCCATCGATCGCACAAGCAGCTCCTGCGTGCGCAGTCGGACCTGTTACTTCTTGCCAAGGTGCAACGAGTGATGGCGCTCCATATGTAATGCAAGTTCCAGGCAATTTCAATGGAACAGCATTTTTGTATTCACATGGATATCGCTACAACGTGCCTCTTCCAACAGGATTTGGTTACCCAGCCGTTGTAAATACACCACAGCCTGGTCCTTTAGTGGGCGACGCTAAAGACACGGCAGTAATTAAGTATTTGTTGAGCCATGGCTATGCAGTATTTGGCTCCGGTTTCGCGCGTCAAGGTTGGAATGCTGATTCTGGCGTAGCAACCGATGTCGAATTAATTTCTACCTTCAAGACGCAATTCCCTGCAACGACGCACGTTGTTGCTTGGGGTGAATCACTTGGTGGATTTATCACTCAAGTACTTGCTGAGAAGCACCCAGAACTCATTTCAGCTGCGGCTCCACTTTGTTTGGCTAGCCCAATCGAAGCTGAACTGACAATGGCTGGAGATTTCCTCTGGGGTCTAAAGACATTCTTTGATCCATCAATTCAAGGTGGAAACTACAAGAGCGTTACAGAGTCGATGCAAGACCTTGGTCGAGTTGTTGGGCTTTTGAAGGCTCTTCAAGTTTCGATTGCGACCGGCGAGTGGCCATCGACAACTCCTGCGCCTGTAAAGGCAATGTTGGGGACAATCCCACCACGTTCTGCGCTTCTTCTCGTGGGCTTGATGGCTGGAATCCCAACTCAAAGTGATCACTTTGATGGAACAACCGGACCTGGTTCACCGAACTCATCTGCTTACACAAACTTTGCTCTTGCTGGTTCACCAGCATTGGCAGTCCTTGAAAATGGAGCAAGTGCTGCGGTCCTCGGAGTACTAGCTACTGCAGATGTTGAGTTGCAAGCGGGCGGAACAATCTTTGATAATACAAAGACTGATTACGCTGCTCGCGTTGAAAGTGAAAAGGCTATTTTTAGCTCTGGACTTTCAGGTGCGACTGCAACCGGTGGAATGCTTGCCTATCTTGCAGCAGCCCCACGTGTATCTGCTGATCCAGTATCAGTTGCCAAGATGCGTGCGCTTGCAACAATCCAAGGAAAAATCAATGTTCCAACCATCACAATGGTTGGGGTAGCTGATCCAATTACACCTGCAGGTGGATCACAGTGGGTTGCAAATCAGTACGCAGCTCAATATGAAGCCGCAAAAGCAGCAGCAGCAAAGGCTAAGCAAAAGCGCCCTGCTAGCGCACTTGCATCTATTTGGGGTGTGACTCCAGCGCACTACACGAAGTTCACGGCCGCAGGGGCACCTGATACTTCAGGACCGCGTGCAAATGGAACAAATCACTGCACATTTACTGCAAAGCAATATATTGGTGTTGCCGATTTGTTGGCGGCATCTGCAGTAAAAGGAGCACTTCCAAATCCTCAGACAATCAAGACCGCAGCTCGCAGAATGGGCGGCTCGATTGTGGATGCGAAGTTCCAACCAGCACTTCCAAAGTTCTTCCAGGAGGACTAAGAAATAACTTGTAGGTAGGAAAAGGGCTCCAGGCAACTGGGGCCCTTTTTCATGTACCGAGTAACCTTGCTTCGTGCCCACACTTCCCGTGATTGTGAATTCCCTCGAGGAAATGCACTCATTTGGCAAGACCCTGGGCGAGCAATTAAAGCCTGGAGACATCCTTCTTTTGAATGGAACTCTTGGCGCTGGAAAAACAAGCCTTGTTCAGGGAATAGCCGGCGCACTTGGAATCACTGGCGTCACTTCACCGACCTTTGTTATTTCGCGTATTTATCCCGGCACAACTCCACTGATTCACGTAGATGCTTATCGATTGGTTGGAGAGCCCTGGGCGCTCTTTGATGATTTAGATTTAGAAAGTCAGACAAGTAACGCAATAACAGTGATCGAGTGGGGCGATGGATTCGTTGAGAGAATCGCAGATGAGTATTTGGAAGTAAAGCTTGAATTTGGGAGCGAGGATGATCAAAGAATATTGACAGCTGTTGGTCATGGTCCTCGTTGGTTGGGATTTAAACTATGACAACGTCGCTGGCAATTGATACAGCGACTTCACGGACAACTGTCGCATTAGTAAAAAATGGAGAAGTACTTCTAGAACTGCACCATGATGATCCAATCGCGCACGGTGAAGTTTTACCTCGTTTAGTTTCGCAATTGCTGGAAGTTGAGAATGAAATTGATGAGGTAGTTATTGGTATGGGCCCAGGTCCATTCACCGGCTTGCGAGTTGGAATTGTTTTCGGACAATCTTTCGCTTTTGCTAGAAATATTCCATGGCGAGGAGTTTGCTCACTTGATTCGATGGCAGCGCAGGTTGACGCAGAAGATTTCATTGTTGCAATCGATGCGAGACGAAAAGAATTTTTCTGGGCGCACTACCTTCGTGGTGAGCGCGTTAACGAACCTCAGGTTGCTCTTCGCCAAGTTATTGAACGCTTTACTTCTCCAATTTACAAAGAGGGAGATATTTATCCTTGCGCCAAATTCATGCCCAGAATCTCAGGCGATATTCGCGAGCCAATATATGTACGTCGCCCGGATGCATATCCAGCACCAGTCGGAGTTACTTTCAGGCCAATGAACGCGATGGACGTTGTGATAGTCGCTTCACTTGAAAAGTTGATTTATGCAGGTGAGGATCCTTGGAGCGCGGCCCAATTCAAGGAAGAACTTGCTAGCGCTGACCGCCATTACCTGGTGGCGGAAAAAGCAGGTGTAGTCGTCGGTTATTGCGGGGTAATGATTGCAGGAGATGTCGCAGATATCCTGACGATAACTGTTGACCCTACCCTTCGCCGCCAGGGTATCGGGCGAGAGTTTTTAAAACGGCTTATTGATTGGGCTCGCAACAAGAAAGTCGAAGCAATGATGCTTGAAGTCCGGGTTGGTAATGAAGCGGCCGAGCCTCTCTATACGTCAAATGGTTTTTATCCGCTGACAACTCGTAAGGATTATTACGGCCCGGGACTCACGGCACTTGTAATGCGCAAGGAGCTTAGATGAATCAGCCACTAGTACTTGGAATTGAAACTTCATGCGATGAAACGGCTGTCGGTATTGTCAAAGGTCGAACCCTTCTTGCAAATGTAATTTCTTCAAGTGTGGAAGAGCATGCGCGCTTTGGTGGGGTCGTTCCAGAAATCGCAAGCCGCGCACATTTGGAATCCATCCATTCAGTCTTAACGCGGGCGCTGTCGGAGGCAAAAGTTTCACTGACTGACATTGATGCATTTGGCGTCACTGCCGGGCCGGGGCTAATTGGCGCTCTTCTTGTAGGAGTAAGTTCTGCTTCCGGACTTTCACTGGCACTCGACAAGCCTTTGTACGGTGTTAATCATTTATCAGCACATTTGGCAGTTGACGCGCTAAATTCAGAACACAAACTCAACCCAGCAATAGGATTACTTGTAAGCGGTGGGCATAGTTCCATTTTGAAAGTTTCACATTTTGCATCTGATGTAATTGTGATTGGTTCTACTCTCGATGACGCAGCTGGTGAGGCATTTGATAAAATTGCGCGGATCTTGAAATTGGATTTTCCAGGTGGTCCTGCCATAGATCGAATTGCAAAAGATGGTGACGCCCTCGCAATTGATTTCCCGAGAGGCCTAACAAACGATGCAGATCACCGTTATGACTTTTCTTTCTCTGGACTCAAGACGGCTGTTTCACGTTACTTGCAAAAAATCCCACAAGCAAAAGTTGCAGACGTTGCGGCTTCTTTCCAAGAGGCAGTAGTAGATGTGTTACTCGCAAAAGCCTTATCGGCTGCAAAGTCGGAGGGCATCGAAACTCTGATTATTGCCGGGGGAGTTGCCGCCAATTCAAGGCTCCGGGAAGTTGCCGCCCAAAGGTGCGGGGAGGCTGGAATTGAGCTTCGAATCCCGCCTATGGCCCTATGTACGGATAACGGGGCGATGGTCGCCGCGCTCACCTCTCTAGCTGTTTCAAGCGGGGCGCCAGCCTCCTCCCTAGGCTTGGCGGCCGAGTCTTCATCGGGTCTGGACCGAGTTTTCTGGCCCTAAATTCTCATAGTAGAGTCTGCTTTAGCACTCTCAGGGTGACACTGCTAACCGCATCGGTTTCGGCGGTGAACCATTGAGGGGTAGAAAACCAGCTACTAGAAAGAGAAACCATTATGGCAATTTCCATCAAGCCACTTGAAGATCGCGTCGTTGTTAAGACAAACGAAGCTGAACAGAAGACCGCATCAGGTCTTGTCATCCCAGATACCGCGCAAGAAAAGCCACAAGAGGGAACAGTTGTTGCTGTAGGCCCAGGTCGCTTTGATGACGGTGTTCGCGTTCCAATGGATATCAAAGTTGGCGATGTTGTTCTTTACAGCAAATACGGCGGCACAGAAGTTAAAGCTGCTGGCGAAGAATATTTAGTTCTATCTGCTCGCGACATTCTCGCGATCATCGAAAAGTAAGGCGAACTCCTACATGGGAAAAAGTCTGCATTTTGACGAGGTAGCTCGTCGTGGCATGGAGCGTGGAGTAAACATCTTGGCTGACACAGTCAAGGTAACTCTCGGACCAAAGGGCCGCAACGTTGTTATTTCAAAGTCGTACGGTGCTCCGCTCATCACAAATGATGGCGTCACTATCGCAAAGGAAATCGAACTTTCTGATCCAGCCGAAAACATGGGCGCACAACTTGTGAAGCAAGTTGCTGAAAAGACTAATGATGTTGCCGGTGATGGAACCACAACAGCGACAGTCTTGGCTCAAGCAATGGTTCGTGAAGGTCTTCGTAACCTTGCTGCCGGCGCACAGCCAATGGAACTTAAGTACGGCATCGAACAAGCAGTCTCTGCACTTTCAGAAGAGTTGAAGAAGAATTCAACGGCTGTTTCTGGAAAGTCTCAGATTGCAGATGTAGCGACAATCTCTGCGCAAGATAAGGCTATTGGCGATCTCATTGCAGAAGCAATGGATAAGGTCGGCAAAGATGGCGTCATCACCGTAGAAGAGTCATCAACTACAGGGCTTGAGCTTGAATTCACCGAAGGAATGCAATTCGACAAGGGTTACATTTCACCTTATTTCGTCACTGATTCAGATCGTATGGAGACCGTCCTAGATGATGTGTACATCCTTATTTCTGGAACAAAGATTTCAAACCTCAACGACGTTCTCCCAGTTCTAGAAAAGGTCGCTGCGCAAAGCAAGCCACTTTTGATTATCGCTGAAGATGTCGAGGGTGAAGCTCTTTCAACTCTCGTTGTTAACCGTATGCGTGGCACTTTCGCTTCTGCTGCAGTTAAGGCCCCAGGCTTTGGTGATCGTCGCAAGGCGATGTTGCAAGATATTGCAATCCTCACCGGTGGCCAGGTCATCACACCAGAAGTTGGCCTAAAGCTTGATCAAGTAGATATTTCACTTCTTGGCCGTGCTCGTCGCGTGGTAATTACCAAGGACAACACAACCATCGTTGATGGATCTGGAGACAAGGCCAGCGTTGCTGCTCGAGTCTCAGAAATCCGCAATGAAATTGAAGCGACAGATTCTGATTGGGATCGCGAGAAACTCCAAGAGCGTGTTGCAAAGCTTGCTGGTGGTGTTTGCGTGATCAAAGTTGGAGCACACACTGAAGTTGAGTTGAAAGAAAAGAAGCACCGTCTTGAAGATGCGATTTCTGCAACTCGCGCAGCCGTTGAAGAAGGAATCGTTGTCGGAGGTGGCGCAGCGCTAGTACATGCTGCAACCGCGCTAGAGAATGATTTGGGATTCGAAGGAGATCGCGCAGTTGGAGTTCGTCTAGTCCGTAAGGCATGCGATGAGCCACTTCGTTGGATCGCCGAAAATGCTGGACAAGAGGGATATGTTGTTGTCTCAAAGGTCCGCGCTATGAAGCCAAATGAAGGCTTCAATGCAGCAGACGACACATATGGCGACCTCGTGAAGCAGGGCGTAATTGATCCTGTGAAAGTGACGCGTTCTGCGCTCGCTAACGCAGCCTCAATTGCAGCAATGTTTATCACAACAGAGGCTCTCGTTTTCGAGACTCCTGAGGCAAACAAGGAAGAGCAAGCATCGGGACATGGTCATAGCCATGGACCTGGTGGACACTCTCATTAATTAGAAACATCTAGCCCCGTTGGTTAATTCCAACGGGGCTTTTTTCTTACTCGTGACTTCCCAGTACTATTGCCAGATGCTCGGATCCCATGAAAGCGCCAACGAAAAGGTTGTGCTGCTCGGGCTCACATACGACGATGTGCTTCTACTTCCAGATGAATCAGATGTAGTCCCATCTGAAGTCAATACGCGAACTCGCTTAACGCGCAATATTGAAATAGATGTGCCAGTTATTTCATCTGCCATGGATACCGTTACAGAGGCTCGAATGGCCATCGCAATGGCAAAAGCCGGCGGAATTGGAATTATTCACCGTAATCTTTCTATTGAAGATCAAGTAAAACATGTGATCGAAGCAAAGAAGTCAGGTTTAGCAGGAGCTGCAGTAGGTGTTGGAGAAGATGGCTTTGCTCGAGCTTCTGCGCTCATTGACGCTGGTGTAGATGTTGTCGTAGTTGATACTGCGCATGGTCACCACCGCGCTGTTTTGGATTCAGTTGCTCGAATCCGCAATGCATTTCCAAAAATCGAGATCATTGGTGGCAATATCGCAACGCGTGCAGGTGCACAGGCTTTAATCAATGCAGGAGTCGATGCGGTAAAAGTTGGTGTTGGACCAGGTTCAATCTGTACCACTCGTGTTGTTGCCGGTGTTGGAGTTCCCCAGATCACTGCAATTATGGAAGCGCACAAAGCCTGCGTCAAAGCCGGCATCCCTCTTATCGCCGATGGCGGACTTCAATTTTCAGGAGACATAGTCAAGGCAATCGTTGCCGGCGCAGACTCGGTGATGCTTGGCTCCCTCCTTGCAGGAACGGATGAATCACCTGGCGAAGTAATCGAAATAAATGGTTTGAAGTACAAGGGCTACCGCGGAATGGGATCACTTGGCGCAATGCAATCGCGCGGTGAACAGAAGTCCTATTCAAAAGATCGTTACATGCAAGATGATGTATTGGCAGAAGACAAGCTTGTTCCGGAAGGAATCGAAGGCAAAGTTGCTGCGCGCGGCCCGGTGGCCACAGTCGTGCACCAACTAGTTGGGGGGCTGCGTTCTGGAATGGGATATGCCGGCGCCCCGACAATTGCTGATTTGCAGAAGAACGGCCGCCTTATTCAAATTACAGCCGCAGGACTTCAAGAAAGTCATCCACACGATGTTCTTGATGTTCAAGCTGCTCCGAATTACAACCGTAACTAAGTAATTGCGATAGAGATTAGGTAACTATGGAAATCGAGATTGGACCCGGAAAGAGAGCCCGCCAGGCTTACTCTTTTGACGATATTGCGATCGTCCCAAGTCGTCGTACACGCGACCCAAAGGAAGTTTCCACGCAATGGCAGATTGATGCTTACAAGTTTGAACTACCAATGCTTGCTGCGCCTATGGATTCAGTTGTCTCACCAGAGACAGCAATTGCAATTGGTCACTTAGGTGGCGTTGGAGTTCTTAACCTTGAAGGACTTTGGACTCGCCATGAAAATCCGCGCATCGCGCTTGGTGAAATTTCATCTCTTCCTCAAGAGCAAGCAATTCGTCGTATGCAGGCTCTGTATGCCGCACCGATTCAGCCTGAACTTATTAAGTCTCGCATTGCAGAAATTCGCGCAGCGGGCGTCATCGTTGCAGGAGCTCTTTCACCTGCCCGCACCGCAGAATTTCATAAAGTTGTTGTGGATGCAGGTGTAGATATTTTTGTGATTCGCGGAACGACTGTGAGCGCTGAGCATGTTGCGACAGAGAACGCGCCTCTTAACCTTAAGAAATTTATTTACGATTTGGATGTTCCTGTCATTGTTGGCGGATGTGCAACAGGACAAAGCGCTCAACATTTGATGCGAGCAGGCGCTGCAGGCGTTCTCGTTGGTTTTGGCGGAGGCTCTGCTCATACCACTCGCAATGTTCTTGGAATCGAAGTTCCGATGGCCTCAGCAGTTGCAGATGTGGCTTCAGCCCGTCGTGACTACATGGACGAATCAGGTGGCCGCTACGTTCATGTCATCGCAGATGGTTCAGTCGGAAAGAGCGGGGATATTGCAAAAGCAATTGCATGCGGAGCGGACGCTGTAATGATGGGCTCTCCACTTGCCAAAGCTTCAGAGGCTCCGGGAATGGGTTGGCACTGGGGTATGGAAGCAGCTCATGAAGAGTTGCCTCGCGGAAACCGTGTTCATGTGGGCACAGTCGGAACGCTTCAAGAAATTCTTACTGGTCCATCTCACACTGCAGATGGATCCATGAATCTATTTGGTGCTCTTCGCCGCGCGATGGCTACTTCGGGATATTCAGAACTCAAAGAATTCCAACGCGTAGAGGTTGTTATTAACCGTGCCTGAGGCCCTAGGAAATAACGAAACTGTTCTCGTTATTGATTTTGGCGCGCAATACGCACAATTAATTGCTCGCAGAGTTCGCCAAGCTCACGTTTATTCTGAAATCATTCCTTCATCGATGCCCGTTGCAGAGATTCTTGCAAAGAAACCTAAAGCAATCATTCTCTCCGGTGGACCTTCTAGTGTTTATGCACCAGGAGCTCCAACTTTAGATCCTGCCATTTTTGAACATGGAATCCCAGTCTTTGGAATTTGCTACGGCTTCCAGGTTATGGCATCGGCACTTGGCGGAGTAGTCACCGAAACTGGCAAATCTGAGTTCGGCCGAACTGCAATTTCGCACGAAGCCGATTCGAAACTTCTCAAGGGGCTGCCGAAAGAATTTAACGTTTGGATGAGTCACGGTGACAGCGTTACTGAAGTTCCAGCAGGATTCATTTCTACAGCAAAGACTCTCGATACTCCGATTGTTGCATTCGAAAATGAAAGTGGCTCATTGGCTGGAGTTCAATACCATCCAGAAGTAATGCATTCAGAACACGGACAAGAAATCTTGCGCCGTTGGTTAATCGATATTGTCGGATGCAAACCAACCTGGACAAGTGAAAATATCGTCGCTCAGGAAGTTGCGAAGATACGTGCTGCCGTTGGTTCAAGTCGCGTTATTTGTGGGCTCTCCGGTGGTGTTGATTCTGCAGTTGCCGCTGCAATTGTGCAAAAGGCGATCGGCTCGCAATTAACGTGTGTCTTTGTCGACCACGGTCTTCTTCGAGAAGGTGAAGCCGAACAAGTTGAAACAGATTTTGTTGCAGCAACCGGAGTAGAACTAAAGATTGTTGATGCCCGTGAGAAATTCCTCAACGCTCTGGCTGGCGTCACCGATCCAGAAGCGAAGAGAAAGATTATTGGCGCAGAATTCATTCGATCCTTTGAAGAAGCAGCTCGCGAATTAACTTCTGCAAAGCCAGAAGCAATTGATTTTCTTGTGCAAGGAACTCTCTATCCAGATGTTGTTGAATCCGGCGGCGGTAGCGGAACAGCAAATATCAAATCTCATCACAATGTGGGCGGCCTGCCGGATGATTTGCAATTCACTTTGATTGAACCACTCCGAACCCTCTTTAAAGATGAGGTTCGTGAAGTTGGTCTGCAATTAGGGCTCCCGAGTGAGATTGTGTGGCGCCAACCATTTCCAGGCCCAGGCTTAGCCATCCGCATTGTCGGAGAAGTTACTGAGAATAGACTTACAATTCTTCGAAAAGCCGATTCCATTGCAAGATATGAATTAAAATCAGCTCAGTTGGATCGAGAGATTTGGCAGTGCCCAGTAGTCCTACTTGCGGATGTCCGCAGTGTGGGAGTGCAAGGGGACGGCAGAACATATGGACATCCCATTGTTCTGCGCCCAGTTTCGAGTGAAGATGCGATGACAGCAGATTGGAGTCGTCTTCCATACGAAGTATTGGAGAAGATTTCAACTCGCATCACCAATGAGGTTCGCGATGTAAATCGAGTTGTACTCGATATCACAAGCAAGCCTCCCGGCACTATTGAGTGGGAATAAGGATTGGGCGAAAGTAAATGTTGAGTTCGAAGAAGATTGTTGTAACGGTTGCGCTGACTTTGGTTGCCTGCCTTTCATTTTCTAATACCTCTTTTGCAAAAGATCAAAAGTCACCAATGATGAGTGGCAAAACAAAGATGGGCGCTGCTCCCAAATCTCTTTGTGCATCCACAAGTGCCTATGCTCATAAAGAGCCACAAATTCAACCTCCAACGGTAAAGCTCCCTGTCAAGAATCGAACATTCACACTGGATACAAATTGTGGACAAATTGTGATTGAGGCAGATGGAGCGGATGCGCCATTAACTGTCCTTGTCATGACTGCCTTGGCTAAAGGAGGATATTTCAATAAGACTCTTTGTCATCGCCTAACGACCAATGGACTTTACGTTCTTCAGTGTGGAGACCCAACTGCTTCTGGTAAGGGTGGCCCGCTCTTTACCTATGATGACGAAAATCTTCCTCAAGCGGTAGCAAATAACTATCCCGCAGGAACAGTTGCTATGGCTAACTCAGGCCTCACGCAAACCGGCCACGGAACAAATGGCAGCCAATTCTTCCTGGTATATGCAGATACAACCCTTGGAGCCAACTACACGCGCTGGGGAACAATTGTTAAGGGCCTAGATATTCTTAAAGCTGTTGCGGCGCAAGGCGTTCTCGGCGGCGGTACTGACGGAACACCAAAGCAAGCAGTTGGTATTGAAAAGGTTTCAGTTAAATAATTTAGGCTGTCGCAACGACTCGATAGGTCTCTGCATAACTTCCAGCGGGTAAATTATTCGCTTCTGCATTTTTGCTACCCCATTCGCGTACTCGATCATCGAGCTCTGGGCTATGCGCAGTCTGACTCACATGTGATCGAATTGCTTTGAGTTTTACATCGATTGTCGATGAAATATCAACAACATGATTCACTTCATTTGGCGACATTACCCAGACTTCACTCACGGTCCACGGCTCTAGGCCTTCAGATTCAAGGAGGTCTGAAAATGCAAATGGGTTTCCAGCATCTGGGTAGACCGCTTGCATTGCTGCTTCTGCTGCAGCCATGTGATCTGGATGGCTAGAAAATATTCTTTCCCAGTTTCTCTCTGGATTTTGAATGACCATACGCTGAGGGCGAACTTTGCGAATTGCTCGAACTATTTCTTTACGTAACTCAATGGTTGCTTCAAGATGCCCGTCCACGTAGTTGAGGAAATTTACATCTGTAACACCTAATACTTTTCCAGCATCGCGTTGTTCCTGTTGGCGAATTTTCGGCATTTCAGAGCGAGGAACAGAAGGGTCCACGCCACCCTGGTCTCCATTAGTGCAGACAAAGTAGGAGACGCTAATTCCCTTTGCGGTCCAGAGTGGAATTGTTCCGCCAGCCCCAAAATCGAGGTCATCTGGATGGGCGGTTACAAAGAGGATTCGTTCAATTGCGCTGTCATCAATAGGAGGCATGGAGCGAAGGTTACACTCCACTCGTGTCTCAACTTGATCTAACAAGCCTCAATCCGCAACAACAGGAGGCTGTCGTTCATCGAGGATCGCCATTACTAGTAGTTGCAGGAGCGGGCTCCGGAAAGACAAGAGTCCTGACGCGAAGAATTGCCTACCTTTTGGCCGAACGTGGCGTAGCTCCCTATGAAGTTTTGGCCATTACCTTTACGAATAAGGCCGCCGCTGAGATGAAAGAGCGAGTTGCAGAACTTGTTGGCGACTCCGCAAAGTCGATGTGGGTTTCAACCTTTCACTCTGCATGCGTTCGTATTCTGAGAAATGAAGCGACTAAATTGGGCTTTACAACATCCTTCGCTATTTATGACTCCTCGGATAGTTCGATGCTTATCAAGCGAATCATGAAAGAGCTTGGACTTGATGGAACTGAAATCAAACCAGGAGCAATTCAGGCACGAATTTCAAATGCCAAGAATGAACTCCAAACTCCAAGCACTTTCCAAAGAGCTGAATTTGATTTCGTCGACAAAATGGCTGGTGAGATCTACTCGGTTTATCAACGCCGTTTGACTGCGGCAAATGCCATGGAT
Organism: uncultured Actinomycetes bacterium; assembly: GCA_903827945.1. Taxonomy (GTDB): domain Bacteria; phylum Actinomycetota; class Actinomycetes; order Nanopelagicales; family Nanopelagicaceae; genus PALSA-747. The sequence goes on along the minus strand of CAIKKN010000001.1, from coordinate 49,783 downwards.
TTCGATGACTTGATAATGAAGACTGTAGAAGTCTTGCAAAAATTCCCAGAAGTGCGCGCCAGATACCGTTCGAGATTCAAGCACATTCTTGTTGATGAGTATCAAGATACAAACCATGCGCAATACATGTTAATTCGGGAATTAGTAGGAGTGGAAAGTGAGGGCTTTCCTACGGCTGAATTGTGCGTAGTAGGCGATGCTGATCAATCCATTTATGCATTTAGAGGCGCCAATATTCGAAACATCCTCCAATTTGAAGAGGATTACCCAAGTGCGCAAACAATTATGCTCGAGCAGAATTATCGCTCTACCCAAAATATTTTGACGGCAGCCAACTCTGTCATCTCAAACAACAAAGGAAGAAAAGATAAAAACTTGTGGTCAGAAGCAGGCGCAGGCCACCACATCACTGGCTTTGTCGCTGAAACAGATCATGACGAGGCAGAATTCATCACAGGTGAAATTCGCCGCCTTAAAAATGAAGGAATCTCCAATCCAGGGGAGACGGCAATCTTCTATCGGACGAATGCGCAATCCCGGTCAATTGAATCAACACTCGCACGTTCTGGTATCCCTTACAAAGTTGTTGGCGGTTTGCGATTCTTTGAACGTGCTGAAGTAAAAGATTTGCTTGGCTACCTCAAGGCGCTTGTGAATCCAGCCGATGAAATTTCATTGCGAAGAATTGTTAACACTCCAAAGCGCGGCATCGGAGATCGAGCAATAGAGATTGTTGATGAATTTGCAAAGAAACACGGCATAACTTTGTGGGAAGCTATGAATCAGGTAGAGAGCGAGCTACCTGCCCGTTCACTTCAAGCTATTCGGGATTTCTTGCAGTTGATGTACACGCTTCGAACTTTGGTAGAAGCAAAAACAAAGCCATCGAATATCGCTAAAGCTGTATTAGAGCAGAGCGGGCTCGAGACTGAATTAAAGAAGAGTACGGACCCGCAAGATGAAAGTCGATTGGAAAACTTGTATGAACTTCTTAATGTAGTAACTGAATATGAGCAATCTGATCTAGAGGAGGCAGAGGAAGCAACTCTTGCTGGATTCTTGGAGGGCGTTTCTCTTGTTTCTGATTCTGATCAAATACCTGATGCTGATGCAGGAAGTGAAGGTGTCGTGACGTTGATGACTCTTCATACTGCAAAGGGTCTTGAATTTCCAACGGTTTTCTTGACGGGTATGGAGGAACAAATCTTTCCTCACTTCCGTGCAATCGAAAATGAACAAACTGATACAACTGAACTCGAGGAAGAGAGACGCCTGGCATACGTGGGATTAACTCGAGCACGCGAGCGATTGTATGTTTCACGCGCAATGTCGCGGATGGCATTTGGAAATTGGAAGAACAACGAGCCTTCTCGTTTTCTCGCTGAAATTCCGAGCGAAGTTATTTCGTGGAATGACGATGTGGTGCGTTCGACCAGAGTTAAGAAAAGTTTTGGACCGCCCCCTAAGGCGACGGGTAAGCGAGTTGCCCCAACCACCGCGTTGGTCCTGGCTCCGGGCGACCGTGTGGCACATGACACATTTGGGCTTGGAACAGTCGTCGTTGTTAATGGCGAAGGAGATAGAGCCGAAGCGACTATCAATTTCGGCTCACTGGGGGAGAAGAGACTCCTCCTAAGGTATGCCCCGGTGGAAAAGCTCTAGAAAGAATCTGTCTACCAAGACAGTAGGATTTCCCCGTATTACTCACTTTCTAATCACTAGATGATCGGGGAAATTAGTGGATCTCTTTGAGTATCAAGCTCGAGATCTCTTCGAAGCACATAACATTCCAGTACTTGCTGGTGCAGTTGCTACAACTGCAGACGAAGCAGAAAAAGCAGCTTCAGTTATGGGTGGACGAGTTGTCGTCAAAGCTCAAGTAAAAATTGGTGGTCGCGGTAAAGCTGGCGGAGTAAAGCTTGCACAAGATGCAGCCGATGCTCGCGAAAAGGCAGCGGCTATTCTCGGAATGGATATTAAGGGTCATACCGTTCACAAGGTGATGATTGCTCAGGCGGCGCCGATTGCCGAAGAATATTACGCATCAATTCTTCTCGACCGCGCTAACAGAAATTTCCTAGTTATGGCATCAGTTGCCGGCGGAATGGAAATTGAAGAAGTTGCAAAAACGCAACCAGAGAAATTGGCTCGAGTTGGAATTGATCCAAATGTTGGCGTGACGTTGGAAAAGGCAAAGGAAATCGCAGCGCTTGGCCAATTTCCAGAAGTCGTTCAAGATCAAGTTGCAGATGTATTAGTAAAGCTTTGGGCTGCATTCGTGGCAGAAGATGCAACTCTGATGGAAATTAATCCTTTGGTAAAGACTGAAGATGGTCGAATAGTTGCTCTAGATGGAAAGGTGACTCTTGATGACAACGCAGAGTTTCGCCATGCAGGCCACAGCGACCTTGTAGATCATGCATCGGCTAATCCTCTTGAAGCTCAAGCTAAGGAATTAAACCTTAACTATGTGAAGTTAGATGGAGAAGTTGGAATCATCGGCAATGGAGCGGGCCTCGTAATGAGCACGCTAGATGTTGTTGCATATGCTGGGGAAAAGTATGGCGTTAAGCCAGCAAACTTCCTTGATATCGGAGGTGGCGCATCGGCTGAAGTTATGGCAAATGGACTCTCCATTATTTTGGGTGATAAAGACGTTCGAAGCGTTTTTGTAAATGTATTTGGAGGCATCACTGCATGTGATGCTGTTGCCAACGGAATAGTCCAGGCGCTCAACATTCTGGGCGACAAAGCTACAAAGCCAATCGTTGTTCGCCTCGATGGAAATAACGTATTAGAAGGTCGTCGAATCTTGAATGAGGCGGCGCATCCACTTGTGCAGCAACTCGACACCATGGATGGAGCAGCTGCGAAGGCTGCAGAATTGGCGGCGAAATAATGGCAATCTTTATTAATAAAGATACGCGCCTGATTGTTCAGGGTATGACCGGTTCAGAAGGAACAAAGCACACTGGTCGAATGATTGCTTCAGGAACAAATGTTGTTGGAGGTGTCACTCCTGGTAAGGGCGGACAAACCGTTGAGATTTCAGGTAAAACACTTCCTGTATTCAACACAGTTGCCGAAGCAATAGCTGCAACCCAAGCCAATGCATCCGTTGTGTTCGTTCCACCGAAGTTTGCAAAGGCAGCAGTGATTGATGCAATTGATGCAGCGATTCCTCTTGTCGTTGTGATTACCGAAGGAATTCCAGTACATGACACCGCAGCCTTTTTCGCATACTCCCAAAGCAAAGGAACTACTCGTATTGTTGGGCCAAACTGCCCAGGTTTAATTAGCCCTGGACAATCAAATCTCGGCATTATTCCGGCAGATATTACAGGTCCAGGTCGTATTGGTTTAGTTTCAAAGTCGGGAACACTTACATATCAAATGATGTATGAGCTCCGTGACTTTGGATTCTCGACCGCTGTAGGTATTGGTGGAGATCCAATAATTGGAACTACACATATCGATTGCTTGCGTGCATTCCAAGATGATCCTGATACAGATGCAATTGTCATGATTGGTGAAATCGGTGGCGATGCTGAAGAGCGTGCTGCTGCATTCATTTCTGAATATGTGACAAAGCCAGTTGTTGGTTATGTTGCTGGATTCACTGCTCCAGAAGGCAAAACAATGGGTCATGCTGGTGCAATTGTTTCTGGCTCTTCAGGTACAGCACAAGGCAAGAAGGAAGCTCTCGAAGCTGCTGGTGTAAAAGTTGGTAAGACGCCAAGTGAAACGGCAGAACTTATGCGCAAAATTCTGAACGGCTAACACTCGTGTTGCGCCGCGTTCTTTCGATATCTCTCATACAGGCATCAAAAGGCGCGGCGCTAACTTTATTTCCATCCATTTTTATTGCGCTTCTCGCCTGGTCTACGGCTGGCAGTACAAGTGGGAATACCGCCGATCCCATTCGAGGTGCGGTCTGGCTTTGGCTTGGCGCGCATCTTTCACCATTTCATTTATCCGCTTCATCTCCTCAAGGAGCTGGTTTTCTTTCAGTTCTTCCTCTCGGAGCAATCATTATTCCTATGTGGGCAGTTAGGCGCACCTTCTCCCGAGTTGCAGAAGAAGCTCCGAAATTGCGGGCTGCTCGAATTTTCTACGTTCTTTTTTATACGTTGATAGCAATCCTTTTATCAGTTCTCACCACAACTTCAACGGTTTCACCTATGTGGTATTACGCCGGACTTTGCGCCGCGATCACTGCACTTGTCTCAACATTTTCGTTCAATCCACGTCCGGCTCTGGGAGTGCTTGTTTATCTTTTTGCGATTGCGTGGGGCGTAGCGTCCTTGGTACTTTCAATTTCATTCTTGGCACATTGGAATGTGCTTCACGACTTGTCGGTGGTAATTCAGCCAGGCATTATTGGCGCCTTACTTTTCACGGCACTACAAATTTTATATCTTCCTAATATGGCCCTCGCTGCTCTTGCATATTTGACGGGTTCTGGTTTCAGTTTAGGCGCTCACACCATGGTGACATCGTCTATTTTTACACTTCACCAAATCCCAGCGATTCCTATCTTGGGCGGTCTTCCTACCGGTAAGCACCCAAACCTGATTGTTGGAATTGTTTTCTGGCCGCTGCTATTCCTTGCTGTCTATTTGGTTATATCTAGAGTGCACAGTGAATGGAAAGATAGAAACAAGGAACTTCTTCGGACCTTTATCATGGCGGTTTTCTTTGTTTGGGAAATTTCATATTTTGCTTCTGGGGAATTATTGACGCCGGCTATGAAGCGAACGGGCATCTTGCCTGAGCGCACGACATCAATTGCGGCCATAAGTGCCTTCGCTATCGCTTTTCTTTTCTTTTATGCCCCAACTTTATTTAAGAAATTTGTGAAGCGTGGCTAAGCGAATTCTTTTGTTAGCCTCAGGTGGCGGCTCTTTGGCGGCATCCATATTGAAGGCCGCACAAAGCGGTGAAATAGATGTCAAAGTTTGCCGAGTAATTTCCGACAGAAGCGCCCCGGTACTTGAATTAGCAGAGTCATTTGGGGTGCCCGGAACGCTTGTTGAGTTTTCACAATTCGATTCCCGAGAATCATGGGGAGTCGCCATGGAAAATATAGTGGGATCTGATTCTGTGGATTTGGTAGTGAGCGTAGGTTTTATGCGAATTCTCCCCTCCTCTTTTGTTCATCGTTTTCCAACAATAAATACTCATCCGGCGCTCTTGCCTCTCTTTCCTGGCGCACATGCGGTCGGTGATGCGCTACTTGCTGGGGCAATTGAGACGGGCACGAGCGTTCATTGGGTAGATGCTGGGGTAGATACCGGGACAGTGATCTCCCAGATTAAAGTTGGCATCGAAGTCGGAGATACTGAGGAGTCACTTCACGAACGCATTAAGATTCAGGAGCGTAAACTCATTGTTGAGACGCTAAAGAAATTTGCAACTATCGGTCTTCAAAAATAGGAGAATCATGAATTCAGTTACAACGATTCGGAAACCTATTCGTCGAGCGCTAGTAAGCGTTTATGACAAAACAAATCTCATGGAATTAGGCCAAGCACTTCATTCTGCTGGAATTGAAATACTTTCCACTGGATCAACTGCAAAAACATTGGCAGCTGCGGGGATCCCTGTTCTTCCAGTTGAGGAATATACCGGCTTTCCTGAAATGATGGGTGGTCGCGTTAAGACACTCCATCCAAGAATTCATGGCGGAATATTGGCTGATCAAGATAATCCTGAACATCTTGCAGCAATTGCCTCGCAAGATATTGCCCCATTTGATTTAATTATTATAAATCTCTATCCATTTGCCCAAACGATTGCTTCGACAGAGGATTTTGCTGAGTGCATTGAGCAAATTGATATTGGTGGACCAAGCATGCTTCGAGGAGCGGCAAAGAACCATGGTTCAGTGGCAGTTATTTCTAACCCATCTCAGTATCAAGGGCTGTTTACTGCGCTCGGTCAAGGTGGTTTCACCATTGAGGAGCGGACGAAGCTTGCGATGGAAACCTTCCGTTGTACCGCTGAATATGATCTTGCAATAGCAACTTGGCTTGGTGAGCGAACGGGAACATCAGATCAGTGGCGGGGCCAAATTTGGCAGAGAATTGCTGGACTTAGATATGGCGAGAACCCACACCAGAGCGCATCTGTTTATAAGACATCAGGTGCAACAATTTCTGGAATCGCTGGAGCGAAGCAACTTCACGGAAAAGAAATGTCCTTTAATAATTACACCGATGCAGATGCTGCTCTTCGAGCCGCCTACGATCACGCGCAACCGTGTGTTGCAATCATTAAGCATGCAAACCCTTGTGGAATTGCTATAGGTGACGATATCGCCGCTGCACATATAAAGGCCCACGAGTGCGACCCCGTCTCTGCATTTGGAGGAGTTGTCGCGGCCAATCGAAAGGTAACCCAGGCAATGGCCGCCAAACTTTCGGAGATATTTACTGAAGTTGTAGTGGCTCCCGATTTTGAGCAAGAGGCGTTGGATATTTTGATGAAGAAGCCATCGATTCGCATACTTACTATTGAAGGGTATGTAATTCCACAATTGGAGCATCGCCCAATATCAGGTGGAGCCCTCTTTCAAGATAGTGATTTGATTGATGCAGCAGGAGATAGTTCTGATGCATGGAAACAAGTTTGTGGAAAACCAGTGAGTGCGCAAGTTTTGGAAGATTTGAAATTTGCTTGGAGGGCAGTTCGGGCTGTGAAAAGCAATGCGATTTTATTGGCTCACCAAGGTGCATCCGTCGGCGTTGGAATGGGACAAGTTAATCGAGTCGATTCTGCTCGCTTAGCAGTCTCAAGAGCTGGCGAGAGAGCCAAGGGAAGTGTTGCGTCAAGTGATGCTTTCTTTCCATTTGCGGATGGATTGCAAATTTTGATTGATGCGGGAGTGAGCGCAGTTGTGCAGCCGGGTGGCTCTGTTCGGGATGAAGAAGTAATCGCAGCGGCAGAAGCGGCAGGAATTTCAATGTTCTTCACAGGCACTCGACACTTCTCGCATGCATAATTTGTTAGAGAAAAGGTTAGGATAAACAGATGACTGCACAGATGCTTGATGGAAAAGCTACTTCTACATCCATTAAGAGTGAACTTAAAGTTCTTGTTGATCAAATGTCTGTTAAGCCTGGACTTGGAACGGTTCTTGTCGGAAGCGACCCAGGATCGCAATCTTATGTGGGCGGGAAGCATCGAGATTGCGCAGAAGTCGGTATTCAATCTATTCGTGTAGACCTTGCTGAGAGCGCAAGTGAGCGCGATATTCTTTCTGCAATTAAGGACTTAAATAGCGCAAAGGAATGCACCGGCTACATCGTGCAGCTTCCACTTCCACGCGGAATATCTGCAAACAGAATTCTTGAAGCAATTGATCCAGCTAAAGATGCTGATGGGCTTCACCCCCTTAATCTTGGAAAATTAGTTTTGGGCGAACCAGCGCCACTTCCATGCACGCCACGAGGAATCCTTGAACTTCTTCACCGGTATGACATCTCCACAAAAGGCGCAGAAGTCGTGGTGATGGGTAGAGGAATTACAGTGGGCAGACCATTGGGACTCATGCTTAGTCGCAAGGGTGATGATGCAACGGTCACAATCACGCACACCGGAACAAGAGATGTGAAGGAGCATACGCGCCGTGCTGACATCATTGTTGCCGCTGTAGGAAGTGCACATTTGTTAACTCCGGATATGGTGAAGCCAGGAGTTGTAGTGCTTGATGTCGGAATAACTCGTACGTCAGAAGGACTGCTGGGAGATGTTCACCCGGATGTTGCAAATGTTGCGTCTTACATTGCACCAATGCCTGGGGGAGTTGGTCCAATGACTCGAGCGATGTTGCTTGCAAATGTTGTAGAAAGTTTCCTTCGGGAAAAATAGGCATTTTTAAAATAATGAAAAATACTTTTAGCCTTGCAAGGCTTCGAAACCTCGGGCTAGCACTCATCATTCTTGGCATTGGAATATCAGTATTTGGAAAAGTGCGGAGCGGGAGTCTCCTGCTTGCGATAGGTATGGGCGCTTATGCCTACTCACGCTATTTCATGATTGGGATGAAGCGTCGAATCGAGTTATTTCTGCCACTACTCATAGCGGGAACCCTTTTTGTTGTGTCGCTGACCCTCCCGCATGCGGGGTAATATTCCTTCCATAATCACAAGTATTTAGCAGGCTTTGCGAAAGGTAGACAATGTCGAATAACAACAATCTCAAAGGTAAAGTCACTGTAGTTGGAGCAGGGTTTTATGGCTCAACAACGGCTCTTCGACTTGCTGAATACAATGTATTTGAAACAGTAGTCCTTACGGATATTGTCGAAGGAAAGCCCGAAGGTTTGGCACTCGACATGAATCAATCACGATCTATTCAGGGATTTGAAACGAAAGTAGTAGGAGCGACAACCACAGCAGATGGCGGCGGATATGAAGCAACTGCGAATTCAGATGTCGTTGTAATTACTGCAGGCTTGCCACGTAAGCCCGGCATGTCTCGAATGGACTTGATTGGCGTAAATGCAGGAATCGTTCGTGGTGTTGCAGAGAATATTGCTAAGCATTCCCCTGAAGCAGTAATTATCGTTGTTTCAAATCCGCTTGATGAGATGACAGCACTTGCGCAGTTGGCTACCGGATTTAAGAAAAACAAGGTAATGGGTCAAGCAGGTATGTTAGATACAGCGCGCTTTACAAATTTTGTTGCCGAAAAGCTTGGCGTATCTGTTGGTTCTGTGAAGACTCTTACTCTTGGTTCTCACGGTGACACTATGGTTCCAGTCCCAAGCCGCTGCACAGTCGATGGAAAACCATTATCGACCATGCTCAGCGAAGTGGAAATCGCAGAACTCGTTGACCGTACTCGTAACGGAGGCGCTGAGGTTGTAGCGCTTCTAAAGACAGGTTCGGCTTATTACGCCCCATCTGCTGCAGCCGCTCGCATGGCAAAGGCAGTGATTGATGATTCAGGCGAAGTAATGCCGGTTTGTGCTTGGGTTGATGGAGAGTATGGAATTAGCGGCGTTTACCTCGGTGTTGAGGCAACAATCGGCAAGTCAGGAATTATTAAAGTTGTTGAAGGCTCCTTGGCTCCTTCTGAAGTAGAAGCTCTCAAAGCTGCAGCTGAAGCCGTTCGTGCGAAGCAAGGCGACGTAAAAGATCTGTAAGAAATAACTTTCACCTTAAATAATTTGCGAAAGCAGAAAGCGGAGAAAATGAGCAAGATTAAAGTTACTGGAACTGTTGTGGAGCTCGATGGCGATGAGATGACCCGAATCATGTGGCAATTCATAAAAGATTCGTTGATTCTTCCTTACCTCGATGTAAACCTCGAGTATTACGACTTAGGGATGGAAAACCGCGATGCAACCGATGATCAAGTAACTATTGACTCTGCCCGCGCCATTCAGAAGCATGGCGTTGGAATTAAGTGCGCCACAATCACTCCTGATGAAGCACGTGTTGAGGAATTTGGCCTCAAGAAAATGTGGAAATCTCCAAATGGAACCATTCGCAATATTCTCGGAGGAGTAATTTTCCGTGAACCAATCATTATCAGCAATGTTCCGCGCCTAGTTCCACATTGGACCAAGCCAATCGTTATCGGCCGCCATGCTTTTGGCGATCAATACAAAGCAACAGATTTCAAGGTTCCCGGCCCAGGAAAATTAACACTTTCTTTCGTTCCAGAAGATGGATCGGCGCCAATCACGCTCCAAGTTTTTGATTTTGAATCTTCAGGTGTGGCATTGGCCATGTACAACGTAGATGACTCCATTCGCGATTTCGCACGAGCGTCGCTGAATTACGGATTGCTTCGCAATTTCCCTGTTTATCTTTCAACAAAGAACACAATATTGAAGGCTTACGATGGTCGTTTCAAAGATATATTTGAAGAGATTTTCCAAGCTGAATTCAAGGCGCAGTTTGATGCTGCTGGGATTTGGTATGAGCACCGACTCATTGATGACATGGTCGCAATGTCACTTCGCATGCCTGGTGGATATGTATGGGCATGTAAGAATTACGATGGCGATGTTCAGTCAGACACTGTCGCTCAAGGTTACGGCTCACTTGGCTTGATGACTTCTGTGTTAATGACACCAGATGGAAAAATTTGCGAATCTGAGGCAGCGCACGGAACTGTGACTCGTCACTATCGTGATCACCAAAAGGGAAAGGCGACTTCAACAAATCCGATCGCCTCAATCTTTGCTTGGACACAAGGGCTAGCTCACCGAGCAAAGTTGGATAACAATCCCGAACTTGCGCAATTCTCTAAGACCCTTGAGCGAGTCTGTATAGAAACTGTAGAGCAAGGCAAGATGACAAAGGACTTGGCTGCTTTGATTTCTAAAGAAGCTCCTTACCAAACCACGCAGGAGTTCTTGAGTTCAATTGATGAGAATCTCAAGAAGGCAATGGCCTAAAAGTAATTAAATGTAAAAAAGCCCAGCCAATTGGCTGGGCTTTTTTACTATAACTATAACTACTAGTTAAGGCGTAAGCCTGTATTTACATCGAAGAGATGAATTACTTCTGGCTTGGCAGAAACTGTAATACGGTCTCCAGCCTTTGGTGGATTCTTTGGATCCCAACGAACAATGATCTGCGCGCCTTCATCTGTTGAATTTGCAAACTTCACTTCTTTATCGTCCGGCGTTCCATAAACGAATGCCTCGGCACCGAGTTCTTCAACAACTTCTACGTGGACGTGGAAGCCTTCAGAAGCCGGCGTAAGTCCTTCTGGTCGAATGCCAACAATTACAGATGAGCCAGCTGATGCTGGTACGTCAAATGTATAGTCGCCAAGCTTTCCTTTACCGCCCACAACTGGCGCAACAAGGAGGTTCATTGCTGGTGAGCCGATGAATCCGGCAACAAATGCATTTGAAGGGCGTTCGTAAAGATTTCTTGGTGTGTCAACTTGTTGAAGAAGTCCATCCTTCATTACAGCAACTCGATCACCCATCGTCATGGCTTCAACCTGATCATGTGTTACATAAACGGTTGTGATTCCCAGACGGCGCTGGAGCGCGGCGATTTGAGTACGAGTTGCTACGCGAAGTTTCGCATCAAGGTTTGAAAGAGGCTCGTCCATCAAGAAGACTTGTGGTTCGCGAACAATCGCGCGTCCCATAGCTACACGTTGGCGTTGTCCACCAGAAAGTGCCTTTGGCTTGCGATCCAAGTATGGTTCCAAATCAAGAAGCTTTGCTGCTTCAAGAACTCGGCGATCGCGCTCAACTTTATCGATTCCGGCAATCTTCAGTGCGAAACCCATGTTTTCAGCAACTGACATGTGCGGATAAAGAGCATATGACTGGAAGACCATTGCGATGTCGCGGTCTTTTGGTGCAACGTTTGTAACGTCACGATCTCCGATTCGAACTGCGCCAGCGTCGATTTCCTCGAGGCCTGCGAGCATGCGGAGTGATGTGGATTTTCCACAACCAGATGGGCCGACAAGAACAAGGAACTCGCCATCAGCAATTGTGAGGCTAAGTTTGTCTACAGCGGGCTTGGTTGTGCCTGGATAGATACGTGATGCTGCGTCGAATACGACTGATGCCATTTTAAGGCTCCTTCTCCGGGCAGGTACGTGCCCGACGATCCGTGGGAGTGGAACTGTTTCTCACGTCAGCATTGACATGAGGGTCACCACGATACCCTAGGACTATGCATAGGCAAATATCGGAGCCAGTTGAATTTGGCACCAGCGGCCAACTTGCTGTGGATATCGGGTTGGTGCTCTTCTTTATTGCCCTGGCCGCCCTCTTTGTGGCAGCTGAAATTTCCCTTCTTTCGCTCCGAGATTCCCAAGTCCGGCAAATAGGAAGCCGTGGCAAGCGGGGGGCTCGAGTAGCAGCCCTAACGCAAAATCCCAATCGTTTCTTGGCCGCGGCACAAATTGGTGTGACTTTCTGTGGATTCCTCTCTGCAGCCTTGGGTTCAGAACGTTTAGGTTCAGCCTTTGTGATTCCCGCATTTGAAAAATGGGGACTTTCACACGGTCTTGCAACCACCCTCTCGTTAGTTTCAGTCACGATCGTGATTGCTTACATATCTCTCGTCTTTGGTGAATTAGTTCCAAAGCGTCTTGCTATCTACAGAACCGAAGCCATTGCGCTCGCTTCTGCTGGAATTATTGATCAACTTGCAAAACTCTTTCGACCTACAATCTGGCTTTTGTCGAAATCAACGGATGCTGTCGTAAAGATCTTCGGCCTCAAAGCGGAGGAGTCGAGAAGTGAAATGTCAGAAGCTGAATTAGTCGATCTTGTTACTGGACATACAGCTTTGACAGAAGAAGAAAGAGATATTGTTGAAGAAGTTTTCAATTCTGGAGATATGGCACTTCACGAAATCATGGTCCCTCGAACAGAAGTTAAATTCTTGGATGTAGGTACATCTATAGAGGAAGCCATGAAGATTGCAGTAGAGAGTGCGCATTCAAGATACCCAGTGACGCGTGGAAGTAGCGATGAAGTCATCGGTTTTCTTCATGTTCGAGATTTGCTCAATATTCATGTGAGTCGCCCCGATGCAACTTTGCTAGATATTATCCGCCCAGTCACTTTTCTTCCTGGAACAAAAGGCGTACTGCCTGCGCTGACTGAACTTCGCGCGAAGCGTCAACATCTTGCAATTGTGCTTGATGAATATGGTGGCACTGATGGAATTATTACCCTTGAGGATCTCGTTGAATGTTTCATTGGGGATATTCATGACGAATATGATGAGGTTGATGAAGAAGTCACCCCGCAGGGCATCGCGGGAGATTTCGAAGTTGACGCACTTATTTCTTTGGAAGACCTATTTGATGAAACTGGAATCTCACTTCCGGAAGGTCCGTATGAGACTGCCGGAGGGTATGTGATGCATGCGCTGGGTCGCCTGCCAGAAATTCATGACTTTCTTCGCTATGAAAACCTTAGAATTACCGTCTTGTCTGTAGAAGGTAAGAGAGCTGGGCAATTACTCATCTCTCGTGAAGAATGGAAAGATGCGCCTCATGAGTAAAGAAAGAATCCTCTCCGGAATTCAGCCAACTGGTGGTTCATTCCATCTTGGGAACTATTTGGGCGCGCTGAAGCAGTGGGTTGAACTCCAAGAGAGTCACGATGCTTTCTATTGTGTAGTGGATTTGCACGCAATCACCATTCAGGTGGACCCAAAGATTCTGCGAGAACGCTCGCTCACTTCGACTGCTCAATTGCTCGCACTCGGGCTAGATCCTGAAAAATGCGCGCTATTTATGCAGTCACATGTTCCTGCCCATAATCAGCTGGGCTGGGTTATGGAATGTCTCACAGGCTTTGGCGAAGCAAGTCGAATGACACAATTCAAAGATAAGAGTCAGAAAAGTGGAACCGACCGCACGGTTGTAGGTCTATTTACATACCCAATCTTGCAAGCGGCCGATATCTTGCTCTATCAAGCGAAGTACGTTCCAGTTGGCGAAGATCAACGCCAACATATCGAATTAACAAGAGATCTTGGTCAACGCTTCAACAGCACGTACAAGGATATTTTTACAATTCCAGAGGCCTACATTACAAAAGCCGCTGCAAAAATTAATGACTTGCAAGATCCAAATTCGAAGATGAGCAAGAGCAGCTCTTCACCTGCAGGAGTTGTTGATATTTTGGACGCCCCAGAAGTAAATGCCAAGAAAATAAAGAGCGCAGTTACAGATACTGGTCGAGAAATTAAATTCGACCAAACAGAGAAGCCGGGTGTATCTAATCTGCTGACGATCCACAGTGCACTTTCTGGATTGAGTATTTCCGATTTGGAAAATCAATTTGCGGGCAAGGGATATGGGGATCTCAAAGGTGCTGTCGCTGAAGTAGTTGTAGAGTATTTCCGTCCCGTACGAGAGCGCACGCAAGAACTCTTAAAGGATCCAGAGCAGCTCACTAAGATTTTGAAAATTGGCGCAGAAAAGGCTAATGCTGTTGCGCAAGAAACCTTAAAGAAAACTTATGACGCTATGGGTCTCATTCCTCGTGGTTAAGAACCGCACTACGCTGGTCGTGGTTGCGCTAATTGCGCTAATTTTTCCACCGCTCAGTAGTGCGCATGCAACTGCAACGAAAATAGCAGTTATTTATGATATCGGTGGACGCGGTGATGGTGGCATTAACGATGCAGCGGCTGTCGGTATAGATAAGGCGAAGAAGAAGTATGGATTGGGCCTGCTCGCCTTGCGTGAAATTGCAACAGACGGAACTGACTTAGATCGCTTATTGAAAATTCGATTTCTGGCAAAAGCGGGCTATAACCCTATCTTGCTCATTGGTTATGGTTTTCAATCCTCCCTCGCAGTTGCTATCGATGAATTTCCGAAGACAGAATTTGCGATTATTGATAATTCAAATGTAGGTCAACTTAATGTTGAATGCATGGTTTTCAATGAAGCTCAGTCGAGTTACCTAGCGGGCGTTCTAGCTGCATCAGCTTCAAAAACAGGAAAAATTGCTGCACTCGTTGATGTTGACCGCACAAACCTGCGCGATCTAACGAAAGCGTTCCAACTTGGAGCTCAAAGCGTCAAGCCAAAGATTGTTGTCTTGGCTCAAAATTGGGGCATGAATCCTGCAACTGATGTTGCGTCCATGATTAAGCGCGGTGCCGACATCTTTTATTCCACCTGGAACCAGAGTTCGGATGTAATTGATGTGATTGCCTCTTCCTCAAATGCGAAGAAGCCACTTCGATATATTGGTGTTTTACCTGATCAATTCTTCCTGAAGAGTACAAAAGCCAAGAGTGTTTTATTAGGTGCAGTACAGAAGCGAGTCGACACTGCTGCATATGATGTAATTTCTAGCGGCGTGAAGAATCTGTCTTTCTCAGATATTTTAGATGGAACAAATGGAATTTTTGGCAAGGAGTATTCCTTCTCAGATGGCGGTATTGACTTGCTTATTCCTGCATTGGGAAGCGCTCACATTCCCGCTGTCCTCAAAGCAGAAGCAAAAATCAAATCAGGAAAAATTAAACTTTAAGAATTTCTAACAGCTCGACTCGCAGTGCGGCTACTTTTTCATTCACTTGTGCAATTGCTGTTTTGTCTCCACCAGTACTCGAAACCTCGATATAACACTTAAGCTTGGCTTCAGTTCCACTAGGGCGAACAATTACTCGGATAAAGTCGCCAAACCACATTGTTATACCGTTTGTTGGAGGCAGATTCCCTGTGGGTATTGCCAAATCTTCAAATTTCGTTAATTCGATTCCTGATAGTGATTGCGGATGGGTGGTCCTTAACTTTGTAAGAACCGAATCAACTTGGGAAATATCGCTCACTCGAATCGAAATTTGCTCGGTGCCGTGATATCCGTAAGTCTCCCAAATATTTGCAAGGTATCCCGACATAGAATGACCATCACGTTTTAGTTCCGCTGCGCACTGGGCAAGAATCAAAGCGGCCGAGATGCCATCCTTATCATTTACTGACTTTGCATCCACTGCGTATCCCAACGCTTCTTCATATCCAAAGCGCAAATTCGGAATCTTGGCTAACCACTTGAAGCCAGTGAGCGTTTCGTGAAATTCAATGCTGTGGGCGTTAGCAATTTTTCGAAGGATCGAAGAAGAAACTATTGAGTTTGCAAAGGCTTTTCCAAAGCAACTCTCCTTCATAGTTGTTGCGATGTAGTGACCCAATATTGCCCCTACTTCGTCACCTCTCAACATACGCCAACCCGCACCTGGCACATTTATAGCACTGGCGCACCTATCTGCATCGGGGTCATTGGCAATGACAATATCAGCGCCGACTTCTGCCGCTAGTTTCAAGGAGAGGTCAATTGCTCCTGGTTCCTCAGGATTTGGAAATTTAACCGTTGGAAAGTCGGGATCGGGATTTGCTTGCTCTTTAACAAGTATGGGTTCGCTAAACCCAGCGGCCTTAAATGTCGCAAGAAGAGTTTCAGTTCCAACACCATGCATTGCGCTGTAAACAACACGCACATCACCTTTTATACACGAAAGAGCGGAAGTCTCATTTACATATTGATTAAAAATATCGTCATTCAGCACATCCCAACTTGATCCTTTTGGTTGAGAACTGTGAATTGCTGCAATTTCCTGAGCAATTTCGATGTCGGCGGGTGGAACGATTTGCGAGCCCGCGTATCTAACACCGTCGATATTCCCGCCTAGGTAAACCTTGTATCCATTATCTTGTGGAGGGTTATGGCTGGCTGTAACCATGATTCCAACATCGGCTTGAAGTGCATTTACTGCAAATGCAAGGACTGGTGTTGGAAGAGGGCGAGGCAAGACCCAAACTTTCATTCCCGCTCCAGTGAAAATTTGTGCTGATTCTTCGGTGAAATCCTCTGAGCCATATCGGGCATCTCTGCCGATTACCACGCTCGTTAACCCACGCTTTTTCATATACGCCGCGATACCCGCTGCGGCACGTTGAACGACTGCCCGGTTCATACATGACGGCCCGGGTCCTACAGGTCCTCGAAGCCCCGCGGTTCCAAACTGTAAAAAACCGGCAAAAGATTTCTTTAAATCAACTTCATTACCTTGATCTAACCAGTTGCGAAGCATTGTTGCAGTTTGGGGATCTGGATCAAGTGCAATCCATTCCTCAACTTCTGCAATCAGTGCTGGATTCATAGTTGTGGTAGAACCTTTGCAAGCAATGTGCCAATTCTTCCCGCAGATGCTTTCCCGGCAGCCATTACTTCTTCGTGACTAAGCTTTTCACCGGTCATACCAGCAGCAGCATTTGTGACAAGTGATATTCCTAGAATTTCGGCGCCAAGTGCATGGGCGGCAACAGCTTCTGGAACTGTAGACATCCCCACGAGATCAGCTCCCATGGTTCGAATCATGTTTATTTCAGCAGGAGTTTCATAGGACGGTCCACGCCAGTGGGCATAGACACCTTCAGAAAGTGAAGGATCTTCTAACTTCACAAGTGTGCGAAGACGCTTGCTGTAGCAATCGGTTAGATCAACAAAATTTGCACCAATGAGTGGACTTACCCCTGTCAGCGAAATGTGATCGCGAATTAACACAGGCTGGCCAACGTGATAATCGCGGTTAATTCCACCGCATGCATTTGTAAGCACTACAACACCGCAACCTGCTTTGACCGCTGTTCGAACTCCATGCACAACGGGCTCAATTCCCTTACCTTCATAGAGATGAGTTCTTCCCAAAAATACTAACGCGCTAACGACGCCGTTTGGGCCCTGTAGGTCATAGGAACGAACCTTGCCACCATGTCCAACAACTGTTGGTGGAAGAAATCCAGGCAGTTCTGTCGCCGCAAATTCATGAGTTGGAATTCCTAGGCTATCGGCTGCATCAATCCAGCCTGAACCCATAACTAAAGCAACATGATGCTTGCTCTTGCCAGTCAATGATTCAAGTTTTTTGGCAGCAAGTTCTGCAGTTCCAATTGGGTCAGAATAAAGATCGCTCATGTGAGCAATTTACTGCAAGTTCATTGAATTAAGGAGCGTCTTCAATCACACATAAATTTTGCCCACTTGCTACGGTCTGTCCGACCCCGACGCTCAACTTAGCGATAATTCCTTCTCTGTGAGCGATCAGTGGCTGCTCCATCTTCATGGCTTCAAGGACCACAATGAGATCACCTTGGACGACTCTGTCGCCATTTGCTTTAAGAATTTTGACGACGGTTCCTTGCATTGGGCTATCGACGCTGTTACCAGAAGACTTTCCAAGGATGTTGCTCTTAATTTTTCTGCGCTTTTGAGTCTGCTCTTGCGTATGAAGAACAACTTCAAATCGATGCCCATTGATTTCCGCAACAACTTTTTGTTCTGAAGCCTTTGACTCCGCAACCCCTTGTTTGTAATTGAACGCAGGAATTGTGTTCTTAAATTCCTTTTCAATGTAGCTTGTGTAAACCTTAAATTCCTCAGTGAAGTTTGGATCTTCAACGATTGCTCTGTGGAATGGAAGAGCGGTGGCTAATCCACCTATTTCAAACTCCTTGAGTGCGCGACGAGCACGTTCGATGGCCTCTTCGCGGGTTGCAGCGGTAACGATTAACTTTGCTAGCAGTGAATCAAAGTGCGAACCAACGGTATGACCATGATCAAAACCCGCATCGATACGTACTCCAGGTCCATCTGGAACTTCCCACGTCGTAATAGTTCCTAATGATGGCAAGAAGCCATTTCCAGGATCTTCTCCGTTTATGCGAAATTCAATACTGTGTCCACGAACGACAGGATCAATTGGGCTTATAGCCTCACCGGATGCGATTCGAAATTGCATGCGAACAAGATCGATTCCAGTAACTTCTTCGCTGACTGGGTGTTCCACTTGGAGTCGAGTGTTTACCTCAAGAAAAGAGATTGTGCCATCTGAGCCGATAAGAAATTCACACGTTCCTGCGCCGATGTATCCCGCAGCTTTCATTATTGCTTTGGAAGATTTGTATAGCTGATCTTCTTGAGCAGCGGTGAGGAATGGAGCGGGAGCTTCTTCCACTAATTTTTGGTGGCGACGTTGGAGGGAACAATCGCGTGTGCTAACTACGACAGCGTTTCCATGTGAATCAACCAAAACCTGTGTCTCAACATGTCGAGGTTTATCCAAATAACGCTCAACAAAGCATTCACCGCGGCCAAAACCGGTAATGGCTTCACGCACCGCAGAAGCAAAAAGTTCGGGAATATCCTCCATTTTGTAGGCAACTTTTAAGCCTCGCCCACCACCACCGTGTGCTGCTTTGATAGCAACCGGCAAGCCATGTTCACTAGCAAAGGCAATAATTTCTTCAGCAGTGTCGACTGGATCAATAGTTCCAGCGACAAGCGGCGCTCCAACTTCTGCGGCAATCTTTCGAGCAGAAACTTTATCCCCGAGGGCGCGGATTGCTGCCGGTGGAGGTCCGATCCAGATTAAACCTGCTGCAATTACGCGGTCGGCAAAGTCTGCATTCTCTGAAAGAAACCCATAACCAGGATGTACTGCGTCAGCACCGGACTCTTTGGCAATTGCAAGAATCTTATTTTGATCCAAATAAGTTTCTGCTGCGGACAAGCCATTGAGGGCGTAAGCATCAGTTGCGAGAGCCACGTGTAGAGAGTTTCGGTCCTCATCAGAATAAATTGCAATCGACTTAATTCCGTGATCTCGACATGCACGAGAAACGCGAACTGCAATCTCGCCACGATTGGCAATGAGAACTGCGGTAATTTTCTTAGTCATGCTCGCACCTGTTCTTTACTGATGTCAGACCACTGTAAACCGAGATTAAGGATAATTTTGCGAAGGGTCGGCATTGATAGGCCAATAATTCCGCTTGGGTCACCTTCTATATGTGTGATGAAAGGTGCACTTAGTCCATCTAGGGTAAATCCACCCGCAACATTGAGCGGCTCACCTGAATCAACATAATTTTCAATTTCTTGGTCAGTCATCTTGGCAAAATAGACACGAGATGTTGAAATGTCTGAAACTTCAATTCCTTGTGCTGTGTCTATAACAGAGTGTCCGGTGTGTAATAGCCCAGATTTTCCACTGAGGCGATGAGCGCGCTCAATGGCGCTTTCCCGCGTACCTGGCTTACCGAGGGATTCTCCTTCAAACTCAAAAGTGGAGTCACAGCCAATAATGAGGGAGTTATCTCCACAATCAAATGAGTTCGCCACGGTATGCGCTTTCATAATTGCCAACGCAAGCACCATCTCAGAGGGAACAAGTTTTAGAATTTCCGGGCTCTCTTCATCGACCCCACTTACCAAAACATCACAATCAATATTTACTGATTCAAGAAGTCTTTTGCGAGAAGGGGAGGCAGAGGCCAAGATGATGCGGCGTCTCATGAAGATTTTGTACCCCACTGGCGTGGAAGCGACTGTTGAATCTTAAGTCTGCTCCAAGAACCGCGGAAAGCTTTATTCGGGTTTTGATTACGCTCAATCTCTTCAAGAGCGATTTGTAGTGCACTCATTTCAGGTCCAGTCGCAGTGCCGGAAAGCACGGTGAACTTACGAAATTTTCTACGACGACGAATAATGGCCATGGTTTTCCTAGAGAGGAATATTTCCGTGCTTGCGAGTTGGAAGATCCACACGCTTATTGCGCAGCGCCCGTAGCGCTTTAGTAATTTCTTGGCGGGTTTGATGTGGCTCAATAACTGAATCAATAAATCCACGATCCGCGGCAATATAAGGATTTAGAAGTTCTTCTTCATATTTTTCAATCAAATCTTTGGATTTCGCAGGCTCTTCAGCAACTTCTTTTCGGTAAAGAATATTGATTGCTCCTTGAGCGCCCATAACCGCGATTTGAGATGTAGGCCATGCAAGGTTGATATCCGAACCAAGATGTTTCGAACCCATGACGATATACGCACCGCCGTACGCCTTGCGCGTTATAACGGTAACTAGGGGAACAGATGCTTCTGCGTATGCATAGAGAAGCTTGGCTCCTCGGCGGATGATTCCATTCCACTCTTGCTCAGTACCCGGTAAGAATCCAGGCGTATCAACAATTGTGATCACTGGTATTCCAAAAGCATCGCATGTTCGAACAAATCTCGCTGCCTTTTCAGAAGCGTCAATGTCTAGTGTGCCTGCAAATTGAGATGGCTGGTTAGCGATAATTCCAACTGAATGACCTTCTACGCGACCAAATCCAACGAGAATATTTGGAGCGAACAAACTATGTACTTCTAGAAAATCAGCTTCATCCAAAATAGCTTCCACGACGGTGCGAATGTCATATGGCTTATTCGCATCATCTGGAATCAAAGAATCTAATGCGCGATCATTTGGTGAGCTATCCATTGACTCTGTTGCGGGGAGAATCGGAGAATCATCCAAATTATTACTTGGAAGATATGAAAGTACGGCTTTTACATAGTCGAGCGCTTCTACTTCAGTTTCAGCTAGATAATGTGAATTTCCAGTTTTTGTATTGTGTGCTCGAGCTCCGCCAAGCTCTTCCATCGTAACTTCTTCACCGGTGACGGCCTTGATTACATCTGGCCCAGTAATAAACATATGGGATTTCTCATCGACCATGATTGTGAAATCGGTGATGGCAGGTGAATAAACTGCGCCACCAGCGCAAGGACCGAGAATTACCGATATTTGTGGAATTACGCCCGATGATCGAACATTGCGCTTAAATATTTCACCATATTGGCTAAGCGATGCAACTCCTTCTTGAATGCGGGCACCACCGGAATCATTGAGTCCAATCATTGGTATTCCACTCTTCAGAGCGAAATCCATTACCTTTGTAATTTTCTTACCCATTACTTCTCCGAGGCTTCCACCTAGGACAAGAAAATCTTGTGAGTACACCGCAACGGTGCGACCATCAATGGTGCCGTAACCGGTAACAACTCCATCTCCCAGAGGATGGCTCTTATCCATACCAAAACGATCAGCATGATGAGTTGAAAAGGCATCAAATTCGACGAACGAACCCTCGTCTAGCAGGAGCGCAAGGCGTTCGCGTGCGGTTAGCTTGCCTGCGTTGCGGCGCTTTTCAAGAGATGCATCCGATGCCACGTTTTGAGAAGCCTCAACCCGTCGACGCAAATCACTGAGCTTGCCCTTAGTTGTACGAATATCATCAGTCACGGGTCTAAGGTACTAGGGAAGGACCCCTATTAGAAATAGGAATGGTAATGACAGGCGTAGAAATTTCACTTCTTGATGTTAAGAAGCTTTCCTACCTACTGGTAGAGGGCTACTGGCAGGTATCTGTAGTTGATGAAATTGAATCGACGCAAACTTACTTGACCACAAAGAATCCCATGCATGGTGAAGTGATCGCGGCAGAATTTCAACGAGCAGGTCGCGGAAGACTTGATAGAAGTTTTGACGCACAAAAATCTAAATCACTTCTTTTTTCTTTTTATGTTGAACCAAAGAGGAGTAGATCAGAGTGGGGATGGATTCCTCTGATTGCCGGCATGGCAGTCGAGAGTGTCCTAAACAGGCAGAAGAATATATTTTTTACAAAGTGGCCAAACGATGTACTCGTGAGCACTTCTCCCGCTAATGGAAAAGTTGCTGGCATTCTAAGTGAAACGCATTCAGAAGGAGTCGTAGTCGGCATTGGAATTAATGTCGCAATGAACTTCAATGAAATTCCCGTACCGACCGCTACATCACTTGCGATGAATGAAATACCTGAACTAGATCGCAATTTCTATTTAGCCGAAGTATTGAAAGAATTCGCAAAGCTGCTTTCTGCATGGGAAAAGTTCGAGGATCTCTCAGAGCGTTATGCAGAACGCTCATCGACCATTGGTTTAACGGTCGAAGTTCATGGCCTAGACGGAAAAATTGAGTCTGGGAAGGCCACGGGGATTGGGCCTGGCGGTGAACTGATCCTGGAAGGTGAGCGACATATCTATTCCGGAGACGTGATTCATCTTTATACTTAAATTATGGATCCACTCATTCCAGATGAATATAGAGAATTGCGCCAAAGCGTTCGCGCCCTGGCAGAGAAGAAGATTGCCCCTTTTGCACACGATGTAGATGAGCAAGCTAGATTTCCTCAAGAGGCATGGGACGCACTTATTTCTGCCGATCTTTTCGCTGCGCATGTTGAAAGCAAGTTTGGAGGGCAAGGTGCCGATGCACTTGCCACAGTAATAATTATTGAAGAAGTTGCCAGAGTTTGTGGCGCATCATCACTTATTCCCGCGGTGAACAAACTTGGCTCAGTTCCACTCATACTTGCAGGTAGTGAAGAGCAGAAGAAGAAATATTTACCTCAGTTAGTAAAGGGTAAAGGTTTTTCATACTGTCTTTCTGAATCCGAGGCAGGATCCGATGCGGCTGCGATGAAAACTAGGGCTGTACGCGACGGTGATAATTGGGTAATAAACGGAAGCAAGAAATGGATTTCAAACGCTGGTGAGTCCGAGTTTTACACGGTGCTAGCAAGCACGGATCCAGATTTGGGAGCAAAAGGAATAACTGCATTTATTGTGGAGAAGAGCGATGCTGGTATTTCATTTGGCGCGCACGAGAAGAAAATGGGATTTCGCGGCTCATCCACCAGGGAAGTCTATTTTGACTCAGTTGTAGTTCCAGATGATCGGCGTTTGGGCGAAATTGGTTCCGGATTTACTTTGGCTATGCGAACTCTTGATCACACAAGAATCACAATTGCAGCACAAGCTCTTGGAATTGCTCAAGGTGCGTTTGATGCTGCAGAAAAGTATTCACACGAGAGAATGCAGTTTAAGAAACCGATATTTGATTTCCAAGGCATTCAGTTCATGCTTGCCGATATGGCAATGAACATTGCTGCAGCTCGAGAGTTAACATATGCAGCCGCTGTAAAAAGTGAGCGTGGAGAGAAAGACTTAACTTTTTACTCGGCAGCAGCAAAATGTTTTGCGAGTGATACTGCCATGAAAGTGACAACAGATGCTGTTCAAGTTCTTGGGGGATATGGGTACGTGAGTGATTATCCAGTTGAGAGAATGATGCGCGATGCGAAACTTACTCAGATCTATGAAGGTACTAACCAAGTTCAGCGAATCGTGATGGCTCGCCATTTTGGAGATCTGTAATTAGTTAAATCGAAGTACAAGCCCTGGTGTGGCAGCAGCATCAACTTTTTGGTCATGTGCTTCGTGCGGCATTGTTTCGCTGGTGAGCTCTCCATGATGAATGAGCGCGATCTTCCAAGCACTTAGCCGTGGAAGGGCTCGATCATAAGAACCACCGCCTTGACCCAATCGATATCCATGCGCATCCACATGCAGAGCAGGGATGATTGCTACGCCAATTTTCGATAAGTCCGTAAAGGCAACTCCGGTGGGTTCATTTTCACCATTCCATTGGACCCATTCCAAATCTTTATCTGCCAAAAGACGCGGGACCAAAACGATACGTCCTTCAGAACGAAGGCGCTCATTGATGTCGCGTGTTTGTGGTTCTACTCCATAAGAAATATAAGAAGCGATGTGAGTTACATCGCTAAATTCTGCGCAGTTTAGGATGTGAAGCCATGTGTCATCTTCGGAGAGGGCAAAGCGCTCCTTACGTTGCCAGCGCAATTCTTTACGCAAATTTGCTTTGGAAATCTTGGAACTCACAGGTTAACTTTATGGGACTTTTCGAAAAAACGAGTTACTTCAAGGAAATTTAGGGACTCTCTGGGTAAGGTTTGAGTATGGAAGCGCAAATCGGAGTGAATGAATTTCTCACACGATTGCTCGCAATTTCAGCCCCACTAGAGTCATTTGATATGCCACTTCTTGATGCACACGGGGCAACCCTTGCAGAAGATATTTATGCAGGAACGAGGCATGTGCTTAAAAAGGGTTCGAGAATTCGTTCCACTCAGATTGGTTTAGCTGCATCAATCGGACTTGATCGCCTACCAACTAGACCTCACCCTCGCGTTGTCGTAATTTCTGCAGGTGATGATTTGGTCGAACCGGGAAGTCGTCTTCAAGATTCTGAAGACGAATTCGAGACGAATTCGTGGATGCTCACAACCGCGGTTAAAGAGGCGGGCGCAATTGGTTTTCGCGTGCACTCAATCCCAGATAACCATGAGAAATTAAAGACCGTTGTGGAAGACCAACTTGTTCGTGCTGATTTGATTGTGATAAGTGGAGAAAGTCATGACGAGTCTTTTGATTTAATTACAGCAGTTTTGAGCGAAATGGGAGAAATTACAACGGTTCTTCCAAATATTGCAGAAAGTGGAAGGCATAATTTCGGAACAATCGGCCCAGATAAAACTCCGGTCATCACGCTCCCGGGAGATCCAATCTGCGCCTATTTGTCTGCGGAAATTTTTGTAAGACCAATGATTCGCACGATGCTTGGTGCGACCAATATCCATCGAACGATGCTGAAGGCGCAATTGACCCACGATATTGAATCACCCATTGGAAAGACATCTCTAATTCGGGCCTCACTTGACCAACTCACAACGCTGACGGTTACACCATTAGATGAGCAAGAATCACTGGCGACGCTCTCTGATGCTCAAGGGCTAATTGCAATTGCAGCCGAATCTCCAGGTGCGCTCAAAGGCGAAATAGTAGATGTCATGGTTCTCGAGCGGGGAGTTTGATGTTTAAGCGACTTCCAGTTATTCGCGATCATGAACTAACTCTGCGACCCCTTCGTTACAGAGATCGAGATATTTGGAATCAAGTACGACGTGTAAATCATGAATGGCTTAATCCTTGGGAAGCAACCCGTCCAGAAATTGAGAATCAAGGGGCACTTCCGACGTATTTCGAGATGATTCATTATCAAAATCAAGAATCAAAGGCCGGCCGTTCTTTCTCTTTTGGATTATGGCTTTCCGATGGAGACCAAAATAGATTCATAGGCCAGATCACTCTCGGCGGGATTGTTATGGGTGCATATAGGGGCGGATACATTGGGTATTGGGTGGACCAACGTTATGCCAATCGGGGTTACACCACACGGGCAGTAGTGGCACTTACAAACTATGCATTTACAGAGCTTAAATTGCATCGAATTGAGATCAATCTTCGACCAGAAAACGAGGCCTCTCGCAAAGTTGCCGAAAAGGCGGGCTATAAATATGAAGGTCTTCGTTCGGGTTACTTGCACATCAACGGGGACTGGCGGGATCACAGTACTTTTGTGAAAGAAAATTTATTAATTTAAAACGGACATAGTGGTCTAAATCCCCATATTTTGGGGCGTGAACAGTTATTTTTTACCCATGGCATCCGGACTCATTTACCTTGTAATCGTGGGTATGTGGGTCGCGTATTTCTTACCTCGGTGGATATCCACTCATGAAGATTCTTCAGGCCGCAGCGGTGAAAAGTTTAAGAGTGCGATGAAAGTTGTCGGGTCTGCGCCAGCATCTTTGCTTCCAGAATTTGAAGAGCCGGCAAAGAAGCGGAAAAAGATTGCCCAGCGCAGAACTATTTTTTCGGCACTAACTGCGCTTCTAGCCGGATCGTTGACAATTGCTTTACTTGGATTCATTGCATGGTCCATGTTGTTAATTCCAATTTCTGGATTAACAATCTACACATTCAATGTTCGCAGGCAGGTTGTGGCAACGCAATTGCGTGAGCGCAGACTTAAAGCACTAGAAAAAGTTACAACAACCCAAGTTCGTGTTTCACCGATTGCTTCCGTTGAGTCCAATCAAAATACAGATCATTGGATTCCACTTTCAGAACGAGCTGAGCATTCAGGTGTTGTTGTCATTCCAAAAGATCGCTCAGGATGGCAACCAGTAAACGTTCCAAAACCAACGTATGTGACTGCAGCAAAAGCAATTGCTCCAAAGAGAGTAATTGATCTGACTGTTCCCGGCTTGTGGAGTGAAGAGCAAGAGTTACTGCAGACGCTATCAATTCCTACGCGCGATGATCTCTTTGATCAAGAACTTGCAGAGGCGGCAGCGCAGTTCGAGGAACGAGCAGCTAACGAATAGGTTTCACCCTTAGATCCAGGACGGGAACCACATGTGCTGATACCAGGCACTATAAGAAATTACGCTTCCTATATAAAGAGGCAAGAAATAGAGAAAAGTAATAGCGACTAATCCCAAGTATACGTAAGTTGCATACAAGCGGATTTTCGGTATGACGCCATAACTATCCCGCTCAAGAAACTTAGAGAGCGCAAAGACTATTAAGAGCACAACGAATGGCTCAAATGCAATCGCATAAAATGTAAACATCGTACGTTTTTGAAAGAGAAACCAAGGCAGGTATCCAGCAGCTAGACCCAACAAAATAAGCCCGCTTTGCCATTCACGTCGAACAATCCAGTAACCAAACGTAACAAAGAGTGCAATGAGAGCGCTCCACCACAAAAGTGGAGTTCCAAGGCCCAAGATTTCTTGCGCACAAGATTTGGCGCCGCAATTCTTTGGGGAGGCGTAGAAGAAAGATGTTGGCCGACCCATAATGAGCCAACTCCATGGATTTGCGGAATATGAATGAGCTTCAGTGAGACCCTTATGAAAATTCCAAATTTCGCTCTGGTAATGAATAAATGACTTAACTATTGACGGTGACCATTTTCGATCCCAGCCGGTGGAATTTAAGAACCAGCCAAACCATGAGACCACATATGTGACCCCCGGGATAACACCAAACTGGATAAGTCTTTTCCAAAGACTTTTCTTAGCGACAGTCAGAATAGGATTTTCCATTTCAAGTGATCTGGCTAATCGATAATCTGAATAGAGAAGAAATGCTCCGAATGCAACCATGTAGTAAATCCCGCTCCATTTAGTTGCGAAAGCAAGACCGAGGGCGAGCCCTGCCAACCACGGTCTTCTCACTAAAATGAGATAAAAAGAAAGGAGAATAAAAAACATGAGGAAGATATCAAGAAGCGCTGTTCGCGAGTGCACTAAATGTAACCCGTCAAGCAAAGTGAGAAGGGCGGCGGTACAAGCCAAGTAATAGCTATCAAATAATTTACGTGCAACAAGAAATATCAACCCAACGGAGATTGCGCCAATAACAGCTGAAGAAAAACGCCATCCAAATTCATTGAATCCAAATATTTTGATTCCAATTCCAATGACCCATTTACCAACGGGAGGATGAACGATAAATTCGCCAGCTCCGCCGTTCTTGAGTTCAACTCCATGTTGCACAAGGGAGTGAGCATTTTTGGCGTAATAAACTTCATCAAAAACAAAGCCCTTTGGCGTTGATAGGTGCCACAGCCGAAGTGCTAGAGCGACGAGCGTGAATCCCAGCGCGGTTAATGAGTCCTTAGCCCGGAGGGAGATTTCGGTCATGTGCACAGCCTAGAGCCTGAGAGAATAAGGCTGTGTTGATATTGGCCGCCGTCCCGCTGGGTAACACTGGCGACGCTTCATCGCGGCTGAAAGAGAGCATCGAAACAGTTGAATTCGTTGCGGCTGAGGATTCGAGGCGCTTTACTCGTCTATGCCAAGACTTAGGAATTCGCCACCAAGCAAAAATCATTTCATTCTTCGAGGGCAATGAGGGTGAACGTCTGGAAGGACTTATTGAAATCTTGGAGTCTGGAAAAGATTTGTTAGTTGTAACAGATGCAGGAGCTCCCGGAATAAGTGATCCAGGTTATCGACTGGCGAGAGAAGCTGTTGCTCGAAATATTCGCATCAAAGTTCTTCCCGGACCAAGTGCGGTAACAACAGCGCTTTTACTCTCAGGACTTCCAAGTGCCACGTTTTGTTTCGACGGTTTTCCACCCCGTACATCTGGGTCTCGCTTGTCATGGTTTGGTAATCGCGCCGAAGAAGAGCGAACAATAATTATTTTTGAAGCACCTCATCGACTTTTGGAATCCTTGGAAGATATGAAGGTTGCCTTTGGTGGCGATAGAAAGATTGCTGTTTGTCGAGAAATGACAAAGACCTATGAGGAAGTAGCTCGCGGATCGATTGCTGAAATTATTGATTGGGCAAACTCCAAGGAGATACTCGGGGAGATAACCGTTGTCATTGAAGGTTTCAATCCGGATTTGCGCGAATACGGGGATGATGAAATTGTCACCAAAGTCTTGGGGCGTGAATCAGCAGGGGAGCTTCGAAAGGAAGCGATTGTGGCTGTTGCAAAGGAATTAGGCGTACCGAAGAGAATAGTCTTCGACATAATGGTTGCGCAGAAGGATAAGATTAGATAATGACCTCACATCCAAAGTCGTTTTACCTCACGACTCCAATTTATTACGTCAACGATGCCCCTCATATTGGGCATGCATATACGACGGTAGCTGGAGATGTATTAACGCGTTGGCATCGCCAAAAAGGGGAGAGCGTCTGGTTTCTCACCGGAACAGACGAACATGGCCAAAAAGTCTTAAATACCGCGACACAAAACAACGTCGCACCACAAGATTGGTGTGACAAGCTTGTAGAAGGCGCATGGAAGCCAGTCTGGGAAAGCCTCAATATTGCAAATGATGATTTTATTCGCACAACTGAACCGCGCCATATGGATCGCGTTCAACGCTTTCTTTCAGATTTGAAAGATAAAGGTTTTATTTATTCGGGTAAATACGAAGGCCCCTATTGCATTGGTTGTGAAGAGTTTAAATTGCCTGGTGATCTTGTGGATGGAAAGTGCCCAATTCACTCAACTCCGGTTGAAAATGTCAGCGAAGAGAACTGGTTTTTCAAGCTGAGCCATTTCGTTCCCGAACTTATTGAACGATATAAAAACAATCCAGAAGCTTGCGAACCTGCAAGTGCACGAAATGAAGTTCTTGCATTTTTGGAAGGCGGAGTACAAGACCTTTCCATTTCACGTTCTACCTTTGATTGGGGTATTCCCGTTCCTTGGGATACAAAGCAAGTCGTTTATGTATGGTTTGATGCGCTTTTGAATTATGCAACTGCTGTAGGCGTTGGCGATGATCCTGCATCTGTAGGCGGAAAAAAGTTTGCAGATACCTGGCCATGTGATGTCCATTTAGTGGGTAAGGACATCCTTCGTTTCCACGCTGTAATTTGGCCGGCAATGTTGATGGCAGCCGGACTTCCTGTGCCAAAGAAAGTTTTTGCACATGGTTGGTTGCTTGTCGGTGGAGAGAAAATGAGCAAGAGCAAATTAACTGGCATCGCCCCATCGGATATCACCGATCACTTTGGCGTGGATGCATTCCGGTACTACTTCTTGCGAGCAATTCCATTTGGAACCGACGGATCTTTCTCATGGGAAGATATGGGTGCTCGCTATACGAGTGAGCTTGCAAATGACTTTGGTAATCTGGCTTCACGACTTATCGCAATGATCGAAAAGTATTGCGAAGGTGCAATCCCAGCTGTTTCTCGTGATGCAAATCTTCAGTCAGCACTTACCGAGACGGTTGCAAAAGCAGATGCCGCAATTTGTGCCCTAGATTTCCAAGGTGGGATAAATGCCATCATGGAATTTTGTAAGCGCGTAAATGGATATGTGACCGAGAAAGAGCCTTGGGTTGTGGCGAAAGATGAATCACGCACTGAGGAACTAAATGGAATTCTTTATAACACAGCGGAATCTATTAGAGCCCTTGCGGTTCTCCTTCATCCAATCATGCCGTCGACTACAGAAACTTTATGGGCAAGTTTGGGAATTACAACTGACATAGCTGAGCAACATATTTCTGATGTCGCGAATTGGGGTCAATTAGCGCCAGGGTCGATTGTCACCAAGGGAGCTGTGCTCTTTCCACGTCTTGAAGAAAAGCCGTAGTCAGAAATGTCTGATCGCTTCACGCTCGACAAAGAACGCGAAGTTGCACCACTTCCGCAACCTCTTACTTCCCCTTGCATCGATAATCATGCCCACCTTGAATTGATTTCAGAATCTGAGCCAGATTCAGCGGAAATTAAAGCGATTTTAGATGAAGCGCAAAGTGTTGGAATTGATCGAGTTATTCAAGTTGGATATTCAGCAGTCCAATCAGCTTGGGGAGTGCGATGCGCAGAAGCGTTTCCAGGGCGAGTCTTGGCCGCTGTAGCCCTACATCCAAATGATGCTCCTGTAACAAAAGATTTGGAAGGTGACTTGGCAACTATCGCTGAGCTTGCCAAGCACCCACTTGTTCGCGCTATTGGCGAGACCGGTTTGGATTTCTTCAGAACTGCGCCAGAAGGTCAAGAGAAGCAGGTTTATTCTTTCAAGCGACATATTCAAATTTCTAAAGATGTGAAGAAAGCGCTGATGATTCATGATCGAGATGCGCACCGCGCTGTTCTTGACACTCTAGTTGAGGTTGGTGCACCAGAGAAGGTTGTCTTCCATTGTTATTCAGGAGATGCGCAAATGGCGAGAGAGTGTGTGGGCAATGGTTATTACCTATCATTCGCTGGAACAGTCACCTTCAAGAACGCCCCGCATCTTCGTGAAGCACTTGCTTTGGCTCCACTTAATCGGATTCTCGTTGAAACGGATTCACCTTTCTTAACACCAATGCCAAATCGTGGATTGCTTAATACTCCTGCACAAATCCCAAATACTTTACGGCTCATGGCACAGGTTCGTGAGATGGATCTTGATGAGTTGTGCGAGGCGATAGTTTTAAATACAACTGCCGTCTATGGTGAGTTTTAGATATGTCGGGTCTCCTAGGCGCAACTGAGATTCGCGAGATTGCCAATCGCATTGGTGTAAATCCAACAAAGAAACTTGGTCAGAATTTTGTCGTTGATGCAAACACATGCAGAAGGATTGTAAAAAGCGCAGATGTTGCTGAAAGTGACATAGCATTAGAAATAGGGCCCGGACTCGGTTCTCTGACTTTGGCTTTATTGGAAGCATCTTCCTTTGTCATCGCAATTGAGATTGATCCTCGCCTCGCAAAAGAACTACCGGCTACAGCTGAGCGACATGGATTTGAACCGGCAAATCTAAAAGTTATAACTGCTGACGCAATGAATCTGGAGGCACTTGACCCGGCCCCAACAGTTTTAGTTGCAAATCTCCCGTACAACGTTTCTGTTCCTGTGCTGCTGCGTGCTTTTGAAAAATTGCCAACTCTACGAACCGGTGTTGTCATGGTTCAAAGTGAAGTTGCAGACAGGCTTGTGGCCAAACCTGGCACAAAGAGTTATGGCTCGCCTTCAGTGAAAGCTAGTTGGTGGGGAACGTTAATTTCTGCAGGAAACGTTTCTCGTAGCATTTTTTGGCCAATCCCGAATGTGGATTCTTCCCTTGTACGTTTTGACCGCCATGAGGTTCCCGGAGATGAAGCTTTGAGATTGAAGACTTTTGCTCTCATTGACGGAGCATTTGCTCAACGCCGCAAGATGTTGAGGGGTGCGCTGTCAGAGCATTTGGGAGCGTCGGCAAGTGCGATTATTGAAAGTGCGGGAGTTGACCCCACCGCTCGCGGAGAAGCCCTTTTACTTGCCGACTTCATTAAAATCGCACAGGCGCAATAAAAGCAATACGCTATCTAGGTGATTACAAAAGGGGTTGTTGTTCGCGTACCAGCGAAGGTCAACTTGCAATTATCCGTAGGGCCTTTAGGCGCAGACGGATTCCACGATGTGGTGAGCGTCTTTCAAGCTATTTCAATTTTTGATGATGTAACGGTCCGATATGGAAAAGATGGAACGGGAATAACTCTTTCGGTTTCAGGATCAACGGCGCATGGGGTACCAACGGATTCATCCAATCTGGCATATAAAGCAGCTCAACTTATGATTGATCGTTATGACGCTTTTCCAGATCTTGAAATTCATTTAAAGAAAGAGATTCCTGTTGCTGGTGGAATGGCCGGAGGCAGCGCTGATGCCGCCGGGGTCATTGTTGGAATTGACGCGCTCTGTGATTTGTCTCTTTCTCGTGATGAAATGGAACGAATTGCTACTGAGCTTGGGAGCGATGTTCCGTTCTCGATTGCTGGAGGAATTGCTGTAGGCCTTGGGCGTGGAGATCAATTAACGCCGGCTCTTGCAAGAGGTACTTACCACTGGGTTGTTGCTATGTCGGGAAGTGGACTATCTACTCCTGCTGTTTATAAAGAATGTGATCGCCTACGTGAAGGTAGAGAGATAAGTAATCCGCGTACAAGTGATTCGCTATTACAAGCGCTTCGAGCAGCCGACGCACGTGGGGTCGGGGAGTTCCTGACAAATGATTTGCAAGCGGCGGCTTGCTCATTACGTCCAGCACTTCGACTTGTTCTAGATGTGGGCGAGGAATACGGCGCTCTTGGTGGAATCGTTTCTGGATCTGGCCCAACTGTTGTATTTCTTGTAGAAGATGAAGAGCGCGCTCTGGATTTAACTGTTGCCCTAAGTGCCAGCGGGGTTGTATCAAGCGTTTTGAGAGCTTATGGACCTGTTCACGGAGCACGGGTCGTCGAGACTCTCTAGAGATTACTGCTCCCTTTTGCACGAATCGCCACAATAAGGGAGAATTCAGGTTCCGCCATTGTGTAGTGGCTAGCACATGGGCCTTTGAAGCCCAGGGTCCAGGATCGATACCTGGTGGCGGAGCCAAATCCGTCAGGCGCCACCGCCACCGATAGACTCTGATAACGAGCTTGCTTAACCAGTAAACAGTTGGGAGGCACTTTTGGCTAGTCAGCAAGTTGATCAGCAAAAGGGAATAGACCTTGCAATAGTGCTCGCTGCTGGCGAAGGCACGCGAATGAAATCATCGCTGGCAAAAGTCCTTCACACAATCGCAGGGAAAACGATTATCCACCACGTGCTGGATGCAGTGACGCCTGTTGCGAAGGAATTATCAATTGTTGTTGGAGCCCACCGCGAAGCTGTAGAAGCCCACCTTTCAGAAATTGCCCCTAGCGCCAAACTTGTTCACCAAGCAGAGCGGAATGGAACAGGACATGCCGTCCAACTTGCGCTCGCTGACACAAGTATTTCAGGATCAGTTCTAGTTGTTGCTGGCGATACACCACTTCTGCGAACTTCAACCCTTAGAGAATTTATTGAAGCGCATGTAGAACTAGAAAGCGTCGCATCAGTGCTGACAGCAGTCTTGCCTGATCCCTTTGGATACGGTCGCATAGTTCGAGATGAATTAGGTGCAATTGTTCGAATTGTTGAAGAACGTGACGCCGATGATGACCAAAAACTCATCGACGAAATAAATACAGGTGTGTACATCTTTGATATTGACGCGCTTCGTGATGCGTCAAAGAAGTTGACTGCAGAGAATTCGCAAGGGGAGCTCTACCTCACCGATGTAATTTCGCTGATCAAAGGCTCTGGCAAAGTTTCTGTTGCAATCCAGTCAAATGATTTCACTGAAACCCTAGGTATTAACGATCGATCCCAACTTGCAGATTGTGCGGGAATTATGCGAGATCGCATTAATGATGAGCACATGCGGAGTGGGGTTTCAATTATTGACCCTCTGACAACCTGGATTGATTCAACCGTACAGATTTCAGCAGATGTCACAATTTTGCCCGGCACTGCTCTTCACGGTTCGACAAAGATTGCCTCGGAGGCTCTTATTGGCCCAAGGACCACTCTTACAAATGTAAAGGTCGCGCAAGGCGCAGTCATCATTGAATCCCGCGCAACAGATGCCGAAATCGGTGCGGGCGCAAGTGTGGGTCCATTCTCATTTATTCGCCCAGGCACACATTTAGCCGCGAACTCCAAAGTTGGCGCGTATGTTGAAATTAAAAGCTCCACTATTGGCGAAGGCTCAAAAGTGCCGCACCTTACCTATGTGGGAGATGCCACGATTGGTAAGGGCACCAATATTGGCGCTGCCACTATTTTCGTAAATTATGACGGTGTTGAGAAACACCAGACCGTTGTGGGTGATCACGTTCGAGTGGGAAGTGACACTATGCTCGTGGCACCAGTAACCATCGGGGATGGCGCCTATACAGCGGCAGGCTCGATTATTACCGAGGATGTTCCTGCCGGTGCAATCGGAGTTGCTCGCGCCAAGCAGCGAAATGTTTTAGGTTGGGTGCTTCGCCGCAGATCGGGAACGAAATCTGAGCAAGCTGCAAGAGAAGCAGGAGCCACCGATTAAGCCAATAGGAGTAAGGGGATCATCAATGAGCGAACTTCGTCTCTCATCGGAAAAACGCCTGCGCGTTTTTTCTGGAAGAGGTTATCCGGAGCTAGCAGAAGAGGTCGCATCTGACCTTGGTATTGCAGTTACCCCAACTTCGGCTTATGACTTTGCCAATGGTGAAATATTTGTTCGTTTCGAAGAGAGCGTTCGCGGAAGCGATGCATTTGTAATTCAAAGCCACGCAGCTCCAGTGAATAAACAAATTATGGAGCAGTTAATTATGGTTGATGCTCTCAAGCGTGCATCTGCAAAGAGAATCACGGTAGTTGCTCCGTTTTATGGATACGCGCGGCAAGATAAAAAGCATCGTGGACGTGAGCCAATTTCCGCTCGATTGATGGCCGATTTATTTAAGGCCGCCGGCGCCGACCGTCTTATGGTCGTAGATCTTCACACCTCTCAAATTCAAGGATTCTTTGATGGTCCCGTGGATCATCTATTTGCCCTGCCGCTACTTACAAATTATGTTGGAAGCAAGGTAGATCGCAATAACCTCACCATTGTTTCACCAGACTCAGGGCGAGTCCGCGTTGCAGAGCGCTGGTCAGACCTCATGGGCGGCTGCCCAATTGCGTTCATTCACAAAACACGCGACCCACGAGTTCCAAACGAAGCGACTGTCGGCCGCATTGTTGGAGACGTTAAAGGACGCACTGCAGTCGTGATTGACGACATGATTGATACTGCTGGAACGATTGTTAAAGCTGTTGACGCGTGTCTTGAGGCAGGCGCTTCGGAAGTGATTGTTGCAGCGACGCACGGAGTTCTTTCTGGTCCGGCTTCAGATCGCCTTAAAAACAGCGGGGCGACGGAAGTTGTAATGACAAATACTCTCCCAATTCCAGATGATCGCCGCTTTGATAAATTAACAGTGCTTTCGATTGCACCTCTTCTGGCTCGAGCGATTCGCGAAGTATTCGAGGACGGATCAGTGACAAGTCTCTTTGACGGACATAGCTAATGAATTTGTCCCACCCAACGCGTGAAGTCTTAATCAATGCCGTTGTTGAAATGCTTAAGACGGAGCACTTAAGTGAAATAACAAGCGAGCATGTTCTTGCAAGATCCGGAATTTCTAAAGGATCTCTGTATCACCATTTTGTGGATTTTGATGATCTTCTTGAAGAAGCAGAAGTCAGAAGGTTTTCAAATATTGTTGATACAACTATCGCTTGGGTAGCCGAGTCACTCAAAGAGCCCGACAGGGAATCCTTTATTAAGAAATTGGAATCTTTCAACGAATATACGCATTCTGAAAACTATCGAGCTGAGCGCCTAATTCGAATCAAAGCCGTGGCTCACGCTGGACTTACGGAGAGAATGAGATCGAAGTTAAATGAACAGCAAGAACGCTTAACCGGCGCGATTGCCGATATGTGTCAAGAGATGCAATTTCGAGGTTGGGTTAATCCGAAATTTGACAGTCGCACAATGTCAGTTTTTATTCAGGCTTATACGCTTGGACAAATTGTGAATGATTACGTTGATCATAAAGTAGACCCCGCAAATTGGCTTGATATGGTTAACACTGTGCTTCGGAAGGTAATTCTCGCTCAAGATTGAGCTGATTTGCCCTATTGAACAGGGCCAAGATACCCTTCTGCCACGTCACGGCGAGGGATAGTTTTTATCCGTAATCGACGGGTTGCTCTCTAACCGTGCTGTAGTAACTATTCGAAGCACGTAGATATTTAGAGAAAGTAGCAACTCATGGCCGAGATTTCAATCAATGGAACAACGCGCACCAATTTTGGTAAAGGCGCATCCCGTCGCGATCGCAAAGCTGGACTAGTCCCAGCGGTTATTTATGGTCACGGCGCAGTTCCACAACACGTATCACTTCCTGCAAAAGAGATGGGCACAGCACTTAAGACTTCAAATGTGCTTCTTGACATCAACTTTGACGGAAAGGTAGAACTCACACTTCCAAAGTCAGTCACAAAGCATCCAATCACCGGAATCCTTGAGCACATTGACCTTCTCGTTGTTCGCCGCGGTGAAAAGGTAACTGTTGAAGTTCCAATTCACACAACGGGTGAGCATGATCGTGATGGAATTCTTGAGCACGTAAACAACTCAATTGAAGTTGAAGTTGAAGCAACGTCGATTCCGTCATTCATCGAGCTAAGCATTCAGGGAATGGCTTCAAACACATCTAAGTACGCTGGAGATGTCATTCTTCCTGCAGGCACAAAGCTTGTTTCAGATCCACACATGATTGTCGTTCACTTGTCTGAGAAGTCAACAGCGGCTGAAGAAACTCCTGTTGCAGCTGTTGAAACAGCAGCAACACCTGCTGCACCTGCAGCTGAAACCAAGTAATTAACGAGTCACGATGGCAGATCGCTGGATTGTTTTCGGCCTAGGCAATCCAGGAGATCAGTACTCGTCAACTCGGCATAACGCTGGCCAGATGGTTACAAACTATTTGGCCAGCAGTGTAAAACTTTCTTCACACAAATCTCGTTGCGAAATTGCAGATATTAGAGTTGCAGGCGTGGCAGTCACAATCGCCAAATCAAAGTTATATATGAATGAATCCGGAGCGCCACTCAAGGCACTAGCCGATTTCTACAAAGTGGAAGCAAAGAACATAATCGTTGTTCATGATGAAATTGACATTCCCTTTAACACTATTCGGGTGAAATTTTCTGGTGGAGACAATGGCCATAATGGCCTCAAAGACATCACAAAGCATTTTTCTGGTCCAGATTATTTCCGTGTTCGAATTGGCGTAGGCCGTCCACCAGCCCCTCAAGACCCAGCGGATTACGTATTAAAACCCTTCTCCTCAACAGAGAAGAAAGAGCTAGATGATTTCATTGCGCGGGGCGCACTTGCGGTTGAGCGATTAATCGAAAAAGGTTTAGAACAAACTCAGCAAGACTTTAATAACTAATTAAAAGTATCAACCAGTGTTGCGAAGCCCTGCAGCCACACCGTTAATAGTGAGAAGCAAGGCGCGGTGCAAAGTTGGGTCAGATTCTCCATCTTGACGAACGTGTTCCAGAAGTGAAATCTGCAATAGGTGGAGCGGGGCCAGGTAGATGTCTCGTACTTGAAGCGTTCGCGCAAGGATTTCTTGGTCACCGAGAAGTTCTGTTTTCTCTGTTAGAAGCAAAATTTCTTGGCGAGTGAGAGCGAATTCTTCCTCAATCGTGGCTAGGAAATGGTGAAGGGATGGATCGACAAGTTTCTCAACATATTTACGAGACATCTTGAGATCCGTCTTTGCCATTGTCATTTCGACGTTAGAAATAAAGGTACTGAAGAAGTGCCATTCAGTCAGCATATGTTTTAAAGTCTGAGTTTTGCCCGCCTCACGTGCTGCTTTTAGTCCTGAGCCAACACCGAACCAGCCGGGGATTATTTGACGTGATTGTGTCCAGCCAAAAACCCAAGGAATCGCACGGAGTGAACCAAGACCACCTGATGCGTCGGGTCGACGGGATGGACGCGAGCCGAGGAAGAGATCACCGAGTTGTTCAACTGGGGTTGATGCATAGAAGTAAGCAGGCAAGTCCTTGTGGTCAATAAGGGATCGATATTTTGCGAAAGAGCTATCACTTACAAGATCCATGCAGCTGTTCCACTTTTGTAAGTCTTCAACACTTTGACGAGCGGCGCGATTGAGAACTGTTGCTTCAAGGGCCGCAGCAAGTGTGAGTTCCACATTCTCGCGAGCAAGTGCCGGGATTGCGTATTTATCGCTTATAACTTCACCTTGTTCGGTCATCTTAATTTGCCCATCAAGGGTTCCCCAAGGAAGTGCAATCAAAGCATCATAAGTTGGTCCGCCGCCGCGACCAACAGAACCACCGCGACCATGGAAGAGACGAAGTTTCACGCCATGTTTTAGCGCGATATCGCGCAGCTTGCGTTGCGCTTTGTGAATTTCCCATTGCGAAGTTGCGATTCCGGCATCCTTATTTGAATCAGAATAACCAAGCATTACTTCTTGAATTTCACCCCGTAAGCGGACAATTTCGCGGTATTCAGGATTTGAAAGAAGAGCATCGAGGATGGTGTCTGCTGCGCGAAGTTCAGCCACGGTTTCCAAAAGGGGAGCAAATCCAACAAGAGCAAATTTATTTTCAGGTTGAATCGAAACAAGTCCAGCAATTTGTGCGAGAAGTACAGGCGCCAAGACATCTTCATGTCCCTTAGTCATAGAAATTATGTATGTCTCTATTACTTCTGGCCCAAATTTTTCTATGAGTTCACGAATTGCAATGAAGGTATTAAGAGTTTTTGAGCCATCGGCATCTAGATGCGAAAGGTCTGGGGTGCTTGGGCGCTTTAGTTCGCTGAGGAGGGTTTCAGAGCGGTTTTCATAGCGATCTCCTAGAATCTGACCAAGAGCGTGATGATGAGCGTCAGAGTGTTCGCGCACATCCATTGTCGCGTGAGTGATTCCAAAGGATGATACAGATCGGATAACTCGCTCGAGAAGTCCTGTAGCGATTGTTTCTCCATTGTGATCTAGCAACGAGGAGCGCATGAGAGCAAGATCGGTTAGCAATTCTGCTGTGCTGTCGTAGTCACGACCTTCTTCATGCAGGGCACCCACTGCGTGCCGGCGCTGAGTCAAAATTAAACGATGACGAATAGCGGTTGCTTTCAAACGGTAGGGCTCTTCAACATTGAGGCGACGGTAACGGTCTTCAATTTCCGGCAGACGTTCCAGATCAACTTTGACAGATGCAAGAAGCTGCGGGGAGACCCCAACAATGCGCGTAGAAACTGAAAGTGCCTGACGAAGTTCATCAACAGACTTCAACATTGAGCGGATGAAGTGGCCTGTTTGCAAAGTGATTGCCTTTTTCGTGACTTCTGGTGTGATGTGAGGGTTTCCATCACGGTCGCCGCCAATCCACGTTCCAAAGCTGAATGGGCGTGCGGTCGGAGAAACCTCAATGTTCAAACGCTTCAATTCACGGGCAAAGTCATCGAGAACTTCAGGCATTGTCATTGTGAAAAGATCATCTAGGTAATAAAGAGCATTTGTTGCCTCATCAAGTGGCTCTGGTCGACCGATACGAAGCTCATCTGTTTGCCACAGTAAATCAACTGCTTCTGCAAGACGAGTATTTCTCACTGCAGTATCTGGATTGTCCAATAGCTCGGCAATAGTTCCCAATTTGTTTAGTACAGAACGACGCGCTGCTTCCGTTGGGTGAGCTGTAAAAACGGGTCGAACCGAGAAATTGTTTACCCACTCTTGGATGTTCTCCTGAGTTAATTCATCGCCCGTTTTATGGCTTGCCTCTTGCGCTTGGATAATTCGGTCTACTGCCCGGCTGAGCCATGATCCGCCAGCATTTCTTTGCTCAGAAAGAACGCGTGCGCGGTGTACCTGTTCGGCAACGTTCGCCAAATTGAAGTATGTGCTAAATGCTCGTACAAGTTGAATGCTCTCCTCAGAAGAGAGGTTGTCGAGAATTTCTTCGCCGCTGCCTTCGCGAATAGCTTTGCGGACAGCCTCGACCAATTGAAGCAAATCATCTCCAACTTGGCGGACAAGACTCTGGCCGAGGAGGTCACCGAGGCGACGTACATCGCTTCGGAGTTCTGCTCCATCTTCCTGAAGTGTCATAGGGCAATCATTCCAGACGATTAGAATGGTTCTGTACGCATGACCCCCCTTCTTCTAGAAGTGGGGGTTAAAGCCGTTTACATGAAAGGGATGGTCAATGGCGCTCTTTAAAGCGATGTCAGATGTCTTGCCGCCATCTTCATCCGGCGGTTCTGTCGTCACATCTATTACAGCAGCTCAGGGGTTGATAACGGCTCAGCGCGCAATGGCGCGCCCAATATTGATCGTCACTGCATCTTCAAGGCGAGCAGATGAACTTTGCGAAGAGTTGGAAACGTATATAGGCGAGGATAAAGTCATTAATTTTCCACCATGGGAAACACTTCCTCATGAAAGATTAAGTCCAAAGAGTGACACGATCGCAGCTCGCTACAAAGCACTTCATGCACTAAAAAATAATAAGGAGTTACGAGTTGTCGTCACTTCCGTGCGCGGTCTTATACAACCGATTAACGGAGCCCTTCTGAAAACTGAGCTCATAGCGTTGGAACTTGGTTCAAAAATTTCTATGGAAGCGCTCATCGAGCGACTCTCATTCTTTGGATTTATCCGAACAGACTTAGTTGAAAAACGCGGAGATTTTGCAGTACGTGGCGGAATCCTCGATTTCTTCCCAGCCGATCAAGAGCACCCGATACGAGTCGATTTCTTCGGAGATGTCGTAGAAGAGATTTCCTTTTTCACAGTTTCAGACCAAAGAACTTTCTCACCCGTAGTGGGCGAATTTATTACTTATCCTTGCCGGGAACTCTTGCTCACGGGGGAAATTAGAAAACGTGCCGGATATCTTGCTCAGGAGTTTCCACAACTTTCGCAGATGTGCAGCAAACTTGCAGAAGGAATTACTGTCGATGGGATGGAATCTCTAACGGCAGCTCTCACCGATGATTTGAAGAATTTACTCGATTTTCTGCCAATAGATTTTGAAGTTGTTGTTATAGATTCTTCGCGAGTCAATTCGCGCGCAATGGACCTCATTGAAACAAATAAAGAATTCTTAGATGCTTCCTGGTCGAATGCTGCACTTGGAGGTACTGCTCCCATAGACATTTCATCCGAACTTGAATTGGGCGGGTATTACTCAATCCAAACGTTGGAGAACTTTGCTGAGGCT
This sequence comes from uncultured Actinomycetes bacterium, assembly GCA_903827945.1. Lineage (GTDB taxonomy): Bacteria > Actinomycetota > Actinomycetes > Nanopelagicales > Nanopelagicaceae > PALSA-747. Next base: position 8,579 of record CAIKKN010000001.1, on the reverse strand, counting down.
CGGGGAATTGAATGGACGTCAATTAATCCTTACGGCGGTGAACTTGATCTAGTTGTAGGTAAAGAGGAATTCGAAGCCATACCAATCTACGCCGGAAAGATAGCTGTCGCGGTTGAGGAGATCAAGGAGTGGGTAAAAGCGGGTTTTCTAGTAATTTTCACCGCATCAGGCCCCGGAATAATCGATCGGTTTGATCAAATATTTATCGAGGCAGACATACCGACTCGCAAAGTGGAAAGTATTGATAGTCAATTAACTCGTGGCGCTCTCTATCTCACCGTCACTCCGATTGAGCACGGATACATTGCACATGTAGCTAAAACAATCCTCATTACAGAAAAAGATATATCGGGCCAACGCACCTCTAACAAGGATCAGGCGCGAATGCCTTCACGGAGGAAGAAAGCGATTGATCCACTTGAATTAAAGAGTGGTGATTACGTTGTTCATGAGCAACACGGAGTTGGTCGTTATATCGAACTTATCGAAAGAACGGCCGGTGGTATTTCACGCGAATACATGGTGATTGAGTACGCCTCTTCAAAGCGTGGGCAACCAGCAGACCGGCTCTTCGTACCTACCGACACATTGGAACAAGTTACCCGTTATGTCGGGGGAGAAGCTCCTACAGTTCATCGGATTGGTGGGTCGGATTGGCAGAACGCCAAACGAAAGGCTCGCAAAGCGGTTAAGCAAATTGCCGCAGAATTGATTCAACTTTATGCAGCACGAATGGCGGCGCCAGGCTTTGCCTTCTCACCAGACACTCCATGGCAGCGAGATTTGGAAGAAGCATTTCCATATGTAGAGACAACAGACCAGCTCTCAACCATTGATGAAGTAAAACGAGATATGGAAGCGCGCCATCCGATGGATCGCATTGTTTGCGGGGATGTGGGTTATGGAAAGACTGAAATCGCAATCCGTGCGGCTTTCAAAGCAGTGCAAGATGGAAAGCAAGTAGCGATACTGGTTCCAACAACTTTATTGGTTCAGCAGCACCTCACAACTTTCATGAATCGCTATATCGGATTTCCAGTTCGCGTAGCGGGCTTATCAAGGTTTAATACAGCAAAGCAGAGTAAAGAGATTGTGGCTGGATTAGCAGATGGTTCAATAGATATTGCTATTGGTACACACCGCCTGCTTTCTAAAGATATTCAATTCAAGGATTTAGGACTCGTGATTGTCGATGAGGAGCAGCGCTTTGGAGTGGAACACAAAGAGGAATTAAAAAAGACTCGCACAAATGTCGATGTACTTTCAATGTCAGCGACACCTATTCCACGCACACTTGAGATGGCTATTACTGGAATTCGTGAGATGTCGAATATCACCACCCCGCCGGAAGAGCGCCATCCCGTACTCACATATGTGGGTTTTTACGATGATAAGCAGGTAACAGCGGCGATCCATCGAGAATTGCTACGAGATGGACAAATTTTCTTCGTGCATAATCGCGTTGATTCAATCGATGCCATGGCGGTACGACTTCATACGTTAGTCCCAGAAGCAAGAATTGGTGTTGCGCATGGGCAGATGAGCGAACGAGAACTTGAAGATGTGATCCTAGCCTTTTGGGAGCGCGAATATGATGTTCTCGTCTGCACAACAATTATTGAAAGTGGAATCGATATTCCAAATGCAAATACGTTAATCGTAGACAGGTCAGACACCTTCGGGTTATCACAACTTCATCAACTTCGAGGTCGAGTGGGACGTGGTCGCGAACGTGCTTATGCATATTTTCTATATTCAGCAGATAAGCCATTGACAGAAATTGCACACGATCGATTGAAAACTATTGCGACAAATACCGATCTTGGCTCTGGTATGCAAGTCGCTTTAAAAGATTTGGAAATTCGTGGAGCTGGAAATTTACTGGGAGGCGAACAGTCTGGCCACATTGCTGAAGTTGGATTTGATTTGTACATGCGCATGGTTGGCGAAGCTGTAGAAGATTTCAAAACTGGAATTATTGATACTGAAGTGCGTGTGCGTGATTGTAAAGTGGAACTCCCGGTCACTGCTCATTTACCCGTGGAATATGTTCCCTCTGAACGCTTGAGACTTGATCTTTACCGCCGTATGGCTGACGCGCATACAGGGGCGGATTTGGACGCTATCGTAGAAGAACTCGTAGATCGGTTTGGAGAGTTGCCTGATCCAGCCAAGAATTTAATTGCGGTGGCGCGCATCAGGGGATTCGCGAAGAGTTTGGGGCTGACCGAGGTAGTTTTACAGGGCAAGTACCTGAAATTAGCCCCCATCGAATTGGCCGAGTCCGCGCAGGTGAGAACCATGCGTGTATTCCCAGGAACCCTCATTAAGCCAGCCACAAAATCGGTCATGGTGGCGAAAGGCACGCCTTTGAACCTTCAACTCAACTCGCCTGCAGATACAGATGTAGGGGATACTTCAACCCTGTCGTGGGCCCTAGATGTGCTCAAGACTCTCTTTAATAAATGAAACGGAGCTTGAATTGAAAAAGGTTTTTACTACCAGCAAGAAGATGACCGCGGCCGTCACGGCCGGATTGTTGATTCTGCTTTCTGCGTGCACCCCAATTAATTCAGCTGCAACGGTTGGAAAAACAACAATCTCGATCGATAAAGTTCAAAAGACTGTTGATGAGATGCTTTCTGAGCGCACAAAAGTAACCACAACGGGAATGACGCTAGATACCGGTGAAGTGCTTAATCGAAATCAAGTAACTTTCTTTGTGATTTCAGAGTTGCTCTATCAACTTGGCACTTCACACAAAATTAAAGTGACAGAACAAGAAGTCAGCGATGAGATTAAGAAGATAACAACTCAGGTCGGTGGCTCAGCCAAACTTCCCGCAGCGTTGGTAAATGCTGGAATCGCGCCTCAAAACATTCGCGAATATTTCCGCACATATTTGATGTCGGCCAAAATAAGCAATGCGCTCCTTTCTAGTGGTGTCTCTTCTGCAGAAGTTTCTACGGCAGTTCAAAAATTGGTTGCCGACGAAGCCGATAAGTTAAAGGTAAGCATTAACCCTCGCTACGGAACGTGGGATTCTGCAAATGCAACGATTGTGGCAGGAAAGCTAGCCGCAGGTTCGGTTAAAAAGTAACTTCAGTGGCTGAATCACAATTGGAGCGCCTTCGCGCGACAATGGATAGATTGCGTTCCCCGGGCGGTTGTCCTTGGGACGCTGAGCAAACTCACGAAACACTTTTGAAGTATCTCTTAGAGGAATCTTACGAATTCATCGATGCAGTCGAAAAAGGCGATCGAGTAGAAATGCGCGAAGAGCTTGGCGATGTACTCTTGCAAGTTTTCTTCCATGCTCGAATGGCGGAAGAATCTGGAAATCAACCATTTGGAATTGAAGATGTAGCAGAAGGCGTGGCAGATAAATTGATTCGCCGCCACCCTCACGTATTCGGTGATGTTGTGGCTACGACGAGCGCTGATGTACTTGAGAATTGGGAAGCGATTAAGAAAGAAGAAAAAGGCCGCACTTCGGCGACGGATGGCGTTCCCATGGGACAACCAGCCCTTCCGCTTGCCGCCAAGGTTCTTTATCGCGCCGAGAAATACGGTTATGAAATTCCAGTTGAACATCAAGCCAACCTCGACGCTCATCTTTCACAAGAGAGTGCGGGGCGTCTTCTTCTAGGTCTTATAGATCAAATTCAGGCTCTCGGGATTGACCCTGAGGCCGCTCTTCGCGCTGCGACGCAGGAGTACATCGCCAAGATTCACGCTCACGAGGCGAACTCTGTAACACGATAAGATTCGCACTAGATTCTTAATAGATTTGAAGGAAAGTTCATACCAACGACGGTGCCCCGAACTGGAAACACAATACATAGAAGGAGACCCTTGTGGCCTTAATTGATACCGTACACGCTCGCGAAATTCTTGATTCACGTGGAAATCCAACCGTTGAAGTTGAAGTAGTTCTTGAAGATGGAAATACCGCACGCGCCGCAGTACCAAGTGGCGCATCGACAGGTGCGTTTGAAGCAGCTGAACTCCGTGATGGCGGCAAGCGTTATTTGGGTAAGGGCGTTGAGAAGGCTGTTGATTTTGTTAACGACAAGATTGCTCCTTCAGTCGTAGGTTTTGATGCACAAGACCAGCGACTAGTTGATCAAGAAATGATTGATCTTGATGGAACCGAGAACAAGAGCAAGCTAGGTGCAAACGCTATTCTCGGTGTTTCACTTGCAGTTGCTCGCGCAGCCGCTGAAAGCGCAGATCTTTCATTCTTCCGTTACATCGGCGGGCCAACAGCCCACACATTGCCAGTGCCAATGATGAACATTCTTAACGGTGGAGCGCACGCTGACACAAATGTAGATGTTCAAGAATTTATGGTTGCACCAATTGGCGCAGAAACTTTTAAGGAATCACTTCGATGGGGTGCTGAGATTTACCACAGCCTCAAATCTGTTCTGAAGAAGCGCGGACTTGCAACATCAATTGGTGACGAGGGCGGATTCGCACCTAACCTTGAAAGTAATCGCGCAGCACTTGACCTAATTCTTGAGGCAATCACATTGGCTGGATTCAAGCCGGGCAAAGATATTGCACTTGCAATGGATGTTGCGGCTACCGAGTTCCATGACAATGGCAAATATGATTTCGAAGGACATAAGTCTTCCTCTGATGAAATGATCGCTTATTACGCTGACCTCGTTAAGTCCTATCCCATTGTTTCTATCGAAGACCCACTCAGTGAAGACGACTGGGAAGGTTGGGCAAAGATGACAGCTGAACTTGGAAGCAAGATTCAAATTGTTGGAGATGATCTTTTCGTTACGAATCCAAAGCGCCTAGCCCGCGGTATTGAGGCTCACACAGCGAATGCTCTTCTCGTCAAGGTTAACCAAATTGGAACTTTGACCGAGACAATTGACGCTGTTTCAATGGCACACCGCGCTGGATATCGTTCGATGATGTCTCACCGTTCTGGTGAAACTGAAGATACAACGATTGCAGATCTCGCTGTTGCTCTTGAGTGCGGCCAAATTAAGACTGGTGCGCCTGCTCGTTCAGAGCGCGTAGCTAAGTACAACCAACTTCTACGTATCGAAGAAGAGCTTGCAGATTCTGCTTTCTATGCAGGTCGCTCAGCTTTTCCTCGCTTCAACGGCTAATTTAAGGTTATGACAAAGGGAGGGAGAACGCTCGCGGTTGCGACTGTTCTCCTTCTTCTTGGCATCACACTTGCACCTCCCCTTCAGAGATACTTCACTCAGCGCGCACAAATTAATGCTTTGAACGCCCAGCTTCACGACAGCCAAGGGACTCTACAAAAGGCAGCACAAGATTTAGCCAAATGGGATGACCCAGCCTTCGTTGCTGCGCAAGCACGGTCGCGTCTTCATTATGTTTATCCAGGTGAGCGCCAATACATTGTTCTAGGAGCGCCAGATTCAATTACTAAAGATCCCAACGCTCCCGCAGCACCAATCGCTGACAATATTCCAACAGGGTTGCCTTGGTATAACAAAGTTGTTGCATCGATTACGACTACAAATTTGATGCAGAATCCATGAGCGAAAAACCAACGGAAGAAGATCTGGATGCAATCAAAATCCAGCTAGGCAGAACTCCGAGAGATGTGCATGCAATTGCCTACCGCTGTCCATGCGGGAAACCAGCAGTTGTTGAAACGCCACCACGCCTTTCAGACGGAACTCCATTTCCAACTTTTTACTACGCAACTTGTCCACGTTTAACTGGGGCTATTTCCACACTTGAAACCACGGGGATGATGATGGAAATGCAAGATCGTCTTGCAACCGATCATGATTTAGCAGGAGAGTACTTGGCTGCTCATGATGACTACATCGCAGCTCGTACTGCGTTAGGAATAGATGTGCCTGAAGTCGAAGGAATTAGTGCCGGAGGAATGCCTGCGCGAGTTAAGTGCCTACATTCCCTTGTCGCACACTCACTTGGAGCTGGCCCGGGTGTCAATCCTTTTGGTGATGAAGCCCTTGCAGCCCTTCCGAAATGGTGGTTGGAGAACCCATGCGAGTAGCAGCCATCGATTGCGGAACAAACTCACTTCGCCTTTTAATTGCTGATGTAGCAGGCACAACTTTCCGTGAGGTTCAGCGCGAAATGGAAGTTGTTCGTCTTGGTCAAGGAGTCGATAGGACGGGCCAATTTGATCCCGAAGCAATCGCACGAACTCTTGCCGTAACCCAAAAATATGCAGAAATTATTCGGAGCAAAGGCGTTGAGAAGATTCGTTTCTGCGCGACGAGTGCAACCCGCGATGCTTCTAATCGGCAAATATTTATTGATGGCGTGAAAGATATTCTTGGAATTGAACCCGAAGTTATTCCAGGAACTGAAGAAGCTGCGCTCTCGTTCAAAGGCGCCACACAAGAACTACATCTGGCAGATGGCCCATTTTTAGTGGTCGATATCGGTGGAGGGTCTACTGAATTTGTTCTCGGAACTGACAAAGTTGACTTTGCGAAGAGTGTAAATATTGGGTGCGTGCGGATGTCGGAGCGCCATCTCAATTCACAACCGCCAAAGAAAGCGCAAATTGAGGCCGCAATCATTGACATTGACGCTGCAATCAACGACGCCGGAGTTAGCGTTCCATTTAGTAAAGCAAGTACTTTGGTGGCAGTTGCAGGAACAGCAACAACAGTAGCGGCGGCGGCGCTAGGACTCTCAGATTACGACCGGTATGCCATTCACCTTTCGCAAATTTCAGCTGAAAAAGTGCACGAAGTTGCAGCAATGTTTCAGTCCATGAGCCGCGCAGAAATTGCAGCGTTGGGATATATGCATCCTGGCCGCGTGGATGTCATCACATCAGGCGCACTTGTTCTTTCTCGGGTGATGTCTTTGACGGGTGCGAGTGAATTTGTTGCATCTGAATCAGACATTCTTGATGGAATGGCTTGGGGTCTTGCACTTTAAGTCACTGCCTTTACTTGATAAGGCCATAGTCAAATGTACAGATTGCCCGCGCCTAGTTGAATGGCGCGCAGAAGTAGCCATCACGAAACGCAAAGCCTACGAAAATGAAAAGTACTGGGGTAAACCAGTGCCCGGTTTCGGTCCCTCAGATGCCCAAATCTTGATTGTTGGACTAGCCCCGGGTGCACATGGTGCGAACAGAACGGGAAGAATTTTTACTGGAGATAGTTCGGGGGATTGGCTTTATCGATCTCTACACAAAGTGGGACTTGCAAAAATCCCAACAAGCACCGCTCGTGAGGATGGACAGGAACTCATTAACACGAGAATTACATGTGCCGTGCATTGCGCGCCACCAGATAACAAGCCAAGCACAGAAGAAAAACATGAGTGCAATAAATATCTTGTCGAGGAGATTCACCTCATGATGCCGACAGTTAGAGTCTTTGTTGCACTTGGAAACCTTGCATGGAATTCTCTATTCGCAACACTTTCTGCGCTCGGCGAAGATACGCCCAAGCCGCGACCACCTTTTACTCATGGAGCCAGCGCTTCATTTGTTGGAAAAGATGGCGTAAAGAGAGAGCTTCTTGCGAGTTACCACCCGAGTCAACAAAATACTTTCACGGGCAAACTCACGCAGGTGCAGCTAGATACCATTTTTAAGTTGGCCTTAAAACTGAGCCGTAAGGATTCGTGAGGTATTAGAATATGAATATGGAATGGACTTCGCTCGTCACCGTTTGTGACCTTGTTGCAACCTTTGCATTTGCAACGGTAGGTGCGCGCGTAGCTGCGGCGAAAGGAATGGACTTTGGCGGAATTGCTTTAATCGCTGCAGTTTCATCTCTCTCTGGTGGAACACTCCGTAATCTATTCTTATTGAAGTCACCTTCTTGGATTATCAATCCTTGGTTGCTCTCATCAGTTGGCTTGGCGGTTATTTTCACTGTTCTTCGAGGAAGCTCTGAGCCCGTTGGCCGCTTCTTCCTTTCGCTGGACACTTTTGGTCTGGCGGTAGCAACGGTTTCAAGTACCGAATTCGCACTTCGCCTTCATGTCAATGCGGTTATCGCAACGGTGCTTGGTTTAATCGGTGGAGTAGCTGGCGGCTTATTCCGCGATGTACTTGCTCAAGTAGAACCAGTTCTCCTTCACAGAGAAACGATCGCCACTTCGTGCCTAAGTGGAGCGGCTGTATTTGTTGCACTCAATGAACTTCAGATCAACCGATTTATTCCAGTCACAATTGGCGGACTTGTGGTCGTTGCGGTTCGCGAGCTTTCAATTTATTTCAAATGGAATTTGCCTAGGATTTCCCCCAAGAACTAGTTCAAAGCCTCGCTCCTCGCTCGCTTTCATGCATGAAATAAGTGTGTAATCTAAGCCTTTCATTGCGCCCCCGTAGTCCAATGGCAGAGACAGAGGACTTAAAATCCTTCCAGTGTCGGTTCGAGTCCGACCGGGGGCACGCATCCATTAAGCCAGATCCCTTTATTTAATTCGGACATTTCAGACTCGTGCGACCTCGCGAATTCTCTATGACCTTAAATTGCATGGGGGAGTGAAGAGCGAACTTTCTCAAGGGATTGGTTCACTTCTCTCAACGGCGAGCTACGCACTCACCGTAAGCGCCGAGGATTTTCGATTTG